>NZ_CP109785.1:1305074-1957612 GCF_025913575.1 Halocatena marina | reverse complement strand
GTGGCTTTCTGAGAGAGACGGTTAAAAAACGCTGAGACAGCGTGGTCACTGAGCGAATACCTGCTAGTCGCTGAGTGAAAGCCCGAAATCATGCCCTCATTCCGGTACTCGAACGTTAATTGGGCCATCAAAAATCAAATGTGTGCGAGCGATGTGACAATCTCCTCATTTCTATACGGGATTGCCGTTCTACTGGGTGAGACGACACAGTTAGCCACATCCGTATGCCATAATCATTCGATATAAATAGTTCGATAATGGGATATTACTTTTGCTTTCTCTGTATATCGAATTTTGGGCTATCGGCGAGATTGTCGTGTATTCAAATACAATCCTTTCGTGGAGATTCGGTGTTTCTTGTCAGTCACCGCGACTGAGTTCAGAGCATCGTGCAGTCTGTACGTATACCCATGACGGCTGTACCGTTGTAATTCTTTAGCCAGTGCTACTCTTTTATCACCACGCTCCATCGAAAGGCTGTATCAACACAGAAGGAACCGCTAACACCAATCGGATACTTCGAAATATATCAGTCGGGGGAGACACTCACTGGTGGCCGGTTTGTTGCAATTCCTGATTGACGCGTCTGATCTTGCCGCTATTGTAAACAGTACTTCCAAATTGTCACTGCTGTTCAACAGCGCGCACAATGGCGGCTTTGGCAAACATTCATCAGTTCGAGTCGATTCAGAGTAATGTTGGGTTACCCACTGGCTCCGAATCCGAGCAGTTGTGATCCTGCCCAGACTGTCAGTTTAGGCGGAGACATCTCGTTTTCGAACACGTGAGAAACGGTGTCCAGTGCTTGCAGACCTTCTTCCGGTATTTCGAGTTCGAGCGTTTCTGGATCAGTTGAGAGTCGACGAACAGCTCGTGTGAATCGTGCTCGACTCTGTCTCCCAAGGCCTGGCTCTCCGAATGCGAGGAGGACACCAAGTATTTCGACCGACGTTGGATCGAAGTAGAACGTCGCGCCAGCACCTAACCCGGTCGCACGAATAGCATCTGTAATCGACACGACGAAAGAAGCGTTATCCAAGGATGGTTGACGGAGATCCACGGTCTGTATCTGCTTGAGCGTGGGATCGATTGATGACATGAGATACCAATACTCTCAAATGTGTAGACGATAGTTATTCAGTGGATACAGTCTATCCGCTCAGCGTATACAGATCATATCAATTCAAACCGATGACGACGTGACTATCGATCGGTATTCAGTCTTGATTCAGCTGACGAATAGAGAGTTTTATCTGTATAGGCCTTAGCACGTGTTGATGCTACGCTTCGTATACAGACAGTACTCAGCGCTCGGTGAGTGAGTCTGTCTACCGACCTCTCATTGATATATTGGCAGGTAGGGGATACCTCAATTATAATTTAATTATCTGCCCATGATCAAATCTAAGATATGTAAAATATGATGTTGTTTATGATGGTGAAACGAAACGGAAATCTTGCAGAAATGGGTAGTACTGCCCTACCATCAAAACAACATCCCGGGGTGACACTTTCCTCGCCGCTATGAGTCAATGTCGATTCACTGTGGATGAGACGGGGGTTCTCGCCATCAACGGGGTTTTGTACGTGCAGGTCTTTATTATCTAGTGCTGGATGCTTCGACACCAAGATTGTCGTCATCACTCAGCTGTGAAATCTGAACCGTACCCCACCCATGTCATGACACCTGACGAACCGGATCTTCCACTCAGTATGACTGTGCTGGAACGCGTCGCGGAGAAGAAGCAGATCGACACACTCGAGCTCCCATCGCTAGACGACGCTGTCGATCCGGACGCACTTGATGCGCTGTATGCACCCAAACCAACTGGAGTACACCGTACCGGCTCCATGACTGTAACATTCGAATATGCCGGCTGTACCGTGGTAATTCACAACTCTGAAGATATCCGCATCATGTGTTCGGAGTAATTCTCATCAGCTGACGAGCAGTCCGATCGAGCGATGTGAAACCAATCGGTGGTCCATGGAGCGCTAGCGTGATGCTATTTCAATGATAGTGATATCCTTGTTACTCCTACATTTTGATTGGATTAATCTTGTCTCGATGAGTAATACGGTCGTGTATAAGATTCAATTGGTGGTAATCATGTACATAGCTTTGATGTTGTTGAAATGTATATTACATTCACAAGTTTTTTATTGGTGCGCACATGGTCGAATTCTATGAAAGATCGTATGGAATTGATCGACAGAACTGCTGGCCGTGTGGGAAAGGATACGGTAGCGTCGGTGTATGTGCCTCGATTACGAGAACTCAGTCGAGCGCGCGCTGGTGTGTCGCGTAGTTGTTTCAATCCTGAGCCCAGAAAGCGCGTTGAAAAGTACGAAACGAATGCAACGATTCCCGTAGTGGATTCGAAACTATCTCTGCTATCAATTAAACAATGACCTCACGTCGTGATCCAACATCGCACGTCGACGAACTGCGTGAACTATCCGACGAGGAGGAAACCCTCGACCCACTCAGTACCCTTCGTCGTCGTACTATCATTCGATATATGTCCCAACTCCCCTCCACGGATTCTGTCAGCACTACTGAACTTGCCCGTGTATGTGCGGCCGTCGAACAGGACGAGCCAATTCAATCACTGTCTCGGTCGGATTTCCGACGAGCTGTACAGGGACTACGTCAACGAGATCTGACTCGTCTTTCACTCATCGAAATCCTCGATACCAGTGACTCAGAGTCAATCGGTCGGGGGGAACGATTCGAAGAATACGCCGAGATGCTGGCTACGGTTGACGAGAAAATTCAGTGAATCTATCTGTGCGGGATAACTCACGACTCCTCGAAGCTGTTTGTATCGGTGGTGTGCATCTCTGGCGAGTGTACAATGTGTAGATAACACCGTCACTTCGAGATTTTCCAACCGAACGAAGAACTGAAACTGCCAGACAGTACAACTAAACAGTAGTCATTGTGTGTTCGCCAAGGCTGTAGAATATGATAAATAAGTGCCAGTATCCCACCCATTCTATAATTTATACGGAATATACTTTTTGATGTGACTAGTATAACCTATGTGTTATCTGAAATATCCAATGACTTGATCTAGCGTCTGGTGTGACCATCGCGGCGGTCGGGTTAGAGGTGTCAAAACAAGCCGGACTAAACAACGAACCGAAAGAGGAGATACGAGGCGATTGCAGAGATCGTCGGGGTAAGGATCCAGAGTGTGATCACTCGTGCAGTGGCTTTCGGATTGAAGAGATCGCTGGCCATGAGTTCACCGGGCTCCTCCTCACCGATATTGGCGACCGACTGTGAACCATCAGATTGACCACCGTTACTAGCGAGTGCATTCATCGACGTGTTCGGGCTGGTCTCTCCGTCGATAGCCGCCGTAGCCATGTCCGACAGTCGCACTGTTCGACTCGCGCGTCCCCAACCAAGGCCAACGATACACATAGTGGCACTCACCGCGAGACTCGCCGGGATACCAATCGATGAGAGGAATGTGATGAGACTCGCACTCACGACTTCAACAATAAGCGCTGCGAGTAGCGGAAGGTCTGTCAGATCGTTTCCAACAGTATCGAGTGTGCGCCGGGCGATCGTGAACGAACCGATGCCGATCGCCGCCGCAGCGAGAATGATGCCGATACTGATCGAGAGCTGGCCGCTGCCGACGAGTGGCGCAACGGCGTTTGCGGCGTTGCTCGCGCCCGCGCTGAACGCCATATAACAACCAATAACGATGACAAGTACGCCGCCTACGGCTTCGCGGCGGCTTGTCCCGGGAGCCGCACGTGGTCGCGGTAGCAGACCGGATTGATCGATCGTGAACACCGCACCGACTGAAGCATCAACAGCAAACCAGGCTTCGAGATGCGGATAGAGATACCGGCCAATGACGCCACAGAGCCAAAAGGCGATAATTGGTGCGAGTAACCACCACGAGACAATTCGTCCCATTACTGGCCAGTTGAGGCTTTCAGAAGCAATTCCCAGACCGGCTATTGAACCGACGGCAGTCATCGATGTCGAGGCTGGAACACCGAAGAGATTCGAAATCAGTAGCGCTAACCCCACGAAAAAGAGCACACCGATACTCGCTCCCGGCGTAAAGTAGCTCGCAGGGACGATCTCCCCTCCCATTGTCTGAATGACGTTTCGACCGACGGTCCAACCACCGAGAAACGCAAACCCGGTAAACAACGCAGCTGCACCGAGTTTAGAAATTGTCCGACTTCCGACTGCGGGACCGAACGCGACACCGGTTGAAGAACCACCAATATTGAAACCAACGAAGGCGGCGACCGCAGCTCCGACAAGAAGCAAACCATCGATCATATCCAACAATAAGTAGTGAGATAACTTAAACATATCCTATTTCTCTGCGTGAATGTATGGTTATGGGTCACAAGACCCCACGATATGAAAGATTAAAATTTTGAAAGGATATCTGTGAGTTTGCACACGCTACACGCCCGCTTATCGTAGATGATTCTCTGTGAGAAATTCTGTGTTGTTTTCCCGGATGGGTGTCATCCGAACGTTCGAAACATCAATCTGGAGCCCGCCGCGATGATACGTAGCGGACTGCGGTTTTTCGTGCTCGGTGATTTCAGTGTATTACGGTCGTCGAACAGTGAATCCCCGGCGATCGTATGTACAGCGTGCTGTTCGCTACATTCAGTATCCTTGTCTTTCAGTATATTTGAGATAATGATGGTGTGTTAAGAATACAATTAATACAATCTAGTTGCTAGTGAGTAAAATCGCGGGAGCTACTGAAATCCGCTATCGGTGGCACGAGGCGTCCACTGCCCAGATATTGAATAGTCGATGATTGTTCCATACTATGAGACGACCACAAACGTCACGGAGCATCGAAAAGTCGCTTTCAAAGCAGCTCCCCCGAGCATAGATGTGTGGGATGCACCGAGGTTATCTCTCGATGTGTGTGGTGGACTACGTTGGGGGAGTATCCCTGATGTAGATAGTATTATTTTAGATTGCATCTCGAAACAGTCTCAATGGCAACAGTCGATGACATCGGAATATGTGGTTATTAGCTCGAATCAAACCGAATATAAGCAGCGCCCCTGTGTAGTACGGTATGGCCTACAATATTGCGGTTATTCCGGGCGACGGTATTGGTACTGAAATAACGGATGCTGTGCTTCCACTGCTTGAACGGGGAAGCGAACACCACGGTTTCGATTTCGAGACAACCTGGTACGAGTGGGGGAGTGAACGGTACCTTCAGGACGGAGCAATGATGCCAGAGGATGGACTTGCACGCCTCGAACATTCGGACGCTATCTTTCTCGGAGCCGTCGGTCATCCGAACATCCCGGACCACGTCACGCTCAACGGACTCCTATTACCGATACGAAAAGGATTCGATCAGTACATCTGCAAGCGCCCGTCCATCCTGTACGACGGTATCGAGAGTCCACTTCGTGGATACGCGGCCGGCGATATCGACTTCGTAGTCTATCGGGAGAACACCGAGGGTGAGTACGCCAACATCGGCGGACGGGAGCACCGTGGATTCGATCACGAAATCGCCGTTCAGAGTGCGGTGTTCACTCGTGAAGGGACCCAGCGCGTTGTCCAGCAGGCATTCGAGGCTGCAACACACCGAGACGGAAGACTCACCAGCGTGACCAAATCGAATGCTCAGGCCCACAGCATGGTCTTTTGGGATGATATCGTCCAAGAGGTGAGCGAGGAGTTTCCAGATGTGACTGTTGAGGAACTCCTCGTCGATCGTGCGAGTATGGACTTCATCCGCCGTCCGGAGACGTTTGATGTCGTGGTCGCTTCGAATCTTTTCGGCGACGTTCTGACTGACATCGCCGCCACCGTTACTGGCAGTCTCGGTCTCGCGCCGTCAGGTAACATTAATCCCAGCGGTGCCTATCCGTCGATGTTCGAACCGGTGCACGGGAGTGCCCCTGATATCGCCGGACAAGGAATCGCAAATCCGCTTGCCGCTGTGCTGACGGGAGCGATGCTGTTCGAGCATCTCGGAGAGAACGAAGCAGCAGCAGCTCTCTCGACAGCCGTCGAAAGCCAGTTGGCGGACGAATCTGCGCCTCGAACACCTGATCTCGGTGGATCAGCGACGACGGCTGCTGTCACCGCCGATCTCGAAGATAGGCTCTGAGGCGGAGAGGGCATCGTATCTCTTATTGCACATTCGTTGTGTCTATCTCGAGCCGTAGCGAAGCAATCGTCGCCAGCCGTACGTTTTCTTTCGTGTCATTGGTGGGTATCACTGCGACAATGAAACCACTTCGGTCGCCCATCTAACAAGAATGGACACACCAAGCGTGGATAGTTCTCCCTGACTGAATGAAACTGATCAGGCAAGTATCGCTTCATTCTGGAATTGTACGACTTTGGTGTTACAAAGTTACATCCGTAATGACAAGGATATGCTATCGTGATGAGGGATCCTCGTGTCGGTACCGAGAGCGCCATCAACGCGTCAACGGGTTCACGTAGTCTCAAACTGGATCGAGATCCAACCGATCGTACTGGTTTTCGGGGGCATCTTTTTCAGACAACGCCTCTTGTAGTAGCCGTTGCATCCGCTCTTTGATCGATTGATCGTCTTCCGAGCGATCGTTCAGCTGTTCGGGATCAGTCTTCACATCAAAGAGCATTGGCTGATCGTTGCGAACGTATGACGGTGCGGAATATCGCCATACCGGGCAATCAGCGTACGGGAGATACTGCCCGGACTCCGCAGCGGGTTGTGAATCTGGGGGCGTAAACCACGAGTGCGGATTCACCATCTGCGTCGAGTAGCAGTCGCTATCGACCTCGGGATCACACGGGTGAAGATACGTGTACCGTCCGTCTGTGAGGTTGACGCTCGATCCCCAGTAGCCGTAAAGCACCCACTCACGAATCTTGTCATCACTGCCACTGAGTAGTGACAAGAGACTCTTGCTGTGTCGCCGATCAACGTCCGCAACGTCGAATGCATCGAGAACGGTCGAGTAGATATCGACAGCTGCGGTCAGCGCAGTGTGCTCCTCCATCTGATACTCTGGATGCCATATCATGAGCGGTGTGTGGGCGAGTACGTTGTACAGAGGGGCCTTGTACGGTTTGCCAACCCAACCGTGTTCACCGAGGAAAAAGCCGTGATCCGATGTGACGATGATCATCGTATCGTCCCAGAGCTGTTCGTCATCGATCGTTTCTAGGACACGCCCGAACCAGCGATCAACCATCGTTACCTTCCCTGCGAACTGCGAGCGGACGAAATCGAGCTCGCGGTCCGAGAGTTCGCCCTGTCCACGATCAGTTCGACCATACGCCGGCCAGTACGTGAGATCTGGGTCATCTGGGTCCTCGTCTGTATACATCGATGCGTACGGCTCAGGGATGTGGAACGGTTCGTGTACATCGAAGCTATCGACGTAACAGAACCATTCGTCCCACTCCTGATTCGATCGGAGCCAGTCGGCCACCGTCGAGAACACCTGTGGAGCGAAAAAATCTGATTCTGTATCGAACTCCGCGGTGTTTCGCGGATACTGGATAGGATTGTTGTAGCCGAAGCCTTCAGGATCGTCCGGAGTCGTAAATCCCAGCTTCGATGTGTCTAGGGATCTCGGTGCTGTTTTCCACGTATCGTTCTCGTGTCCGCGGATAAACTCGAAGCCGTTGAAATCCTCGAAGTACCCTCCACTCCCGTGTTGGAAGTAGTGGAAGTGATCGGTGATGAGCTTCGTCATCACGTCTGCATGGCGCAGCGCCTCTGGCAACGTCGTATCGAATGGTTCGATGGGTCCCCACGGACGCCAGAGGAACTCTTGCGTACCGGTCAACCACTCCCGACGAGCGGGCATGCAAGGGAGACTTCCTGCGTAGTGTGTGTTGAACACGGTAGCCCGCTCTGCGAAACGATCGAGGTTCGTCGTGTCCACCTCATACTCAATACACCACGGATCATCCTGATACGTATCAAGAAAATCACGACGCAGACTATCGATCGAAACGAACAGAACGTTCATCCGTCTGACCCCTCTGGGCGTTCACGCTTGGTTCCCGTTCCTGTTCCCGTTCGCATTCGCATTTGGACCTTCGCTTCGAGATCAGCGTGACTCTCGGCACAGAGACTCTCACCATCGAGGAGCACGAACGGCTTCGAGTAACAGGTGCCACAGCGCCGGAGACACGGCTTTTCGACGACGGTCGCGTCGAGTGTCACAAACAACTCTCGCGTGGCAGCGTCGACATTGGTTCGGCAGTATTCGATACAGCGTGTCATACACATACTACCACGAAAGAGTGCATAATTCCTCGGGCTGGAGTGATCCTATATTGGATTGATTCGAACCAGTCGTTCGTGGCCTCGAAATGAGCAGCCAAAAACGACGAGCGTGGTTCAGTTGGTTCTTGCTGTCGGGTACATCATCCAAGCATGATGGGTTCTTCGATGGCGTTTATCTCCGTGCCTTCTTTGAGGCAAATTGGGTGGCCGTTGTGTTCACTCGACTGATAGATAGCTTCAACGACGCGCTGGACGGTGAGCGCCTCGTCGATTGTATTGATTTCTAAGGGCTCGCCCGTTTGAACAGCTGACAAGAATCGATCGGTCTGCTCTTGTTTACTGTCTGGGCTGTCTGTAGTGATTTCGAGGTCAACGTGATGATCGACACCAACGTGTCTGGATTCGTGGAGTGTCAGATCTCCATTTTTCGTATCGAATGTGGCACCCGCATCAGTCCCTCGGAGAGAAATATCTCGTTTGTACCTTCCGTTATTTGCCCACGCAATATCGAGCGAGATGGTCTGATTCTGTGCGGTCTGCAACGTAGCCGTGACTGAATCTTCGACATCAAAGTCTGAACCGTCGCTCGTATCCTCACCCCACATGTGGAGGTAGTTGTACTCTTCACGATTACCAAACTCCTGACGAGTTGTCCCTGAGACGTGCGTTATGTCTGGATAGCCGAGAAGATACAGTGTTAGGTCGATTACGTGAACGCCGATATCAATGAGCGCACCGCCGCCGGCCATCTCTTTCGATGTAAACCACGTACCACGACCAGGAACCCCACGCCGACGGACGTAATTCGTCTCAGTGTGAGTTATATTACCTAAGTCACCACGTTCGACGTACGCTCGCAGGGCTGTGGCACTTGGCATGAACCGACTATGAAATCCCACGGTTCCGAATGCATCGGATGCCTCTGCTGCCTTCGCGATCTGTCGTGCGCTGTCAAGCGTGTGTGCGAGTGGTTTTTCGACCAAGACATTGATATTTTGCTCGAAGGCAGCAACCACCGCTGTCTCGTGGGACTTGTTCGGGGTCGTAACGATGACGGCATCGAGAGATTCCTTCTCGTACAGTTCGTCATGAGAGGAATACGCTGTGATACCATACCGTTGCTCGAACTCTTCGCGGGCGGTCTGGGCTATGTCGGCACCCGCAATTACGACTCCGTGCCCAGTGTTTCTGATCAGGTCAGCATGCCGCTGCCCCATCGATCCGAGACCGACGATGCCAACCCGTGCTTGTTTTATCATACCTCCCATATCCGATATCACCGGAAAGCACTGCTCGTATGTATGCATTATGATTGCATGATTGGCGTGTCACAACCTGACACGATCTCATTCCTGTTGATGGTCCGTATCGTCGACTATCACGACCAATGTCGATATCGATATCAGTATTTTCGATAGAATTTCACGAATTATAATTTGAGACAGACACAATTAGGTGTATTTTATGCTATGATTTGACGTTTTATTGGTGGTGCTTTAGATACGTAATCGCTAAAGTAGGCACAACCGATGGTACGGCTTGTTATCAGATTGAGTACTGTATTGTATGATGTTCACCGTATCGATATGAGCGTTGGTTGCTGATCGTATACCTCTCGTTATGGTATCGATCTACGTGAAGTCGCTGCCATCACGTATCGGTGAAGAGCGGCACCATCTATCTTATTACTTTTGTTTATAAGCTTCTACTACAATTCATTCTATCTATTTCGTGATGTACTCGAAAACGTGATATTGTCTCTATATCCATTGTGAACTCCTGCTGCGTCCGCACGATGGTGTCAGCGATAGTAATTGTAGTCCGCAATGGTGTCGATGTCACGGGTAACCCCAGGATCGGACGTCTCGACAAGAGCTGTCTCGTCTGATTGGACGATGAGTTGTCGTCCACCGCGATCGCCTTCAATTTCGGTGAGAGCGTCGTAATGGATGGCATCAAACAGCGTTGGGTTTCCTCGCTTACGATCGTAGGCGGCCGCGAGGATAGTGTAATCGGTAGCGACGTCGGTTCGTACCAACAAATCGATGGTTTCGGACCGAACGAACGGCATGTCGCCCAGTCCGAATACGATCGCGTCCCACCCACGATTACGCCCGACGACAACGCCGCAGTGGAGCGACGTGCTCTGTCCCTGATCGTAGTCTCTGTTCACGACAAGTGATACATCGAGACCGTCGAGCGCTTTTCGAACGGCAGCGGTGTCGTGGCCGATTACGACAACGACATCGTCGAGAGACGCGAGAAACGTTCGAACCGCCCGACGGACAATTGGCTCACCGTCGATGTTGTTCAAGAGCTTGTTTCCATCTGCGTAACGCGTTCCCATCCCGGCAGCGAGAACGACACATCCGACCGTCTTTCCAGTGCGTTCGACCGTATCGAAATCATGCGGGTCGAGAACTGGGATTTGGTCCTGATTGCTCATTCGAGCACCTCATACGGTACGACTTCGACTGTTTCATCTTGTTTTACGGCGTGGTCAGTAATAAAGAATCCGTCTGCACGCGTCGCTCGCGTCGATGACGAAAGCACGCTTGGATCAAACGTCTCTTCGTACACACGAAGCGACGAGGAGACGTGGCCAAACGGGATAGCAGCTCCGTCTTCGAACTGCACGGGAACAGCGTACTCGAAGCCGTCCGGACCGATATCGACACGCTGAGTCACTGATGCGTTTATTGTCGGAAGGGCCGTATTTCCGCCGAGGAAGAGCGGGCGTGCAATGAGAGTCACTATCGTATGCGCACCAACTGGCTTTCCCGGAACAGCAACAACTGTTGTCTCTGGTAGTTCAGCGAGTGCAATGGGTTTTCCCGGCCGAATACGTACTCGATGAAAGTCGATCTGTCCCAACGCTCCAAGCGCTTGAATGACGTGATCTTTCTTACCGACGCTGGTCCCACCGGTCGTCAGCACCACGTCGTACTCCTGAGCGAGGTCGCCGATACGATCCTCGACTCGCTCGTATTCGTCTGGAACTGTTCCCTCGTATGTCGCCTTGTGTCCCCACGACCTGAGGAGTTCGGCGAGCATCCACGAATCGAGATCGGAGGTTTTGCCCTCGTGGATCTCCGATCCAGTCGCAAGCAGGGCAACTGAAAAGACCTCTCGGACATCGACAGTCTCGTATCCAAGATCTTGTAACAGGATCGCATCTTTCGCCGAGAGGCGTTCACCTGCTTCGAAGAGCGTTTCACCAGCGGTGACGTTGCTCGCGCGCCCATACGTGTACGTCCCCGATTCGAGATCGGGACCGTTGAGTTGCCTATCTCTGACCGTCGCCACTTCCTCTTTGAGTACGGCTGTCGCTCGTTCCGGCAGCGGCGCACCGGTAGCGATACGGACTGCCTCCCCCGATTCGAGTGTCGGTGGCTCATCTTCCGGAAATACTTCGCTGTCGATGAGTTCGAGCGGATACTCATCAGCCGTGTCAAACGCGTACCCATCCATTGTCGCATGATCGAACGCTGGAACGTTTTCCTCGGCAACGATCTCCTCTGCGAGCACACGCCCACCGATCCCCTCGCCGAGCGCAATCGTCTCCACTGACTGGCGAGCGAGTGCGCTCTGCCGGGCATCGAGCATGCGCCCGACTGCTTCCGTCCGCCAGAGCATGGTATCGTGCTCTTCTCCCATATCTACTGGTCGCATATCTGTGCATAAATCATTTCGGATGGATAGTTCTTCGAATCCAGCGCCGGATGTGATTTATCGAGTGACCCTGTATCCGACTCATGCGGTACTCGATCGATTACAGACGTACTCTTGTAACTGCACCAGAGATTCCTAACACATTGAGTATTATTTGTTCTCTGTGTACCGCGAAAGATGAGACATAACTGATTGTAACGTTCGGAGATGCTATCAACTATCTGACTCTATATATTGGACAATTATGAATATATGTGTTTGTATCTTATTGGTGAAGGAAAATCGACTATTCGTTTCGTAGATTCGATTGGTGCTCGTATATGAACCAGTAGCAGCCGAACAAACCGTACGTAAGGTCGGTCGCTCGTAGGGCAACTCATGTGTTCGACGAACGATCTCGATACTCAGTAGTGAGCAAGCTTATACGAACGGATGACCTGCAGAGAGGTATGCCAGAAGAAGTTCTGTTCGAGAGTGAACGCCGGCAATCGCGTGAAGATATCGCTGAATACCTCCGAACAGTCGCCAAAAAACTAGAAGCAGGCGAAACAATCACCCTGCGTGCAGCCAGCGACTCGGTTAGCTTGGAGGTGCCTCCCCAACCGACGTTCGAAGTAAAGGCCGAGCGCGAAGGAACCGATCCGAACACCGAACTGAGTATCGAATTCGAACTTGAATGGAAGGAGAACGAAGAGAGCGGAGAGAGCAGCGATCTGACGATCGAGTAGACGGTCCGATCCCACTGTGGTGGACCGTGAGAGGAACAGGAGCGTTACAAGCGTGATTGGCCATCAGCTAATCGATGAGATCGAGAATCCATGCCCGACAGCTATGTCAGGTGTCACTTCTATCACGTTCTGGATTACTTTGTCTCTCTAATTATTTTTGTATCGTTGTACTCGTATCCGACGATTATCGACCGGTGAATTCGGGCTCTCGGTTTTCGACGAACGCACAAATGCCCTCAGAGAAGTCCTCTGTTTGGACAATTCGCTCTTGTGCGCGTGCCTCAGCAGCGAGGGCTTCTTCTACCGAGCGGTGAGCGTTCCGTAAGAGAAGGCGCTTTGCTTCGCCGACCGCTCGTGTGGGCCGCGAGCACAGCATCTCGACACGCTCGGTGACAACATCGTCCAGCTCAGCGTCTGGGATTGCCTCTGTCGCAATACCGAGATCGACGGCTTCGGCGGCACTGACTCGCCGTCCAGTCGTGAGCAACTCCATCGCTGTCCGCATCCCGACGAGTCGTGGGAGAACGTAGGTTGCGCCAGTGTCGGGAGCGAGACCGATGTCGGTAAAACCCCACCCAAACTCAGCGGAGTTGGCGGCATAGACGAAATCACAGGCCGTAGCAATAGACGCTCCCGCCCCGACTGCTGGTCCCGAAACCGATGCAACAACGGGTTTTTCCATCCGTAAGAGGCTGGTGGCGATAGCGTTCAACCCGCCTTCGAGCTCTGCCGCTGGACCACCCGCACCGATCTCACCAGCGAGATCGATCCCTGAACAGAATGCGTCACCTTCGCCAGTGACGACTACACAGCGAACTGACGAATCGTGTGCAAGCGTGCGGAGGGATTCAGCCATCGTCTCGCACGCTGGGCCAGAAAGTGCGTTCTTTCGCTCAGGGTTCGATATCGTAACGGTCGCTACATTTTCTTCGTGGCTGACGTCAATCTGTGTCACAAACTAACCTATTCGAGGATGTTCCTAAACCCGTTGTTTATCTTTCGCGTTCGTACCGACAGTTTCCGGTGATACAGAGCTGATCTGCTTTTTGTTTGTGTCTACTCTGTCACGAAGGCTTCGATGCCGGTGCGCATGAAGCTCAAATCGGCACCGAGAAGAAAGAATTGAAATCCACGATTTGCTCGCTCGGTTTTGATTCCTGGTGTTCGGCCAGCAATCCCCGGATGAATATCGTTATCCAGCGCTGCCTCTCGCACTCGTTTGACAGCATTCTGTACCGTTGGATGCTCCGTTTTGCCGGGATACCCAAGTGCAGACGAGAGGTCGTTTTCTCCAACGAACGCCACATCGACCCCATCGACCGAGAGAATCTCATCGATAGCAGTGACTGCCGGCGGCGTCTCGATTTGGAGGGTAATGAGCACCTCATCGTTCGCAGTATCGACGTATTCATCGAAATTACTCCCGTATGCATTTGCTCGGGTAGTGCCTGCGACGCCACGCTCGCCTGCTGGCGGAAACTGTGCTGCTCGGACAACGTTTTCGGCGTCCGCAGGGGTTTCGACGCCTGGTACGATAATTCCGTGCGCACCAGCGTCGAGCGCGTGTTTTGCTCCGTCTGAAACGGCTGTTTCAACGGATGCAAGCCGCACGAGCGGCGTAGCGTTTGGTTCAACTGCTCG
Source organism: Halocatena marina (assembly GCF_025913575.1). NCBI lineage: Archaea > Methanobacteriati > Methanobacteriota > Halobacteria > Halobacteriales > Natronomonadaceae > Halocatena > Halocatena marina. Next base: position 1,943,304 of record NZ_CP109785.1, on the reverse strand, counting down.
AATTAGTGCTTCAACACGTTCGGGCGAATGAGGAGCGTGTTCGGTATCAATTCCAATCCAATCGATTGCTGTCCGTGAGAGTACTTCTGCAGCCCGTACACTCCCCGACAGGAGCCATGCACCAGCAACTACACCGCCGTATTCGAGCTTTTTGAGGGTTTGGTTCACGAGAGACATGGATGTATATTCGGCCACTCTGATATAAGTGGAGGTTTTGACAAATGTAGCCATTTGATATTGATAGACTCCAGTAGCTTATCGTGTCTCGGTCAATACGAAATTAGACACCTTTCGTAGAAACGCTGATTGTGATGAGCGGGCTAGTTTTACGTATGCCCGTGTCAGTCTCTGCTTCCGACGGGTGGCTTCGTGGTGTGTGGGACTACTACTGGTTCTACACTCGCACGCGAACCGGTGTACATGCGGCGGCCACTGCAGCTTTAACCGCGTTTGGCTTGTTGGCTTACTTCCATCAGGGGTTCGTGCTTCTGGCGATTGCCGCGTACGTGTTCCCTCCGCTCTATCTCTACCTCACGACTGATGAGGCTGAGCGTGCCCGAATACAAACGGAGAACGAACAGACAGTAGACACTGACTCGAAAAGAGCAGTGAGCGACGGTGACACGGATTCTGATGGATCGGATGGTGACACGGATTCTGATGGATCGGATGGTGACACGGATTCTGATGGATCGGATGGTGACACGGATTCTGATGGATCGGATGGTGACACGGATTCTGATGGATGACTGAGGAGATCCTTGGGCGATTGACACAGTCGCAGCGACGGCCCCAACCGTCGCTCACGCCCGACGGTATACGGACATTTTGTCACAACAAACCATGAACTAGAGCTGAACAATACTCTATGTGTTTGACACCCAGATCCGAGATTGTGCCCCGTACTTCGTGAGTCAGAATCGGATCGGTCACTTACTCTACTAGATACCACACATTTGTGAACATTCAATCGAAATTGGCAAAAGATCTTCATCCGTTCTTACCTATTTTCACTTATGGCGATCCACTTCGGTGTGATTGGTACGGCAACGATCGCACAACAACGGTTCATACCAGCCATCGAAAAAACTGATCACACGATTCGCGCGATCGCTTCTCGTACGGAGGAAAAAGCACAAGCAGTGGCCACGACCCACGACATCCCTCACGTGTACGAGACATACGACGACCTCCTCGAACACGCGGAGATCGATGCAGTGTACATCCCACTCCCGAACAGCAAACACGCCGAGTGGATACGCAAATCGGCCGATCACGGCCACCATATTCTATGTGAAAAACCACTCGGCGTGACTGCAGACGAAACGCGTGCGGTCGATGCCTACTGTGAAGATCGCGGGGTTACGCTCATGGAAGGACTCATGTACCGGTATGTACCGCGCACAGAACGTGTCATAGAACTCGTCAGTGAGGAACTCGGCGAGATCCGATCTGCGACAGCAACGTTCCATTCAGAACTGCGGGGATTGCCAACCGGGATTCGGTTCGATCCGGCGCTCGGTGGTGGAAGCTCACTCGATGTCGGGGTTTATACTGTCGATGCTGTCCGAATGTTTCTCGGAATACCGGATCGTGTCCACGCGTATTCCTTCGATATGCACGATAGCGGCGTCGATACACAAATGACAGCACTCTTTAAATACGATCAGAACGCAACTGCAACCGTCTCTGCGTCGTTCGATACTGCCGAATCACAGTACTATCACGTAATCGGCACTGAAGGGTGGCTAACCGCCGAGCCGGCGTTCTCTTCTCCAGATGTAAACACATCGATCCAATACGAGATCGGGAATCGACGAACAACTGAAACGTTCCCGCCGGTCGATCCGTATCAGCTCGAAATCGAACACTTCGCCGAATGCATCGAGGACCATCTCTCACCACGAACGAATGCAGCCCAAGCAGCACAGAACGCAGTGATTCTCGATGCGATACAAGAAAGTGCAGTTTCAGGATCGAGCGTGCAGATTGACTGAAGTCGGTTTTATTCACTAAATGTCGGCGTCTGTGACAAATCGAGTCGGAGGAACGATGGAAGCGCAACGACGACGATACCTGCCTCAAGGAGTCCAGCGGCAAGGAACGCAGCACCATAATCGAAAGAGTCGGTAATGACACTTCCAACGACGAATCCGGCGAGAAAACCAAGATTGCCGAAAATGTTGAACCCACCCATTGCGACGCCTCGATCAGTGTCTGTTGCGAGATCGGAAACCAACGCCATCGTCGCTGGTGAGACGAGCGCACCAAAGACTCCCAACAGAACCATCGTACACCCAGCGAGCCACAGTGTCGGTGCCAGATACACTGCGATAACAGTGCCTCCGTAGAGAAGTGAGCCGATCGCAACTGGAAGCTTTCGTCCAATGCGATCCGAAACGACTCCCAATGGATACTGTAGGAGTGCGAAGGGAACAAAGAACAGTCCTAGCATGAGACCAGCCCCGCCTGCATCAAGAGCGAACGTCTCCCGAAAGTAGATCGTGCCGATCAGTGCGAAAAATCCGGCTGTAAGACGGTCCATGAACCCGAATGCGTACGGGAAACCCAATGCAGGGGTTCCCCGGAGACGACGGCCAACATCGCGCAGTCCCATTCGCTGTCCCGATGGAGAGCGGTCGGTGACCCGAGTGGCCAACCCTGCAGCGAGTAGAAGCGCAACACTCGCAATCCAGAGCGGAACGAATGCGCCTTGTTCGTACAGCTGGCCACCGATCGGTGCACCGAGTGCTGTTCCTAAGCCGATCGCGATGCCAGCTGCCCCCATGTTCTGTCCGTGTCCTCCCTCAAGATCCATGAGCATGGTCATCGCCAGTGAGAACGCGGCAATCGTGAGTGCTCCTTGGAAGAAACGTAATACGAGGACTGTTTCGAAGCGGACACCGTATCCCTGCCCAAGGAACGCGAGGATGGCATAACCCGCAGCCCCACCGAGTCCACCAACGACAATAAACGGGATACGACGGCTGGTGCGATCACTCAGCGCACCCCAAAAGCCTGAAAAGAGGACGAATGCGGCGAACTCGGCACCAAGAAACCACGTGCTGGCGTCGAGATCTGTTGTTGCACCAAGGGCCGTGACCAAATCGGTGACGCCTGGATACAACAACACCTGCGCGAACAGAACGACAAAAATCACGAGCGCCAAGGTGGCACGATCGCGTTGAACCACCGTTCCGAACGGAATCCCTTCGCGTCGATTCGCATCAGTAACCATTCGGCCGTGTGTACTCCCTCGTGCTGATTATAGTCATCGTTCGAGAGCGATAGCATCATCGTAGTGTTACCAGAGTGGGTGTCTGTGCTGGTTTCTCTGTTCTTCGGTTCTTTACTGAGGGGACTATCGGCGTCGTTCGACCCATCCCATCAGCCACGAAGTCACTGTTCCCTCGGAACGTTTCTGGATTGTTCCCAACAGCCCGTTTGGCACGTAGAGCACGAAGAGCACGAAGAGAAGGCCAAGATAGAGGCTCGCGTGGCCGTTCAGAAACGTTTCGACCGCTGCCCGAACCGTGACACCGAAGAGATCGGCATCGAGTACACTCGTCGGGAGGTGCCCACGGAGATAGGGGAGCAGACCACCTCCTGTGCCACCGGTCGAGAGGAACTCCCGGACAGACTCATCGAACAGTCGGCCGTAGAGCGGTCCAGCGAGTGTTCCGAAGCCGCCCAGTATCGAGGCAAGCAGCGCGTCGCCGGTCACGAGGAAAAACAGCGAGTTGTCGGGCGAAACCGACCGCCGGACCCCAGCGAAGAGCGCACCGGCAATGCCAGCGAAAAATCCACTGATCGCAAACGCTGCCAGTTTGTACCGAAACGTGTCGTATCCGATTGCGCGAGTGCGCGCTTCGTTTTCACGAATGGCAACCATGATCCGGCCGAACGGCGAGTTGAGAATTCGCTGCATCGAGAAATAACAGAGCAGTACGACGAATCCAATAGCGTAGTAGGTAACCTCAGTGGCGGAAAGCGAGATGATCCCCAGGAATCCATTGACTTCATCACCAGTGAGCTGTCCGATGGCGACCGTTAGCTGATCGATGAACGGGACGCCGATCTCGAAGCCATCGGAGCGACCTGTGACAAACACTCCGTCGCGCGGATTCGAGCCGACGTATCGCCAGCCACGCACGAACACGTACAGCACCTGTGAGAATCCGAGAGTGATCATGGCGAAGTAGACACCGCTGAGCCGAAACGACACGCCGCCGATGAGCAGAGCAAGCACGAGCGCACACATCCCAGCGAGTATCAGGAGAACCATGAACGGTGTTCCCGATGGCACGAATGGAATGGTGCCATTTGCCGCGAGCACGACGAAGTACGCGCCCGTGCCGTAGAACGCGGCGTGCCCGAACGAGAGATAGCCGGTGTAGCCGCTGATAAAATCAAAGCTCATAGCGAACAGCCCAAAGTAGAGCACTGCGGTCATCGTCTCGATATCCGGAAGCACAGCTACTGCTTCTGCACCAAGCACCGAACTCGTGAGCACCGCGTGGAGCGCGGGATACAGCGAAAGAAACGCGATCACTCCGAGGTGAATGGTGTGCTCGTGGATGTACTGAGAGAGCCAGTGGTCTTCGTTCGTTTCGGTCGGCTCGTTCGGCGTTGAGGTGCTAATGACCGCCCACCTCCGCAAGACCGAACAGCCCCTGTGGACGTACGATCAGCGTCACAATCAAGACGAGAAAGACCATCATCTCGGGGAGTCCGGTGAACTGAATCGCGTTCTGGAACCACCACGTCATCGTGCTGTCGACCAGTCCGACAAGTACCCCAGCGGCGACGGTCCCACGGAACGTTCCCAGTCCACCAACGATGACTACGACGAACGCCGGGAGAAGGGTTTCCGTCGCAAGCGGCACGCTTGCACCCCAGTTCGGATCCCACAACAGGAGTGTACCAGCGACGCCCGCCACGCCAACACCGAGTGCGAACACCACCGTGAATACGCGTCGAACGTCGATACCGAGCGCCGAAACCATCTCTGAATCGTCACTGCCCGCCCGCACGATGAGTCCGTATCGGGTGCGGGTGAGAAAGGCATGAATCGCAAGTACGGTCACGACACCGAAGACGATCTCGAACAACGCTAATCCAGGGACACTCACCGAGCCAACGGTAACCGAGCGCGTGAGAATATCGGGTTTTGTCCCCAGCGCGGCTTGCCAGTCGCTGATGGGTTGAAGTCCGTAGAACGTAACGACAATGCGCGCGAGTTCATCGAGCACAAGCGTCACCCCGAAGGTGAGGAGTATCTGGTAGATCGGGGGTCGGTCGTACAACGGCCGAATGAGTGTTACTTCGAGGAGGCCGCCAAAGACGGTTAATGTCCCGAACACGACGACAACCGCTCCGAAAAACAGCACGAAACGAGCAGGATCGCCCGTCGTACTGGCGACGAGAGCGGTGAGCACCGTACCACCGAGATAGGCACCGATCATCGTCAACGAGCCGTGCGCAAAGTTGAGAACACCCATCAATCCAAAAATGAGCGTGAGCCCCGTCGCAATCATGATGTACAACGACGCTTTCGCCAGCCCGTTGAGAAACACGGATACGAGCGTCTCGAACTGGAAGAACTGTCCGAGCACATCGGCTGTGAGCGGAACCCCCGCAACCGAACAGTGAGACAGCCAAGCGATCACACCACTCATGAAGAGAGATACCCCCGGAGCGCGTCATCGGCGCTGTTGTCGTCGGTTGTACCACTCTCGACAATCTGTCCATTATCGAGCGCGTAGAATCGATCGGCGAGATCGAACGCGAGCGGCAAGTTCTGTTCGACGAGCAGCACCGTCTGCTCGGTTGCCGCGATGCTCTCTGCGACCGCGGCGACGATTTGTGGTGCGAGTCCCTCGCTCGGTTCGTCGACGAGCAACAGATCATTGTCGCCGACGAGCGCGCGGGCAATAGCGAGCATCTGCTGTTGCCCGCCCGAGAGCGTACCAGCCTTACGCTGGGCGAATCGTTCGAGATCCGGAAACGTCTCGTACGCTGTATGTAGGGCGTGCTCGGTGTCGACGGACGCGATACGGAGGTTTTCTTCGACCGTGAGATCCGAAAAGATCCGTCGTTCTTCCGGGATCCAGCCGATACCGCGTTCGGTTACTTCGTGGGGTCGCTGTCCGATCAGCTCCTCTCCCTGGTAGCGAATCGATCCCGCTCGCGGCGGTGTGAGCTGGAGAATCGAACGGAGCGTTGTGGTCTTACCCACCCCGTTGCGGCCAACGAGCGCGACCACCTCCCCCTCACGTATATCGAACGAAACGCCTTCGAGAATGTGACTCTCGCCGTAGTAGGTCTGAAGCCCTTCGGCGACGAGCAGCGGCTTCGACTCAGGAGGATCGCCGCTGGCAGCGCCCGTCTCCTCCGCTGTGTGCCTGTCTGCGCTCACGCCGTTGTCCCCTCCGTTCCTCTTTTCGTACCGCTCGCATCTTTCCAGTCGTCCGCGTAGCTACCGAAGTACGCCTCCTGTACAGCCGGATCGTTCTGAATTGTTTCGGGATCGCCGTCTGCGATCACTGCTCCCTGATGGAGAACGACGATCCGATCAGAGACGTTCATCACAATGTCCATGTTGTGCTCGACTAACAGCACCGCGTGGTCGTCAGCCACGTCGTGGATGAGCGCGATGATTTCCTCGACGCTCTCGCTCGAAACGCCAGCGTTCGGTTCGTCTAAGAGCAACACGTCCGGATCACCCGCCAACGCGATTGCCACTTCGAGCTTGCGCTTTTCGCCGTGGCTCAAATTCGATGCGGTCGTCTCGGCCTCGCTTGCAAGACCAACACGTTCCAAGATGGAGTGTGCTTCCTCGATATACCCATCAAACGCCTTTGTGTTTCGCCACAGCGTGAATGAATCGTTGCCGTGTGCTTGCGCCGCGATCCGTACGTTCTCCGCTACTGTACTCCCTGAAAAAATATTCGTTATCTGGTACGATCGGTGAAGTCCGAGTGAGGCTGTCTCATCCGTGCCTGCTTCCGTCATATCGCGCCAACCTCGTTCCGTCTTGAGTTCGATGGTTCCGCTACTCGGTCGTAATGTGCCGGTCAGGAGATCGAAGAACGTGGTCTTTCCCGCCCCGTTCGGTCCGATGAGCGAACAGAGTTCGTCTTCGAGTTCGAAGTCGACCTCGTCGACAGCCGTCAGCCCGCCGAATCGTTTCGTCAGTTTCTGAGTCCTGAGCATGGCTTACAGTTGGCAGTTCATCTCGGAGTTGTCGGTCGGAATGGTTGTCCGATCCGCCGAAACACGAGCGAGCGGTTCGCTCGGTTTGATCGGTGCTTCCCAATTTTTCTGTGAACTCGGAACGCTGTTTGCGAGCGTCATCGCAGAGCGAGCCTGATTGTGTTTCTCGAAGGTGTAGGCATTCTTGCCCTTGGGCGATGCCGTGACGGTCATCTCACGAAGCGCCGACACCACGTCGTCGCTCGCCGTCGATCCGCTTTCTTCGACTGCTTGGACGATCGCTGAAGCGGCAGTGAACGTTCCCGAGGAGAACAGATCGGGAACAACGCCGTAGGCCGTCGTATAGCTGTCGACAAACGAACTGTTGATCTCGTTGTCGTACTGGTTCCAGTGATACCGCGTCGTGAACGGGCCAAGTCCGGTTCCCTTCAACTTCTTCTCCGTGAGTGGTTTGCCGAGTACCTTCTGCAGGGTCTTGCCGATGATCGAGACCGTGATCTTGGTGGCAAAGCCTCCGAACACTCGGTAAGAGTACTCACCATTGAGAAATGTGGTGAACAGTTGTGGTAGCGTCGCCACGGTGAACCCAGCGACGATACCGTCTGCTCTCGCCTTCTCTGCGTTGTCGAGCAGGCCCTGCCATTCGGAGTAGCCCTGTGGGACGAACTTCTCGCCGACGATCTCGACACCGTTGTTCTCCAAAACGGTTCGGTAGTTTTCGACGACGGCCCGCCCAAAGCTGTAGTCTGCACCAAACAAGTACACTTTCGAGACTTCGCTGTTCTTTGCGATGTACGCTCCTCCCGAACGAGCGTCCATCGCGGTGTTCTCGCTCGCCCGGAAGAGATACTGGCTGCACGTCTCGCTGTTTGCTGTGAGAGACGCCGAGGCCGCGGGACCAACCATTGTCGGGACCTGTGCCTGTTTGGTCACCGTCGTGGCGACCTGTGTCGCCGACGAGGAGGACGCACACCCGAACAGGAGATCGACGTCGTCGTCCTGAACGAGGTCAGTCGCCAGCGATTGAGCACGATTGGCATCGAGCTGGGTGTCTCTGACCAGCAAGACGTAGTCAGTCCCGCCGATTGTGACTGTTTTTTCTCCCGTCTTCGCCTCTGCGGTGAATCGATCATCGCTCTTGTGATTGAGTCCCTCGTAGAATCCCCACAGCGACTGCTGTCCGTAGTATTTCAAGTCGCCGGTGAGCGGCTGAAGAACTCCGATTTTCACGGTTTCCGATGCTCCGCTATTGGTCGTCCCATTGGTACAGCCTGCGAGACCAGCCGCACCCATCCCTCCAAGAGCGGTAATGACCCGACGACGTGTGATGTCATTCGTTTCCATGACATACGTCACAGTGTGCCTATCGTAGTATCAATCACTGGGTTAATATGTTAATACATTATAGGATACATTTGAGACAGCTAAAATAGATCCCCACACGATGATTTCACTACTTCTGGTTTTCATCGTCGATATCATCGAGAACATCGACCACTCGTGAGAGGACGCGTTCCTGACCGCGTCGCAGATTGTTCGAGACCGCAGGCTTTGAGACACCGAACTCCGAAGCAAGTCTACCGAGGTCGGTATCGCGCGGACGGTTGAAGTAGCCACCATCAACTGCGGCTTCGAGCGTACGCCGCTCGGTCTTTGAAAGATCACGGCAGCCGTCTACGAGCGTCATCGCTGCGCCAACGGACTGGGCGTAGCCCTGCATCTCGCCAAGGCGCAACTCTTCGCGCGCTTCGACGGTGAACTCGTTATCAGCAGCAAGCGCAGAAAGAGCACCTTCAGCGTGCTTCTCGCTATCGAAGCTCACCTGCCAGCGTTCGCTTCCTGATTCGATGTGGAACGGTCCCGAAATGTAGCCGTTGTGAGTTTGGATAACGTCCATCGCGTCCGTCATCGGAATAACTGACCGGATCCGGGCAACTCCCTCTCGTTTGGCAACGAGTTCGTATTCGAGAATCTGGTCGTGTTCGGGGAGCGTCCCGAGTCCCGCATCGAGAGTCGCACGATCACTACCGTCGACCACCATTCGGGTTTCGAGCGTCTCGGCTGTACGATCGAACTCCCAATTGAGTGTCGAAAACGCCACGTCGTGTTCGTCGGTCGCCGCAATGTACGGACAATCGTACTGCTCCACGTCAAGAACGAGTTCGATCATGATCTCGGATTTATTACTCATGAATTTTCATTATTCTATAAAACTCTTTCGCTGCAAATGATTATCGGTGGTTAGTCTTCGCGCTGTCGTGTTTCGTCACGAGGTTCGCGTCTGCCGAGATTTGATTGGAAATCAATCAAGATATAATCTTGTTCATATATTAATGAAAGAATACATCATCTTGGATCGTCTATTGTGTCGTATATGTCATACGACTCAGACCGATCGTCCCTTCGTGGCACACGGATTGATCGGCGAACAATGTTGAAGAGCATTGGCGGTGTGGTCACTGGTGTGGCGATGGGAAGCGTATCGACGGTTAGCGCGGCTGCTGGCAGTTACACTGACGAGAGTTACAACGGACGACGGTACACGAAATACGTGCCGAGCACGAACGACGGGAGTGAGGCAGTGCCCCTTCTATTAATGATGCACGGCTGTACTCAGAGTCCCGATGGGTTCAAGGACGCGACTCAGATGAATCAGATTTCTGAGGAGAATGGCTTCATTGTCGTCTATCCCGAGCAGACGACGGGATTGTACGACTGTTGGCAGTGGTTCAACGACGCGAACACCACACGCAACAGGGGTGAACTCACGGAGATGGTCGGGATTGTCGATCAGGAGAAAAACCGCGAGAACATTGATACCCAACGGGTGTACATCGCTGGGTTCTCAGCCGGTGCAGCCTTCGTCCCGAACGCGATCGTAGAGTACGCCGACGTCTTCGCGGCCGGTGCGGTTCATTCGGGAACAATGTACGACGTTGCTGAGTCCCAAATCGAAGGAAACACCGTTCTCTTCAACTGTAGCGCTGGTTCGTCGACAGATCCGGTCGTAGAGGGGCAACACGCGTACGACCGCATGGAGCAGTTCGGAATTACACAACCGGTCCCAACCATCGTCTTCCATGGGACGAACGACACTACGGTCTATCCGTGCAATGGCCACGAAGCCGCAGAACAGGCGACCGTCACCAACGATCTCGCGCTCGATGGAAGCGACGACGGCGGTGTTGACTACACTGCCGACGTGACGAACAGCGGCTCGGGATCTAGCCGCAGCTACACCGAGTACGAATACCACGACCCACACGGTCGAGCTATCGTCGAAAAGTACATTGTTGATGGTATGGGTCACGCATGGTCCGGTGGTGCCACTGACGGTTCCTACACGGACCCCGGAGGACCGGATGCCTCCCAAATCATCTGGAACTTCTTTTCAAAGTGGACGAACACCGGGAGCAGCTTACGTTCCTCTGACTGACGGCGGGTGTCTGCCACACTCAAGCCGGACTGTGGAATGTGCGACACCGGCGATTCGATCAGTGCCGAGAGCCATGGAAATTACTCTAGAAGCGCTCGAAGCGATCCGAGTGTCTGAATGTTATACGCCTGATGGTTTGGAAATGAGCCGTCACGATTAATATACACGGGAACCGCATCAGCAGTCCGTGCAGCCTCCACATCGACCGCACTGTCCCCGACGTAGGCTGGTGATTCGACACCGAGACGCCTCTTTGCGTCGAGAATGAAGTCCGGGTTTGGCTTTCGGTGATCGTTTGTTTCGAGCCCTTCGAGTCCGACGACCCCATCAACGTGATCGTGAACGGGTAGTTTGTGAAGCAGTTGTTCAACAGATGCTTGCGGTTGATTGCTAACGATCGCAATCTTGAACGACGCGGACAGTGCTTGAATGACCGAGATATCATCGTAAGCAGTTATTTCGCCAGCCTCGAATCGATGAACCTTTTCTTTGGTTCCGCGATGATGAACAGCATCCCAGAAGTCTGACGGTCGATCGATCCCAAGCTCGGTACACGTCTGCCTGAAATGATCGGCTCCTGGTCGTCCGAACAATGAAACGACGTTTCCAGGACTGATATCATCGACACCCATAGCTCTGGCTTCTTTTTGTACCATCTGAATGAGCCAGTTTGGTATCCCTGTGTCACAAAAGTCGATGAGTACACCATCGAAATCAAAGAACACGCAATCAATCTCTCCTGTGAGATCGCGTATCTTTTCTCCCATATCCCATTGTTATATTGACGGGTAATAATTCTTTCATTGATCAGTAAGTATAATAACAGATATTGTACGATTGTTATCCGACAGCATCGTAGAACACATAGCAAGTACATTCCATCTTCATGAATTGTTTTATAACGAATACGAATGCTGGTTTCTGTAATCAAAGCGCAGACATCTGCTATTCGTGAACAGAGTTACTATCCGTGCGATCCAAGTCCTCTTGAGAGGAGTACTATGAGGACCACCGAAAACAACCGAGATGACGACTCGCGTCCGAAGCGAGGATCTCCAATTTTGGAGTCGATCCTTGAGAACGCGAGAAACCGCCGCCACCTCGGTCAGCGGTTGGCAGCGGTTGATACGCGGCTCGATACTGATGTACTCCTCGACATCGTCCGGCACGGGCCACTCCTCGAAACATTACTTGAGCAGCCGCTCGATCACCGAGAAATCGAGGAGCGACTCGGCGTCTCACGGGCGACAAGCCACCGCTTTACGCAACGACTCGACGAACTTGGTTTCATTACAAAAATCAACAGTAGGTTTCAGTTGACTGGGTTGGGTGAGACTGTCGCCGAAGAGGTGCTTCGCTTCGAGACGAATGTACAAACAGCCAACCGACTGTCACCACTGCTAGACTGCATCTGTGAGGATCTTCGCGAGTTCGTTATCGAATCGTTCGTCGACGCGACAGTTACCGTTGCAGCGCCTGAGGAGCCATATCGGCCCATCGAACGGTTTATTTCTCTCGTGGAAAACTCAGACTCCTTCCGTGGATTCAACACGACTCACATGGCGCCGATCGTCCTCGGCGAATTTCATCGGCAGATCTTCGATGAGACCGAAACCGAAATGGTGTATCTCCCGCACGTCGCCGAGAAGCTCTTCGAGGCGTATCCAGAGCACGCAAGCGAGGCAATCGAGAGCGGACACCTGACTCTCCGAACGCGCGATGAGTTACCGTACGGGCTTGCACTCTTTGATGATCACGTCGGGATCGGCGGCTACGATGAATCGACGGGACAGATGCAGGTGTTCGTCGATACTGAATCACCTGTCGCACGAGAATGGGCCGAGCGAGTCTATGCGTCTGTGAGAGCGGATTCTGAACCGATCGTCGAACAGATCGATTCACTTCACTAATCTATCCTGCTGTCGTCGAACGATACTACTGGCAGAATGTCTTTACGTGATCTCGCCCTATGGCTGTTTATGGCTCATTTAGAGCGTGTCACAGCTGATGATCTCCGAAGCGTGCTGGCGGCGGTCGAGGGAAAACAAGCGACACAACGGGTCATGGTGGGTCTTACCTACAAAGAGGGAATCTCGCAAGCGAAGTTAGCAGAGATGTATGGGGTCACAGAAAAAACAATCTACAACTGGTTGTGTCGTCTCGACCGACTCGCTGATGAGCCGTTTGAAGCGGTCGTCTACGACGACGATCGACCAGGACGTCCAGCAAAGCTCTCCAATGACGAACGCGAGCAGTTCGAACAGACGCTTCATCATTCTCCAACTGCGGTTGGATATGATGCGCCAGTGTGGACAGCAGCGCTCGCACAGGAGTATATTGAGTCGACGTTTGGTGTCGATTATTGCCTCCGACGGGTCCGCGCACTCATGAGCGAAGCCGGTTTATCGTATACGACTGCCCGACAGGATCATCAGAACGCCGACGGACGAGGACACGACGGATTCGAGGAAGAATTTCAGAAAGGCTGGATGATTTAGGGTCAGAACAAATTGAAACAAGACAGGTGGTACGTGTTTATTCTTCTCGACGCTCGATATTCTCACCGTGGCGTCCTTCCCCCGACTCGAAGCGTTCTGCACCTTCGTGTGCGGTTTCGAGCGCTCGTTGGCCGTGCCACGCTTCGATGCGGAGTCCTTGTGCCAGTTCCTCGCCAAGCCCATCGTAGACCGCCGCACGGTCGGTTCGGACCGTCTGTTGTGGGTATTCAGCGATTGTGGCAGCCATCTCCTGTGCCACCGCAAGCGCCGCGCCATCGTCCGCGATGCGAGTGAGTAATCCCCATTCTTTGGCCTCACGAGCGTTGACGGCACGACCTGTGAGAATCATATCGAGCGCTCGTCCGAGTCCGACGATGTGCGGGAGTCGTTGGGTACCGCCATCCACTAGCGGCACACCGAACCGCCGCTCAAAGCAGCCGAACGTCGCGCTCTCTCCGGCAACACGAAGATCACACCAGAGAGCCAGCTCTAGTCCGCCCGCGACACAGTGTCCTTCGATCGCTGCGATCGTGGGCTTTTCCACGTGCATTCGTGAAAAACCAAGCCATCCTTCGGGACGATCTTCGAGATCCATCGCTTTCAGATCGGCTCCCGCCGAGAATGTCCCTCCTGATCCGGTCAGAATGCCCACGAATGCGTCGTCATCGTCGTCGAATCGCTGCCATGCATCACGGAGTGCCAATGCAGTCTCGTTGTCGATCGCGTTTTTGGCCTCCGGACGGTCAATGGTGATGACAGCGATCGATCCATCCAGCGTGTAGTCGACCATACGTACTGTCAAACTCTCGATCAACAAATAGCGTTGCGTGAGTGTCGTCTCACGTGCTCAGATGGTAGGCCAACAGTTCAGCCGAGATCTGCACGCTCAAAGCGCCAGTATCCAAGCAGTAGCGGCACGACGAGCCAGACAGCGAGAATGACCAGCATGAACCAGCCGTCGAGGTAGAAGGGTGTGTTGGGGTCAAGCCACTGTCGTTGCCCGATCTGGCGGATGTACGAGTCTGGGAACACGAGCTGCATTGAGTTCATGTACGCCCCTGTCGGACTGAGCGCCCAAACGAGGTCCTTGATGTTCGTCGATACCGTCGTCCCGAGCTTGTCCGCGACGAATGAGACGACTGTCCTCGGTTGGATCGGCAGGAAGTTCCAGAACACGTTCAACACGAACCAGACGGCGATAGACGCGCCCATTGCCCGCGATCGAGTACTGGTCGCAGCCGAAATCGCAACCGCGATGCTCACATAGACGAGCGCATACAGCAGCGTCAGTCCGACGAACGCGACGAAATCGCCGATGAAAACTTCAGGATAATAGTACATCGCCACTGCGAGACCGACCGCGTAGGCGAACGCGATTGCCACTGCCACTACCGTCGATCGGGCAACGAGCTTCCCGATGACGACATCGCGGCGGTTGTTCGGATACGATAATAGAAACTTGAGGTTTCCGCTCTGCCGTTCTCCGGCCACCGAGAGATACGCAGCAACGAGCGCGATGAGCGGGATAATGAGGATGGCGATGGCGATCATCATCCAGAGTGACATGTACATATCCGTCGCTCCGGTGGTGCCGGTTCCCCAGAAAAACAGCACAGTAAACGCGAGATACAACAGTCCGACTCCCCGGACGAGATTAGATCGACGAACGTCGAGGAGGTCCTTGCGGACGACGCCAGCGATGCTCACGCAATCACCTCCTGTTTGTCCTTTTCCTTTGTTTCATCGTCGTCAACATCACGATCACCATCTCTGCTGTCTGTGTACTCATTGAACAGCTCTTCGAGCGACGCTTCTCCGACGACGATTCCGGTGATCGTCGCGTTGGTGTCGATGTGGCGTATCACGCTCATCTTCGCATCAGTGGACGAACAGTGGGTGTGGATCTCGTTGCCCTCAACCGTTGTGTTGCTCACCCCGTCTAACGATTGTAGTTGGAGGTCGTCCGGAACTGCTTCGACAGTGATTTCGACCTCACCACCTGTGCCAGTGTGCTCGCGGAGAGTATCGATGCTGTCGAGGGCAACAAGCTCGCCGTTGTTCATGATGCCAACGCGGTCACAGACTGCCTCAACTTCCGAGAGGATATGGCTCGAAAAGAAGACGGTTGTGCCGGATTCAGCTTCTTCTCGAAGAAGCTCTCGAAAATGCTGGATACCGTTCGGGTCCAATCCGGAAGTGGGTTCATCAAGGATGATGAGTTCGGGATCACCGATCAACGCCATCCCGAGGGAGAGACGCTGTCGCATTCCTTTCGAGAAACCTCCTGTTTTTCGATCTCCGTCATCGCTCAATCCGACGCGCGCTAAGACGGACTCGGGCGTGTCGTCAGCGTTTTTCATCTGAACACAGAGCTCAAGATGCTCACGCGCGGTGAGGCGCTCGTATAGCTCCAACCCTTCTGGGAGGACGCCGACTCGCTTGCGAATTGCGTCCGTTTCTGTCTGTGAATCGTAGCCGAGGACAGTAGCTGCCCCGGCTGTCGGCCGGTGGAAATCCAAGAGCATATTGATCGTCGTGGATTTTCCAGCTCCGTTCGGACCCAAAAATCCGAATATCTCTCCATCTTCGATGCGGAGGTTCAAATCGTTAACAGCGAGGACCTCGCCAAAACGCTTCGTGAGGGCAGTCGTTTCGATAGCGACCATTCTACTGCTGGGATATATCGCATCGATAATAAATGGAACAGATGTGTCGCTCATCGTGAGACTGTAGAACACACGAATGTACTGCATCGTGGGTCCAAATGGTAGATTCAAATCCCACTCTCTTGTGATATGAGCGTGTCATCTCTGAATGATTTGATATACTGTTGTAAAATAACAGGCCAATAACGATGGATCAGTCCGTGTTCGTTCTGTTTGCGGTCTCTTGAGCGACACGTTCGCTCGCTTGTTCGACGAATTCGTCGGGGAGATCATCGATCTCACCCGCTTGAACACGCCAGAGGTTAGCGTACAGGCCATCCTCAGCGATCAAGGCGTCGTGGGGGCCCTGTTCGACAATCTGGCCGTCTTCGATGACGAGTATCGTATCGGCATCTCTGACTGTCGAGAGGCGGTGAGCAATGACGAACGTCGTTCGATCGGCAGCCAGTTCGTCGATGGATCGCTGGATGAGCATCTCAGTCTCCGTATCAACCGCACTCGTCGCCTCGTCGAAGATGAGGATTTCCGGGTGCTGGAGAATCGTTCGAGCGATGGCGACGCGCTGTCGCTGTCCGCCCGACAGCTTGACCCCCCGCTCACCGATATCTGTGTCATAGCCGTTCGGAAGATTGGCGATGAACTCGTGGGCCTCCGCGCGCTTTGCGGCCTTGATGACCTCCTCGTCGGTCGCCTCGAACTGACCGTACTTGATGTTTTCAGTTATCGTTCCGTCGAACAGGAAATTCTCTTGACCGACGTACCCCATCGACTGACGGAGGCTCTCCAGCGTGAGGGTTCGAATGTCGTTGTCATCGAGTCGAACAGCTCCTTCATCGACATCGTGGAGTCGCAGTAGTAACTTGAGAATCGTCGTCTTCCCCGCCCCGGTGGGTCCAACGAGTCCGACCGTTTCACCCGGTTCTGCTACGAATGACACGTTTTCGAGGACGTACTCGTCGTCGTAGGCAAAGGAGACGTCGTCGTATTCGATTCGTCCATCGGTATCTTGGAGGTCGATCGCATCCGGTGCGTTCTGAATGTTCACGGGGAGACTCATCAGCCCAAGGATCCGTTTCGTCGAGGCCCGGGCGTCTTCGTAGCGATCGACGATATTTCCCATTTGTGCCAGTGGGCCGACCAACCGCTGGGTGAGGATCAGGAACGTGACGAGGTTGCCTACGGCAAGATCACCAGCGAGCGGACCGGGAGCACTGCCCTCTATGAGCCAGAGACCGCCGACCGTGAACGTGAGAATAAATGAAATGGAGGTCAGTGCTTGCAATCCCGGCCGGTAGATGAAGTTGAGACGAAGCGCCAGCCAATCCAATCGAAAGTATGCGTAGGAGTGATCGCGAACCCGCTCGTCCTCGTACTCTTCTGTGTTGTTAGCTTTGATCACCTGAATCCCGTTCAGGTTGTTTTCCAGTCGGCTGTTGAGATCGCCAACCGACTCGCGGACGTCGGTGTAGCGCTCCTCGGCGATACGCATGAACCAGTAGGTGAACACAGCAGCAACAGGGATGACCGACAGCGTCACAACAGCGAGATGTCGGTTAATCGAAAAAAGGAATGCGGCTGTTCCGAGAATGAGGACACCGAGTTGAATTGCCTCACCCATCATCGAATCGAGGAACTGCTCCAATCGATTGGTATCGTTAGAAAGAATCGACATGAGTTCGCCCGTCTGCATTTCGGTGAAAAAGTCGATGTCGAGCCGTTGCATCTGCTGGTAGGTCGCCGTCCGCACTTCGTGTTTGACTCGGTGGGAGAACAAGTTCAACGATGATTGCCGAGCAAAGTTGAGAAACGCAGACCCAACCATTGCGACTGCCATCACACCAACCGAAAACCAGAACTGCCCGGACGTGGTCTCGGGCAGCCACGCCTGTGGCACAAACGGGAGTGTGAATGGCTTAGTCTTATTGAACAGGGCGTCGATCGCCACGCCAAGAATGACGGGTGGCAACAGCGAGAGGAACCGAGCGGCCGTGCTCGTGAGAACGCCGACGATGAACCATCGCCGGTTCCCCTCTCCGTATTCCATAAACAGACGAATTAACGGGTGTTCGATCGTTTCGCGGTGCTCCTTGATGGCCTTTGAATCGAGTTGTCTCTCCGAACTCATTGGGTGGTTGGCGTTCCCAGCGCTTCCTCAGGCATGGATAAACACATTCGGATACCTGCACGCCTGACCGCTACTGAATTATTTGAAATATGACCTATCTATATTTCATCATGAGAAAGTCGTGTTCACGATGCAGCTCATCTAACGAGATATAGGATAGACGAGATTGAAATCCACACCTCTAAAGGTGAAATATATTGTCTCAGAGTGTTACTATTGGCGAATCAGGACACACGATTTTGCGGACACAGCACGAAGCACATCACATGTCCAAATACATACTCTACGGGGGGAAAGGTGGTGTCGGGAAAACGACGTGTGCCGCTGCGACGGCAATCGCACTCGCCAATCGCGGCGAGCGGACGCTCGTCGTGTCGACTGATCCCGCACACTCACTCGGTGAGAGCCTTGGGGTCGATCTCGGCGGCAGTCCGACAGAGATCGAATCGGAGCTTTGGGGTGTCGAGGCAGACGCCACATCGGGTCAAGACATCTATCGGGCTGTCGTTGAGGCGATTGCGGCCGATCTTCGTGAGGCTGGTATCCGTCTCACCGACGAAGATGTCGAGCGTTTGTTCACCGCTGGATTCGTCCCTGGGAGCGATGAACTGGCTGCACTGCAGTTCTTCGATGAGTACGGGCGTGAGGACGAGTGGGACCGCGTCGTATTCGACACCGCTCCGACTGGCCACACACTCCGTTTGTTGGGTCTGCCTGACGTGCTGAGCGAATCACTATCGACAGCCGCGAAGCTCCAAGGACAGGTCCATCAGATGGTCGACTCTGCGAGGAGTATGGTGTTCGGCCCAGCAGCCTTTTTCCGAAGCGACCGCGATGCGGACGAGATCGAGACACTCCGAAACAGGATGGAGCGTGTCGCTGCGCTCGTTCGTGACTCCGAACGCACCGATTTCAGGGTTGTCCTCATCCCCGAAACGCTTGCGATCGAAGAAACGAGACAGCTCGTCGAACGGCTGCGTTCGTTCGACATTTCCGTCGAAACGCTCGTCGTCAATCGCGTTGTCGAAGAGGTCGCTACGGACTGTGGCCGGTGTCGAGCACGGCAAGCACGACACGAACAGAATATTAATCGCATCGAGTCGGAGTTTCCGGACTTCTCGATTCAGGTGGTGCCCGAACTCGATGGGGAAGCGTACGGTCGGCCCGCGCTCGAACAACTCGCCGACGAAATTGCTATCTAATCACAGTTCAGGTGCTCCATTGAACCAGTGTTTCTCTGATTAGTGGATTCGATCGTCGAGCGCTGGGCACAGATGCCGTTGTGAACGGTGCTAAATCGGATTCACACGGCTAGAAGACCGTTCACTCTTGCAGTTCAAAGACGAGACGGACATCGTCCGACGAAAGCGTCGATGTGTCGAGGCAGACGCGACGTCCCACCTCGATCGCCGCTGGATCACAATCAACCTGTCCCATGAGCCGTGGCCCTTCGTCTAACGTAACGATGGCCGAAACGAGGGGTGCATCCGCCTCGAACGTCCGTGTAGGTCGGTGAATGCAGGTATGGCCGTAGACGGTACCAGTTCCCGTGATCGATTCGAACGTCCAATCATCGGAGTAGCAGACCGGACAGTATCGTCGTGGAGGATGACTCGCACTGCCACAAGCGTGACAGCGCACGATGCAGACATCTCCGTCTGCCACCCGTTGCCAGTACTGCCGTTCGTGATCGGTTGTCGCCGACGGCATCGGTCGGTTAGTCACGGGTATCACCCCGTTCGAGTACCGCAACCGCCTGTGTCGAGAAAACCCCACCGTTTCCGTGCACAAGCGCTGTCGACGCGTCTTCTACCTGTGTCGCCTCGGCCCGTCCTTGGAGTTGGCGGATTGTTTCAGTGATGTGGAATATTCCGCTCGGCATTCCGGGATGTGCTTGTGCGAGCGCCCCACCGTGGGTGTTGAGCGGCCATTTTCCAGAGAGCCGGAGGTCGCCACTTTCGATGAGGGAACCGCCGTCGCCGAGCTCGCAAAACCCGAGATCTTCGACGATCCGAAGAACGGTGATCGTAAAACAGTCGTAGATTTCGAGGAGGTCGATCTCGTCGTGGGTGACATCCGCTTCGGTCATCGCCTGCTGACCTGCTTTTACAGCGCCTGTTTCACCGAACGTCGGCATTTGTGTGAGGTGATCGTGCGTGTGTTGCGCTCCGAACCCTACTAGCCGAACTGGAGGGCGCTCGCTGTTACCTCGGCTTTCCCTATCGAGGCGCTCTGCGTTTGCTTCGGTCGTCACGATGAATGCCGCGCCTCCATCGGAGATGAGAGCGCATTGATCCGCTGTCAGCGGTGTTGAGATCATGGGTGAGTCGAGGATCTCATCTGCCGATTTCGTCTCAGTCTCGTGTACCCGATCCGGTCGCTGCATCGATGCGTGCTCGTACGCGATAGACGCTACCTCGGCGAGCTGTTTTCGTGTCGTTCCGAACGTATCGATGTGCCAGTTTGCAACATGTGCATAGAGCGATGGGACGATGTTTGCGGGATCCTCGAACGTACCAACGCTTTCGGCCAACGATTCGATGACTGTCGACGGTCCTACCTCTGAGGAGAGCGCATCCGCGGCAACGACGAGCACGGTTTCTGCCCGACCGGTTTCGACTGCCGCTGTCGCTCGTTTAATCGAGTTCACGTGGGATGCACCACCAAGGCCAGTTAGTTCTGCAAACTGTAACGGAGCCAATCCGAGGTGTTCGATCAGGCGAGGAAGCGGAAAACGCTCCGATCGAAACGGCGCACTGGCGATGAGTCCATCAATATCGTCCGGCTCAAGCCCGGTATCACTCAACGCTTCGCGGGTCGCCCACATATTCAGAGCTTCGTATCCGCAGCCGACTGCCTCTCCGACACTCGTTTCGCCGTAACCGATCAGTACTGCACCCATCTGTGTCTATTACAGACGGCATCGATAGTAAAGAAACGTGGCGTGGGTGTGCCGTCACTGTCATCTTGAAACGACACGACCCGTTGGATCTCTGCGAATCAGATTACATCGCAATTTCGGATCGGTGGTCTGAGGGAAAATGAATTAAAATTATCTTCGCACCTGCTGTAGGGCGATTACGTGATGAATTTCAATCGATGGCCAGCTAACGTTATATAAACGAGCTCGAAGGTTCGATCATCTTCTCTTCTTGTGGTGAACACTTCTCGGTCCAACTGTGATATCTTTCGATACTACCGCACAATCGTAGGATTTCTCTACGATCGCAGAATATGAGTGCCGTTATGTGGACCCCTGTTCGAAGACTACTCTCAGCCAGTTTGGCGGCTCTGTTGTCACCGTGAAGCACCTAACCATCCAATCGTCTCTAACTCCAATCTTGATCTGTGTCTTTATTTTTACGAGCAATTCAGATCTTGGGTGCAACTCATCATCTTCGGACTTGTGAGTGGCCGTTTCGTGATGCACCAATCGTCTAATGAATGCACACTCATCCATAGTGAATTCACCCTCAGTAGCGCATACAGCATCGTTCTGTCCTTCTCACGGAAAACTCACATTTTTCCGAAAAGGTTCCACGATCGTTGGTCCTCGATTTGAGGATGGAGACATCATTCAGAGTTGACACATGCACTTGTTCACTCCAATTCGTATTCGCTACTACACATTTTTGGACTAATGATCGAGGAATAATATCACTCTCTCGCAGTCATAACCGACGAATCGTGTGCGAAACGAGCGTTACAGGTGTAAGATCGTAAGCTAACCGTAAAATGAACGTTCGGTGTCGTAAAACGGACCGGCGCTATCGTTGTGCCGTTCGCGGCGACAGAATGTTCGTGAACCCTTCGGCTACGGCATCGCTCATTTTCTGGTTACGTGATCTCAGTAGTACGGTTCATACTGGGCAAGGAACCGTTCTCCGTCTGCGGCTACGGTGTCTATCGATTCGCTTTCGGGCGTGATCGTTCGATCTTCATCGATAGCCGCCTCAACCGCGAGCAGAAGCGTCCCGGCGTCGAGTCGTTGTGCAGTGTCGTCGTGGCTGCCTCGAACGACCATTCGGAACGACTCTACGAGAGGTCGGTACATTTCAGCTAACGTCTGGCTGTTGCTCCCGAGCTCGACGGTCCGCGTCCTCGTTCCGACATCCAGCACACTGAACGTCCCGCTGTCGGGACTACCGTCGAATCGGATTGTCGCGTGTGTACCGTTCTCGAAGCTGATATCGACGGTCGTACCGGGTCCATCGGACAGGCGGACTGATACCCAGTCGGCATCCGCAAGGTGTCGAACCGTGTCGACGAGATGTACTCGATAATAGAAGAAATCGTTGTAACCCGCGGCAAACACCGTTCGGTTGGGGTCGTCGCATGGAAGCGCGGCGATGTCCGGGTGAAACGGAAGCGCTGAACCACCAGACAGTGGTGTCGTTTTGGTAGCGGCTGCGATAGCGTCGATATCGGATTGACAGCCGGCGAGTGGTTTGTCGATGAACGTCGGTATCCCTGCGTTCAAAAAGCGCGTTGCGAGTGGCTGGTGGGTCTCCCAGTTGACGGTCAGTACCATCGCTGCGTCGACTCGATCGACTAACGTCGAGAGGCTACACTGCTCTGTATCGTGTTCCTCGCAGAACGTTGTTCTGTACTCCTGATCACGAACAACAGCACCGTCCCAGACACCCGCAACCGTCATATCGCTGGTCTCGTCGATGACACTGGCGAATGATTCCGCGTGGCTCGTGTCGAGACCGACGATACCGATGTCTAACATGGGCGTACTCCTCTTTAATAGCGCTACTGATAATAACTCATCTGTCGTGATCACCGCACAACTCCGTACACAGTTACGTAACCGACGTGCGATTCGATAGTAAAGATATGTGTCCATTCAAATCATCTATCAAGATTGAAATTATAAAAGAAGTATTATATTTTGGATATCGGGTGTCATATTCGAAATACTGAATACATCCATCGACAAATATCAAATAGTATCAATAGTACGTCATTCAATAATCAAATTATTCATATGGCTGTGTGGGTTGGAAACGGTGTGTTTGCTCGAAATTTCACGTCGAATTCTGCGATATGATACAGAAGACGGCATTTCGTCCCAATCAACCATCGTGTTGTGATGCTAAATCAGAGGATAATCAGATAGGTTACTATACTGACTATCTGCAGTTGTCGTCACAGATATTCCACCACCCATATCAAATATACTATTATTAGTATAATCGAACTGTTTTGGATAATATCTTTGAATTTACATCATTGATTGTGTGATTGTGACTCCTCGTGCGATGGCCAGAATAATTTCTGAGTCCAATAGATGACCGTTCAGAATTCAGTGCGGCCACGGTCGCATCGGCCAGAAGAACGCGAGAAGCGCCAAGCCAAGTAGCACGAATCCGCCTATTTTCATCACCGGTCCCGCATCCATCTCGTCACGAACGAACGACATGTAGAGGACGCCAATAGCGGCAACGAAGAAAACGAGTGCTCCGCCAACGATCGGCTCATTCTGCCCGGAGTAGCCGAGTCGCAACACAATCGAAGGAAGAGAGAGCATTATCCTTTCCCTCCTGTGAGGGCAATTCCTTCCATGAAGGTGCGTTGTGCGAGCAGATACGCCGAGATGACGGGCAGCGCAGCGAGGATGACCGCCGCGAGGAGCTGTCCCCATTGTGAACTGTACCGCCCAGTGAGCAGGCCGATACCGACTTGCAAGGGATACATTGCCGAATCGTTGAGGATGACCAGCGGCCAGAGGAACGCTCCCCAGACGAAGATAAACGTGAACACACCCAACGACGCGAGCGCAGGCTTTGCCAACGGCAGCATGATGCGCGTGTAAATTTGGAATATGCTACAGCCGTCCATCCGTGCCGCCTCAATGAGTGAATCAGGAATGCCAAGGAAAAATTGACGCATCATGAACGTCCCGAACGGGTTGGCGATGTACAACACCATAATCGCCCAATAGGTGTTCGACCAGTTCACCGCATTCATCTCCAAGTAGAGCGGAACGAGCACCACCTGTGGCGGGATGACGAGTGTCCCGATGACCAGCGTATAGACGATCGATTTCCCTCTGAAGTCGCCTTTTGCGAGCGCATAGCCCGCAAGCGTATCTAACACCAGCGTGAAGAACACGACACCGACTGCCAACACGAGACTGTTGAGCACCCACCGATCAAGCGGGTTCTGAAGCCAGACGTTGACGTAGTTCGCAAACGTCGGATTCGCCGGAATGATCTGCTTGATTGTCGTGAAAATCTTGTTTTCGGGCTTGAGAGACGTGAGAAACGCCCAAATGAATGGAATGGTCATGATCGCACTCGCGGCGATCAGGATGACGTGAGCGACGCCCTTCGCAAGCGTATCGTACCACGACCGCTCCTGCTCGATGTTCGGCCGACCGTCGTCGAACTCGAGTTTGTGATCAGGTTCAGATTCAGGTTTAGGTTCAGGTTCGGTTTCGTTAGTACCCAACGTCATCACCCCACGTGCGCTGTTGGAAGATGCTCAGTCCAAAGACGATGAGGAACAACACGACTGCAATGGCGCTTGCGTATCCCATCTCGAACTGCTGGAAGCCGGTCTGCCAGAAGTAGTAGACGATGGTGTACGTCGAACGGACTGGCCCTCCCTGTGTCATCACGTACACTTGCGTGTAGACACGGAATGAGAAGATAAGCGTCACGACGATTACGAAGAACGATGTCGGCTTCAGGAGCGGCAACGTGACGTATCGGAACCGCTGCCAGCGGCTCGCCCCGTCGACGATGGCTGCCTCGTAGAGATCGTCTGGGATCCCTTTCAATCCAGCGAGGAAGATGACCATGTTGAACCCGACGTGCTTCC
Organism: Halocatena marina; assembly: GCF_025913575.1. Taxonomy (NCBI): domain Archaea; kingdom Methanobacteriati; phylum Methanobacteriota; class Halobacteria; order Halobacteriales; family Natronomonadaceae; genus Halocatena; species Halocatena marina. The sequence continues at coordinate 1,918,533 of NZ_CP109785.1, read as the reverse complement.
AGATGCTCATGAGAGCAATTGACGCCAACGCCGTGCTCGAACTCTGGAGCCACGACAACTGGGGCAGTCCGATAGTTCCCAGTGCAGCGTTTATCAGCCCGTACTCCGGGTTGTAGAGCCACGACCAGATGAGCGAAACAACGACCCACGATGTCACGACTGGCAGGAAAATCGCTGCCGAGTAGAACTTCGTTCCGCGGAGATTCATGTTCAACAGCAGCGCGAGTCCCAGCGCGATGGGGACATCGAAGACGAGCAGCGCCATACTGTATCCGGCAGTGTTGATGATCGCATCCCAGAACACAGGATCGTTGAACAGCCGGACGTAGTTGTCGAGACCAACGAACGGATGCGACTGTGCAAGCGGTGCCCACTTGTGGAGGCTGATGTAAAACGCTCCGATGAACGGGATGAGAAGGATGACCGCGAACAGGATCACTTTCGGCAGGACGATAGCGTACCACGACAGATTTGTGTCGCTGCCGACGCTGGCGCTGGGCAGATAGCCACCGAGACGCTGGCGAACGCGCTCTAATCCGTGTGACTGCGCCATGTTAGAGTAGTGAGTCTATTTCTTGCGCTGCCGTATCGAGCGCTTGCTTGGGCTTTTTCCCCTGCCACATCGCTTGTGCCTGCGTGTGGACAGCATCCCACATTTTCGATACGTCCGGATGACTCGGGAAGGAAACGGTGTTTTCCATCTCCTGTGCGACCGGCTTGAGCTTCGGATTATCCTCGATGAACTGTTTGAACGCCTTTGTCTCGTAGGCATCCTTCCGACCGGGGAATCCACCCATCGCCTTCGTCACGTTTTTCTGGACCTCCATGGAGTTGATGTAGTTTAACCATTCGAGCCCGAGTTTCTTGTCTGCGCCGCCACGCGATGGGACCGAATAGAAGACGCCCGCGCTCCATGTGTGGCTCTTATCGACCTTCGGACCACCTGGATAGGGATTAAACTGCCAGTCGAGATCGCTGTCGCGCAGTCGAGGGTAGTTCCACGATCCGGCGAAACACATCGCCGATTCCCCGGCGAGGAAGTCCTCGACGGCGAGCGTTCCGCCCGGATTTCGCGCAATGATCGATTTGTCTTCGACGATCTTCGGCTGCAGGAAGTTCGCCGCCTCAAGCGCCGCGTTGTTGTTGATTATTGCCTTCGTTCCGTCCTCGTTGAGGTACCCACTGCCGTTCGAGAGCGCGAAGCAGTCGAATCCTTCTCCTGCCGACATGGAGAATGCCGTCCCGTGTTTTTTACCCAAGGCGTCAACCCACGAGCCGAACTCGTCCCAGCTTGGACGGTGTGTCGGCTTCGGGACCTTCAGCCCTGCCTCCTTGAACATTTTCTTGTTGATGGCGATTAGGCGACAGTCAGCATACCACGGGACCGACCAGAGTGTGTCATCGTAGCTAGCGTTGCTGCGCGCCGCCGAAACGTAGTTACTGGGGTCAAATCCCTCCTTTTCGAGGTCGAGCGCAACGCCCTTGTCCGCAAACCGCGGGACCCAGAGCACGGACAGAGCGAGACTATCCGGGGCGTTTCCCGCCGGGATGGCCGTGGTCGCTTTCGCCAAGTAGTTCTCGAATGGATAATACTCCCAGCTGATGTTGGAGATAGCGTCACTCTGTTTGGCGAGTTGCTTTTTTTGCTCCTTCCGGATGGGCGAGAGGCCGGGATCGTTCCACGCCCACAACGTCATCGACGATCCGCCGTTCCCCGATCCGTTTCCGTTTCCTGTGTTGGTTCCACTGTTACCACTGTTTCCGCCCGTACATCCGGCGAAACCCACTGCACCAACCGAACTGGCCAGTGCGATAACTTCTCGGCGAGTGAGACGTCTGTTGCTCATACTACCTTCGGAGAACAAATAGTCGGTTTGTAATAAACATTTGGTATTGTCCCATTATCGTACAACTCTTGGACAGTCGTGTAAAACGGATGTGAACGATGGAATTCAGTCTTCGAGTGATGTTCAGGCGCGGACTGCGTCTGCGTCGGTCGCGGAAGAGACGGTTCGTGATTTAATCGTCTCGCCAGTCGGGCCGAACAGATGCATCTTCGCTTCGGGAATGGTGATATCGAGCGTTGATCCCGGTTCGACCACTCGCTCGCCGTCAAGCGTTACCGTACAGGTCTGATCGCCGATATCGACGTAGACGTAGGTGCTCTCTCCCATTGGCTCGGTCACAGAGACAGGAGCTGAGATCGCAGTTGACTCGCCCGGAGCGAGTTCGATGCTCTCGGGACGGATGCCAAGCGTTAGTGCTCCTTCGTGTCCGCGGAGTTCCTCGCGCGTCGCCTCGGAGAGGTCGCACCGAAACGCCTCGTGGACGAGCGCGCTGTCGGTGTACTCGACTTCGAAGAAGTTCATCGACGGAGAGCCAATGAATCCGGCGACAAATCGATTGTTCGGCTCGTAGTAACATTCAAGTGGCGTCCCGATCTGTTGGAGCGTTCCATCGTTCAGAATAGCGATGCGGTCACCCATCGTCATTGCTTCTGTCTGGTCGTGGGTGACGTAGATCGTCGTGATATCGAGATCTTGCTGGAGGTTCTGTAGCTCCGTTCGCATCGTTGTCCGAAGCTTGGCGTCGAGGTTCGAAAGCGGCTCGTCCATCAGGAACACCTCTGGCTCACGAACGATCGCCCGACCGAGCGCTACCCGTTGCTGTTGCCCGCCGGACAGTTCACCAGGCTTCTTATCGAGCAGCTCCTCGATGCCCATCATCTGGGCGACGCTGTCAACGCGTCGCTTAATTTCGCCAGCAGACATGTCTGTCGACATCTTGAGCCCGAAGCCGATGTTATCCTCGGCTGATAAGTGAGGATACAGCGCGTAGTTCTGGAACACCATTGCAATATCGCGCTCGGTGGGAGGCTGATTCGTGATCGGGTCTCCGTTCAGCAGAATCTCGCCGTCGGTAACTGATTCGAGTCCAGCGATACAGCGGAGGGTGGTCGATTTCCCACAGCCCGACGGGCCGACGAAGATGAGGAACTCTCCGTCATTGATGTCGATGTTCAGATCGTCGACCGCGACGATTGACTGGTCTCCGTCCGCGAACTCCTTTCGAAGACTACGAATGTCTAGTTTGCCCATGGGAACTCACTACGTGGCGAAGTTGTAATCAACCATAATAAATTCATAGGTTAATCTCACGATCCGAGATATCACTCGACATGTTGCTGCTGGATTCGGTTCGATTGCCAGCTTCTGCGGCTGCACGGGCTGTGAGTGTTAGTTCGAGCGTTCTAACGGCGTCGTCGTACTCAGAGCGCACGTCGGTGCTCTCCGAAGAAATCGCGCGGAGAAACGCCTCGAACTCTCTTTGGTACCAGTCACCGGCTCCCTCGAACTGAACCGGTTCACCATCCACACTACCAGAGAGCGAGTGTTCGAAGTAGTCGAGTTCGAGAGACGCGTTCTCGGCTGTAATGCGCACCTCAAAGCGAGAGACTGGAGACGCGCAGGTGGACGAGACGTGCGACACAGCCCCTGATTCGTGCTCAAGCGTTACCGATGTCGCGTCCTGAAAGTCGACGCTGTCGACGAGCACTCGGTCGGTTCCACTCCCGGTAGCTGCCGTCACTTCTCCCGCAAGATACCGGTGGAGATCGTACACGTGGGTCGACTGTTCGACGATCTGTCCTCCCGAACGAGTCCGTTCGCACCACCACGGCGTCTCAGGAGGTGATACCCAGTAGGTGCTATCGATATGACCGACGCGACGGCCGTTGAGAAGTTCCAGCGCTCGCTCTGTTATTCGCCCGTACCGACAGACGTAGCCAACTTGTGCGAGGATACCAGCTTCTTCAACGTGTTGGGCCGTCTCTCGTGCCCTGTCTAGTGAGAGGCCAACCGGTTTCTCGATGAACAGATCGATGTCGCGTGCGGCCGCCATCCGTTCGTAACTACCGTGGGCGAACGGGGGGACCGCGACCACGAGCGCGTCGAGCGGTTCCGACTCGATCAGTTCCTCGCCGTCGGTGTATGCTGTACCGTCACGGGAATCCGCTGCGGTCCGTGCGCGTTCTTCGTCCACGTCAGCGACCGCCGCGAGTTCAATGTCGTATCCATCCACCACAGCGTCGAATGTTTCCAGATGGATCGAAGCGATGCCTCCTGCGCCGATAAATCCGACTGAAACTGTCACGCACTCGCTCTCTCGCCGAAGGTGTTAAAGCTATCTGGAGAACGGCCATATCTATAACTCGGTTGAGACGGGAGTGATGAGCGCATGAAGTTTGCACTGAATCAGATGGGCTTTCCGAGAGCTGAACTTGCGGAGAATGCAACGCTCCTCGCAGACGTTGGCTACGACGGCATTGAACCGAATCTGACCGCCGACGGACCACTGTGGGACGACGAGGCGGTCGATGCGTTCTCTCAGCAAACCAACGACCTCGATCTCTCGGTTCCAGCGGTTTCGACGACACTCCACTGGGACCGTCAGCTGTCGAGCGCGGACAAGGAGACGCGCTCGGCTGGCATCGAAGCAGCAGAACGAATGATCGAAGTCGCGGATGCGCTCGGTGCCGGTGCAGTGCTCATCGTTCCGGCCGTCGTCGACCAGGAGACGTCATATGACGAGGCCTACGACCGCGCGCTCAGTGCGGTTCAGACGTTGGCTCGAACGGGTGACGAGTACGGAGTGACCATCTGTATCGAGAACGTCTGGAACGACTTTCTGCTCTCACCGCTTGAGTTCGCCGAATTCATCGACAGAGCGGGAGATGCTGGACCAGTTGGCGCGTACTTCGATGTGGGAAACGTCAGACGGTTCGGCCATCCCGAGCAGTGGATTCGCCTCCTCGGAGAGCGCATCGAGCGCGTTCACGTGAAAGATTACCGGACGGATATCGACACAATAGACGGCTTTACGTATCCGTTGGAGGGAGACATCGACTGGACTGCGGTTGTTGACACGCTGGACGAGATCGGCTACGATGGGTGGGTGACGGCCGAGGTGCCGCCGTACCGGACGGCTCCCGAACGGCTGCCACCCCGCTTACTCGGCGATCTTGTGCACCTCTTCTCGGCGACCGAGTACACCGATCGCTGAGACTGCACGTTCTGCTTTGGATTCGAGTGAGACGCCACCACTGTGATGCCACTGGGTACGACAGCACAACGCTTAATATCACCTCGGATGACACACATATATGCATCTCGCAGCCATAGTCGCGCATCCAGACGACGCTGAAATCTTCTGTGGCGGCACGCTCGCAAAGCATGCCGACCGTGGCGATAAGGTGACAGTCGTCTACATGACTCGCGGCGAGTACGGGGGTGGATCAGACACCACTGAGGCAGAGATCGCCGCCACACGAGAACAAGAAGCCAACACCGCCGCTGAAACACTCGGCGTCGAGACAGCATTTCTCGATTACGAGGATGGTCGCATAACGTATTCGTTGGAAAACCGACTCCAGATCGTCGATACGCTCCGTGAACACCGACCAGACATCGTTCTCACGCATTTTCGGGACGACATGCATCCTGACCACCGAACCACGTCGCGGTTGGTGACTGACGCGTACTACATGTCTTCGCTTCCGCTGGTGGAGACAGTGAACGAACCGTGGGAACCACAGAACATCTACTACGTCGGCAAGCCGACTTCCTCGTTCGATCCCGACGTGTACGTCGACATTAGTGAGTACCAGTCGAAAAAGGAGGATGCAATCCGTGACCACGAATCGCAAGTCGAGTGGCTCCAAGAACACGGCGGCATCGATGCGGAGTTCGACGATCTCATCGAAGGTGTTCGTGCCCAAGCCCGGACGCTCGGTCGGACACGCGGTGTGGAGTTCGCTGAAGGATTCGTCCCACTGCACAAACACACGACCGCGTATCTCGACTGACGATTTTTCAGTACGTCCTGATTCTACCGTCTGTGATCACCACACATCGAACAGCTTTTGATACGTGTCCGTTCAACAGCGTCTCCCATCGTTACAGACGTAGGCTTGTAACGAGATACAGGTGAAACGAGGGGAGGGGGAGTGGAGAGCGGTGCATTAGAATACTTACCGACCCGTGTGACGGACCAATTCGGTTCGGTGGGCCGCCCGACGAGTTTATCAGGATCGTCGCTATAGTGTCATCGAATGACACGGGACGACGGACGGGAAAACGCAAACGCCCTTGACGACGTGTTCAGCGCACGGGACAGCATCTTTTCAGAAAAGCTCTTGCTTGATGTCGGTCACGTTCCAGAGCCAGAGCACATCGCCGCCCGTAATGAGGAAATTCGCCGTCTCGCCAGCGCGCTGAATCCCGCTGTGACAGGAGAGACGCCGAGTAACGTCTTTCTGTACGGGAAAACAGGATCCGGAAAATCGCTCTGTGCAGGATACGCGACGAACCAAATCGTCGATACCGCGTCCGAAAACGGCGTCTCGGTTGGTCGTGTGGTTGTCGACTGTTCACAAGAGAACACGGAAACACGCGCAATCAGAGCGATGGTCCGGAGATTGAATGATTCTGAGAAAACCGGACTCGTCGTGCCTGAAACTGGTGTCGGGCGTTCTCAGTATTACGAACAACTCTGGGACGTTCTCGATACACGGTTCGACGTTGTGCTCACCGTCTTGGATGAGGTCGACTGTCTCGAAGACGACGACATCCTATTGCAATTATCACGCGCAACGGAGGCTGGGAAAATTGATCGCTGTTCTGTCGGTCTCGTCGGTATTAGCAACAAGATCAAATACAGGAGTCAGCTTCGAGAACGCGTCAAGAGCAGCCTTCAAGAGCGTGAAATCGTCTTTACGCCGTATAACCGTGAGGATCTTCACGCGATCCTCAACAACCGCACGGCTGCATTCGGTGCTGATGTGCTCTCTGAGGACGTGGTGTCTGAGTGTGCATCACTCGCAGCAGAGGAACACGGCGACGCACGAAAGGCGATCAATCTGCTGCGACACGCTGGGGAACTCGCTTCGAGTGACGGATCGGATGCGCTTACCGTTGAGCACGTTCGAGACGCAACCACGCTTGCCGAACGAGATCGGTTCCGGGCGCTATTTGCGGGCGCGACGATACAGCAGAAAGCGACGCTACTTGCGGTCGTCTCGTTAGCACTTGTCGAGAAGACGCGGACGTTCAAAACGCCCGACGTGTACGCTGCCTACGAAGATGTCTGCGCTGACACTGGCTTGGAAGCGCTCTCGAAGCGTCGTGTCCACGATCTCCTGCGCGAGTGGGAGTTCCTCGAAGTACTCGATATCACTCGGACCGGTGGCGGGCGCGCTCGCGGGAGTCACCTCCGTCACCGTTTACTCGAAGATCCGTCGGTTATCCTCTCGGTGTTCGACGAAAGCGACCGCTTTGCTGGTGTTGGCGTCGCTGCTGGAACCACTCGCACCACGTGGTCGAATATTTAAGAACGACCCATCACTGCAGAAGGTTTAATAGTACCAGTTCCACAACGTGGTGGTGATGCAACGAATTGGATTAGTGGGGAGTGGCTTCATGGCCACGACGCATGCTACCAGCTACCAGCAGATCGCTGACGCCGAGGTGGTGGCGGTCGCGTCGTTCGGGGACGACCGATCGTCGTTTGCCAAAGCGCATGCACCGCATGCCGATCTCTATGACGATGCAAAGACAATGATGGACGAGGCCGACGTGACGGCCGTCGATATCTGTACGCCGACACCGACACACCGACCGCTCGTCGTAGCGGCCGCAGAACGTGGTCTTGACGCGTTTTGTGAGAAACCACTCTCACGGACTGCCGAGGGAACCGACGCCATCGTCGATGCGGTGAACGACGCCGGAATCACCTTCATGACCGGTCACGTGGTGCGATATTTCCCCGAATACGTCGAGGCGAGGCGACGAATCAATGCTGGTGAGATTGGCTCCCTCGGAACAGTTCGCACCGAACGGTTCTCCGCTCCGCCGCGATATGCCAGCAATTCATGGTTCAGTGACAAAGAACAGAGCGGAGGCGTGCTGCTCGACATGGCAATTCACGATTTCGATTATCTCCGCTGGCTCGTTGGCGAGGTTGACCACGTATTCGCCCGCACGGCTGAGTGGGACGATGGTCACCTCAACCAGCACTCCTCGGTCGTACTGCGGTTTGCAGACGGAACCGTCGGTCACGTCGAGGCGTCGTGGGGATACCCGGAGGGGACGCCGTTCACGACCAGTTACGAATTCGCTGGCGACGAAGGAATGCTGGAGTTCGATTCACGAGACGAATCTGCTGTCCGCGTCTCTGGTGGTGCTGAAGGAACGAACGCTCCCACCAGCCCGCTCGTGAAAAGCCCCTACACGACGGAGCTCGAACACTTCATCGAGTGTGCGGAGACCGGACATGACCCCGATATTACGCCCGACGATGCCCGTCAGGCAGTCAGAATCGCGCTCGCGGCCATCGAGTCCAGCGAGCGCGGAGAGCCCGTCTCTCCGACGGAGGTGGGCGCGTGACGGTCCGCATCGGTATTTGTTCGACCGCGCATCTCCACGCGAACTCGTATGCCGCCTGCCTAACTGAGCTCACTGCTGTCGAGTTTGTCGGCGTCACGGAGACCGGCGACCGGATCGACGACGCCCGCGCGAAAGCTGACGAATACGGCGTCGACTTTCGTGCGCCGGACGAACTCCTCGCCGCGGTTGATGCAGTCATCGTCTGTTCGGAGAACGCTGCTCACGCCGCGTGGGTCGATCGTGCAGCGGCCGCTGGTGTCGATGTCCTCTGTGAGAAGCCGCTGGCTCCGACCGTCGCTCAGGCACAGAAAATGGTTGACAGTGCCAGTAAAGCAGATATCCACCTCGGTGTGGCGATGCCCCTTCGGTTCACCCAACCGGTCCGGAACGCAAGGACAGCGGTAGAGAATGGTGCGCTCGGCGAACTCCACTTCCTCAGCGGGACGAACCGTGGGAAGATGCCCGGTGGCTGGTTTGTCGACCCCGACCTCGCGGGCGGTGGTGCAGTCACGGATCATTCGGTACACATTGTCGACGTGGTTCGCTGGCTCACTGGCGAAGAAATCCGCGAGGTGTACGCCGAAACTGATACACGATTCCACGACATCCCGGTCGAGGACGTGAACCTGCTGTCGATGGAACTGACCGACGGAACGGAGTTCGTTCTCGATGGCTCGTGGAGCAGGCCTGAGGAGTGGGACTTTTGGGGCGATGCGACGCTCCGCCTCGTTGGTACCGAGGGTGTGATCTCCATCGACTGCTTCGACCAGAAAATAAAGCAGACGCGAGATACCAACGAACCGGGCATCCGGTCGCTGTACTGGGGGTCGAACCCGGATGAAGGTCTTATCGAGGATTTCATCGAAGCCGTTGTACAAAATCGCCAGCCGCTGAAGACGGGATCCGACGCCGTCAACGACATTGCCGTGGTCGAAGCGGCCTTCGAATCCGCGAAACGGGGCGAGCCAGTCGAACTGGACGGAACGACCGCTCGGACGAGCTGAGGCTGATTCCTCAAAAAAAGACAGAGTGGACACGACGGCAGCCGAATCGGCGGTCAGTACGTAACTTCGACGGGTTCGCCTCGTTCGACTGATTCGTACGCAGCTGCTATCACGGCGACGGTTCGGACGGCATCTTCGACTGGTGTCACTGGCTCGCGGCCGGTCAGTATCGACTCGACAAAGTCGCGCAACAGCGCGTTGTTCGGGTCAGCACCCCAGTAAACAGATTCAACGGGCTTACCGTGTCCCGTGTCTCGAGTATGTCTGAACTGATGGCCGAAGCAATCAGCTGATAGCGTCTTTTCCGTTCCGATGAGTTCGACCGCTGCGTCTCCCCAAAACGGATTTGCTTGTGGAGTGCTCCACGAGCCGTCGAGGAGGAAGGATGCGCCACCGGTCAGTTCCATCGACAGCAGGTTCACGTCCTCGACCGGGATATCGTAAAACTGGGTGGCCGTTTCGGCGTACACTTCACGGATTTCTTCGCCAGTGAGCCAGCGGACCACATCAACAATATGATCGGTGTGGTCGGCTACGGCTCCTCCACCTGCCAGATCGGGATCAACGAACCAGCCGCCGGGCATTCGGCCCCGATTGATCCCTGAAACGGCGACGAGATCGCCGAGATCCCCCGATTCGTAGCGTTCCTTGAGGCGTCGCATCGGTCGACTACAGCGGATCGGCATCGCCATTCCGGTAACGAGGTCACTGCGTACGCACCGCTCACGGATCGTTTTCGCCTCCGAGAGTGCAGTTGCAAGCGGCTTTTCACAGAGGATAGCGACGTCGTGGTCAAGAGCGAGGGTGATCAACTCGTCGTGAACGGCTGTCGGTGAACAGATAACCACACCGTCGACCCGACGTAGTAGCTCGCGGTGTGACAGCACCGACACGCCGACTGCGTTCGCCTGCCGCCGTGCACGTTCTGGCTTATCGTCTGAGAGTCCGACGAGATCGGCTCCCGGGAGCTGTGATACGAGTGCTGCGTACACCTCAGCGTTAACGTGGGCAGTTGAGCAGATACCGATGCGAACGGTCACGTTTCTCCCTCCGTAAGGGAAACTGGAATGCTCTTATCGATGGAACGGCGAGCAGCGATGGCGATCTGCGAGGCGTTCTCGGGTGCCACATCCGATGGTGGACGTTCAACCCCCCGAAGCCGGTCGATAAATGTCCGGAGGAGCCGACCGCGACAGTCGTCTTCGAGCGGATCGACCGTCAACGAGCACTCCTCACCGCGGAGGGCAGTTGATGCGTCACGCTCGCTGAAATCGACACGTCCGTGGTTACCGCTGTACTCGACTTCGACCCGGGGAGATGGCGTAACGTCGCTATCCCACGTTGTCTCGACGGTTGCCCGTCCTCCATTGCGAAACGAGAGAAGTGCGTGTACGTGATCGTATCGCCCGGCAGAACGCTTCCGGACGAAAACGCGATCGACGGTGCCGAACGTCCAGTCGAGAACATCGAAATCGTGGGCGAGAATCGCACAGAGCGTGTTCTCGTGGGTGGTGTCGATCCCGGTGTACGAGACGTTCCACCCAGGACCGTCGAACGGTGCGGTTCGTTTGATCCGTGCAACACCAATCGCTCCGATGCCGCCCGTCTCGACGCTCGATCGGAGCCGTTCATAGAGCCGAGAGAATCGGTGCGGAGAGTGGGCCATCAACCATCCGCTCGTATTCGACGCCCGCGAGACGAGTCGGTCGAATCTCTGCTCATCGAGTGCGAACGGTGGATCGCAACGAACTGGTATTCCTGCCGCGAGTGCGGTGTCAAGAGCATCGGTGGAGGCAGCTCCCGGTCCACAGATATCTACCGCATCGACTTCGTGAGCATCAAGCGCAGTTGCCAGCGAATCATAGCTCGGCGCGTCGATATCGACTTCATCATCGTGTTCTACGACGCCAGTGATGGTCGCGTCGTCGAAACAGGCGTACCGTTCCGCGTGGGCTTGCACCGCCGTCTTCCGCCCTACGATGACGATGCGTCGCATACGGCTATGTTTGCTGCCTCTCTGATAAGTATTTGCCTCCGAACACTATACCCACGTCATCGCCATCTATTATCTTACGTATCATTCTACCGCAGTTCGAGTTCGAAAATGATTCAGACGGTGTTGAGCAACGTCTCGATGCAGGTTGCGCTCGATTCGAGTGTTGCCGATGGATTCGACGTCAGTCCGTTTTCGTGTATGAGCCAGTCGGCGTCGGCTGCTGCATCAACGCATGCATCGAGGGCGACGACTCCCTCGCCGAGATCCACGTGAAGCGTGGCATCGCTCTCAGGAATTGTGTCTGTCAGGTGAACGAGCGAACAACGGTCGGCGTAGCGTTCGAGATACGTGCTCGGATCGACACCGCCGTAGCGCGCGAGTCCGGTATCGAACTCCAGTCCGAGTCGGTCATCTGTCTGAGTAACGAGCGCGTCGTAAGCGATGGTATCGTCGTATCTACTGAACTCGTAGGCGTGGTTGTGATACAAGGTCTCGAATCCATCGTCAGCGAGGCGGTCAGTGAGCACCGAGAGTCGATCCGCGGCCTCGGAGATTGTGTCAGAGGAGAACTCGTCTGCACCGTACGACGGGACGACAATCCGTTCACACCCAAGTGCCTCGTAGGCAGCGATCGTCGACTCGTAGTCGGTCTCCAGCGCGTCGAGTCCAACGTGCGCACCGACGGGGTCGAGACCAGTGCTCTCAAGCGTGGTAGCAATGGTCGAGGGCGATTCGTCGCCGAGTCCAGCGAACTCTACTCCTTCGTATATCGTATCAGCGACGCGGTGGAGCGTTTGGGTCAGCGGTTCATCGAGTGTGCGAAGCGTGTGCAGCTGAATTGCCGGTCGGACCATCTCACCGGGCAGATGCGATCCACTCATATAGCCGTTGTGCCCCTGATCTGCTGTAATCCGTTTTTGAGCTGGCTTTGCCTCGTGCTATGAAGCATTGATTTCTTTCCCGAAAGTGAACCTCTCGGACATTTTGGGCCACATCGATCAAGTTCACGGATCTGGTAGTGATGATGGACATGGTCAATTCATGATGTCTGCGACGAATATCTGTGCAACTCGCTCAGTGCATTGGTACGACTGCACGAGTGTTTCTCCTCAGTCCGACGCTACCGAGGAGCCATCTGTTTTTCCTGTCGATCAACCGCACTGATACAGCAGTGCTCCAAATAACAATAGCTATCAGCTGTCTGTGAGATGGCTTTGGAGCCGTTCGATCACGTACGCTGCTTCTTCGTCGGTAAGACACATCGGATTGATCGTGAACGCGTCTGGGAGATCGTCTGAGCCGACAAAAATGCGGGGTGTTTCTGTTCGGAGCGAACCAACGAGCTCGATGGCATCGAGCGCAGCGTTGTCAGAATCAATTTCGATAAAGAGTTCGGGTGCGACCATCAGCTTCCCACCCGCTCGTTTCGTCGTTGACACACCAGTAACTCCCGAGAGACCATCAGCAACAAGCTCGACGCGTTCCTCCCATTCTGCGTTCAACGCGCGCTGATCTTCCGCCACGAACGATTCGAGCGCCGCAATGAGGCCAGCGAGTTCTTCTTTCCCGACTTTCAGCGGACGACCGATACCCTGTCGTGGAACACCTGCGAGCTGTTCTTTGTTGAACAGTTCTTCCGGCGGTTCCCAGACCGCTTCGGCAACGTGCATGTCGAGGTGTTGGAGCGCGGCCGATCGAACGTATTCGCGTTTGGCTGCGAGAATGCCGGTCGTCTGCGGTCCACGGATGGCTTTTCCACCGCTGAAGACGACCATGTCCGCGCCCGCATCGACGAACGCCGAGAGATTCTCGCGTGGGGGTACTTCGGCCGCAGCGTCAACGATGACCGGAACATCATGCTCGTGAGCGATATCGACGACCGTCTCTAGCGGTGGCGTGCTGTACACTTTCTCCATATAGCCGACCGCGACAGTTTTTTCGTTGATGGCATCAGCGATCTCCCACGGCTCGGTGCTGTTCGATCCCGTGCCGAGCGAGACGTCGTTATTCCCGACATCGACGATGCGCGCGCCTGCCGCGCGAAACGCGTGATCGTAGCCATTTCGGTGTGTCCGAGCCATTACGATCTCGTTCGGAACGTTCTCTGTGTCGGGAAGACGGGCCATCGTTCCGAGGTCGTCCCCAGCGATGGCAGCCGCTGCCGCGAGCGTCATGCAGGCCGCCGCGCCGCTAGCAACGTAGCCGCTCTCCGCACCGGTCACTTCGGAGATGAGTTCACCTGCACGGACTTGTAGATCCGAAAGGCGGACGAACGACTCCGAAGCCCGGCTCATCGCCTCAACTGCCTCTGGTCGGATGCGACTCCCACCAATTCGTGTTTTTGTGCCCGCAGCGTTGATGACGCGCGGGACATCCCATTCCTCGTAGATTGTGGTTTCGTATTCCATGACGGAGCTTCCAACAGAGGGTCCGCGCTGATCTGATAAGAAACACACTGCTGAAACCGACGAACGGACACTACGCGAGTAATGGTCGGTTGTCGCTCCCTGACGGCGCGTTCGGCCGGTGAGTTCGTCTCACATTCGACTGTCGTCGGAGCGTTTATCTCTGTCTGCGCGGAAGCTCATTTCATGTCAGTACCCGCCAAATCCTATTCAGCGCGCGTAGATTCACGACTCATTCCAGTGTCGAGCGGAGGAATCGTCGAATGAGAGCAGTCGTCATTAGGCGTGGCGAATCGCGCCCAACCCTCGCCAATGTTCCTCGCCCGACGCCCGAAGCGGGCGAAGCACTGCTTCGGACACTCCGTGTCGGTATCGACGGAACCGACCACGAAGTGATACAGAACAACCACGGTGGATTCCCGTCAGGAGATGACTACCAGATTCTCGGCCACGAGGCCGTCGCCGTCGTCGAAGACGCCAACGGCACTGCGCTCAAAGCGGGCGAACTCGTCGTACCGACGGTTCGTCGACCGCCGGAGACGAACAAGTACTTCGAGCGTGGTGAGCCGGATATGGCTCCTGACGGTCAGTACGTCGAACGCGGCATCGTCGGAGCACACGGCTACATGTCCGAGTTCTTCACTAGTTCACCGGAATTCCTCGTCTCAGTTCCCGACTCGTTCGCGGAGTACGGCTTCCTCGTCGAGCCAATCTCGAACTCAGAGAAGGCGTTGGAACACGCGCTCGCCGCTCGGTCTGCGTTCGAGTGGGAGCCTGAGAGTGCACTCGTACTCGGCAACGGACCGTTGGGTCTTCTCACGCTCGCCATGTTAGAGACGCCGTCGTCTCCATTCCAGCGAACCTACTGCCTCGGCCGACGCGATCGACCTGATCCGACGATCGACATCATCGAGCGACTCGGCGGCACGTACGTCGATTCGCGAGAAACGTCTGTCGAGGCGATGGCCGACGCCCACGAAGCGGTCGACTTCGTCTACGAGGCGACCGGCTACGCAAAACACGCATTCGAAACCGTTGACGCGCTTGCGCCCAACGGCGTCGGGGCGTTGCTCGGAATACCGGGCGACTGGGAGTTCGAGATCGATGGCGGGCGACTCCACCGCGAGATGGTGCTCCAGAATAAGATGCTCTTTGGAAGTGTCAACTCCAACGTCAGGCAGTTTGAGATGGCCAAGAAGCGATTGGCAGCGTTTCCCGACTGGTTCGTCGATGATATCATCACTGGCGTCTACACGCCTGAAGAGACAGACGCCGCATTCGAGAAGAACACTGATGGTATCAAGACGGTCGTCGCGTTCGATACGCGCTGACAGCTCCAACTGACGTTCCACGTTTGTACGAATTAGTGACGAGTTACTAACAATGTTCACCGATAGGCGAGCGACTAAGCCACTCGGTTGGGAACTGCGAGCAGATGGACGAGCGTCGCTACTTTGAGTCGTTTTATTTTCTGTACTTCGCCGCATTGAGCGGCTTTGTTGTGTATCGAAACGCCTACTTCGCTGACATTGGGATGACCGGAGTCCAGATGGGAACGATTGGGTTTTTGCTCCGGGTGGCCGGTATCGCCGCACTTCCGCTGTGGGGGGTACTGAGCGATCGTTTCGGCGCACAAAAGCGGATCCTGTTTGGGAGCGTCGTCGTTTCGGGCGTGCTGGTGCTCGCTTATCCACAGTTTGCGTCGGCCTTCCCGCTGCTCGTGTTCGTCACGGTCGCGCTCGCTGCGTTCCGTGCACCGGTCCGTCCAGTCGCCAACTCAATGCTGCTCTCGGCGGGGTTACCGTACGGAAGCGTCCGCGCCTACGGCAGTATCGCGTTCGGCGTCGCTGCACTCGGAATCGGTCTCGTCAGTTCGCAAGTTGGATCGGTTATCGTTTTCTACTGTTTTGCTGCCGGCATGGCCGCGCTCGCGGTCATCCTCATTCGAATCCCCGTCGAGAGCAAACCACCGACCGAAAGCGTCGGTCTGCGCGCGGCATCGCTCATCAGAGATCGGAACTTCGCTGCGCTGTTAGTCGCCGCATTCTTGATGGGTGCGATGTTCCCTGCTGGAGGCGCGTATCTCTCGGTATACGTCAAGAGCCTCGGCGCAAGCGATGCGATCACCGGACTCTCGGTCGCCGCGAAGACACTTGGTGAAGCGGTCGTTTTTCTCTATGCTGCTCGCTTTACGGCGTCGTATCGTCGTTTACTGATCGCTGGCGCGGCCTGTCACGTCATCACGTTCGCACTCTACGCCTCAGCACCGGCGGCGAGTATCGTCGTCAGCATGCAACTCCTCCTCGGCGTTGGCTACGCTGCGTTCATGCTCGCGGCGGTGAATCTCGCACACGAACTCGCGCCCGAATCGATCGGTTCGACCGCACAAACGTTTCTTACTGGATTCGGTTTTGCCACCGGATCAGGTGTCGGAGAACTCGTTACTGGCCGGTTACTCGATCTCGTTGGCATCCAATCGACGTACGCTTACATTGCCGCAGTCGGCCTCGTTGTCATCGCTGTGAGCGGTCTACTCGATGGCTGGCTCGGTACTGATCGTCAGATCTCGACAGAGAGCTGATCGACTGTAACATCTTCCACTCCTGATCGCTATTCACTCTACTCGCGGTTTCGGTTGTCGACGGCGAGTGTGGTTCACACACTCCCTCACAAAATATTAATAATCTATCTATTTAATGCATATTATATAAACTCTTTAGAAGTACATTCCCGAATTTGATGAGGAACGGTGTTGTGAGTGGTTGATATTCTGATCGTTACTTTGTTCTTAGAACGTAATCAACTGTCCGACCGGCTTACTCTTGCTAATTGTATGGTGACTTTGTGGCTTCTGGCTCTCTCGATAACCATCGGTCTCTTCTTCGATGATTCGGATGGTACTGATCGAGTGCTCTATGTCGTTCGAGTAAATCATCGAAGATAGACTCCCGCGGTTCTGGCAATCAAACCGTCGTCCATCTCTGCCGCTGATCTTCGAGAGAAATGATATTGGAGAGTCCTGATCGATAGGCAAATACTTGCGACGATATACTCAAACTATCGATATAGCGGGTGTGCAGATGGGTTAATTCATTACCGCGATAGCAGACTTGACGGTCGCTGTGCGTGCCCGTTGGAATTGCTCTGATAGATGACTCTCGAAGATAGCCATCTATCTATTGATCGGGCATTTATTTTTGAGTAATAGACCGATTTCATTCTTCATCCCAATCGATACTTTCGCTCCGGTCGGTTTCTCGGAGAATGAACGGACCGATCGAAAGCGTCCGCTTGGCGACGGTCACGATTCGAAGAATGTACGAAAGTAGTAGAATGAACGGTGAGAGTGCAATCGTCGCCGCTGCGCTTGTAACCCAGAGTAGGTTGTCGACACCAGCTGTCGTGCCAGTGATTGTGCCTGGATTTCCCACAAAAAGCACCATTATCGAGGTGACAACGACAGCGGGAACTGCGACGTACAGCAGCGTACGAGAAAGGTCTGCGAGCTCCCACTGGAAATATAGCGTTTTGAAGTGCTCACGAGCAGGACCAAAGAATTTCAGCACCTCGATGAGCCGATCGAATGCCTCGTCGGCTTCATCGGTGAGTCCGTCGGCGTGTTCGTTTTTCAGGCGGCGGGCTTCGTAAATCTTCCACGAGTAGTTGTAATCGAGTGCGGCGAACAGCACCGTGAACGTCCCGAACTGTGCGTCTTCGAGTTGGTTGCTGACTTCCGTTGCGTTCTGAGTGAGGCTTTCGATGTAGGCGTCAGTGTGATCTCGCAGCTGCTCATCTCGGCTCTCGGAGACGGCTTCTGAAAGATCGTTCGCCCGTGCTTGCGTCGCGTCGATGATTGCCCGAAGGAACGCTGACGGCTCCGGTGGGGTGATTGGCGCATCAATCGTATCCTCGACATCCTCGCGGAAGTCCATCGCGCCTACCATGCGCTCGCGTTGGTCACCAACTGCACCAAGTTCTTGTGAAAGTATGAGTTGATTGAGCGTGAGCACGAGCGTTACGCCGGTGATGATCGCCGCGACGTACTCCTCAAAGAGTGTTTCGATTGGATCCTTACTCGTGATCGCCGCCCGAAGCGGTGTCGGATCGAGTATCCCAACAGCGATGAACGAGACGAAGATACCGCCGAGTACGATACTGGCGAGCCGCTCACGATCTGCCCGAAGCAGGATCCATAACTTCGTTTGGCTCTCGTTGATCCGCTCGCGCATTGTGTCGCTCGGTTCATCGCTCATGCTGCTCTGTCCCTTTAATATACATTGCAATTGAGTATCGACAGTCAACACTCTGTCTATCGTTCACGCCTACGTCTGTGTGCACGTTGAAACGTAATCCAGCCATCCCATTAGAAGATGGCGCTCTCTCTGTACCGCTGCTCACCAGATGGTTCGAGTCAGCAGCTGATTTCGATCCTCTTTTCAGGAACTGCGTGGGCAGTCATCTGTCTGTTGAGTGTGATACGACTGATCCTGTCTCGTGACGATAAATCGACTGTAGAAATCACCTAGAATAACGTCAAACATCATTCACATTTCTACACTCTGTAGGAGACACAGCACATCCGGTCGTAATCTCTTCCGTACGCCTTCCCGGGAGAGTTCCTTGTACGGGCGAATCGAATGACCTGTACCTATTGCTTGCTGTTACAAGCATACGTCTGTAACGTAGTGTTTTTTATATGTCATCAGCTAAATTCGGCCAGAAATCCGAGCTTCGGATCCAGATTGGTTCCGCTTGAATCGATTGTTTCACAAACTTATATATCGGCACAGTGTGGTTATCGTTCTGAGGAGCGAAGAATGAGTGGTCCAATAGCGAGGGTACGCTGGGCAACGGTAGCGATGCGGAGCAGGTAGGCCACGAGTAGTAAGAACGGCGTGAGTGTGATCGTAAATGCGATTCCGACGACCCAAAGCAACCGTTCGATCCCGAGGAAGTATCCCGGAAATGAGCTTGGTCCGGCGAACGACAGCATGAATCCGGAAAGCACCAGTGTCGGAACCGCCGCGTACAGAATCAACCGCGAGAGGTTCATCAGCTCCCATTGAAAATACAACGTTTTGACATGTTCGCGTACTGGTCCGAACATCGCAAGGGCTGTATCGAGTTCGGTAAGTGTTTCGGCTGCGTTGTCGCTCAGACTGTCTGCATACTCATTTTCGAGCCGGTCTACCTCGAAGAGCTTCTTCGAGTAGTTATAGTTCAACGACGCAAACAGCACGTCAAACGTTCCGAACTGAGCCCCATCGAGCTGCTCGCTGACTGTCTTTGCGTTCTCAATCAGGCTGTCTGTGAACGTCTCTACGTCCGCAGTGAGTTCTGAGTTCGGTGTATCGTCGACGGCATCCCGGAACGCGTATGCCCGCTCGGTCGTCGTATCGAGGATCGTCTTGAGGAACGCCGATGGGTCAGCTGGCGTCGTCGTTCCAGTAAACTCTTCGGTGTAATCACGAAAATCCAACGCATCACTCATCCGTCTGTGTTGATCACCGAGTGGACCTGTTTCTTGAGCGATGACGAGCTGGCTGATGGTGACGACGAGCGTGGTACCAGTGATGATGCCGCTAATCATCGTCGAAAACATCGTTTCGATCGTATCCCCTGTCCCGATCGCCGCCGACAGCGGCGTCCCGTACAGCACACTCAATGCGAGGTAGTTGAGAAAAATGAATAGGACCAACAACCCGGTGACGATCAGCCGATTGGCACCGAGTAACAACCAGAGTTTGAGACGGCTCTCATTGGCCCGCTCTCTCATGGTATCCGCAGTTGGTTCAAAACTCATCTGTACCCGTAGCAAATACGAGCTATTCACAAAAATCCGATGATACGACCGGTAACGATTCTTCACTCCATCGATTGTGGACGTTTGAAAACGAGATACTTCGTCCCACCGCCGGTGTAGTCGATGGTGCCGGCGAGTTCCCAGCCAGCTTTCCCGAGTTCGTTCAGCTGCTTTGTCGGATCTGCGGCCTCTTTCTGTGTTGCTTCTGTTGGCGGGCGAACTGTTTTGTACTCCCATTGGCTCGACCGATCAGTCGCCATACGAAGAGTAGATTGACGCGGCTGAAGTGATTGTTGCTCGCTACAGGGATCGGTCGTCTGCGCTCGTTTCTACGGGCGTATCAAGCAGAACTGATCCCAATTTAAGAGCGACGGGATGTTCAGCGTCACCGTGCCAGCTTGCACTCACCCATACCAACGATTCGCTGTACCGCCAGTGTATCGACGGTCATATCTGATAGAACAGATTCTCAGTAGATATATCTACGTATGTTGTGCACCGACGATACTAACACGCCGTCTTATCCCTCTCACTGCAAGATAGTCCATGCAACGAAAACTTCGGACGTATTCGGCGGCGAACTGCTGGCACTCGATGCAAATGCTCGATCGATCGATGACCACCAGTATTCCCTCCATCAATTGACTTAGCCACTGATCACAATCATGCTTCGACGACTCACCGCCCCTATTGTCCGCGCCAAGCGACAGGTTGTCAACGATCTCCGTAGCGATCCGTACTTGGCTTATATTCTCCTCCTTGCAACAGCACTCTGTAGCTTCTGGATCTGGCACCGCGTACCGAACTTCGCAACGCGCGATGAGCGTTGGCGGATCGTTGATATCATGGAAGCGATCGGCTTCTCCATCCAAGATCCGAGTGTCGACTCGCTCCGTGACGGCATCATTTTCTGGCGCTCGTACGGCGCGACGTTCTACCTGTATGGGATCGTCCTGCTCCCGCTACTGTGTTATCTCGCGCTTACTGGAGGATTGGAACAGCTCACGGATCTCTCGGAGGCGTGGACGATCGGCCATTGGACGTACTGGCAGATACTACCATCGTGGGTGTGGTCCGTAGCAATTGTCTCTGCCCGGTTGGTTAACGTCACGCTCGCGGTCGGGTGTGTTTATCTCGTCTACCGGATTGGGACGATGCTCCGCGATCGGGCGACCGGACGGCTCGCTGCAACCACACTTGCGCTTACGTGGGGGTTAGTGGTTCTCGCCCACGAAGCTGGTGAAGATGTCCCCGCGCTGTTTTTCTTATTGCTCACGTTCATCTACGCGCTCGCGTACGTGGAGACCGGGTCATCGCGGCGGTTTCTTGGAGGCTGTCTGTTTGGTGGAATCGCTATTGCCTTTAAGCTCACAGCGGGTGTTGGGGTTGTCCTGTTGGCCGGGGCGTACTTGTTACGGGCGCGCCGTCACGGGACTACACCGATGGAAGCACTCTTCCGACCGACAATGCTCGTGAGCGGTGCAGCTATCGGGATCGTCACTGTTTACATCGGGTTTCCAAGCGCAGTGAGTGGCGGCGTCGACGTGCTCTTCGACCGAGTGGCTCGCGGCACGACAGCAAAAGGCTCCTCACACGGATGGCTCCGCCGGCCGTCGTGGTGGTGGCTGCTTCGTGGCTATCTCAACGGTCTCGGGTTTCCATTGTTTGTCGGGAGTCTCGCTGCTGTTGTAGCCGCTTTTGATCGCCTCCGACATCGACAGCGCTCGATCGAAAGTGATGGAATTGTCCTTTCGCTGCTCGTGGTTGGAGCCACCCTGTTAGTATTTTCTCAGTGGGCGTATATCCGTACGCATCACTTGCTGTTGACGGTCCCCTTCCTCCTCGTGTTGCTCGCGGTCGCGTTACAACACACAGCGGTTCAGCGACCAAGACTGGCGCGAGTGGCCACCGCCGTTCTCCTCGTGACGAGCGCGTTCTACACCGGACTCGGTACTGTCGGCTACGCGACGCAACCGCGCGATCAAGCGGCCAAGTGGCTCACTGATCACGCAACGGAAAACGCGACTGTCGAGACGTACGCGACCGATCCTCAAGACGCCGCAGTCCCATACGCGATGACGACACATCGGCCGAATCTCCCAACTAATGATGAATACGAACACATGCTTGCGGAGTGGGTACTCGACATGCCCGAGCGGTGCCCGACGTACATCCAGCTCAATTACCAAACGTCGTTCATGTATCTTGCGCCGGACAATCATAGCGAACGGGCAAGCGATCACTCGAACCCACAAGTGCGTGCGTACTATCACAATCTCCTCGCGGAGAACACGTATCCGTACGAGGTGGTAGCACGGTTCGGGCGAGAACCGCGGTTTCTGCGGACAGCCGAGGCACGACCGGTGTATTGGGAACTCCTCCGAGCTGGGATCTACCCACGTACTAACCAGTACGGTGATCCACAAGACTTCGGCGTCGATCAGTACACAGTGATTCTTGAACGCACCGAAGCGAGCTGCGTCGGGTGAACCGACTACTTTTGTCGTCCCACCAAGTGAACAGCAGGGCACGTCTGTGAAAAATAGCCGGTACCAAGCTGGTAACGTAGCTCTGAACACAACATCATGGGATTGTTAATCGATCTCCGTCTACGAGATCCTTCTGTTAGTAGTGAGATTGCTCATCAAGCAGCAACCGGGGATTCTCAGACTCTTACGTTGTGTGGGATATTCGATCCTCTTACTGATCACAGAGCCGGTGGTAAGGCGCTACTCGCGGTGTGAAGTGCCCCAATCAGAGACACCGAGAACTTTATCACATTCTGGACATGTCCAAACTTTTGGCGTACTCGGTGGCTTGGTTGCTGCTTCGATGCGCTCAGCCCACTCGGTGATGTCGGCTTCGCAATGGGCACACTGTGCCATAGGGTGCATTACGTGCGTAGCATACTTGTAGCATGGTGTGTCAGAGCTTGCCACTATCTTTGTTTGTTTGTTGACATTCAGGTCAGTGAGTAATCCAAACCAGCATCACCGTTTGTAGTATCGTCTCGGCCACAAGACTCATCATAAGATCAGACAGTGAGACTACCTGCAACTATGAGTGGACGATCCTTAGTTGGGCGGCGTGCTTTCTTGAAACTTGCTTCTGCGGCTGGTATCGTCGGAATGACTGGCAGTGCGAGCGCGACAGCATCGGCGAGTGATCAGTCATCGTATCCAATTACGGTCCACGCATTCGATGATGGCCCGTGGGAGTACACGATCGAACACGCCGGCGAGATTCAGAAAGGAGCAGCTGCCGAGGACAACGATACGATCGAGATGTCGATCTCTGGTGATGTGGCCGCTGGAACAATTCATGGGGGATATTACGATACTTTCACCAGCACAGGTCCCGTTTCGCGTCTCACGATCACCGACGATCAGCGCAATCGCCTTCGGATCGAACACGATCTCGACGGCCGCTCTGGTGATCTATACGTGACCGCAGTGGATGGCGAATGGACGTACTACATCTCTGCGCGTGATACCATCTCTCCTACATCTGTCTCAGAGGAGACCGAGACCGAGTATGGATCATCCGTCTCCGGGCACGTCTCCGCGGCAAACGGAGACAGCGAGGACGGATACAACTACACGGAGACGGTCGATTTTATCCACGTGAATGATGCGATCTTCTTCGACCTAACCTTCGGAAACTGAGGACGAGACACGGCAATCGTCTGTGAGAAGACGTCGTGCGGTCCGTCACAGTTCATCAACTATTCTGTCCGCTGGCCCCTGTGAATGGTCCATCGACGGAGCCGTTGCAGACCGGGTGCGTCGTCACACCACCAGACGACAGCTGCAACGCCGCCGAGCACAAGTTGGAGGATGAAAAACGGTGTGAACTCCATCGACATAAACTGGCTGATGAAGCTCATCTCCTCACTATCGAGTGGTGGTCGGGTAATCGGCCAGCCAAGAAACGCGATAAACTGGTACTCGCCCCGCGCGAGTGGCAAGACTGCGTCGGCAACGAGATGTGAGAGGTAGCCGATGCCAAAGGCGATAGCAAGGGAGATGCGCTTTTGTCGCCTCGAAACGAGGAATATGAGCACGATAACGGACGACGCGATCAACAGCGAATGTGCGAATGAGCGTCCAGAAGCGAGGATACCGAACGTCCACGCCAGTGGTTTATCGATGAGATCTGGAAACTGTGTGCCAACCGCGACAGCGAGCGTCGTAGACGCTGTCGGTGATCGTCCGATGCTCACACGCGAAAAGAGCGTATACAACAGATAGCCAACAGCGAGGTGTCCCCAAGGCCACATGGGTGTCTCTATCAGGGCTACCGAGGTACCGTCTTCGATCTGTCGCTTCCCTCTCCGACTCGGATTTCTACTCAAGTGCTCAGATCGGCCATAAAACCTTTGTCGAACATGATCATCATCATATACGTCATGGGGAAATCGTCGTCGCATATCGAGCGTCGATTATTTCTCTTGGGGACGAACGTGGCGTGTTCGGGCGTGAGCTGAGTCACACTACGATCCGACTCATCGTCTCTCTGGGGGCGTGCGCACGCTCACATGCCTACTATCTGCGATAGGCGATGAAACTACTCTGTTTCTGATGGTTTCAACGCTACATGATTACTACAGTGAATTGTATCTACGGCTGGCTTTCCACCCGACCGCAGCTATATCTGGATGAGTGGCGCATTGATGGTATGATCCAGCCAGTCGTTATCGAACCGCTGGACGAGCGTGCATTACTCATTCTGTTCGCTCAGCTGTTCTTGCTCTTGATGACTGCCCGCGGTCTCGGCGAACTCGCGCGGCGAGTGGAACTTCCGGCCGTCGTCGGTGAACTGCTCGCTGGAATCGTCCTCGGTCCGTCGGTCTTTGGAGCACTCAATCCTGACCTGTTTACGACGATCTTTCCGCAACTCGCTGGGTCCTATCACCTAATCGAAGTCGTCTCCTGGTTTGGCCTCCTCATGTTGTTGATCGTCACTGGGTTCGAGACTGATCTCGAACTCATCGCAAGCCGAGCACGACCAGCTGCACTCGTTTCTGCTGCTGGGATTGTGGTTCCATTTATTACGGGCTTTGGATTGGGATACGTGCTCCCGTCCGAATTTCTTGTCGACGAAGGCCAGCGTTTCGTATTCAGCTTATTCATCGCAACGGCAATGAGTATCTCTGCGATCCCGGTTATTGCGAAAGTGTTGATCGACATGGACGCGATCCACCGTGATATCGGACAGATAACGATCGCAGCGGGAATGATCGACGACACCATCGGATGGATTCTTCTCTCGATCGTCGCAGCACTCGCCAAGGTGGGCGGTGATGCAAGTGGTAGTGCGGTGTTGGGGACGGCAGGAGAAACGATTCTCCTACTGATCGTGTTTTTGGGACTTGCATTCACGCTCGGTCGCCGTCTAGCGGACCCAATTATTCGATGGGCGGATACGGCTATCGGTGGTGAGGGTGGAAAGATCACGATACTAATGGTGCTGGCGCTCGGCGTCGGAACGATCACACAGTACATCGGCGTCGAAGCGGTGTTGGGTGCGTTCGTTGTCGGCTTGCTCATCGGGCAGGTCAACCGCTTCGATCAGGCAACGCGACACGTGTTCGAAACGATGACGCTCAGCGTTTTCGCGCCGATCTTCTTTGCCACGGCTGGTCTACGCGTTGATCTCACCACGCTGGCTGATCCCGCTCTCTTTGGCGCAGGAATGATCGTTCTCGGAGTTGCGACGTTTGGAAAATTCACTGGTGCATTCATTGGCGCAAGAGCTGCTGGACTTTCCCGGTGGGAGGGAATCGCGATGGGTGCAGGGATGAACGCCCGCGGAGCAATCGAGATCATCGTTGCGACGATCGGTTTGAGTATTGGTGTGCTCACCATTCAGATGTACTCGATTATTGTTATGGTCGCGATCGTCACCTCACTAACAGCCCCTCCGTTACTACGGGTAACGCTCGGCAAAACAGAGCTTTCGGATGCGGAAGCCGAACGGCTCGACCAGCGAACATCTGATGAACAGAGCTTCCTCGGCACGATCAACCGTGTGCTACTCCCGACGCAGTGCAGTGCCGATTCACTGGTCGCCGCACAGATTCTTGGACACATTACCCGGCATCGGGACATCGATATCACGTGCATGTACGTCGATCAGAGCCGAAGTGAACACACAGAGCGGAGTGGGTCTTCGGTCGTACAGCGAGTGAAGAATCTGGTCCAAGACGTGGTCAACAGCAATCTCCAGCGAAAGGACAATCACGAAGATCGGACCCAGTCTCCCGGTCTTTCCGCAAACCAGTGCTTAGAACAGGTTGAGGCGTCTCTCGCGCTCTCTGATCGACCGAATGGGAGGGTTCGGACAACTACTCGGAGAGCCGACACGAGCGTGAGCGACACAGTGCTTACAGAGGCAAAGAACCGGTACAATCTGTTGGTTCTCGGTATGAGCGATTCACCGCGAGCGATCAGTCGGCCACTGTTGGGGACAGAGATCGATCGCATCCTTCAGGTGACGCCATGCCCTGTCCTGACCGTCAGTTCAAACGGTGCGTCGAACGAGGGATCGGTCGAAGCGCTGTCGATTCGTCGCATCCTGCTTCCGACTGTCGGCACACAGTACAGCCGACACGCTGCTGAGGTGGCGTTTACGATCGCAACCGCTCAGAACGCAATCGTTGAGGTCATGCACGTGGTCAGCCGTCCTCACGCAGAGGAAACCTTGATTGTGCCGGACGTCTCTGAAGCGATTGAACTCGGTGAGGCGATCGTCGATCGAGAAGCCGAACTCGGACGGCAGATGGGGGCCGAAGTGCTGACACACGTCTCTGTCGGTGATCGACCCGAACACGATATTCTCACCAGAGCCACCAACAAAGAGATCGATCTAATAGTCATGGGCAGCGAAATACGACCGACATCCCGTCGGGCATTTCTCGGGCATCGAGTAGAACATATCATCGAGAACGCCTCATGTCCTGTCGCGGTGGTGAGTTCGGTGTGAACGGCTACGATCGAGTGCCTTTCAGACGTTGGGACAGCCGAGGTTGAGTGGAATATATTGAATGTATTGCTGGTTACACTCCCCATTCTTCTTCTCGCCACGCGGCGTCCCAGAATCGATACTCATAGCGCGCTGACGTGACGAACAGCTCCTGATAGCGCTCACGATCGCGTTCGGACGCGCCGGCGGCCACGTCGTCCATCAATCCCTTACACCAATCGGTGAGTTCTGTGAACTCCTCACCCGAGTACATATCGACCCATTCGGCGTATCGATCGTCAGTCGGTGTCCCCCGCACAGCGAGGCGTTTTCCCGTTTCGTTGAACCCCCACATACAGGGGAGAAGCGCGGCTACGATATCACCGAACGTGCCGAGTGCTGCTGTGCGCACGAGAAAATCCGTGTACGCACGCGTCGTCGGCGACGGATCCGTCGCTTCCAGTTCGGCCTCGCTGATCCCGAACTCTTCGGCGTAGGAGCGATGCAGATCCATTTCGACGGTGATTGTCGAGTCAAGAAGATCGGCGAACGTCTGCATCTGGTTGATGGTGGGTGCTTTCGAAGCCCCAATGGCGAACAGCCGACTGTATTCGATCAAGTACACGTAATCCTGCCGAACCCAGTACCGAAACGGCGCTTCCTCGAGTGTCCCCTCACCGAGTTCGCGGACCATCGGATGGTCGAGGATTGCTTCCCAGATCTCGTCTGCTTCCGCTCGAATTTCGTCCGTGAACGTCATACGCGTGGAGTAGTCAATTGATCCGAAAAGCGTTGTGATGGGCGCGAAGATGACCACTGACAACAACTCATCTCAGGACTCTCTTGTCAGTCGTATACATATTAAAAGTAGTTGCTCACAGAAGAAGACGCACTCGAACGGAGCAGTTCTCAGGCTTCACGATATATTCTCGGAATATGACTGTCTGTCTGCAGTGAAGAATCTTCCACACCAGTATGAAATTTGCTCCGATCGCATCAGATCATCTACTCCGTAACACTGTCAAAACATTCTGATCAGATCACGGAACACCATTGCTATTTGATAATTTGTCTCAATTTTGTGCTAGCTTCACAGCAGTTCGAACAGCGTCGATCATGCTCTGTTCGGATGCAATACCCTCACCTGCAATATCGAACGCTGTGCCATGGTCTACACTCGTCCGAACAATGGGGAGGCCGATGGTGAGATTGACGCCGCTGATCCCACCTTCGCTCTGGAATCCGAGCATTTTGATGGGGATGTGCCCTTGATCGTGATACATCGAAACGACACAGTCGTACGCGCCCTGACTCGCGCTCACGTACACCGTGTCCGGTGATTCTGGTCCGAAGGCTCGAATCCCATTCTCGCGAGCCTGTTCGACGGCTGGTTCGATCTCTTCGAGGTCACGATGTCCAATCAGGCCGCCATCACTCGCATGCGGGTTGAGTCCCGCAACAGCGATTTTGGGTGTTTCGATGCCGAGTCCGAGGAGTGCCTCATTGGTGATCTCGATTGTCTTATAGACGTTCTCGGTCGTCACTCGTTCGACGGCTTCAGAGAGCGGGACGTGGGTGCTGACGTGACTGACGCGGAGAGTGTCCTCAATGAGCATCATCGAATAGCGTTCGGTGCTTGTGGCCTCGGCGAGAAGCCCAGTGTGACCTGCGTGTTCGCTGCCAGCCCGATTCGTCGCCTGCTTGTTGATCGGGGCCGTCGTGATGGCGTCGATGTCGCCTGCTGTCGCAAGGGCAATGGCACGGCGAATGTACGCGAGACTCGCCCGACCGTACTCCGCTTCGACGCGTCCGTACTCGAACGTGTCAATACGACCAAGATCAAGGACCGAAATCGTATCGGCTTCGAACGAGGCCGAATCAACGCTATCGACGGAGTCGATTGTGAG
Source organism: Halocatena marina (assembly GCF_025913575.1). Taxonomy (NCBI): domain Archaea; kingdom Methanobacteriati; phylum Methanobacteriota; class Halobacteria; order Halobacteriales; family Natronomonadaceae; genus Halocatena; species Halocatena marina. The sequence continues at coordinate 1,890,014 of NZ_CP109785.1, read as the reverse complement.
ATTACTTTCACAAACACAAAGTGCGTCTCTCAGAACGGTCTCATCGCCGATGACGATCACGTTTGCAAACGAGTGTATCTGTGGATACGCCCTGACGATCACCTCACTACCGATCCCGGCGGGATCACCCATCGTGATTCCAATGAGTGGTTGCTCGGAAGCCATCGTCCGCACGAGTGTGCCCAATCACATTAAGACTGGCTTCCAACGCTCAAAACACGCGAGCAGCGATTTGAAACAGCGTATCACCCGTTGTCATCATCATTACTGTCATTGGTATCGGTACCGCTTTCCTTGAGAGCCGTCATTTTTGCGCCAAGAGCGGTCAGACAGTTCACGATGGCGTCATCGCTTCCGAAACCACCTGCCTTCGTAGCGAGAGCTATCCGACGACCGTCCCGTGCTGTTGCTGTTGTGAGTGGTACCGTCTGCTCGACAGACTCTGTGCCCAGTTCGATGGCATCGATCTCGAGCGTTTCGAAGACCGCTCCTGCCACGGTTCCGCCAGATGCGAAGACGGCGTCCGGTGGGTGTTCGGTCCACAGTGACGATACCGCAGTTATCAGCGCCGTCAAGATGGTGTTTCGTACGCTTTCACTCCCGATTTCGTGCGTTTTCCCGTGGTCGAGGGCAGCGGTCACGTCTGCGTTCGACACTGCCGACGTGATGACAGCGATTCCATCGCTGTGTAGTCGGTCGCGGGCAGCGCTTGCGAGAACAGTGCCTGCACCCGTCGGATCGTCGATCGCTCGTTCGATGTCCAATGTCACGATGAATTCGTCGGGGACACGGCGTAGTTGATCGAATGTTCGCTGATTTGTACTTCCAACGACTCCGAGAACGCGATCGGCGTTGACTGTTTCGGTCACGTCAGAGGAGGTTGTCGTGGACGTGGGCGCTGAAACACGCTGTCCAAATGCTGCCCCGAGACCAGCACTACCAACGTAGAGCGGTGTCTCTTCGAGCCGACGCCCGGCGTCCACGATGGTGTGAAGGTGAATATCGGTCGCTGCGTCGAAGCTAACAACAGCATTCTGTACCTGCTGGATCTCACGCAAGCGTGTCGCGACGGCCGTCGAACCACTGGCGACAGTCTCGATTGACACGTGAGCAGTGGGATACTCAGATTCGGCGAACAGGGCGGTCAGTGTGGACTCTGTCGGTGGGTTTTCGCGCTCCTGTACCGCTGGAGCTTCGGACACCGGGATGCCGTCAACAAGGTGGTACCCTCCAACCGTGATTCGTCCCATAGCCGGAAACGCGGGCGCGACAAGAGCAAGAGATGACGGTACTGCCGAGAGCGCTGCATCGATCTCTGCGGATATATTTCCTCGGAGCGTCGAATCGACCTTCTTGTACGTTTGAGTGGCCAACACCGTAGAAACCGTGTCCCGAACTGCCGCTGTGGCAGACTGAGGATCACTCGTGCGAGTGTCTGTGTCCACAACGAGTACATCCGCGTCGGGTCGTCGCGTCGAATGCGATGGAATGACGACCGTGTCGAGACCAGCTGTGGCGAACTGCTGACCGGTGTCGTTTGCTCCCGTCAAATCGTCGGCGACAACGAGAGACGAGTATCGAGTCATTGTCCAGTGTTGACCGCCATAATGAATAAGCCATACTGGATCCGAGTAGGAACGTCAGATTTCTGTTGCAGTATTCGATGAATCAGGCACTCAGAGACTCCTCGTCCCGAAACCGAGACGTTGTGGATTGTCGATTCACTCGAATGATTCGTTACAGTCGTATGTGTGTAACGCACACAGAACTCTCGACGTAATCAAAATTTTCGTCGAGTTAGGAAGAATCGTTTGTGACAGCCTCGACAATGGCTGCAATATCGGCTTGTGCCGCCGCATCAAGAGTAACGAGTGGTGGTCGAACCGCTGTCGAGTCGATGACACCACGAGCAACGAGTCCCGCTTTACTCGCCGGCGCGAAGCCGTGCTCGATACACTTCTGGAAGAGTGGAGCGATCTGATTCGCGTGAATCTCGTGGGCCGTCTCGATGTCGTTGGCGTTTGCGGCGTCGATCGCGTCGACGAACGCTTCGGGAATCACGTTCGAAAGCGCGTTGATTCCCCCTGTTGCGCCGAAGAACAGGGCGGGAAGTAGATTGCTATCATAGCCTTGGAACAACTGGAAATTCGACGGCGTTCGACGGACTGCTTCGGTGAAGTAGTTCAAATCACCACTCGAATCCTTGAGTCCGACGATACGCTGGTGGTCCGCGACCGCTTCGAGAACATCAAGATCGATGCTGGCACCGGTGCAGGCCGGTATGTTGTAAAGATACACCGGAAGCGGCGAGTTGTCGGCGATTCGTTCGATGAACGTCCGGTATCCAGCTGGATCGTTCGCGGTGTGGAAGTACGGGAGTGTAATCAATGCTGCGTCGGCTCCGATGTCCGCAGCTATCTCGATACGGGACCGTGTCCCTCGGATACTCGTGTCAGCCGTTCCGGCCACAACCGGAACACCATCGGCAGCGGCGACCGTTGTTTCGAGAACAGCCTGGTACTCCTTGGAACTGAGACTCGCAAACTCGCCCGTCGTCCCGCACGGAACGAGGCCATCGATGCCTGCTGTAAGCGTTTGTTCGATGATTGCGGTGAGACCAGCGTGGTCGACACCACCGTCTGTAAAGGGCGTAACGAGCGGGCAGAGTGTCCCATCGACGTCGAATTCGGCAGTCTGTGGCATTGTTCGCCAATACTCGGGCGAGGTATTATATCTTGTTTAACCCGCAATAAGATGGTCTCTGGTGTACCCACCGGAAATGACTTCACGCATGCTTCCTCCACTCCGAGAGTACTCTATTCTGAGCAAATAACATAGAAAATTAGAAAATATCAATTTAATAGTATTATAACTATACCGTCTGGTATACCGGGAGAATAGCCCCATAAACTTCGTATTTAGAACTCCGATAGATTTAATGTGTGGAAGTGAGACAGGAACATGTCATGACAGCAAACGAGGACGGTGGCGAGGACAGACACGAGGATCAATTGACGGTGGACGAACGAACGGCGACCACGTATCGACGGACGTTTCTAAAAGGATCGGCCGCTGCGCTTGGCGCGAGTGCGATACCCGTCTCTGCCGTCCGAGCGTCTACGGAGGATGGCAACAATGATGAACGGCGGCGAACACCGGACACGGCTCGGAGTTCGGAAGGAATGGTCTCGACTGTCCATCCCCAAGCAACTGCGGTCGGAGTCGACGTGCTCCAGAATGGTGGAAATGCGATCGACGCTGCGGTCGCGGTTCAGTTCGCACTGAACGTAACACAACCCCACGGCTCGGGAATCGGTGGTGGCGGATTTATGCTCGTCTACGTCGCCGAAGAGGACGAACTCTACGCTATTGACAACCGTGAGCGGGCACCTCTCGGGGCAACAGCGGATATGTTTCTGGACGATCAAGGTGAACCGATCCCGTTTGAAAAGCGGATCACGCTCGGTGAAGCGGTCGGAGTGCCAGGAACTCTCAGAGCGTGCGATGTAGCTCTCAAGCGGTTCGGAACGCAGGAACTCTCAAAGCTGATTACACCGGGAATCGAACTGGCAAGTGGTGCTTGCCCCGTCACAGTTGATGAACACCTCGCAAGCGTGATTCAAGAGGAACAGAGCAAATTCAACGACGCTGCTCGGTCGGTGTTCACTCCCGGTGGGACTCCGCTCAAAGCGGGTGAGACGCTGGTCCAAGAAGACTTAGCCGAGACGTTCCGGCAGATCAAAAATAAGGGGATCGGTGCGTTTTACGGCGGTGAAATCGCCTCCGCAACCGCTGGCGTCGTACAGAAACACGGCGGCAGCATGACTGAGAAGGATCTCGCTAGATACAACGTCACGATCGATCACCCGGACGTTGGGGAGTATGGAGATCTGACCGTTCGGACACAGTCACTGCCGAGCTCGGGTGGATTGACGATTGCGCAGATCCTTCAACTGCTTGAGAAGCTCGATCTCCGTCAGTACGGCCGACGATCGCCAGAGACCTATCACGCACTGATCGAAGCGTTCCATCTGGCGTACGCCGACCGCGGCGAGTACATGGGCGATAAAGCGCTCGTCGACGTACCGTGGCAAGGATTGCTAGACGAGGAGTACGTCGATCAACGACGCAGCCTGATCGACTTCGAGAGCGCTGATCTTGCTGGCGTCGAACCAGGGAATCCGTGGGACCACCAACCCGGTCAACCGTACCGAATCGTTGCCCAGAATGAGAGCAACACGGCACCAAGTGAACGCACGAATCAAAAGCGTGCAGCGAGTTCGCTACAGAGCGATCTCGGTCAGACAACGCACTTCACTACCGCAGACAGCGAGGGGAATCTCGTCTCGTGGACAAGCACTATCGAACAGTTCTTCGGAACGGGGATCATGGTTCCCGACCACGGATTCATGCTGAACAACGAACTGACGGATTTCGATGCAAAACCGGGTGGACCGAACGAAGTCGAGCCCACAAAACGACCGCTCAGCAGCACAAGTCCGACGATCGTCTTCAAGGACGGAGCGCCGTTCATGACGGTCGGCTCCCCCGGTGGAAAGACCATCATCACGACAGTTGCACAAATCATCCTCAACGTCGCGGAGTTCGGCATGAGTCCCGCAGAGGCCATTGCAGAGCCACGTCTCTACGACGACGTTGACCCGGAAGTGATCTGGGAACCTGGATTGCCATCAGAGGCCCGCCAGCAGCTTCAAGCACTCGGCCACGAGTTTGCCGACGAGCCGATGCCGCTCGGGAACGCTCAAGCGATTTTCGCACAGGACGGTGCGTATCTCGGGGTGGCCGACGGTCGCCGCGATGGATCGGTCGTCGGGCTGTAGAGGATTGCTCCTGTGCTGAAGAATTAAGATCGTCCACCACATACCAGAACGTGATGACTGAGAATCGATCAATCGATGAGATCCGCGAGCAGAAACTCGCGGAGCTACAGGAAACACACGAGAACGACGGTGTCGGCACTACTGACAGCCCCTCCGATCCGATCCACATCGAGGGGCAATCGCAGCTGACGGACGCCACAGAAACGCACAGGGTTGTCCTCGTTGATTTCTACGCAGATTGGTGCGGTCCATGTAAGATGATCGAGCCAACTGTTGAAGAAATCGCCGCCGAAACCGATGCAGCAGTCGCCAAAGTCGACATCGACGCTAATCAGCGCCTTGCTACCGAATTCAGTGTTCGAGGGGTCCCCACACTGATCTTGTTTGCCGATGGAGAGCCAGTAGAACAACTCGTCGGGATGCAGAACAAAGCAGCACTCATCGACGTTATCGATCAGTACAGCTGATCCTGCGATGATTCAACAGACTGCTCGATTCTCACCAGTTTACGAAGGCACGATGTGAGCGAATCGAACGCAGATCGTAATGCTCCTCGATCGCTGATCTATTACCTTTGTTATCGTGGCCGGACGATGCGAGATGAGAGTGTCCTATATGACACTATATAGTAAATAAATCCACAATCTCTGGTTCATCTGCCATAAGTAGCAATAAAAAAGATATTATTGAATCTAGTAGTATGTCTGTCCTTGAATCGGAATGCTGTCTCAAGTAGTTTCTAATTTTCACCATTGATATATCGATATTTGATCAGGAATACACGACGAACGAACTGACGGCTCGGATTAGATCCATTAAGCCATACAGAACTGGATATGCACTATCTCTCTAACTGTTTTGACTGCAACTAGTACCTCGAATATCCAATCAGAATATAACAATCTTAACGCATGATCGCGGTGAGTCGATCTCTTGAACGCTTCGTATTCAGTACTACAAACAATCTAAATCCACTTAATTCGTAAACTGTAATAGGAAATTTTCATATCTCGGTGATTGTCATGCATTATGATGGAAAATTTATATACACGTATTCGCTGTCAGCTGGATCTGTCTTCTAGCCGTGTGATACGTGAAAACTGTCTGCGTTGTTCGAGTCGATGCTCTGGCTTTTAGCGCGAGTCATTCGTTTGGGTGTATTCAGCATAGAGTCGCTACCAGAGTAATAACACACCCCTCAAACCAAGCAGTGTCGAGAAACGATAGCGGGTGTGCCGAACAATCACAGCACGCTCCACTACCGAACGTCAATCATCGTTTGGTTCAACTTTCTGTTGGTGCTCCGTCGTTTCCTTTTCCGACCACCCGAAGATGACTGTCTCCTCTTGAAGGAGAAGATTTCCATGCTTCTTCCGAAACGACCGTATTAGGCCGACACAGGCGACGAGCCCGACGATTGCAAACGGTCCTCCGGTGATGATCGCAGCCATCTGGAGTGCATCCACACCGCCGATAACCATGAGGATAGAGGCGACCAAACCCTGCAGCACTCCCCAGAAGATGCGGTTGCCTGCAGAGGGCTCTTCTTTCCCGCCCGTAACCATCATCGAGACGGCAAGCGTCGATGAATCGGCGGACGTGACAAAGAAGGTCATCACGAGGAGTAAAAAGAAAAAGAGGAAAATCGATCCGAAGGGCAGAGCACCGAAGAGCACGTACCCGGAGACAGATTCACCGAGACTTGGGTTTTGGATCGGCCCCAATAGATTTGCAGCACCGCTGTTTTGCAACTGGAGACCGGCCCCTCCGAGAACAATAAACCACGGAATCGTCGCCATTGCGGTTGCACCAATACCAGTAAAGGCAACCTCGCGGACACTCCGACCACGAGAGATCCGCGCGATAAATAGGCCTGCGAACGGCGACCACGCGAGTGGCCACGCCCAGTAAAAGACGGTCCACGTGTTCGCCCATTCGCCGCCTCCGGCAACGTGGGTGAACAAGCTCATTTTGAAAAAGTCGCCGATGAATCCAGCCATCGCCTGCGTGCCGACTTGAAGAATGGCCCACGTCGGCCCAACGATGAGTGTGCCGATCATCAACACGCCGAACAATGTCATATTGAAGTTCGAGAGCCGCCGGATTCCGCGGTCAATCCCTAAAACCAACGAAGCGGTGAAAATGACCGTCATGCCTGTGATGACTCCGATGGTCAAGAGGTCGTTCAGTTCAATCCCCCATCTGTAGTTAAGGCCGGTGAGAAACTGGCTCCCAATGAATCCGAGCGAAGTTGCAACGCCACCGAGCGTAGCGAACACCGCGAGGATGTCGATGATCGTTGCCCAGTAACTATCTTTGATGCTGTCGGCACCGATGAATGGAGTGAGTACCGAGGAGACGCGGAGGGGTGCATCGTGGTTGTAGACGTAGTATCCGATACCGATTCCCATCACGGTGAAGCAGGACCACTGGGTGAGTCCCCAGTGGAACAGCGAGTACTGCAGCGCGATCGGCATTGCGGCTGTTGACTTCGCTGGTACGTCGTACAGCGGCGGAACGGATGCGTAATGAATGAGTGATTCAGCCGGTCCCCAGAAGACGATTCCGGCCGCAAGACCCGCAGAGTACATCATCGTAAAGTACGAAAAATAGCTGAATTCCGGTGGCTCGTCACCAAACCGGAGATTTCCCCACGGACCAAAGATGAGGAATCCGAGAAAGAGGACGAAAAAGAGCATGATGACAAGGAACGCCCAATTGAAGTGCGCAAGTACGAGGTCATTTGCTCTCGTGACGATGTCTCCTGCTGTCTCAGGTTTGTACGCAAAGATGGCGACGAACAACAGCGTGATCCCCGCACCGAACGCAAAGATCACCGGTTCGATTTCTTCGACGAATTCTTCAAGCGGGCCTTGATCGTTCGATTGACTCATTGATACTGTGCTGTGGAACGTGTCGTTCTCACCCGATACGCTGCTCCCGGCGAAACGAGTGATCTGTCTGTATCGGTGCCTTGAATTCGTCGTTGTTCTTGCAACGCCTCTCCGGATCCGTACTCTCCGTTTTGTGTCTGAGTCATGTGTGTTTCAGTTCCGTTAATTATGCTATACGGTACCACTCGTCCTTTCGCTTGGGTTAGGTGGTATTAAATGTTGTGCTTTTCAGAATCGCATGTTGACACATGATGAGACGGATTTTTCTTCAGAGTAATTGCTGAGCAGCACTGAACTGGAGAGATGGGCCCGGACAGCGAATATGAAATTGTACTATTTGTTATTTTATAGCGATGTATTGTTGTTTCATGTACAAAAAACATTTATACTGTCTTCGCACATTTTCAGGTGAGAATTCAGCATGTCTCAGGCGGTGTTCGACAGCAGCGAGTACGACCGGCGCATTGCCCGAACGAAAGAACGGATGGCAGAAGAAGGACTGGACGCAATCATCGTCAGCGATCCGGCTAACATGAACTACCTCACCGGCTACGATGGCTGGTCATTCTACGTCCATCAAGGGATTGTGGTGACCCGGAACCGAGACGAACCGATCTGGGTGGGCCGCGAGATGGACGCCAATGGAGCACGGGCGACGACCCGTCTTTCCGAGGAGAGCATTCGAGCCTACAGCGACGACCACGTACACTCTCCGGTTGATCTCCATCCGATGGACTTCTTCGCCGCGGTATTGGAGGATCTTGGCGTCGACGACGGTCGCGTCGGTCTTGAGATGGATGCCTACTATTTCACAGCGAAGTCCTACATACGTCTACAAAAGAACCTTCCTGTGGCCGAGTTCGAAGATGCGACGCTCCTCGTCAACTGGGTGCGCGTAAAGAAGTCTGAACAGGAACTCGAATACATGCGCCAAGCCGCCCGGATCTCCGAGAATGCAATGCAGGCGGGGCTCAACGCTATCTCCGAGGGAGTTCCAGAGTACGAGGCGGCTCGATCGATCTACACAGCTCTCATCGACGGAACGGACGAGTACGGCGGAGACTATCCGTCTATTGTCCCGTTGATGCCTTCGGGTGACAACACCGGCACACCGCATCTTACGTGGACCGATCGTCAGTTCGAGCGTGGCGACCCAGTGATCATCGAACTATCGGGCTGTCGACACCGGTATCACTCGCCACTCGCCCGAACGACATTCGTCGGTGATCCGCCAGCAGCAGTTGAGGAAACCGCAGACATCGTCGTCGAGGGAATTGAGGCTGCACTGGATGCGGTCGAGCCCGGCGTCACCTGCGAAGCTGTCGAGAAAGTGTGGCGAGATACCATCGCAAAATACGATGTCGAAAAAGAGGACCGTATTGGCTACTCTATGGGTCTCGGGTATCCGCCCGATTGGGGCGAACACACCGCGAGCATCCGTCCCGGTGACGAAACCGTACTCGAAACGGATATGACGTTCCATATGATTCCGGGGCTGTGGTTCGATGACTTCGGTGTCGAACTCAGCGAGACGTTCTGTGTTACTGGGACGGGAGCCGAACCGCTCTCTGAATTCCCGCGCCGTCTGTTTGTCGCTTGACCGCAACAGACGACTCACGACCGACAGAGACACCTATCGCACGCGAATCGTCGAACGGGCGTTGGTCACAGCAGTCTCACGCGGTTTGGTTCGGAAAGCAGCGTTCAGCGTTCGACGAATGCTGGTTTTGCATTTTCAACTGCCATGCTAGTGAGTCCTCGGTGTGATGGTGTCTAGTGCATCACAGAGAATGGAAATACCCATCTCGATCTCTCGCTCGGTTGCGTCCAGTGGTGGCAGTAGTCGAATTGTGCGCTTACCGCAGCCAAGAATGAGAAGGCCGCGTTCTAAGGCTGCTGCAACGACGGCATCGCGGTTGTCTTGGCTGTCAACCTCGACAGCAAGCATCAACCCCTTACCGCGCACGTCCTCGACGTGTGAAGACGCGTTGTCACGGAGTAGCTCTTTCGCCTGTCGACCGCGCTCGGTCGCATTATCGAGCAAGTCGTGCTGTTCGATAGCCTCGATCGTGAACACACCTTGCATCGAGGCAAGGAGGTCCCCGCCGCCGAACGTCGAACCGAGACGGTTTTTCTCAGAGGGAAAGATCTCCTCACGAGAAATTGTCGCCCCAACCCGTAGGCCCTTCGCACTAGCAATGACGTCGGGTTCGATTTGATAGTGATCAGAGGCCCACATCTTCCCTGTACGGCCGACCCCAGACTGGATCTCATCGACGATTAGTGGGATGTCGTACGATTTACACACGTCATCGACTTCGCTGACGAACGCTTCGTTCGGAAATCGGTAGCCACCCACACCCTGAATCGGCTCCAGTACGACAAAGGCAACTTCATCGGGTTCGACATGTCCTCCCTCCGGTTCGAGCGCAGTCCGGAACTGAGAACCGTCTGATCGCTCGAAACCGCATTCACAGTTGTCATCACAGTCACAGAACGGGAGCGTTTTGACGCCCGCGATTTCAGGATAATGGCGGGTGTACACACCCTTTGAATGGGTGAGCGAGAGCGTTCCAAGCGTACGCCCGTGGAAGCTTCCCTCGAATGCGTAGGCGTATTTTGCGGTGGGATTGTAGTCGTGTGTGATTTTCATCGCATTCTCGACGGCCTCTGCACCAGAGTTCGAGAGGAACACGGTGTCCATCTCGTAGTCACTCGAAATGGCGACGAGCTTCTCCATGAGATGGCTAGCTCCGGGGATATCGGCTGTCTCCGGATCACCACCAATACCAAAGTACATATCTTGTCCCGCAATCTTCGTCGGTTCGACGAGATCGAACTCACGCACCTTCGACATGATTTTCTCGTTGTTGTACCCGAGTGGCGCAGCGCCAATATGACAGGTAAAATCGAGGAGAACGTTCCCATCAACATCGGTAACGAACGGACCGTCCGCCTTAGCCGTCACGTCCCAAACGAACTCGTGAGAGTATTCGCTTGCGGCTGCATACTCTGAGTGAAAATCGATCCACGCTTGAGCATTAGGTCCGGGCAGCGCTGCTGTGTCTGGGATTGCGGTGTCCCTATCCATGCAATACCAACGTCGACAGAATAAATTAAAACTTGTTATCGGCTGTGTACCGAACGTACATGGACGCATCCCGTATCCCTAATCAGCAGATAGCACAATTTGTGGCGTGAAGCTGTGAGATTTCTCCTGATATGATGGACATTGATGTTCTCTTGATACTACGGAAGTGAGTAGCACCCTACGACCTGAGACGGCGTGGTAGCGTTGGATTACTTTACCGTAATCTCTTCGTGCTCGTTCAGTGTGTCGAGGACTCGTTCGAAGTGGTCCGCTCCGTTGCCTTCGAGCGTGAGCAACACCGGGCAGCGATTCAGCTGTTCCGTCGGCGCTTGTGGTCTGCGCTCGATGTCGATGAGCTCTGCGTTCTCCTGTTCGATGAGGTCCACGACAGTGCTGAGTGAAGCAGCCCAGTCATCGAGTACAAGACGCACGCGATGAAGTCGATTCTGCTGTACCAGTCCGGTTTCTACGAGGTTGGCGTGATCAGTGAGATTGATGTTACCTCCAGACACGACGACAGCGACGTTCTCACCGCGCACGTCAACTGTATCGCAAAGTAGTGCTGCGAGCGGTGCTCCACCGGCTGCCTCGGCAATGGTTTTCGTCCGCTCTGCGAGAAGCGAAACCGCGGTCGCAATCTCTTGATCCGTCACGCTGACCACGTCGTCGACAGTCTCGCGGATGACCGTGAACGTCTTTTCGAGGAGCCGCGTATCCGCAATTCCTTCCGCGATGGTATCGACGGTCTCCAGTTCCTGAATTTCATCCGCCTCAAGCGATGGCGCTGCGTGGGCCGCTCCTTCCGGCTGAACACCGATCACGCGAACGTCCGGGTTGTGGTTCCGGAGCGCTACAGAGACACCGCTAATGAGTCCACCCCCACCGATTGCGACGAGTACCGTATCGACTGCCGGGAACTGCTCTGTGAGTTCGAGACCGACCGTCCCCTGACCGGCGATGATCTGCTCGTCGTTGAACGGGTGGACAAATGTTCGGTTCTCTCGGTCGGCGAGATCCATCGCGTACTGATAGGAATCCTCGTAGATGTCTCCCTCGACGAGGACTGTCGCACCATAGCCACGGGTCGCCGCGATCTTGGCCGCGGGCGTCACTTCAGGCACGACGATCGTCGTTTCGATATCCAGTTCCTGTCCAGCGAGCGCGACTCCTTGGGCGTGATTTCCCGCACTTGATGCGACAACTCCGTTTTCCCGTTTTGTGGCTGGAAGCTGGCTCATCATGTTGTACGCACCTCGAATCTTGAACGAACCGGTCCGCTGCATATTCTCCAGTTTCAGTCCAACCGAAGCAGCGTCGCTCATCTGTGCAAACGTCGTCGAACGATCGAGTGGCGTTCGATGAGCAATTGAGCTGATGCGTTTGTTCGCCGCTTCAATCTCCACTGGTGTGACGATCGTTTCTGATCTCATGCGTCAGAGCGTACCTCTTCAATTCGCTGAATCGATTCCGAAAGTACGTCAACACCAATTTCGATGCTCTGCTCGTCCACGTCGAACGTCGGCGTATGATGGCTCGTCGGATGGTCTGTCCCGATGATTGCGTAGGTCGCGTACCCACCAGCCCGCTGTACAGCATTCATGAGAAAGGTCGCGTCTTCACTCGCTCCGAATTCCGCGGACACCACTGGTGTATCGACGTGCTCGTGGAGTGATGCAACGTCACGAACGAGCGTTGCAAGCGTCTCATCGCTGTCAGCTCTGGGAGATTCACTGATGACAGTCGGATCGACCGAACAGCCGTGCATCGTTGCGGCTGCGTCAAGCGTCTGAAAGCATTCCCCGCGCATGTACTCCATGAGCTCGGTCGTTTCCCCTCTGACTTCCCCGTGAATCGTGGCCTCCTCTGCGATGATGTTGCTCGCTGTGCCACACTCTGCACGACCGATATTGACCCGCGTCATTCCGTCTTCGTGGCGAGAGATCGCGTAGACGTTTTGAATCGCGCTCGCCATTGCTTGCATCGCATTGTTCCCCTCGTTCGGTGACTTCCCAGCGTGGGCAGGCGTTCCCGTAAACTGGGCGGTGATGTGGCTCATCGCCAGCGGCTTTACGATTCCCCCGACGACCGTGCCTGTCGGATGATCGAGACCGACGTGAACCGCAAAGAGATGCTCGATGGCGTCCATGTGGTCGCTTTCAGCCATCGGCTTACCGCCGCCGGACACTTCCTCTGCGGGCTGAAAGAAAACGGTCAACGTCCCGTCAAAGTCGCTCTGTTGGATCGCCTCGATGACCCCTAACCCGATCGTCATGTGTGCGTCGTGACCACAGGCGTGCATCGTTTCCTCGTGTTCTGATCGGAACCCTTCCGTTGCGGGGACGTGGTTATCACTCGTCGATTCCTCGATGAACAGGCCGTCGATGTCGACACGGAGGCCAACGTGAGGCCCCGTCGGTTCATCCTCGTTTCCAGTGAGTTTCGCAACGACCCCCGTGTGACCGCCTGCCGTCTGTTCGAGAACGTCTGCCCGTGCTCCAGTATCGTGCGCTCGCTGATACCACAACTCGATTTCCTCCTCAGATGGGACGGCCATTCGTTCCTCAGAGACGAGTGCGTCTGTTCCGATGGCCAGTTCGTCGACACCAATCTCCTCCAGCAGTTCGACGAGGAGGCTCGTCGTGCGAAACTCACACCATGCTGGTTCTGGATACCGGTGGAACTGGCGACGAAGCGATCGAAGCCGATTCCGTATTGAGCTCGACATACGATAATACACCCAACAATACGTCTCGGTGTTCATAAATGGTTCTTCCGCTGCATTAGTAGAGTACCGACGAAAATCGAACGTCGAGATCTCTGACAATCGATTTGCTCGCACGTCAAAGTTTAAGATGTTCGGTCTATCAGTATCCGCGTACGGCTACCAATGAGGAGAGTACGTCATGACTAAGTCCAGTCCAGATATCGTTGTGCTCCGGGAAGGAACCGAAGGTCTCTCGATGGAACCATACGCCCGGCTCCTTCGTGATCGACTTCCAGACCACAATGTTCGGCTTGCGAGGACGCCACAAGAGGAGCAGGCCCTTCTCGCTGATGTGTCCGTCGCAACCGGTGTCGGTATTGACGAAGCACTGCTCGAACGAGCCGAGAATCTCGATCTCTTTGTTTGTGTTTTTGCTGGTGTCGGTCATCTCCCGTTGGATGCCCTCAGAGAACGGAATATCGCTGTGACCAATGCAAGCGGTGTCCACGCTCCGGGAATTGCTGAGCAGACAATTGGATCGATGCTCGTGTTTTCACGAAATTTGCATGAAGGATGGCGGAGAAAAGAGCGACGCGAATGGCGTCATTACAAAGCGGGTGAACTATCGGGAAAAACCGTCACTGTCGTGGGACTCGGAGCAATTGGAAACGCAGTCGTCGAGCGGCTATCTGGATTCGGCGTCGAGACGATTGGCATTCGATACACGCCGTCGAAAGGAGGTCCGACCGATGAAGTCTACGGATACGATCCGGACGCCGTCCACGCTGCCCTCTCCCGTACCGACTATCTCGTTCTTACGTGTCCGCTATCGGAGACAACTCGCGGGCTTATCGACGAAGCAGCCCTAGCCACACTCCCACCACACGCTGTCATCGTCAACGCCGCACGGGGACCCATCATCGAGACCGATGCTCTTGTCTCTGCGTTGCAGTTCAACGATATCCGTGGTGCGGCGCTCGATGTGACTGATCCCGAACCACTCCCGTCGGAACATCCACTGTGGCGCATGCAGAACGTTCTCATCACGCCACATACTGGGGGCCACACACCGAAGCACTGGTCCAGAATGTCTGACATCGCTATCGAGAACATTAGAAAGTTAGCCGAAACGGGGGTGGCGCGTGATCTTACGAACCAGGTGCTTTCTCCTTCTGTCGAATTCACTCCGGAGGACGTCGAATAGCGAGACACGCACCTGTTGAAACGGTACAGCACAATTTTGATTGATTGCCGTGTTCGGTTGAGCGTCGGTTCTCTCTGTTTCGTGGAGAGCACATTCCATCATCACGTAGACAAATTCACTATCGTCAAAGACGGTCTATTCGAATCTCGAGACTCTTTTTATGATAGTGATCACACGGTGATGCGAGCACAGACACCTTGGGCGCTGATCAGGTCTCAGTCGCCGTACAGCGATACTGCGCCATCAGCAGCATCGTTCGAGATCGTCAGACCGAAGATCTGCTTCAGTCAGAAAGGTGGTGCCGTTATTCGACCCACACCGTCTTCCGATTGACGAACTCTTTGATACCGATCCCCGATAGCTCGCGACCGTATCCCGATTCTTTGACGCCGCCGAATGGGACACGAGGATCCGACTTCACAAGCTGGTTGACGTACACGCAGCCAGCATCGATTTCGCGCGCGACGCGCTCACCGCGATCTCGGTCTTCTGTCCAGACACTGGCACCGAGACCGAACTGCGTGTCGTTGGCCATCTCGATGGCCGCTGATTCATCAGCAACTCGGAAAACAGCTGCAACGGGACCGAACAGCTCTTCGTCGCTGGCAGGACAGTTTTCCGGTACGTCTGCGAGAATCGTCGGCGGGTAGTAGGCCCCCTCGCGGTCGAGCGGTTCACCACCGGTGATAGCGGTGGCACCGGCATCAACGCTTGCTATGACCTGTTCGTGCAGGCCTTCCATCAGATCGCGGCGGGCCTGTGGCCCAACGTCCGTCTCCTCATCCATTGGATCGCCGATGGTAAGCGCCTCGAATTCCTCGGTGAATCGGTCGATATACTCGTCGTAGACGTCGTCGACGACGATGAAACGCTTTGCAGCGATACACGACTGCCCACCGTTTTGGTTGCGTGCCCGCGTGCCAGTTTCGACCGCTGCATCGAGGTCGGCATCCTCTAACACGACGAACGGATCGCTTCCACCGAGTTCGAGAACGGTTTTCTTGAGCTGCTCGCCCGCTTTCGAGGCAACAGCTCGACCCGCTGGGCCGCTTCCGGTCAGTGTTGCTGCCCGAATGCGTTCGTCTGCGAGAATGTCGTCGATAGGGTCCGAGCCAACGACCAACGTCTGGAAGACGCCCTCTGGATAGCCGGCCTTTTCGTAGAGTTCCTCGATCGCGAGGGCACAGCCCGGAACGTTCGAAGCGTGCTTGAGCAGCCCTACGTTCCCCGCCGTTATGTAGGGGACTGAGAACCGAAGCGCTTGCCAGAAGGGGAAGTTCCAGGGCATCACCGCGAGTACGGGACCGAGGGGATCGTGAACCGTCTTGACGCTCGTTCCCGGTGGACTCGGGTGTTGTTCTTCTTGCAAATACGTGCCCGCGTGCGAAGCGTAGTGGTCACAAAGCCACGCGCACTTTTCAATCTCCGCGATTGCCTGTGAGATGGGTTTGCCCATCTCTCTCGTCATGAGTTCGGCGTAGTGGTGTTTCTCATCACGAATGACGTCAGCGAGGTCGACAAGGAACTGCTCGCGCTCTCTCACAGATCGCTGTCGCCAGTCCTCGAAGGTATCCACCGCACGGTCGAGCGCTGTGTCGATCTCAGCCCAGTCATCTTCTTCGTACGATTCGGTCTCTTCGCCAGTCGCTGGATTGATGACCTCCATACTGGAATGATCATTCTCCTCCACCATCAAGGTATCCTCGCACGAGCTGCTTCGACGAACATTGGTCTGTCAGTCCAATGCGCACTTTTTTGTGAGAGATGTTCGTAGGGCAGCCATGGCTATAGAGCCAGCGCACGAATACGACCAGATACATTATGACGATGCACCATCGGTTGAGACTGTTCCGGGACCGAAGACGAAACGGCTGCTCAAACAACAAAATCGTCTGGATAGCAGCGCCGTAGCGTATCCAAACGACATCCCAATCGCGTTCGAGGAGGGACTCGGTGCGACAGTCCGCGATGTCGATGGAAACACCTTCATCGACATGTTCGGGGGAATCGGCGTTCTCAACGTCGGACACTCGAATCCGTACGTCACCGAGGCTGTTCACGAGCAGGTGGACAAGATCACCCATACGATTGATTTCCCGACAGAGCCCCGGATCGAACTCCTCGAAAAGCTCGATAAAATCGCCCCCGGCTCTCTGTCGGGAAACAATCGGGTCGTGTTCGGCGGTCCGACGGGAAGTGACGCAATCGAGGCGTCGATGAAGCTCGCCAAATACAACGGGAATGGCCACGGATTTGTGGCCTTCCGTGGTGCATATCACGGTCCGACCTCGGGTGCGATGAGCCTCACCTCGAACAAATCGTTCAAAAAGGAGTACACCCCGCTGTTGCCGGATATCGTTCACGCTCCGTATCCGTATCCATTCGGACAGGACAAAACAGAAGCCGACGCCGTGGTCGATGCGTTGGATGAGGTTCGGGCAATCGTCGAGGATCCATACAGCGGCGTCGCCAATCCCGCCGGAATCGTTGTCGAACCGATCCAAGGGGAGGGCGGTGTCATAACGCCTCCAGAAGGATTCCTCCCTGGTCTCAAGGAGATCACAGAAGACAACGGACTCACACTGATCGTCGATGAGATCCAGAGCGGATTTGGTCGAACTGGGGAGTGGTGGGCGAGCGAGTGGTACGAGACGACACCCGATGTGATGACGATGGCGAAAGCGTTGGGCGGTATCGGACTTCCTCTCTCGGCGACCATGTATCACGAGGATCTCGACACGTGGGGCGAGGGTGCACACGCTGGCACCTATCGGGGACACGTTGTCGCTATGCGTGCGGGCTGTCGGGCAATCGAGTACATTCAGGATCAGAATCTGCTCTCGCACGCTCGTGATCTCGGAACGTACATCCGCTCGCGGCTCCGCGAAGCCGCCGACCAGAGCAAGCAACTCGGGGAGGTACGTGGAAAAGGTCTCTTTATCGGTGCAGAGTTCGTTGATGAGAACGGCGACCCCGCGACGGATCTCGTCGATGAAATTCAGCAGTACTGTTACGAACGCGGTGTCCTCGTCTGGACCGCGGGTCGATATGGGAACGTTCTCCGACTGCTCCCACCGCTCGTGCTCACACGATCACAGGCCGAAATAGCGCTCGATATCGTCACGGAAGCAATTGCTGAGCGAAGCGACTAAGTCGTCTTCAGCTCGGCTCTTCTCGAACGGCAGTCTATTCGATGGCGACGATTGCGTCAATTTCGACGCTGACGTTGTCAGGGAGACGCGCGGCTTCGATACAGACCCGTGCAGGTGGATCCTCGTCAAAATACTCACCATAGGTCTCGTTTACCTGATCATAATCCGCCATGTCCGTCACGTAGACCGTCGTCTTTACGACGTCAGCCAGGCTTCCGCCAGCTTCTTCGACTACTGCCTGCAGATTTTCGATCACACGGCTGGTCTGTGTGCCGATATCTCCGTTTACTGTCTCCATCGTCTCTGGCGAAACCGGTCCAAATCCAGATACGAATAGTAGACCGTCGACGATGACTCCCTGCGAATACGGATTGTCATTCTGTGGTGCTTCTGGCGTCGATATACTCTGTGTTTCTACCATGATGATCACAGCGTTCCGGGCTATCGGTGAATGACTCCCGGTCACAGAGTCATGTTTCTAGAAGACACTAAAATTCGTCGGTACGTTCCTCTCTCGTGTCTGGAACCCACTCTGTCCAGCGCTTGGATTTGGACCGACTGATCACACGCCTTGAACAGCTTCTTTCCTCGATAATGAATAACGATTAAGTAATGTGGAATATTCGAGGTAGACATGACGACAGAAGCACAAAACCCGATCAAATCCGTCGAAACGGCGTTTCGAATCCTCGAAGAGGTGCGGAACATGGACGGGGCACGAGGGGCGGATATCGCTTCAGTTCTCGACATGCCACCAAGTACACTCCATAACTACCTCAGCACGCTTCAACAGGAGGGATATCTCGTCAAAGAGGACGAAGAGTACACGCTCGGACTACGATTTATCTACTTTGGCGATTACGCAAAACACCGTCTGAAACTCTATCGGATCGCAAAGCGCAACATCGACGAGCTGGCTGAACAGACCGGCGAAATGGCGAATCTACTAGTTGAAGAGAACGGACTCGGTATTTATGTCGCAGTTTCCCGGAGCGAACGAGCGCTCCGGTTGGAGTCATACGTACAAGAACGTGAACATCTTCATTGTACTGCGGTTGGAAAAGCAATCCTTGCGTATCTCAACGACGACCGCCTACTGCAGATAGTCGAACAGCACGGATTACCACAGATGACCGAAAACACAATCACTACGCCCGAGCGTCTTCACACCGAACTGGAGACAGTCCACGAGCGCGGCATCGCCTTCGATCGAGAAGAACGGCTCAACGGATTACAGTGTTGTGCAGCTCCCATTCTCGAAAATGGAGTTCCCTTGGGAGCAGTCAGCGTTTCGGGACCGAAAAGCCGAATGCAGGGTCAGGTGTTCGATCAAGAGGTCCCACAGATGGTTCGTGACACGGCGAATGCGATCGAAATTGATCTTGTTCACTCCACTCAATAATTGTTCTCCTTACTAATCAGTAGTCTATAACTACGATACTGAATACGACTTCGTCATCGTAGAAGATACCTGATTCTGGAAGCGACAAGCGAACGCACGATCCGAATACACGTGGATCAGGGTTCCCCGGCGTGTAGACGTTACAAAATTACCTTTGTAATTGCTCCGAGCCCGAAGAGACTATGTGTACTGCTCACAATCACGGTCCGTAGACTGATTGACTAAGTGATTGATTTCTTCTCTCCTCCTGTGTGACACACAGGGGTTTTCTTCCTGTCATTCGGCGTTCGACTCTGGTAGTGATGCTGGGTTGCTTGCAAACGCAAACAACTCATTCTTATTATTTAAATACTAATTCATAGTCTCGTAATCGGACAGTATTCTCTCATCTCATGTAAGCAGAGGATACTATCAGTCAACCGTACCATTTTTGTTGTCCATTCTATTTGTGTCTTCGTCCAGCCAGCTACTCCCTGCAGACCACTACTAGACGGGGCGTTGTATCGATCGCCCGTGCTCGTGCGTTGTTCAATTTTGACAGTCAGCTGCTCTCGACCCTCCCGCAAACGTGGGTGGAGAATCATTACAATCGTATGCTTGTAATAGCAAGTAACTTGACCAGTTCAATCCGACACTCACTCCAGCGTCCGTGTAGCAGCATTCGTTGATACGTTATGTGGCTGCTCGTGTTTGTTCTCCGGCTTCGAGCAGCTCTTTGTAGCGGTTGCGGATGGTGACTTCGCTGATGTCAGTAACCTCACTGACTTCGCTTTGCGTGATCTTCTCGTTCGTGAGGCGCGGAGCGGCATAGACCGCGGCGGCAGCAAGGCCCACGGGGCTTTTCCCACTCGTGACATCGTCTTTCTTGGCCGATTCGAGCAGCTCACGGGCGCGCCGTTCGGCTTCCTCCGAGATGTCGAGTTCAGAAGCGAATCGGCCGACGTAACTGACTGGGTCGGCTGGTTCGATTTCGAGATTCAGCTCACGGACAATATATCGATACGTTCGTTTGAATTCCATCGCCTCGATCCGCGAGACAGCAGCGACTTCGTCGATGCTGCGCGGCGTGCCAGTCTGGCGTGCAGCGCCGTAGAGCGCGGCTGTCGCAACGCCTTCGATGCTCCGTCCAGGCAAGAGATCCTCAGCGAGTGCTCGCCGGTAGATGACACTCGCAGTCTCGCGGACGGTCTTTGGTAACCCGAGGGCACTGGCCATCCGCTCGATCTCGCCGAGTGCCTGTTTCAGGTTGCGCTCTTTGGAGTCACGAGTGCGAAAGCGCTCGTTCCACGTGCGCAGCCGTTGCATTTTCTGACGTTGGCGTCCTGTCAAGGAGTTACCGTAGGCATCCCTGTCCTGCCAACCGATGGTTGTTGATAATCCTCGATCGTGCATCATGTGGGTCGTCGGAGCACCAACGCGGCTTTTTTCATCTCTCTCCGATGAGTTGAATGCTCGCCATTCGGGTCCCGGATCGATTTCGTCCTCCTCAGCTACGAGACCGCACTCGGCACAGACCGTCTCACCGTGTTCATCATCGGTGATGAGCTTGCCACCACACTCAGAACATACTGTTGTACGTTCTGTCTCTGTCTCTCGATCCGTTTTTTCTTCTGATGAAACTGTTCGGTGCCGATCGGAATTGATGTTGATGCGTTGGTCTGTCATAATGGTGTGGGTGCAGAGTGTGCTTAGAATTGAACAGGTCGAGATGAATCTCGACTTCTTTGCCTCCGTTCTACTGTAGACGCTATGAACACTTAAATGCTATGTCAATCGTACATAGCATCCCATACGTTTCGATGTGATCTAGAATCCATAATTTTTATTCGAATAGTGGTCCGTATCGTGAGAGGCTTGTTGACCTTTCCCCTCTATTCAAACCCCTTCTATCCGAGGCATTACAATCATACATCTACATTTAATTGTTCTGGATAGTCGTATCTTTGAATCTAGTGGTTTGTTCTTCTCTCCACCCACTCATAGACGATATAACGTCTACGTCTACCGTATTCTTCGTATTATAAAAACACCCCTGCATTTCGCGGAATAGAATTATTAGCCATACACGAAAGCTAGAATGAAGCGAACAAAGACGAAAACACAGATATTCGAACGATGACGGACGACACATTCTGGGAAACTGAACGACCGTGCGAACAATCCGAGCCCGATCTAATGGTATCAACCGTAGCAGTACCCTGCACAGACGAATTGGACGTAAACGTGTTTCGAGGAGCGCACCGATGACCGAAACGAACATAGATGGAAACGAGGATCTCACAGTAACCGTCAGCGACGACGAGCTGGTGATCAGAGCAGTAATCGACCGACCCGAACAGCACAATGCGATGAACGAGAATGTTCTTGAGGGGCTGAGTGCTGTGCTTGCGGCTGCTGATGCAGGTCCAGCACGCGTTGTCGTCATCCGTGGCGCTGCTGGAACGTTCTCCTCGGGTGGCGACCTCAAGAGTATAGCATCGAACGTCGGAAAAGGACCACAGGCGTACCGAAACAGCTTTTCGGGGCTAGCAGAGCTGATGGAACAACTGATCGATACCGGCGCGCTGGTCGTTGCCGCTGTCGAAGGCTACTGCCTCGCTGGAGGGATGGGTCTTGCAGCGGCCTGTGATCTCGTCCTTGCCTCCGACGATGCGACCTTTGGAACCCCCGAGGCGAATATTGGCATGTTTCCTTCACAGGCACTCGTACCAATCATGCGCACTGTCCACGAAAAGCAAGGTTTCAAACTGCTCTTTACGGGTGAGCACATTGATGCTGCGAAGGCCCACGAAATTGGACTCACCACCGATGTTGTTCCGAGCGATGAGTTCGAGGCAGAGCTCGACGATCTCATTGATGATCTCGCGGCTTCCTCACCAGTGATGATCGAAATGGGGAAAGAATCGTTCTACAACCAACGCGATATGGGATTTCACGAGGCGCTTTCGTACATGCGCGAGAGTATAGCACTCCTTGCCATGAGTGATGCGACCGAGGAGGGAATCAACGCATTCTTGCTCGACGAACAGCCTGAGTGGACCGAACGCTCTCTCGACAACAATGACGATTAACGATCAGCAATCCATCAAAGGAAATGATCCGGAACGGGCGATTATTTCCGCAGCACTCACCGGTGCACTCACCACGCGCGATCAGTGCGAAGCGATTCCGTATACGCCCGAAGAGATCGCCGAAGACGCTGCCGCTGCTCGGGAGGCGGGTGCTGCCATCGCCCACATTCATGCTCGGACCGAAGATGGGAGCCCGACGTACAGCACAGAAATTTATCAAGATATTTATGATGAGGTGAGAGATCGAACCGACATTCTACTTAACTTTTCGACGGGAGCGCTCCACGCGTCGGTCAAAGAGCGTATTGAGTATATTCAGGAGGCACAACCCGATCTCGCGGCGCTGAACATGGGATCGATGAACTACGCAAAATACTCTGAATCCCGCGAGGAGTTCGTGTTCGATATGGTGTTCGAAAACTCCTTCGAGGAGATCGGACAGTTCGTGAATGCGATGGCCGACGCCGGGGTGAAACCCGAATTGGAGTGCTTCGACACTGGTCACATTGGAAATATCAAGCCGTTATTAAAGATGGATGATCTCTCTCATCCACTGCAGTTTAGTCTCATCATGGGTGTACTCGGTGGAATCCCAGCGACAGTCGAAAACCTCGTTCATCAGGTCAAACAGCTCCCTGATGACGCCAACTGGCAAGTGATCGGCATCGGTCGTGAACAGTGGGCACTCGCCGCTGGTGCGCTCTCGATGGGCGGTAATATCCGTGTTGGTCTCGAAGACAACTTCTATTTACCAAACGGTGAGATGTCGACCAATCCCGAACTCGTCGAACAGGCAGCGAAACTGACCCGAGCTGTCGGTCGAACACCCGCGACACCCGACGAAGCGCGGGAAATTCTGGGGATGAAACAATGAGATACAACGAGCTACGATTCGAATGGGGAGTAACAGTGTGCGTCGAGAAGGTGATTCGCTGATGGTTGGTCTCGGTGAAACGCCTCCGAGCACCGATCTGTTCGCCGAAGATCTGTTCGCCGATCGGGTTGTCCTCGTTACAGGGGGCGGTACTGGTATCGGCAAGGCGGTTGCACTCGCGTTTGCAGATCACGGCGCGGATGTCGCCGTTGTCAGCCGCAATATGGATCACCTCACACCGGTTGTCGAGGAAATCGAAAGCCGTGGTGGACGAGCGTATGCGACGACTGTCGACGTTCGTGAGTACGAGAGCGTCGATACCATGACTGAGACGGTGGTTGAGGAGTTCGGCGGTATCGATGTGCTTGTGAACAACGCCGGTGCGAACTTTCTCACCCCGACCGAGCTGCTGACGCCGAACGGCTGGCGCGCCGTGGTCGGAACTATCCTCGACGGAACGGCCTACTGCACACTGAGCGTTGGCGAACACATGATCGAGAATGATGGTGGCGCGATCGTTTCGATGGGCGCGACCAACAGCGTACAAGGTGCACCGTATCACGCTCACTCTGGCGCGGGAAAAGCGGGTGTCCACAACCTGATGCAGACTGTAGCGAGCGAATGGGCAGTCCACGACATCAGGGCGAATACGATCGCACCGGGCATCATCGAAACCGAAGGCGTAACCGAGGCAGCTGGTGGCGAGCTTCCAGAGGAGATTCTTCAAGATATCCCGGCAGAGCGATTCGGTACACCCGCCGACTGCGTCCCGACAGTGCTCTTTCTTACGAGTCCTGCGGCCGCCTACGTCACCGGCGGCTACTTTGCCGTCGACGGTGGCCAACTGCTCGCGTCTTCACCGTTCTAATCTGAGGGCGGAGTTGGACTCAGAACAGTACTGTTCCGTGGTGTTGTGGGCGTTCGGACCGTTGTTTCGTACTGAACGCGGCAAGACGCGCTTTCAGCTGTTCGCGGAGATCGCCCGCAGGAAGGAGTTCATCAACCTGCATCTTCGATGCTTGTGCGTTGATGTCGATGTAGTTTCGGTACTCCGCTTTTGCGCTTTCGATGAACTGCTCGCGCGCTTCGTCCTCCATCGCTTCTAGTTGTCCCCCGAACAGTGCGTGGACAGCGGCGTCGGGTCCCATGACCGCGATTTCGGCAGACGGAAGCGCCAGTGTCGCATCAGCCCCGAACGACGGTCCACACATCGCATAAATTCCCGCCCCGTAGGCTTTTCTGATGATCACACAGAATTTGGGAACTTGCGCGTTCGAGGTTGCATAGATGAGTTTTCTTCCTTTCCGGAGGACGCCCTCGCGTTCGACCGCTGAACCGATCATGAATCCTGGCGTATCACAGAGGTAGACCAGCGGGATGTTGTAGGCGTCACAGGTCCAGACGAACCCTGCGGCCTTATCGGCCGAGTCTGGAAAGATGGCTCCGCTGACGTGCTCAGGCTGGTTGGCGACGACGCCCACGGAGCGGCCGTCAATTCGTGCGAAACCGGTGACTATCTCCGGAGCGAAGCGGGGCATGAGTTCGAAAAACGATGCTCGATCGACGAGTCGGTCGATGGTTTCGTGGACATCGTACGCCTTGTTCGGCTGCTCGGGGATGACAGCGTCGAGGCTGTTCGGATTCTTTCTCGGTGGAATCGATTCATCCGTGGGTGGTTGCTCGGCGTAGCTCTGGGGAAGATACGAGAGGAGCGAACGGACCGTTGTTGCGGCCGCCGCTTCGTCGGGGACAACGAGATCTGCGCTTCCGCTCTGGGTCGCGTGGACCTCCGGGCCACCGAGTGCGTCCATGTCGACGGATTCGCCAGTCATTGCTTCGACGATGCGCGGTGAGGCGATTGCCATCCCCGAAATGTCCGCAACCATGATGAGGAAATCACAGAAGACGGGAGTGTACGCAGAGCCTGCAATATCCGGACCATAGAGCACGCCGATCTGTGGAACCTGCCCAGAGAGACGACACTGATTGTAGAACATCTTCCCGCCGTGATAGCGTCCCATATGCGTCTCGCCCGGCTCGCGTTCTGCGGTGTCGAGGCGTGCGCCTGTTGAATCGATCAGTCGGAGCATCGGAATGCCCATCTCCATCGCGCGCTCTTCGATCCGGATCACTTTCTCGACACCCATCTGTCCCAAGGAACCAGCTTTCACTGTGTAATCGTTCGCCGTGAATGCGATGGTTCGGCCATCGATGGTTCCAACTCCTGTTAGCAACCCGTCTGCAGGGAGTTCCTCGTCCGTCTGCCGTGCGAAGGTCCCATCCTCGTACTCGATGGTATCGAAGATCATATCGAGACGATCACGGACAAAGACCTTCCCCAGATCTGCGATCTTCTCGTGCCCGCGCTCGGGACCACCTGATACGATTGCTTCGATCTCTGCGCGAAGTTGTTCCTCACGCTCGGTCACAACTGATCCAGCCCCACGCCAGTCTGCTTCCCTCGTATTTGGAGCCTCCTCGTCGACGATCTCGACTGATCGACCGAGATGTTCCGATATCGCGGTCGCGATCGCCCGAGCTGTTTCCTCGTCAGTGTCATCACCGATATCGATTTCCATACATACCTCCGTTTCTCCCACAATGTCAAACTAGCCATTAATTCAGTCGATGATATCCAACACACAACGTTATGATGTTCACTTCTGGCTCTCGCAACACAAAGTGATTGTTAAAATGGACAGATCACGTCAATATTTAATATGCATGAGGAAATATGATCATCAGAAACATGGAATACTACAACGGTAAACCACTTCGACACATGGGTGACCTCCCAGCGATGGCTGCCCACCGGTACGGTGACAAGACCGCATTCGTCGGTCTCGGCGGCGAACAGTCGTTCGCAGAACTCGATACCGAATCGAGGCGGGTGGCGAATGTTCTCCTCGATGCCGGTGTTGCGGCCGGAGAACGTGTTGGGTTGCTCATACCGAACACGCTTCAGTTTCCAAGCGCGTATTTTGGGGCGATCAAGGCAGGAACGGTCCCGATCCCACTAAATCTCCGGATGGATCCCGAAACACTCGTCTTCGTACTCGAAGACGGGGGTGTCGACTATTTGATCGCCTCGCCACTGCTCGCAGATGAAGCCAAACAGCTGTCTCGCGCGGCTGACGTGGAAACGACGTTCATTCCGGGAGTGAGTGATCAGGGCTGCATTAACTATTCGCACACCATCGCTGCGGCGAGCGCGGATCTCGATCGACCCGAACGCGCGTTCGACGACGTAGCCTGTCAGCCCTACACTAGTGGAACCACTGGAAAGCCCAAAGGGGTGTTACTCACCCACGAAAACCTTCTCACGACGATCGAATCCTACGATTCGGGGGGACTGGCGCTCGATCCTGATGACACAGGACTGCTCGTCCTTCCGCTCTTTCACGTCTACGCGATGAACGCGCTCATGGGAACGTTCCTCTATACGGGTGCAACGATGATACTTCAGCCCCAGCCCGAAGCAGAACCGATGCTCAACGCCATTCAGGAGCATTCAATAACCCATTTCGCGGGTGTACCAGCGATGTACACGATGATGTTCCGCGAATACCGAGATTCCCCATTAGACTACGACCTTTCCTCGCTAGAGAACGCCATCTGTGCGGCTGCGCCGCTTGCGGATTCGACCCGACGCGAAATCGAAGCCGCGTGGGACGTTCCAATGACCGAAGGATGGGGTATGACGGAAACGTCGCCTGCTGGTACCACCGAACCGTCGCGAGGAGTTCGCAAGGCTGCGGGGTGTATCGGTCCTCCGGTGCCGAACATCGAACTCAAGCTCACAAATCCTGACAGCCGTGAGACACTCATTGAACCAGAAGAGCTCACGCCGTTTGTGAACGCAAACATTGATTTCGACGACGAGACACAGGTCACCGGAGAGATCGCCGTTCGCGGCCCACAGGTGTTCACAGGATACTACGAGCGTCCTGCGAAGACTGAAGCAGTGTTTGACGACGATGGGTGGTTCTACACGGGAGACATCGCGCGTGTCGACAGCGATGGGTACTTTTGGATCGTCGATCGTGCTGATGATATGATGATCGTCGGCGGTGAGAACGTCTATCCGGCCGAAGTCGAGGATGCACTGTACGATCATCCGGCCGTTGCTGAAGCCGCCGTCGTCGCAGCTGATCACGAGATGAAAGGCAAAGCACCAGTCGCGTTCGTCGTTACCGAGGACGGAGCGACGGTCGATGAAGAAGAACTCCGTCAATTCACACTCGATCATGTCGCCACCTATGCCCATCCACGTCGCGTGTTCTTCGTTACAGAACTTCCCCGGAGTGCGACCCAAAAGGTCCAGCGATTCAAGCTCGAAGCAACCGCATCCGAACGACTCGGTGAACCACTGAAACCGACAGACGAAGAACTCTGAGGCGATCGCTCAGTCTCAATTTGTAACAGTTACTCTACTGTTTATCTATATCTATGTTGGTAGCTTCGTTTTCGGTGGCCATGCATGCCCGGCACAACCGTTATTATAGATCGTAGTGCATCTGGAATATGCCCTCAGTTGATAAGGAAATGCGTGACATGATCCGGGAGGCCGTTGGCGATATCGCCGACGAGTACGATTCCACTTACTGGCGCGAACACGTCGATGCCAAGCAGTTCCCGGAAGAGTACTGGCAGGATCTAGCGGACAACGGATGGCTCGGAGTGGCAATTCCCGAAGCGTACGGCGGTGAAGGAATGGGAATGCATGAAATGACTATTGTCATTGAGGAACTTTCTCGCGGAGGCGGGCAGGGTGGGATTATTTTCGTGCTCACGCCAGTCTTTGGTGGCATCGGTATTCAGCGCCATGGCACCGAATCCCAGAAGCAAGCGTATCTACCGAAGATTGCCAACGGCGAGATGCGGTTCTGTATGGGATTAACCGAGCCGCGAGCGGGAACGAACACGCTCAACATCGACACGCACGCCGAGCGCGATGGGAGTGAGTTCGTCATCAACGGTCAGAAGACGTTCATCAGTGGCGTCGAGAACGCCGATTCAATGTTGCTGATAGCGCGTACAACAGCGTTCGACCGCTCGAATCCTACTCACGGGGTTACGATGTTTCTTGTCGACGATCCTGCTTCTCGGGACGGCATCTCGCTCACAGAGCTTGATACGACTGTTCAGTGGTTCGAACGCCAATACCAAGTTGACATCGACGGGCTCCGAGTCCACGAAGATCACATTCTAGGGGCCGAGGATGGTGGACTCTACCTGCTGTTCGATACGCTCAACACAGAGCGTATCGGGGGAGCAGCGAGTGCGCTTGGGGGTGGACTCCGGGCGATCGATCTCGCGGTCGAGTACGCGAACGACCGCGAGGTCTTCGGGCAGCCAATCGGCTCCCATCAGGCTATTCAGCACCCACTGGCAGAGCACTACGCGAAGCTCATGGCTGCCCGGCAGATAACGTACGAAGCGGCCTCAAAGTGGGACGACGGCGAGGATTGTGGCATGGAAGCGAACGCAGCGAAACTACTCACGAGCGAGTTTGCGACCGAAGCTGCCTCGCAAGCAATTCAGACCCACGGTGGAAACGGATTCACGCGCGAGTACGAAGTATACGATATCTGGCAGAATATGCGTCTCACACAGACGGCGCCCGTTTCGAACGAGATGGTCAAAAACTTCATTGCTGAGCACCATCTCGGTCTTCCGCGATCGTACTAACCGAGGTGCGGTGTCACCGACTCGCAGTTGTCTCCCACGAGAGTCAACCAGAATACGACCGATTACAATAAACCAACTGCGTCTGAGCAGTGCTGGTTCTGCGTATTACCATATAGTTGAGCAATTCTGAATGAGATGTCTGAAAAACACAGGTAATATTGCTTATTTTAACTATTGAATTGTCCATACAGAACGCAGTAGCGTACAAAATTCGGAGTAAATTGGTTACTATGTGAATCGCGATTAACAACATTCAAATCACTGGGGTGTGAGGTACTATGTACCATGATAGGTCATCTCGAAGACCGCGTCGATATGCTAGATCGACACATGCAAGTATTACAGCTAGTAGTCGCTCACGAGCCAATCGGAATCATGCGACTATCGGATGCATCGGGCTATCCCAAGCACAAGGTTCGCTACTCGCTCCGCATCCTCGAAGAAGAAGGACTCATCGAGCCGACGGCCACTGGTGCGATCACAACGGACCAAACGAGTGAGTTTGTTACCGAGATCGACGAGCGACTCGATGCAGCCGCGGAACTGCTCGATACACTACCCGTTGAGCACACGAACGAGTCACAACCGACCAGCGAAAACGACGAATCGCCACCGGTCCTCTCGAATTAATACCTCACTCCGCAGTTCGTGTGAGCGAAGTTAGGACAGGGGCTGCGAGCGCACCGTCCAGTTCGTGTGCTAGTTATTCGCGCATCTATTTTGGACACTAACCAGTTCAGTCATCACGCGGGTTGTTGGGTCATTTGCTTTCGCGGGGCGTAGAGCTATAACCGCTTGCAGCGTTTGGTCGGATGATGTGAAATGAGGGCAACGGTACCACACCCCAATGTGAACGCAGTACTCGAAGAACGGAAAGATGCGGGGATTCCACGGTTCAGTACGCTTTCTGTCGACGGGGCTCGGAAACTTTTAGCAGAGCTGTGGGCACCACCGAAGAATCCCGAACCTGTTGGATCGGTACGGGACATTACGATCGACGGTCCTGCTGGTGGTATCCCAATCAGGATCTATACACCGGATGGATCAGCACCGTTCCCAGTTCTCGTGTACGCTCACGGTGGTGGCTGGGTAATGGGTGGTATCGATGTTGACGACGGGATCTGTCGAGCATTAACAAACGCAGCTCGGTGTGTGGTCGTCTCGGTCGGGTATCGCCACGCACCCGAACATCCGTTTCCAGCACCCGTCGAAGACTGTTACTGTGCGACGAAATGGGTTGTCGAACATTCTGGCGTCGTTCACGGGGATCCCGATCGTGTGGCGATCGGTGGCGAGAGTGCGGGCGGGAATCTGGCAGCTGCAGTCGCGCAAGTTGCTCGTGATTGTGCCGAACCCGACGTGGCGTATCAGGTGCTCGTCACCCCGATTCTCGATTACTCGTTCGATACGCCATCGTACGAAGAGGATCCTGAGCAGCTCGTGATCACAAAAGCAGATGAAGAGTGGGTGTGGGACCACTATCTTGAGAGTGACCTCGATGGCAACAATCCGTACGCCTCGCCCCTGCGGGCGCGCGATCTGCGTGGGCTCCCTCCCGCGACGATCGTGACCTGTGGCTTCGACGTGCTGCGTGATGAAGGAGTCGAGTACGCAAAGCGCCTCGATGAAGCCACAGTTGACGTCACCCACCGACATCACGATGATCTCGTCCATGGATTCCTCGGTATGCTTGACGACCCCGAACTGAGACAGGCACGAGAGGCTATTGCTGAGATTGCAAGCGACCTTCAGCAGTCGTTTTCCGGATGAATTCTTGGTCAACGGAAAATTGGAAGCAATCACTTTCGCCCCGCTAGGCGCATCTCTTTATCAACTACAGCCGTTGATATGAGTGGAATTAGATATAGTATGAATACGAACGTTAAAGCGACAGACTTCATTTTTCAGACCGTCGCCGATCTTAGCGTGTCAGTTCCATTCTACCGTGATACGCTCGGATTAGAGCTGGAGATGCTAAATGAGGAGTCTAGCTGGGCAGAGTTTGCGCTGCCACCGACGACCCTTGCACTCGGAGAAGCCAATCCCCACTTCCCGGTTACTCCAGGAGCAGGCGGTACTGGCGTTGCAATGGCCGTTGATGATGTCGAAGCCGCTGTCGAAGAGCTTCGAGATGAAGGAATGGATGTCGTACTGGAACTGCAGGAGTTTCCGACCTGTGATATGGCGATGATTGCCGATCCTGACGATCATCCGATTGTGCTTCATAGGCGAAGCGATGGAACTCACGGTCGAGCAAATCCATCTCTGTGAGTGTGCTGCTTTCACGGAGCGTCGACCAACAGGTACTGAATGGGTCGTGACTACCGAATTTCGTGTTCGTTCACGACGAGTCGAGCGCAACTGACGCGAGGATGCCTGCGACGACCGCGAGTGCTGCAGCAATGTAAAACGTCTGTGACCAACCGAGAGAAAGAACAAGAACACTCGTTGCCGTTCCACCGAAGATGCCGCCCCACAGCTTCGCCGTCAGCAGCACCGCGTAGTTCTCTGATGCGTATCGCTGGCCGTAGTACTGGCTTGTGAGTCCTGGCATAATGGCGAATGATGGGCTTCGGAAAAACATCGTGACCCCCGCAAGGGCGACGAATAACCATTCGAACGCCAGCTGGCCAACGACAACAGTCGCGGCGAGAGAAAGCCCACAGATGACGAGCGAGCCAGCGAGCGTTCGTTTGTGGCCGATACGATCTGATACGCTCCCGAGGACGACGACGCCGGTTGCCTGTCCCAATGCGACGAGTGATGCCGCAGCCGTCGCTGCCGCCGTGGGAAGCCCGAGCTGACCCGCGTACGCCACTACCTTCTCAAGGAGCATGAGTCCGACACCGTTTACGACGACAAAGATGAGATACAGCACCCAGAACTGTCGCGTCCGGAGCATGCTGCGCCACGTCACTGCGGACTCATCGACAGCCGAACGTGTTGGTGTCTCCTCTTGGACAGGGCTATCGCCGTCTGGATCTCTAATGATGGCAGCGCCGATGAGTGAGGCAATTCCCGCTGCCAGCGCTAACACCAGTAGCGTCGAGGTGAACGCAGTTTCAGCGCCCCGCTGAATGACCGGAATCAGGACAAAACTCGTCCCACTAAACGCCATACTCACTGCACCCGTCGCCATTCCACGCCGATTGACGAACCACTGTGAGGGGGTGTTCACAGCGATATCGTACGCAATTCCAACGCCTGCGCCACCCAATGCGAACCACAGGTACAACACGGGTACCGTCGGCATGAGAGCAGCCCCAGCGAATCCGGCTGTAAGCAAAACGGAACCAGCGAGGAGCGGGACGTGCGGTCCGTGACGATCACGAATCCAGCCCGCCGGAAATGCGGCCAGCGTCTGAGAGACGATCATCACCGAAAAGACTGTCCCAAGTACGGTTTCGGACGCACCAGCTTGCACGCCTATAGGAGCGCGAATGACTGACCACGCGAATTGATACGTACCTGCTGCCCCGACGATAACGACGGCAGCACCAACGTACAGCCACCGGGATGAACGGAAGCGATTTATATCCATGTTTGGTCAGTGTTCGAATTATACGACAACGATCGGGATATAGACCGGGGGAACCGTAGCTTCTGTTGTCATCAGCACTGCAGTTGTTGTGGGATCTACTCGACAACTTCGTAGGGAACGACCGGAACTATCTCACCTTTCTTCACAGAATTGTTAGTGATGAGAAAGCCATCAGCCCGTGTTGCCCGCGTCGATGCCGAGAGCACGCTCGGGTCGAACGTCATCTCGTAGATCGAAAGCGGTGAGTCGACGTGTCCGAGCGGTGTTGCAGTCTCACCCGAGAGCAGCACTGGAATCGCGTACTCGAAATCCTCTGAACCGATATTGACACTGTCAGTCATCTCTGCGTGTACTGTCGGGAGGGTCGTTTCCCCCGTGAAGAATGGGCGCACGATGAGTGTCATGATCGTGTGCGCACCAATTGGCTTTCCTGGGACGGCAATAGCCGTTGCGTTGGGGAGTTCAGCGAGTGCGATTGGTTTTCCTGGACGAACGCGTGTGCGGTGGAAAATGACCCTTCCCAGCGATTCGAGCGCACGGACGACGTAGTCTTTCTCACCAACGCTGGTCCCGCCGGTCGTCATCACGACATCAAACGCTTTGGAAAGCTCTGCGATCCGCGCTTCGATGCGGTCATACTCATCTGGAACTGTTCCCACATACGTTGTTTTGTGCCCCCACGACTGGACGAGTTCGGCAACCATCGGTGAGTCGAGGTCAGTGATGCGGTCTTCGTGAATCTCGGTACCAGTTGCAAGCAGCGCTACCGAGAGTGGCTTGTGGACCGCAACTGTTTCAATTCCGAGATCGCGGAGGAGTGTTGCATCCTTCGCTGAGAGGCGCTCGTGCGCTTCGAAGAGTGTCTCACCAGCGGTGACGTTACTCGCACGCTCGTAAATGAAGGTCCCCGGTTCGAGAGTAACTCCATCGAGCCGACCATCTTCGATGGTTGCCGCCTCTTTTTTGAGGACAGCATTGGCACGCTCTGGAATCGGCGCACCAGTTGCAGTACGGATGGCCTGTCCCTCTTCGAGCGCCAACGGCTCGCTTTCCGGGAACACGCCTGTATCAACGATATCGAGCGGATAATCGTCGCTCGTGTTGAGAGCGTATCCGTCCATCGTCGCGTAATCGAACGCTGGAACATCTCGCTCGGCATCGATTCTTTGCGCGAGTACACGCCCATTGATACCCTCGCCAAGCGCGACTGTTTCCGTTGACCGATCGGTAAGCAGCGTTTGACGCACGGTCAACATGTGCTCGACAGCTTTTCCCCGTCGAAGCATACCATCGTGATTGTGTTCCATGATCGTATATGTATGGACATCAGATATATCGTTTGTGAACATCTATAAAATCGACTGCAGTGATGAAGATAGCAAAGTATCAGATATAGAATGTAGATGGGTTTCATCCATCGAAATTACGGACTATACTGATGATACGGTGCTGTCTATGAATATGAAATACTGTCATCGATGACACACCGACAGCTGTGTATTCCAACGACCAGTAGTACGGATCCAACGATAGCGGTTGTGATATGTTCGGCTGCTGGCGGGACAGCAAGTGCTGACCGAAACGCGACGACTGCTGCGATCACGTAGACTGTCTGCATGAACACAACAGCAATCCCCCCTCGCTTGTACTGACCGGCGACGACGTACGCTGTGCCGACTGCAGCTGTCTCAACAACCGTGTGTGCCGTGAGAAAAAGTGCCGCGATTAATCCGACAACCCCTCCAGCGACGTAGGCAGCTGCGAGAACTACTCCTTCCATGAGCTGATGAAGTGTGAGTGCTACAGCGGTCGATGTGGCCTCCGTCGGCGTAACGTGTGTGTCGTCGTGAACTGGGAGTAACATGGCGATCGATCCTCCCACGACAACACTCAGTCCGGAGAGGATGGGCTGTGAGGTCATCATTGGGAGGAGAACTAGTAGTGAGATTCCAATGAGAAGAATGCCAACCGAACCGGCCACGTGTGTCTTAATTCGATTTACATAGGAATGATAGAAGATCACAGCGAATCCCCCACACGCCCCGATAGTGGCCGAGCCGAAAACGACAACAGGGAATTTCAGACCCACTACGTCACCGGTAGAGACGTGAGCTCCCACATTGATTGGAACTACTAATATGACTCCGATTAGTGAGAGACAGATTAATAGCTCACGTAGTCGCTCTCTCATTCACTCCGATTACATTCCTATCAAAAATAAATTTTTATATTATTGCATTACATGATTCTTTGGGAGTCTTTTTATAGATACAATCCCGTGTCATCTCCTTCATCAATCGATCAGTCTCGACCCCTCTACTCTACATCGAGGACACTGAGCCTCAGTGTACATTCTATTGGCGCTAATTTTATTATTCATCGATTAGGGCAAAGCGCATACATACGATGATTGCCATAATTACTATCATCTGCATAAACTAGTGCTGAGATAGATTAACGTCTATAAGCAGATAACAATTGCTCTTTCCTGATAACTAACTGTTATCTGTTTTCAACAGTGTGTTAATCTAATAACCAATCCCGGATTTCAATTACAATTAATAACCGGATTAGAATAGTAGACTGGTGTTCACTACGTATCATAAACTTGTCAAACTCTTGATTTGCGAATCTGGAAACAAGAGTCTGATGTGGCTTGTCGAAGGGACTCTCCACAGCTGACCAGTCTCGTCAGCGGTGTGTATCTCTCCGCGTACAGCGTCGTGCCGTATAGTGAGTCCCGTGGACCACGGGTGGCACGGCTACAACTCAGATCCGGCAGTGATCGTTCGCCCGGTCGATGCATATCGCAGACAAAATCGTCGCAGTGTGTCGAATATGGTCGAGCACTGCAGTTACTGAACGGAAATCGTAGTGGATAGTTTTTCGCGTCGAAGCGTCGCTTCAAAGCGGAATCCGGTTCTCACCGCAGCTGATTGTTACAATAGTACGACTGTAATGATGGGATGTCGACATAACGGATTCTGACAACTAATAGTTGATCCAATCCATAGACTGTTTCGTTATTTCTGTATGATATAAACCACTAACGGATAGATTACTACATTTCAATGATTGTCATCGTCTGCATTTCTCCTTTGGCGACGTATTGTTCTTTAAAACAGAACAGTGTTTAGAATACCTTGGGTGTAGTTCTGTAAACGAATAAAGACGGTCTAGATTATAACAAAGTTGGTTGAGCTATCACTCCTTTCAGATCGTGATCGACAGCAGTGTTGTCTGAACTGCTGTCGTCCAATAGAGAATTGAAACGGTAAAAAAAGATCTGTGTTCGGAATTCGGAACCGAATCAGACTCAGAAGTTGTCGTAAATTGTCTTCTCGATGGTGTAAAAGTCGAGTCCTGCATCGCCCTGTTCGCGCCAGGTCTCCGAGGAGGACTGCTTGAACCCGCCGAACGGGACGTGCAGCTCTAGTCCCGTCGTCTTCGCGTTGACTTTCACGACACCTGCCTCTGATTCGGTGAGGAATCGCTCGGCTTCTGTGTGATCCTGCGTCACGATGCTCGCCGAGAGACCATACTCAACGTCGTTGGCGACTGCAACTGCTTCGTCGAAGTCGTTCACTTCGGTGACTGCCAGTACTGGCCCGAAGATCTCTTCCTGAGCAATACGGAAATCACGGCCGACGTCGGTGAACACCGTCGGTTCGACAAAGTAGCCGTCGTCAAAGCGGTCTCCGTCAGGTTGCCCGCCCCCTGTCGTGAGGGTCGCGCCCTCGTTTTTGCCGACATCGATGTATTCGAGCGTTCCGTCGAGCTCGGATTCACTGACCTGCGGGCCCATCTCGTACTGATCACCGGGGCCGATCTCAATGCTTGCTGCCCGTTCGGTGACTGCTTCGACGAACTCGTCGTAGACCGATTCGTGGACGATGGCGCGAGAACAGGCGGTACACGCCTGTCCGGTGACGCCGAAGGCACCCGCCGCCACGATGGCTGCTGCTTTTTCGACGTCGGCGGATGCGGAGACGACTGTCGGGTTTTTCCCACCAAGTTCAGTTTGGACGCGCTTGCCATCCGCTGTCGCCGCGTCGTACACCATATGACCAACCTGACCGCTTCCGGTGAAGGAGACAGCGTCGACATCATCGTGGCTAATGATGGCATCGCCGACTTCGCTCCCCGGTCCAGTGACGATGTTTGCGACCCCATCAGGGAGACCGGCGTCATCGAGTGCCTCGAAAATGGCAACAGCGACTCCGGGCGCGATCGATGCTGGATTGAGAACGAGTGTATTACCAGCAGCGAGTGCAGGTGCGATCTTCCACGCCGGAATAGCGATCGGATAGTTCCACGGCGTGATGAGGGCGGCGACACCGACCGGGACGTTCTTGGTGTATAAGTTCGTCCGTTCTGCGCTGGCAGATTTGACGGTGCCTCCCATATCGCGCGTCTTCTCGGCGTAGTAATAGAAGATGTCGATCGCGCGCTGTACCTCTCCACCAGCCTCGGCGTGCGTCTTTCCTTCCTCTCGTGTAAGGAGTTCGGTCAGCTCCTGTTTGCGATCATCGAGGTTGGCTGCCGTCTGTCGTAAGATTGCCCCTCGCTCGGGCGCGGGCGTCGATGCCCACTCATCGCTGGCAGCCGAAGCCGCTTCGACAGCTTCGTTTGCGTCCTCCGCGCTCGATTGCTGGTACTGCCCAACGGTTTCGCTCGGCGAGGCAGGATTGACCGTCTCAACCGTCTCCCCCGTGAGCGTTTCCGTCCACGTACCATCAACGTAGTTTTGATAATGTTCAGCCACACGAGGAGTGTCGTTGTATAGGTATACGGATCTTACGGTTCCACCAGAAAATTCGGCTTGGTCTCGTGCCTCGGTTTCGATGAATCTTGGCTCGCGTTTGCTGATCTGTCGTCTGTTTCGAGATTCAAAAGCTAGCTTTGTTCTCTCCATCTGAGCGACCGATCTGTGTTTCAAAATCGAGACCTCGGTCGCTGTCTGTGTGCCCATTAATTCGCCACTTCCGGAAGTAGTACGAACGGCAGTTTTTTGTGTGCTCCCGATCCCTTTGAGCCATGTTCAATGGACTGGGTTCTATCGATGATACTTTCTCTATCAAAAGTCCGAACGACATCCGATACGGGATGGGTGCGACAGATGAACTCAAAAGATTCGCCGCACGCCACGGGATCGAGTCGGCACTCATTGTCACAGACGCCGATATCGCCGATGCAGGAGCCACAGCTCCTGTTTGTGATGCGCTATCGGCGGCAAGCGTCGATATCCATGTCTTCGATGGAGTAACACCGGAGCCGAAGCTTCGTTTGGCCGAGCAAGCCACAGAAGCACTATCGAAGGTCGACGCTGATCTCGTTGTGGGTATCGGTGGGGGAAGCTGTCTGGACACCGCGAAACTCGCGTCGGTACTCATCGAGCACGATACTCCGATTCGTGAGATGCTGGGAATGGACAACGTTCCGGGGCCGGGACGCCCAACCGTGCTCGTTCCGACGACAGCGGGGACCGGGAGCGAAGTCACTCATATCGGCGTTTTTGCCGATGAAGATGACGGTAACAACAAGAAGGTGGTCTACTCCGAACACCTCTTTTGTGATCTCGCACTCGTCGATCCAACGCTGACTCGATCGCTGCCGCCCGCAATCGCCGCAGCGACCGGGATGGACGCGCTGAGCCACGCCATCGAAAGCTACGTTTCGACGCTCCGGACGCCAATGACTGACGTGTTGGCACGTCGGGCGATCGAACTGATTGGCGAGAACTTACGGCAGGCAGTCCACCAAGGAGCGCACAACGACGAGGCCCGCTACCGGATGAGCCTTGCAGCGACGATGGCGGGACAGGCGTTCGTCAATTCAGGGCTCGGGGCAGTTCACGCGCTCACGTATCCACTCGGTGTCGAGTACGGAATCGGCCACGGGCGGGCCAATGCCGTCCTGCTCCCTCACGTGATGCGGTATAACGTGCTCGCAGAGCCGGACCGTCTCGCAGACATCGCACACTTACTCGGCAGCACCGATCAGACAACGCTCGAACAGGCTCGCGGTGCGGCAGACGCCGTCGCCGCACTCAATGATGATATGGGTATCCCGAATCAGCTCCGGGAACTTGGTGATATCGACGAGAGCGAGTTCGAGGCGTTCGCTGACGTGGCGTTCGAATACTCACAACACAATATTGATCGTAACCCTCGTTCGATGAGTCGACAGGACGCGGTTGAACTGTTCGAAAACGCCTACTGAACAACAAT
Source organism: Halocatena marina (assembly GCF_025913575.1). Taxonomy (NCBI): domain Archaea; kingdom Methanobacteriati; phylum Methanobacteriota; class Halobacteria; order Halobacteriales; family Natronomonadaceae; genus Halocatena; species Halocatena marina. The sequence goes on along the minus strand of NZ_CP109785.1, from coordinate 1,851,319 downwards.
CAGCCGCGAGGACAGAATCAGTCGTCGGAAACGCTGCTGTTCACCCGATAACTGCGGCTGACTTCTTTCCACTTGTTCGTCGAAAAGCGGTAGTAGTTGAGCGCTGCTGGGACCGCCGTTTCAGCAATGAACGCGAGATACAGCCCGTCGAGCCCGAGCGACGTCGTCGCACCAAGATACGTGAGCGGGATCGAACAGCAGAACATCCCGAACGCTTGGCTGTAGAACGGCCAGCGCGTGTCGCCGCTGGCGTCGAGTGGCCCTGCAGCTCCACCAGAGACACCTTGTAACACGACGGCAACGCAGGCGACCGAAACGAGCGAAACAGCGACTCCAACGGACGGATCGGTTGGACTGCTGACGAACGAAACGACGATTGGCTCGGCAAATAGGAAGACGACCGCTGCTGAAACAAGATACACTGCGACCGCAAATCGGATGATTTCGTGCCCGTACGCTTCCGCAGTGCCTTCGTCACCGGCTCCAAGCTTTTGCCCGACGAGACTGCTAGCAGCAAGCCCGAATCCCCACCCTGGTGTGTTCATCAGTCCCCAGATGCGACGAGCGATGACGAACGCGGCAACGACATCGCTCCCGAATATGGCGACGATTGCGAGCATCGGAAACTCAGCGACCGTCCACACGAGGCTTCGTCCTACGACGGGCGTTCCGATCTCGACCAGCTGCTTGATGATTTCGAGATTGATGTACGTACCAAACGGATCGATCTGCACCGGGAACGCACCGATACCAGGGAGTCGGCCCGCAACGAGCGCGACCACGAATATTCCTGTCACGAGCACATTCGAGAGGACGGTACCCATCGCTGCGCCAGTGACACCGAGATCGAAGCCAAAGATCAAAACCGCGTTGAACGCGATATTAGCGATAGCGCCACCCGATCGGAGGACCATCGGTGTCCACGCGTCGTCGATCCCAATAAAGACGCGACTTCCGATGAGATTCAACGCTGCAAATGGAATGCCGAGCGAGACAATTTGGAGATACGTCGATCCGAATCGGACCACTTCGGGATCGCTGCTCAGAATCGAGATCAATTCGACTGAGAACAGACTGAAGAAGGCTGTGATCGGGATCGTGATGACGACGACGATGATAGCACTAGAGCGGACCGCTTGCCCGAGATCCCTGAATTCTTTAGCGCCAAACCGTTGTGAGACAAGAGCAATTGTCCCTGCGGCAATTCCCCCACCAACCGCAAACGCGAATCCCCAATACGGACCAGCAAATCCGACTCCTGCGATGGCAGTCGAACCGAGGGCAATGCCAACCATCGCTACGTCGACCGCGTTTTTAGACATCCGAGCAATACCCGTGACAATACGTGGCCACGCTAATTTCGTGGTCCGACGGGCACGCTCACGGCTGAGGAGGTCGATGCGGACGAGAGCAAGTCCTATGTACAGCACTACAAGTCGTATGGGATTCGGAACACGTGACACAAGTAACGATTCAATGTACTCCGCGATTGTGTATATACCTTCGCTCTCCGGTAGGAACACCCTATTTGTGAGTGATAGATATGGATGAAGTGAACAGATCTCAGGCGAATTGCTATACCACACCAATATATTGATTCAAAATTCACTACTCGGTTTCGATATCGTACAATTCTCAATTACAGCGCTTCTACCGTGGTTTATCGACGGATTCGTCCAGTGAACGACTGATGGAGGTCGATTCGTTGTCTCCTTTGAGCTCGAAGAACCGATCGAACGAACCATCACCACCGACAACACAACACCTCATCCACGTTTTTAGAAAAATACTCATCGATTGATTAAAATATTCGTACGTAATAAATTGGATGAGGATGTGTGCGAAAGACAATCGAACGGACTCGTCCAGCCTATTCTGTCATTTCACCAAAACTGCGGTATCAGTCCTACCCGGCGACAGTAGCGGCAGATCTTGGATAAAACAGATGGGAGATTTCAGAGCGAGTCGAGGATGCTTGTGCGGTCATTTCAGTTGGTTCGTAATTGAGCTGGTTGAGACGTCGTCTCCCAAAGAGATCGGTACGTGTCGGTACAACTACTTCTATCGGTGATTGATGTCTGAATATCGTTGCTCTGTCATCGACAGTGGATACGTTCGATCGTTTCAAAAACGTGATTAGACGGCAGATCAGAACCGACTACACATTCATTCTAGCGGTTTGATTAGTGAGGCCACCCCGACGTGATGAACCAGGCACCGCGATAATCCTGAGCTCAGAACGTCCAACACCTCTCAAGAACAAACGCAGAATCAGTGCTAGTCTGTTGCAGGGGTGGCTGTTTCGAGATACTGCGCAACACCGACCGTTGTTCCCGTTCGGTACGCATCATACGCCGCTTCTGTGAGAGCAACCACGATCTGTCCGTACGAGCCTGGAACAGTCGGCTCGTGTTCTCCGCGGACGGCTTCGATGAAGTCGGTGAGCTTGTAGCGAAGCAACGTTTTGAAATCCGTGGCTCCATCGACTGTGATCTCCTCAGGAGCTGTGTCACGCCGCGTGATGGTCAGTGTATCACGCGTGTACGTCAGTCGTCCCTCCGTTCCCCAGATAACCAGCCCCTCGTACGTCGAGGGGTCCTCCGTTCCGTCAGCGGTCACGAGAACACTTCCAGTGACTGGGTTTCCATCACGCTCCAATGACAGTGTGAGCGCACTGGTCACGTCCACATCGTGCTCACGAGTGTCCATCATCGCCCCGACAGCGACCGGAGTCGTTCCAGTCGTCCACAGCAGCGTGTCGAGGAGATGCGATCCGGAGTCGTACAGCTGGCCACCGCCCGAGAGGCTGGGATTCGTTCGCCACGCGTTTTCGAATTTCCGGATCCAATGCTGACCCATATAACAGTTGAGGCTGTGCACTCGACCGATCTGTCCTGATTCAATTCGTCGTTTGATCTCCTTATACACTGGATGATAGTGACGCTGGTATCCAACAACGAGAACGCATCCCTGTCGATCGGCTGTTTTAACGAGCGTTTGCGCGTGGGTGACATCCGTGACGAGCGGCTTTTCGATGAAGAGATGCAATTCCCGTTCGAGACACGCCATTGCCTGTTCGTAATGAAGCGTGTGTGGGGTGACGATTGAGGCTGCGTCGAGTTCATCGCCGTGTGCTTCGAGCAGTTGCTCGTGAGTTTCGTAAGCAGGTGCGTCGAACCGACTCTCGAACCGTTCTCTCTTGCCTTTCTCGATGTCAGCTCCCGCGGTGATATCGACGTCTGGGATCTCTTCGTAAATTTCGAGTTCGTGCTCTCCGAGCGTTCCGAGACCGATCGCTGCCAGACGGATCGTCACGCTACTTCACCTCCGGAAACGTCGGCTACTGTCGGAATCGTGGTGCTGTGTCGCTCGCAGTTGTACAGCGCCTTTCCGGTCTGAGTATCGAAAAGATGAATCTTGGCTTGAGGAACGTGAAGCCATATTTCGGTCTCGGTTTCGACATCGTACTCACCCGCTATCGCCGCGGTGACCTCCGTTCCATGCAGATCGAGATGGAGGAAGTTCTGATCGCCCATTGGTTCGACGACTTCAACTGTTCCTCTGAATGTGTTCTGACCGCCTTCTTCGACGATTTCGATGTCTTCCGGTCGAATGCCGAGCGTCACGACAGTCCCGTCGTCGATGGATTCGTCGTACTGAGTTGAAAGCGTGTAGTCGATGGTTTCGCCAACGAGCGATGTCCCCATCAGTTCGAATTCGAAGAAATTCATTGACGGTTCGCCAATGAAATTCGCGACGAAGAGATTCTCCGGCTCGTAGTAACATTCGAGTGGTGTTCCGACCTGTTGCAGTGTGCCATCATTGAGAACGGCGATCCGATCACCCATCGTCATTGCTTCTGTCTGATCGTGTGTCACATAAACCGTCGTAACCCCGAGTTCTGACTGTAGTTGTTGGATCTCGGTCCGCATCTGCGTTCGGAGCTTCGCGTCGAGATTCGACAGCGGTTCATCCATTAAGAATACTTCGGGCTCTCGGATGATCGCTCGTCCGAGTGCGACGCGCTGTTGTTGCCCGCCAGAGAGTTCCTTTGGCTTGTCCGTAAGTAACTCCTCGATGCTGAGTGTTTGTGCTGCATCGATAACCCTGCTGTGTCGCTCTTCTTTTGAAATATCTGTTGTCATTTTCAGCCCAAATGCCATGTTCTGTCGGGCGGTCATGTGTGGATACAGCGCGTAGTTCTGGAACACCATCGCAATGTTTCGCTCCTCGGGTGTCGTCCCTGTCACGTCGGTGTCTCCGAATCTGATTTCACCCTCACTGATCGTTTCGAGACCTGCAATACAGCGAAGCGTTGTGGATTTCCCACAGCCAGAGGGTCCAACGAGGACGAGAAATTCCCCGTCTTCGAGTTCGATGCTGAGATTCTCGACAGCGATCAGCTCGCTGTTCGATCCTGTACGATACCGCTTGGTCAACTCCGTGATTTCTACTGTCGACATCTGTGGGTTCCAGCATTCGAATACTGGACGTTATTACCGTCGTTCATGTGCGTTTCTGCGATTGGCTTCGGAGAGGAAGGCGAGTGTTCGAACGGGTGGACGAGTGTGTTCATCCTTTGACTGCCCCCTCGACGAGTCCTTTAACGAAGTATCGCTGTAGCGCGATGAACATCACCAACAGCGGGAGCATGGCGATGATACTCGCTGCGGAGATGACGCGCCAGTCTGTGCTATACTGTCCCTGAAACGAGAAGAGGCCAATTGAGACAGTGTAGAGCCGATTGCTATCGAGAACCGTGAATGCCATCACGAATTCAGCCCACGCGAATACGAAGTTGAAAATCGCAACGACAGCAATTCCCGGTGCCATCGATGGGAGCAAGACGTAAAGAAGGGTTTGCAACCGATTACAGCCATCAACGCGAGCTGCTTCGTCCAATCCGTCTGGAATCGTATCGAAGTAGCTCTTGAGGAGCCAGATCGAGAACGGAACTTGCAGCCCGATATAGAGGAGAATGAGTCCGAGATGGGTATCCAGTAGTTGCAGCTGGTTCATCAGATTGTAGAGCGGAATGACGATGACGACCGGCGAGATCATCTGAAACAACAGTACTGAGAAGAGCAGCGGCTTTTTTCCTCGAAAATCGAACCGAGAGAATGCGTACGCTGCTGGCAGCGTTACGATAATGATTCCAATGACTTCGAGCACAGCGATTTTCACCGAATTGAGTATCCACGTCACCATCGATGAATCCTGTAACACCTCAGCGTATGGGTCGAGGGTGATCTCTTGCGGAATGAACTGCACGGGATACGAAATCACTGATCCATCAATCCGAAGACTCATCGAGAGCACCCAGAGCACCGGGAACAGGAAAAATACGCCTGCGAGCACATAGATCGCGTACGTTACCACAGTGTACACAGAGAGTGTGCGGGAAATCGAATCGATTCGGTGCTGTACGCTCATTTTAGAACTCCTCCTCGTCGATGAATAGGCGCATGTAGATCGCAGTCATCACGATGTTCACAACGAGCATCATCACTGCGACTGCAGCGGCTTGACCGATATCGAACCGTTCGAATCCTTCGAAGTACATGAACAGCGCCAGAACTTCCGTCGCGTGCCCCGGTCCACCGCCTGTCAGGCTCATTATCATGTCGAAGGTGTTCAGCGTGTAGATCGTGATCAACACGAGATTGATGAATACGACTGATTTTATCTGCGGGAGCGTCACGTACCGAAACCGTTGTAACGCCCGTGCACCGTCGACCCGTGCTGCGTCGTAGAGATGTGTGGGTACCTGCTGCAGTCCAGCGTACAGCATGATCATCGAGAACGCTGTTCCACGCCACGTATTTGCCGTAATCGTTGACACGAGGGCCATCTGTGGATCAGAGAGAAATGATACGACGTCGAATCCCAACTGGAGCAACATGAAATTGACAACGCCGTAGTTCGCCTCGATGAGCATGATCTTCCAGAGGATCCCGATAACGATCCCCGGAATCACCCACGCAGAGAGGACAGCAACACGAGTCGAAACGCTTCCGTATAGCTTCTCTCTGACGCCGTAATCGATGGCAAGTGCGAGAATCATCCCGAGGACGATCTGGAGGACAACGCTTGCCACGACGAAAATGACCGTGATCCTCGCCATTGTCCAGAACGATGGCGACGAAAGGATCTGCATGTATGATTCGACGCCGACGTACTCTGCTCCCAGTTCTGTGAGTTTCATGTTCGTGAAACTCATCCGAACCGCTTCGAAGAGTGGATACAACCGAAAGAGAAGGAGAAATAGGATCGCCGGTGCGATCCACGTGAGCGGCGTCTCTTGGAATCGCTCGAATGAGCCAGTAACGGAGGCCACAGCATTGTGAACGCTATCCGGTAGCCGTTCGGTACTCACAGACACAGTGTATCACCCGCCGTCAGCTTCCATGCGTTTGTAGAGCGATGGATTATGAGCATGGCTTCGGATTCAACCCTCGTATTCAGCGTTCACGTTCTTGATCATCGTATTGACTGCCGCCTTTGGCGAGGCCTGTCCGGTGAGAACTTTTCCAACAGCAGTCTGCCACTCCGAGGAAATCGTGAGATAAATCGGAACGCCGGGCCGAGCACGACCGTCCGTCAGCAGTTTCTTGTACTTCTGCATGTACGGGTCATCTGAGAAGAACTTCGTCTCCTCGAACACCGACTTCCGAGTTGGAAGGAATCCACCTGCCTTACACAGATTCGCCATATTCGTCTTTTTCGCGAACAGTCCCGCGTAGTCGACCGCTGCACTGCGTTTCGTTTCGTCCTGAGAAAACACACCGACCGTCCATCCACCTGTGCCGGTCGATGCGATATCCGGTTTGCGCTGTGGGATTTTCGCAACCTTCCATTTCTTCCACTCCTCTTTGCTATCGACCTGTTGTTTGATGGTCGATATTTGCCAGTTTCCACCAAGGAACATTGCCGTCTGTCCATTGAGAGCGGCTTCCCGGAGTCGACCGTAATCGGTGATGTTCACGACTCGTTGGGGCGTGACACCGGAATCGACCGTCCGTTTGAAAAACTTGAACACGCTGAGCAGTGCACGCTTATTCGCCGGTGTATCGAGTACGGGTTTTCCCTCATCATTGACGAGATTACCTCCCTGTGCCCAGTACATCGCCAAATTGTCGAACGTGGTGGCTTCCCACTTCCCGCCGTTGTACATGTAGCCGGCCATGTTCTCGTTTCCCTTGATATCTTTCCCGACTTGAATGAGCTCATCCCACGTTTTTGGCGGGTTTCCACCGTTGTACTTATCAATAAGGTCTTGGCGGTAGTAGAGGGCTCGACAATCAGTGTTCTTCCAAACAGCTCTCCAACTTCCGTTTTGATGAACAATATCTTTGACGAACGGGTACCAGTCGTCCGGTTTCTCGATCACTCTGTCCATTGGTTGGAGCGAGTCCGTGAAATCGGGAACCCAGAATGAATCAACTTGCGCCGATGTAGGGGCGTTTCCTTTCGCCACGGCTTGGAGCAGTTTCGTCTTCATCTGTTCTAAATTCGTTTTATACTGTAGGTCCATCGCAACTCGCGGGTGGTCCTTTGCCCACGTTTCAAACAGTTGCTCGTACACCTTCGCAACCTCGGGATTTTCATCCTGTTTGTGAGATGCGTCCGGAAGCAACCAATGAACAGATGTGGCTTTTACGTTCTTCGACCCAACACGATTCGTTGTCACTAATTTTCCCGACTCTGTCCCTGTCGAGTTGGTGTTTCCCCCGAGACAGCCAGCGAGTCCTCCAAGGAGGGCGCTGGCACCCATAGCAGATACTTTGAGTACTGTCCGTCGTGTAGTTTCATTTCTTCCGAAATTACGTACCATGATGTTTGATCACAGTTCTCTTTTATTGATTAATACTTATACTTTTTGGTCATGTATACATTGCAATAGTGAATGAGTATCGTAGCCACTGTAATAGTAATCCATATACATCTATTTCTACTATCTGCGTACACGATGGACGTAGATGTCGTCAGGAAATCACTTCAAAACGCTGGCTTCTCACAGTATGAAGCGTTAGTGTACGTCGCTTTGGTACGACGCGGAGCTGCCTCTGCAGTAACGGTTGCTGAAGAAAGTGGTGTGCCGAAATCTCGTGTCTACGATGTTCTCCGTGATCTCGAAGCCGAAGATCTCATCGAGACATACAAACAGGATAGCCTTCATGCGCGTGCGCTCTCCCCGGATTCGATTATTGCAGCGCTTCGAGAGCAAGCGAACTCCTTCTCCGAAGCAGCGGACGAACTTCGAGACATGTGGGAGGCGTCTGATCTTGATGACCATGATTTGACCATCGTCAAGCGATTTGAGACGGTCGTCGAACGCACGAAATCGCTCATCCGAACAGCCGAAAACGAGATCCAACTGGCGGGGACAACAGCGCAATACGACGAGCTACGGCCTGTCCTCCACGAGGCGTATGGTCGTGGTGTGTTCATCAAACTCTCTTTGTACCGTCCCGAAGGGAGCCGATCAACTATCGACACGGAGTTCGAATTCGAGAATACGGCAAGCGAAGTTTGTTCACGGGACCTTCCAACTCCGTTCGTTGCGTTAATTGACCGATCCCAAACGTGCTTTGCACCACAGCGCGGATCGGGGTATGAATTTGGTATTCTTGCGACCAATCGTCCACTCACGTACGTCTTCCATTGGTACTATCAGACCTCTCTGTGGGATAACTGGGATGTCGTGTACTCTACACGAGGAAGTTCCCCACCGATTACATACGTGAATATTCGTCAATGCGTCGTCGACATCGCGCCGCTCTATCACGAGGGGGTAATCATCGAGGTACGTGCAGAGGTGTCTGACACTGAAAGCGGTGATGTGCACGCAATTTCAGGCCGAGTGGTTGATCTTGTGTACACTCGCTCAAGAAGCGCTAATATTTATCCTGCCTTATCGGATATCTCCGGGCAGGTGTCGATATTCATAGATGACGGTGACAGAACGCATAGTTTGGGTGGCTGGTACGCGAAAGTTGAGGATTTCGAACTACGTCGTTTGACGATCGAATCGATAGAAATGGGTGCCACTGACGATGGATCGTCTGATTAGTGTGTGCGTGAACCGATATTGGAACGAGTTGGTTTTCCTTCGGGAAATGCTTTGCCTCCTGTTTATGACACTATGTATCAGTCCTCTATGAGTAGTTATAGTGAATGGAAAATGACGTTTTAGTATAGAGATGCTGTCTCCTCAACAAATTACAGACGTACTCCTGTGATCACTCGCAGCTATTATCATCTATTGGTTATGTTATGAGAGCAATGCAGAAAACGGATCGTGAAGAAAATAACAGGAATCTGATTTTACGATCGGCGAGGCACAAGTGTATTTACCACGAGTGAGCAGTAACCGATAATGACGTAATTATGCCATGATGGCATTCATCTATTAGTCATAATTGGCCACTCACTCTATCATCATTTGTGCTAAATTGGCTCTCTTTGGAGGTGTCACCGTAAAATCGTCAGCATGCTCACGGTGTGTTCGATCGAATATGCGAGCACGACCAGTACTTGTAGAAGGCTAAAACACGTCCACTACCGATATTTGATGCTCAATCCAGCATTTTCGTACAGCCACACCGAGCGTCTGGTAATGAGGTTCCATAATCGTTCAGTTAATTCTCTGCCATCGACTATCAAGCAGGTCGATCGCACAGAAATAGGCGTAATAGTTTCGCTCTACTTCGCCTCTCGCACTATCCACCAACAATTGCAGGACAGTCAACTGTGCTGTATCGGATCAATCTACGTCTATCACTGAGAAATTACTATTAACGAATAATCTGTTTTACTGTCAAAATGTGGATTGTACTTCCGGACCTTCTGATTTACAGTTTGCATCTCTCTCTGACACAATAGTGTGCATTCGAATAGCGTATGATCGACGAGCTGATTGAACTACCGTACAATGTCTAGCAAAGGTTTTTGAGACACGAGCCAACGAAGCAAGGGTATGGACATTGATGAGAAAGACGTCGACATTTTGAAGACTATCGCGGACAACGAAACGCGGAGTCCAGACCACATCTCTGAGGTAACGGAGATTCCGCTCTCGACCGTAAACTACCGGCTAAAGCTGCTTCGAGAGGCAGGGATCATTCGCAACGACCATTACGACATTGATCTCGAGGCACTGGGTTTCGAAATTACGTTTATCATCCAAATTATTGCCGAGTACGACGAAGACTATCATCAGTCACTCGGTGAGCGCCTTGCTGACATCGACGGCATAACGCATGTCTATTTCACTGCAGGAGATACCGACTTCTTCGTTATTGCACAGCTGACCGATCCGGATATGGTCGAAGACCTGATCAGTGAGCTCGAAGCCGTTGACGGCGTTCAACGGACCATCTCGACCTACACGATCAGCACGCTCCGTGACGGGCACGAGCCGCTACAACAAATATCACGGGAGACGATGCTCGAGCGTTTGGTTGATTAATATTGAATTAGCCATTAACTATTTACGCTTCTATTCGACAGTAAAGCCAAGAAAAAAGATTTTTATACACTACTACTCAATCACAGGGCATGATGTTCATGAGTGGTACAATAACTAAGGGAATTATTGGATTAGAGTTTCACAACAGCACCGCTTGGAGTCACCGCGTGAGGTGTCGATGAACCAACGACTCATTGTCGGTGCCTTTCTCCTTCTCGGGACACTGTGGGGGAGTTCATTCGTTGCCATCGACATTGGGCTGTCGTATTTCCCACCGCTCCAGTTCGCCGCCTTGCGATACCTCATCGCAGGAATCGTGATCCTCGGATACGCGTGGTATTCGACCCCACGCTGGCTGCCCCGCACGCGCAATGAATGGTTAATCTCTGGAGTCGCTGGTGGCTTTCTCATTGGCGGTCACCATGGCTTCCTGTATCTCGGTCAGGAGCACGTCAGCGGCGCAGTCGCAGCGGTTGTAGTCAGCCTTGGACCCGTACTAACAGCATTATTTGCAGTTGTTGTCCTTGGAGACCGGCTAACACCGCTCGACGTCGCTGGGTTCGCTCTCGGTTTCTTTGGTGTGTTTCTGGTCGCCCAACCCGGCGTTGCCGAGCAGAGTAGCCTGCCATTCACTGCCCGACTCGCGGCGCTGGATCCCGGTGCGTTGCTGACAGGTGATGCGATTGGAGTCATGACCGTTCTCATTGGATCAGCCTGTTTCGCGCTGGGTGCGGTGCTGATGCGACCCATCGAGACTGACCTCCCGACTCGGACGATACAGGCATGGGCCATGCTCATCGGCTCGGCACTGTTGTTCGCTGCTGGAATCATTCGTGGTGAGTCACTCGCAACGATACAGTGGACACCGGTTGCAGGGCTATCGCTGCTGTATCTCGGAACAATCACTGGCGCAGGAGCGTTTCTCATCTACTTCGAACTACTCGACCGCCTTGGCCCAACACAGATCAATCTCATCGGCTACCTCGAACCCGTCTCTGCGACGGTTATCTCGTGTCTCGTCCTCGGTCAAATCATCGATCCGTTGACGGGGCTTGGATTCGTTACTATCGTTGCTGGATTCGTTTGCGTTCAGAGGCGTTCGGTCGTCTCGCTCGTTCGAGATCGAACCACACCGGGACTTGCATGAACACACAATCTTGTGGCTGGATATAACCCCGACACGCAGACCTGTTGACGATATACCATTACTTTGGGCGGCAACCGTGGTGTATGCTCCATATACTTACGTTGGCAGTCGCTGATGATTAGTGCGGCATGAAACACGAGAGGGCGATTCTCGTGAGGAGGGTGCTATAGATGGCTTCGCTCGAAATCTTCTTGGTTATTGGGGTGAGCCTCTTGCTTGCGCTTGTCCTGAGCGAAGGTATAGAACGGCTTGGTGAGCCGGGATTCCTTGGCGAAATCCTCGCAGGAATCGTGCTCGGTCCATCTGTGTTACTGTTAATCAGCAGCACCAGTCAGACCAGCCCGTTCATTCTCATCGCGACTATCGGTGGACTGCTCTTGTTTTTCGATGTTGGATATCAGCAAATCGATCTCAATGATCTGCTCGTGGCCTTCAGACCGGTTTTGGTGATCGGTCTTTCGGGTGTGTTGCTCCCCTTTCTCGTTGGATACGGAATTGGAACGTTGTTCGGGCGGGCGTTGGAATCGAGTCTCTATCTCGGTCTCATTCTCTCGGTAACGTCTGTCTCTATCGTCGTTCGGACGCTCCTTTCGCTCGACAAGTTAGATACCCAGTACGGACGGTGGATACTTGGTGCATCAGTTGTCGACGACGTTATCGGTCTGCTTGGGATCTCGACCCTTCCGCTGTTTTTCATCGGTGGCGGCTTGGAGGGAACCGCCTCTGCGCTCGGACTGGCCGCGCTCTTTTTCGTCGTTGCAGTGATATTCTATCGGTTTCTCCTCGATCCAGTGTCCGACCTCATCGCAAAATCGACGGTGGATCAAGCGAGTTTCATCGCAATCCTTGGTCTGCTGTTCGTGTTCGGCTACGCGTCGGACGCGGTGAATCTCTCTTACTTCATTGGCGCACTCACCATCGGTCTGGTGATTGCAACGAACAAGCGATTCGAGGCGAGCAACATCCAATCGAACGTATACGGCATCGCCTACGGCGTGTTTATCCCGCTCTACTTCGTTGCAATCGGCGCACGGATGAATCTCGGAGCACTAACCGTCAATACGTTTATCCTCGTGTTTGCTGTCTTCGGTCTCCTCGCAAACTTCATCGCGGGCTACGTCGGAAATCTCATCGCTGGCGGCCATCGAGAAGACTCACTCGTTATCGGATTTGCCCTCCTTCCACGCTCTGAATCAGGAATCGCAATCGTCTCTCTCGGTGTCGCTCAGGGGATCGTCGGCAACCAGATATTCGTTGCGTATCTGGTTGTGTTCGTCGTCTCAGTACTGCTGACGCCGTCGCTATTGAAGCGGGCAGTCGAACGCGCCGAGGCGAAAAAACAGGACGCAGGATCGAACCAACACAACAACCAGAACCAGTCAAACACGAGTTGATCAGTCGAATCCCGGTCAGCGTCCACCTTCTCGATTACTGACTTGATGCAGTTCCGGTTTCTTCGAGTCGGCGCTGGTACTTATCGAGTGCTTCATCCAACGCGACACCGGCGTCGATGTCGAGTGATTCTGCGAGAGCGAGCAACGAAAATAGTACATCGCCAACCTCGTCAGTGTTCACTTCAAGTTGCTCCGGTGTTGCACCGTATTCCCCCGATTCGACCGCGTCTTTCGCGATTTCCCCGACCTCTGAGGCGAGATCAAGGATGCGGTATGCCGGCTGTCCCTGCATATCGTGTTCTGCGATGAACTCGGCCACTTGCGCTTGTTCTTCCATATAGTGGCTGTCGGCTTGGACTACTCAAATAATGTGGTCTCTTGTTTCATCAATCTGGCTTGGGTGTGTGATGTCGCATAAATCTCGGTCCAAGCGTTGTTCACAGCCGCCATTCTCACATTACTTATCTGATGGTTGTCTCAGCGAAAGGGTTGTAGAGGCTGTCTCTCCATTGGCAGTAACTCGGAGGGTAACGGTTCCGGGACGCACTGCCCTGAGTGTTCGCAGAGCGGGGTCGAACACGGCATCGTACCGGTCAGAATCGTGCTTTCGGCTGTTGCTCTGTTTTCGATTTTCTGTGAGAACGTACACGTTCTCGCTCCCGCTCCAGCGCACTGTCGCTGGATACGCCAGTGGGATTGTTCTCCCACCTGGCTGTGTGCCAATCGCTTTGATATTTGCTTCGTCGCCAACAGCGAGGGTGTCTGGTGCGGTGAGCGCCACTGAATCGAACAGTGGATGCATCGCGGTCTGTATCCACTGGTCTCTTCTGTTCGTGTGCCTGTGTGCTTTGCTCGCTGGATGGCTATCGACACTGACCATCGTCCACCCGATGAAACCACCGTTGTCCGCAGGTCCATAGGGATCTTTCCCGGACGGAGGAACGATCACGTACGGGACGCCATCGACGTGTCTCGCGTGGGCAGTGCCAGCGTGGCCAGCGATGTACGCGGCGCTCTTTCCATCAGACTCGATCTCGAACTCAGCTAGCCATTCCTCGATGAGTTCGGCTTCTTGACGATCTCCGAGCTGACTGTTATTTGCTGGCAACGGATCGTGTGGTGGATGATGAGCGACTACCACACACCCATCGATGTCCGAATCGGTGCGAACCGTTTCGAGTTCGTCTTGAAGATCGAATAGCTGATCGAACTCCGCGGTGCGGAAGCTTCCGGTCGATGAGTTCAGCAGAATGAATCGCGTCCCATTGTGGTCGAACGTCTGATGCGTTTCGCCGAAAGTAGATCTGAAGTTTTCGAGTGAATCCGTTCCCGTTCGCTCGTGATTGCCAGGAACGTAGTAAACGGGCAATTGCTCTCCAACCTCTTCATCGAGGATGCGACGCGCGAGCTGGAAATCCTCCTCGTAACCTCGATCGACGAAATCCCCGCCGATGAGCAGGAATTCGGGGTCGGCGGCGACGATCTCTCGGAGTGTGCGACGTGTCCGTTTGACGATTTCACTCGTCGGATTATCGGCGGTGAACTGGCTGTCTGCCATCATCGCAAAGCGCCAACCGTCTTCGGTTTTCCCGTTGGTGACGATCATTGGATCTCGTACAGGAGTCTGTTCGGGCGTTTCGACTGCTGGTGAAACCTTCACCTGAAGGTCATCGTAGACGAGCGAGCCAGTGTACTGGGTACTCGAATCGATTTCGACCGGATAGATGTGTCTGAGTTTCAGCGGATAGTGCACTCCGTTCGGGACGGTCGCCTCGACGTACCGCCAGCCGGTCCAGTCGATGTGGCGAGCGAGATTCAGGTTATACTCCACGTCAGTCGCGTCACGGACGGTCGCCCGGAGCCACGCTCCATTCCCGTCTCCATCGACCCACAGCCCGAGTCGGCGAGGCTCACCAGGAAGTTCGAGCAGCGGATCGGCCCGAGCGTACGCGGCACGGGTCGCGGTTGTCGTCGTGAAATCGTATGACAGTTTTAGTCCCTGACCGGTACGGCCAGAGACGAACTGCATCGCGCCTTCGACGGCCGAAGGATACTTCGAAAACGACCACGCAGATGGATCTTCGAATTCAGAAGCGCTCTTCGTAGCGAGACCGATCGTGACTGGTAGGAACGCTGTTTCTCCCTGTACTTCTATTTCGATCAGTGCTGATCCACTGTCGGTCGTGGCCGTAACAGTGAACGCTCCTTGATCGCTTGAGGTAAGCTCAACATCGGATCCGTCGACGCTGACAGTAATGTCTCGTGGTTCGATCGGTGCTCGATATCCCTCCTCGTCGTAGCCAACGACGCTGAACGTTTCGCTGTCGTCGACGCCGGCCAGCCCGACGCTATCGACCGATGCCGCGATCCGATCAAGAGGGCCAAGAACAGTTAATTCCGTGCTCCCTCGCGCGCGTCGTTGGCGTGCCGTAAGACGTCCTTGGCCGGGATGTCGAGCTGTGAAGACACAGACGCTGTCCGCATCTGAATCGTCTTTTTCCTCTGTCTCGGTGACTCTCCCGCGTGATCTGGGTCTCGGTCGCCACCGAACCCGGCTTGCATCCACAGGTGCGTAGGTGTCGTCGTGGCCGTAGGCGACAAACGTGCGAGTCAGGCCAGGGAACACTCGATCGCCACCAGTCTCATCGTAGTACGGTTCAATGCGGAACCCATCGAGAGTCGTTCCGGTTGGTGTGAACAACCCAACGCCATTGGGGACTGCTCGCTCGCTTCCATCCGATGGGCTGTTAGCAACGGATAGGTGCTCCGTTCCAGCGTCACGGGCGGCCAGCGTCGTTGATCCACCTCCGTCGAGATTAATTGCGTCAGTCGCTCCAAAGTGTCTCATCAGTGTGCCGAGTTCAAAAAGCGTCACTCCGCGGCTGAAACGCTGTCGGCCATCGATCGCAACGAGGTACAGCGTCGATCCGTCATCGGAAACACCAGCAGCGGTTCGTGGTTCTGCCCGTTCATCATCGAGTGTTTCCGGCAGCTGTCCGTCGTACAACAACTGCGGATTGCCACCGACAGCGAACGAAAGTGGCGAGGGAGAGTCTGTCTCCGCTGAGTACGCAATGTCGATCGAATCACCCGTCGAAAGCCCATTAAGTGTCTTCGCTCCTGCTTCGCGGCCGATGAGCACGTATCCGTTCTCGGGGATTGGCGTATCTGTGATCGTAGACGAAGCTGCCGCTACTGTCCCTTCCTGAACGATGACTTCCCGAACACGCGTGGCGTCTTGAACGACGTTAGTACGCGAAGTCGATCCCCAAAGGGGTGTGAACAGCCCTACCCCATTCCGAGCGAGTGTGGATTCGTTCAGTGCGGTCAATGACTGTTCGCCATCATGAAACGTAACCGACCCGCTCAGCGTAACGTTCGCTATCCGTCCAAGACCATCCTCGTCAACGCCAACGGTCCCAGTCCGACCTGGGGCAGGTCCCTTGTGTAACTCTCTGGCACCGATTTCGGCTCCAATCGGTGCATTGGTGTCGTTAATGTCGAAAAAATCACCATTTACACCAGCAACTGCTCCCGCACTATTGGTCATCTCCGACACCGGAGCGGCAGCAGTGAGGCCGGGTGATACGAGTCCAGCCGAGGTTTCCTGATCGAGGGCCGCTGTCAGGCGATAGCCCCGTACCCATCCATCTGCGAATAGATGTGTAAACGAGGTGAGTTCGACATCCGAACTCACGGGGACAGTTTCCTCATTGACGACGATCGAGTCGTTTCTCGAAACAGTCACGAGCTCCTTGGCCTGTGATTCAAAACGCGCGGTGGAATCGTATCCGAGCGAAGATCGTGCGCTTGCGAGCTCAATACCGGAAATCCCTAGCAATCCCGTGATGCTGAGTCCTTTAATATAGTTTCTTCGAGACAGAGTTTGGCTCGATTGACTCTCCTTCGATTGGGCTTGTCGCTTTGTCATCCATACAATGAAGCGTCGATTTAGCTAATGAATCCCGTCTCTAGATATTTTGTGTGAGACTATCGAACAATACAGACAGGACAATAGATCGTATTCGAATATATACGAACGTATTTGTTGTCGAGTAGATGGTTCAAGCTAGTTTTTGGGTGACACTCCGTTCTGATTTCTTATGTATTGTCAATGATCACTTCGGTGGTATTGTGGGTTCAGTGTGGCTGGAACGGTTCTGTCCCGCAGCCACAGATTCGAGAGCGTCAGTCAGGAGTTTTGATTCGGCTTTTCGGAGGTGTTCGAGAAGCGTAGCGCGGCTAATGCCGAAATAATCGGCGAGCTCTTCGCTCGTAATGTCACGAGGCCACTCAAAATACCCCATTTTGAGTGCGTATTCAATGACTTCGTACTGTCGATCAGTGAGATGGACGCTCGAATCACCCATCTGTGAGAGCTTGCCGAGCGTCACGGTCCCGATCTCACGAAAATCTTTGATCATGGCACGGAGATCCTGACGCCGGAAGAAAAGAACAGAGTACACCCGCCGGTTCGGACTGATGAAGGTGCGCCGCCGGATAATACCGTGATTCTGGTCGATAGCGGAGTAGGCACCACAGGAGGTCTTGGTAACGAGGAAGTTCCCGTTGCCGAGGTTCTCTGTGTGCTTTACTTGATCGGAATGCACGAGCGTGTCGGGAATTTCATCGACATCTGCATCAATTCCAAGAATGAACGTCACGAGTTCGTCGTGGAGTTCCTCGATGTCGATGTCAATGTTCGTGTCGTATTCAGTCGCGAGTTGCGAGATGACACAATCTTTGTGCTGTTGAAGGTGGATTTCGGCCTGATACATAACAATATCTGCTGAGTCATTTCAGTAGGGGTCCAATAAGGGTTTACCGGGGCAGTCGACACATTGAGGATACTATCCACCGTGTTCACGCTCGGCCAGCAAAAGCGCTTCTTCGAGGTCAAGCGGTCCCTTGGCAGCCAACGCATTGAGGTACGCGGTCACTGTCTCTGCATCGGGATCAATGCCCGCTCTTTGGAGGAGATGGCGGGCGCTACTTTCGCCGGTCGGTTTTCCAAAGACGAGGCGTCGTTGCCCACCGAACAGTTCGGGATCGAACGATTCGAGCGTGGCAGGGTCAGACAGCATCGCTGCGGTGTGGATGCCCGATTCGTGCTCTGCGATCGCTGCTCCAAGAACTGCCTTGCTCTGTCCGTACTCCTCACCGAGCGTGTCGAGTACACTGCGACAGATGGGAACGAGCTTGCTCGAATCAATTCCCAGATTGTCACCGTGCTCGATGGAGCAGGCAACGATAACCTCCTCAAGCGCGCTGTTGCCCGCACGCTCGCCGAGACCAGCGATACTGACATCTACCTTTCCAACCCCTGCGTAGTACGCTGTCAACGCGTTCGCCGTGGCACAGCCCATGTCGTCGTGAAAATGGACGCCCAACCGATCGAAGTTGATGTATCCATCGAGTCTCTCAAGATACTGTCGCACCGTCGCGGGCGTCCGCACGCCAACGGAGTCTGCGAGTGAGATGAACTCCGCGTCTGGGACGGTCGCAATGATTTCACAGAGCTGGTCGTGGTTCGTCCGGAACGCGTCTGCGAGCGTGACGTGGGCCGGCCGATCGTGGGCACGGATATAGTCGACGGCCTCGCCGAGCATCGACAACATTTCCGCACGGGACATTCCAAGCAGGTGTTCGAGGTGTTTGTCCGACGCCGAAACGAATATTTCGACCACGTCAGCGTCTGTGTCCAGCGCGACGTCGATATCGCTTTCGAGTGCTCGTGCCAGCGCGACAATATCGGCGTCGGTCGTTCCAGCGAGTTCGGAGACCACTCGCTGGTCTTTCTCACCGGTCACAGGGAATCCTGGTTGAATATATGGGATCCCGAGATCATCGAGTGCGTGGGCGGACTCTATTTTTTCATCTGCGGTGAACGATCGCCCGGGCATCTGATCACCTTCCCGGAGCGTTACGTCAGTAAGATTCATTCAAATAATCCCTTTGCTTTCGAGATCGGATAACTCAGCTGCCGAGAGGCCAATTTCGTCGCAGTAGACCTCTTCGTTGTGCTCCCCATGACGAGGTCCGAGAAACTCGACCGCACCGGGGGTCCGTGAGAACTTCGGGACCAGACCGAACGTCTTGATTGAGCCAACGTCCGGGTCGTCGACTTCGATGATATCGTCCCGTGCTTGGAACTGTTCGTCTTCAAAAATATCACTCATATCGTAGACTGGTCCGACGATGGCGTCGTTTGATTCGAGGATGTCGATGGCTTCCTCGGTGGTGTGCTGCTTCGTCCACGACTCGATTTCCTCGTTGAGTGGTTCGCTGTTCTCGACGCGGGTGGTGTTGTCCTCGAACCGTGGGTCGTCGATGAGCTCTGGCTTATCGATGATCTCGGCGACCCGTTCGAAGATTTTCTGATTCGAGGCTGACATTGTCATGTAGCCGTCCTTCGTTTCATAGATGTTTCGTGGTGCCGTACTCGGGTGTTGGTTCCCGGTGCGTTCACGGACGTGGCCCATGTAGTCGTAGGCCTCAACTTCACCGAAGAAGATGCGCCACAGTGGTTCGGTGAGTGAGACATCGATAACTTGTCCCTCTTCGCTGCCACCGCGACCGAGGTCACGCTCGTAGACGGCCATCAGCGTCGCCTGTAGCGAAAACTGCGCCGCCTGAAAGTCTGCAAGACTAACTGGTGGCAACAACGGCTCGCGGTCGGAGAACCCGTTTGCGTGTGCCCAGCCAGAGATACCCTCTGCAACGGTCCCAAATCCGGGCTTTTGTGATTTCGGACCCGTCTGACCGTAGCCAGAGAGCCGAACCATAATGGCTTCCTTGTTGACTGTGTGAATATCTTCGGGACCCAGCCCCCATCGTTCCATTGTTCCTGGACGGAAGTTTTCGTAGACAATGTCGGCGTCTTCAATCAGCTTGAGCGCGATGGAACGGCCACGATCCGATCCCAAGTTAAGCGTGATACACCGCTTGTTTCGGCCGAGAGACTTCCACGCCAACGAAATTCCGTCCTCGGTCTTCTGTGGCCACTCTCGAATAGGATCTCCACCGTTCGGATGCTCAACCATTATCACGTCGGCACCGAAATCGCCCATCATCGTCGTCGCAAAGGCACCGCTGATCATGCCAGACATATCAATCACTCGCATGCCGTCCAACGGTCCCTGCCGTTTCCGTGCAGTCATATGCTCCCTTCTATAACTCTGTGTATCGACGAAAAGCAGTTTTTCCAACCTATGTAGGCTGTTTATACGATGGCGAGAGCGAGTAGCCCGATTATGGACCGGAACGGCATTGAACGCATTCGAGTCTCTTCCAATAGGCGATCGGCACGTTTGACGTAGAGTAGCAGCTCCGCTGTGTGATGCACTGATAACCGAATCGACAGCGTGGCTCGTGGTGTCACTTACCTCTCATACCGTTCGCTATCATTTCGATGCGGGTTTCGGCAGGGACACCAGGGCAAGTTTCTGTGGACTGATTGGATGCTGATTACGCTTGGACCTCGTCATCGAGCACGGCCAAGACATCGTCGGTCTCGACTACGTCACCGTACTTGGCATTGATATCAAAGAGGTTGGCTTTGTGTGGTCCCTCGGCACGATCCCCGACAGCGTCGGCGGGAACGATGGTGCGGTAGCCGTGTTGGAGACTGTCGATTGCCGTTGCGCGGATACATCCGCTGGTCGTTACACCAACGAGAACGAGGGTGTCCACGCGGTTGGTGGTCAACTCTGTTTCGAGATCGGTTCCAAAGAACGCGCTCGCGTATTTTTTGAGGATGACCCGTTCGTCTGCGACGGGTGCAATTCTGTCGTCAATCTCGACTGCCTCGGTTCCGAGTTTGAGTTCGCGGAGCGCGGGCACTTTCTCGATGAAGTATCCGGCGTCACCGTACGATTCCTCGTAGGCGACGGTGGTGAAATAGCGCGGCAACTCGTGTTCGCGGAACGCATCCAGTAAGCGGTTGGTCTGTGAGAGGACGCTATCGACATCCGATCCAAGGTCTGTTTCAGGGTCAGTAAAGGCAGTAATGAGGTCGATTACGAGCAGTGCTGGTTGGTCACCTATTCCGACTTCAACAGCGAAGTCGTGATCGGCGTACATTTTTTCGGTCGCTTCGATCCAATCCATGTTTATCATCCGTTAGGCATTCTAATAGGTATGCAACGTGTGCTGGCAGTTCAGCTGCTGCGCTGGTCGAACTCGCGGCGTTCTTCAAAAATCTGCGCTTCGAGATCCTCGTAGTCCGGAAGCGGCCCGTAGTCGAACTCCTGCAAATCGTCTCGGTGTTGGCTGATGCGCTCGCGGTGTCCTGTCGTAGCCGTCTCGTCGACGGCACCGTTTGTGTCGAGAACCACACCGTACTCCGTACGAGCAACCTCTTCAGAGACGAGCCCACGACGAATTTCTCGTGCGACGAGTTCCGGGTCACGTTTTAGAGGATCACCGAGACCACCACCGCCTGCGGTGCTGAAGACGAGTGTATCACCCGCCCGAACCGAGATGCTCTCGGCTTTCGAGGGGAGTTCTTCTTCTGTGCCATCGGTTCGAATGAGCTTCTTTGTGCTCGTCTCACCGTGGCTACCGCCATCGACGCCCCACGGATAGGTGTGGGAACGGTCGTCTTGGAAGGTAATCGTTCCGTCCTCCTCAAACGTATAGACCTTCGTGATCCCGTGGCCACCCCGAAACTCGCCTGCTCCGCCAGTGTCTTCACGGGTGCTGTACTCATCGATCGTCAGTGGGTAGTACGCCTCCTGATACTCGGCGGGTACCGTCCGAAAGAGCGGCCACCACGAGTGGCCGTCCAATCCATCGCCACCGGGTCGGGCAGGGATACCACCGTAGAGTATTTCGAGCATTTGGAACTGGTTGCCATCGGAGTCGACACCAGCGTAAACGAGGTTTGGCGAGGTCCCGTAGCTACCGGCGACAGAGAAACCATCGATGAGCTTCGAGAAGGTGGCCTGCAAGACATCGAACTGCCGTGCCATCAGCGGCAAGCGGTTACCGAGCGCAGCCGGGAACTCCGGCTGGACGACAGTCCCCTTGGGAAGGTTGACCTCGAAGAGATCGTAGTACCCATCGTTGAACGTCAAAAGGGGATCGAAGGCCATGATGAGAAACACGCCGGTGAACATTTTGAACATCTTCTCGTTCAATAGGAAATTGACGGTTCCTGGGACCTGAGCGTCGGTTCCTTCCCAATCGAGGTAGACGGTATCACCCGTACGATGAATTTCGAGATGAAGTCTGATAGGACCAGTACCCATCCCGTCGTCATCGACGTAATCCTCGAAGGCATACCGCTCGCCTTCAGGAATGAATTCACGGATGAGGTCGATCATCCCGTTCCGGGTGCGATCGAGGATTGCATCACAGCTCTTTTTGTAGGTTTCCTTTCCAAAGCGCTCACAGAGTTCCTGTACGCGCTCTTGAGCTACTGCAGTCCCCGCCGCGAGTGCCTTGATGTCGGCTTCCGCGTGTTTCGGAAGCCGTGTGTTGTGGGCGAAGATTTCGAGGATATCCTCGTCCAGCTCACCTTCTTTATACAGTTTGACCGGTGGAAGTCGAATCCCTTCCTCGAAGATGGTCGTCGCTTCGACGGGCATGCTGCCAGGCGTTTTTCCACCAACATCCATGAGATTCCCCCACTGGCTGGAGAAGCCGACACGCTCGCCCTCGTAGAAAATCGGCCGCAAGAGCAGCATATCGGGAGTGTGTGACAACGCCCCTGCACACATGTAGGGGTCGTTGGTAGCGATGACGTCGCCGTCATTGAGATCTTCCCAGTCGAAGGTGGCGTTCTCGATGATTGTTTCGATGGCAGAGCCGAACTGACCCATAACCATTCGACCCTGTGCATCTGCGATAAGAGGGAACTGATCAGACTGTTCGCGGATGACAGGGCTGATGGCTGTCGTCTCTAACACGCGGTCCATCTCGTAGCGCGTATTCTCTAATGTGTTCTCGATAAGATCTAGTGTCGTCGTGTCGACACTGTGTTCGCCGACAAAATCTGGCGGGTCGGCACTCATGCAACATCACCTCGATTGATCTCGATGTTGGCATAGCGGTCAATGACAGCGGTGTGGTCTGGTTGAATAACGACGGTTGCGTCGTCATCGATGACGATAGCTGGACCTACGATCTCGTTGCCGGCCTGTAAATCCGTGCGGTCGTAGATCGGCGTCTCGTGATCGTCACCGTCGAAGTACACCGCGTTGGTACCGACCTTGGCCGGTCTCGGATCAGCATCAGCAACATCATGTTCTTCGATGGTAACACCTTTCAGGGTCCCTTTTCCGATGACGCGGAGAGTGGCCATTTCGAGAGGCGCATCCAGCGAGAAGCCGAACCGTTTGTCGTGGCGTGCTTCAAAGTCCTCTTTGATTTCGTCCATCCCCATCCCCCGAAGGTTGTCGATATTGACGGGGATGGACATTTGGATGTCTTGGCGGAAGTATCGGCAGTCGGCGTAGTACTCAAAGGAGTGATTCGATTGGTCGATCCCTTCCGAGTGGAGCCAGTCTGTTGCCTCATTGCGCAGGGCCATCATCTCGGCGTGAACGTCGGAACCGTCCACGTCAAGGTCGGTTTCGAGGTAGGTCTCCGAGAATTCGTTCTGTACGTCGGAGGTCAGAAAGCCGAATGCAGACATGACGCCCGGACCCGGTGGTATGACGAGTGGGTATGCATCCATTACGTTAGAGAGAGCGTTGGCGTGCATCGGACCGGCTCCACCAAAGGCAACAAGACCGAAATCACGCGGATCGTAGCCCCGCTCGACAGAAACAACACGGAGGGCACCGTGCATGTTCTCGTTTACGATGTCAATGATCGCCTGTGCGGCAGCTTCGATGGAGCTTCCACGCTCGTCAGCAATGGTTCCGATAGCTGTGCGAGCTGCCTCGCGGTCAAGGTTCATTTTCCCACCAAGCTGGACTATTGGGGGAATACGTCCGAGAACGACGTTGGCGTCAGTCACTGTCGGTGCTTCACCTCCGTGTCCGTAGCAGGCCGGACCCGGATCAGCGCCGGAGCTCTCTGGGCCAACCTGAAGCGAGCCGTTGAGTTGGACGCGAGCAACGGACCCGCCTCCCGCGCCAACCGTGTTCACATCGACCGAGCGTGATTTAAATTCACGATAGCCAACTTTTGTCTTCCGGCTCGTCTCGGGTTTCCCATCTTCGACGAGTGATACGTCTGTCGAAGTTCCACCCATGTCTACGGTCAGCACATCAGGAACGCCCTTCTTTTCGGCGATGGTTGCAGCACCGACGACGCCACCGCTCGGGCCGGAGAGTGCGAGTTCGACAGGACGGTTTTTCGCCGCTCCGGAGCTCATCAGCCCGCCGTCCGATCGGACGACATTCATTGTCGCTGTCGAGTCTGCGGTCTCTAGGGAAGTCTCAAGCTCGTCGAGGTAGTTGATGACCTGCGGTCGAGCGTAGTCGTTAATGGCTGTTGTCAGTGTACGTTCGTATTCGCCGTACTCAGGGACGATTTCTGCAGAGATTGATACCGGTAGCTCCGGTGCTTCTTCTTCGATGATTTCACGCACCCGCTCTTCGTGTGACGAATTGAGATACGAATTGAGTAGCGCGACGGTCAGTGACTCGATGCCAGCAGCCTGCAATTCGTGCACCGCCTCACGGATTTCGTCTTCATTGAGCGGTTCTGTGACTTCTCCGTCGGGTGCACTGATGGTTCCGGAAATCCCACGTGTGTCAACGAGGTCGGCCAGTGGATCTGGCTTTTCCATCCCGATCCAACCATAGAGGGGACCGGGAGTCCACGCTCGTGCGAGATGAAGCACATTCTCGTGTCCTGCTGTGGTGATGAGTCCGACGCGTGCACCAGTCTCTTCGAGTAGCATATTCGTCACGACCGTCGTCCCATGAAAGAACAAGTCCAAGTCAGCAACCGACATGCCTGCCTTTCTCGTTGCCTCCTCGACGCCAGCAAGCACGCCGTCTGACGGATTCGCTGGCGTCGATAACACCTTATCGACCGTGAGCTCGTGGGTATTCTCGTTGAACACGATTACATCGGTGAAGGTCCCACCAACGTCCACTCCGAGATTGCATGTCATGTAAATTCGTACCACTATTTGATGACCATCGTTGCCTAAACATTCTCCCAACGTATGTTGGGTATATTTATAATCAGTATTTCCTGCCAGTCGGCTCTTTGGTATCGTCTCATTGCGGCATCCGAACGCTGCTGTTATCTAAGGCGGACAGTCCTCTAGGCGAGTACTGAGAAACAAGAAGAGAGGTTGGTCTGTCCGTAAAACGAGTGTATTGTTCCGCCGTGTGATGCGTCCGATCGTAACTCCATCTCACTTTGAACCAGCAGGTGCAGAGTGCGCCACACTTGTTCCGGGGGATCGCTTTGAACCCCTGTTCGAACCACTGGTCGTCCGTGTCGTTTAGAGATAGCCCAACGTATGGAGTCGTCGAAGAAGCTTCGAGTAGTCGTCTTTCTCATCTGGAGTTGGACGATCAACGCTTGTTGATCGAGTCATACCACACTGTCTCGATATCATGATAAGTATCTTATGGCCTTTCCAATTATTTTCGATAGACATTTTAGAGAAATTAATGTATCTAGAGTGTCAATTAGAGGAACGGGTTCCAGCAACGGCCATGTTCGGAACGCGTTGGCAGTAACTCATTACATCGGACGTGATAAGAGAGGCAGGGGACCGTGAATCGAATACTTCGTCTCAGATTTCGCCGAGTTGTTGCTGTTTACGCATAAGATAGAGGAAGTAGGGTCCTCCAACGAGTCCGGTAACGATTCCGACCGGCAACTGGCCGTTGTTCGCGCCAGTCACCGCCATCAGTCCGAGACGGGCACCGACGTCGGCACCGACCATGAGGGCAGGTCCCGCAAATAAGCAGCCAACGATCAGCTTTTTGTAGTCACTCCCGACGAGGTTCCGGACGAGGTGTGGAACGATCAGGCCAACGAAGCTAACAATGCCCGCAACTGCGATGCTCGTTGCGGCTGCGAGTACAGCTACTCCTGAGAGGGCGAATCGAATCTTCTCGACGGCCATTCCCAGCGACTTTGCCGTCTGCTCTCCGAGAAGGAGGACGTTCAGCTGTCGGGAGCTGAGAGTAGCAAGAATCATCGAGATTATCGTCCACGGTAGTATCATGCGGACTTGCTCCCACCCCACGCCGGTTAGAGAGCCAGTTGTCCACGCGATCGCAGTCTGGACAACACCAAGATCGGTTGCGAAGAAGAACATCGCTGTTTGAAGCGACTGGAATACCGTGCTGACGATCACACCAGCGAGAACCAACCGGACTGGACTCGTTCCATTTTTCCATGCGATTACGTAGACAATGAAGAATGCTGTTGCGCCGCCCAGTGCTGCGACGAGTGGGAGTAGTCCGGATAGACTGGTGAAAACAACGAGCGACAGCAAAATCGTCAGTCCAGCTCCCGAAGAGACACCGAGGATGAACGGACTCGCAAGCTCATTTCGAGTGACTGCTTGAAAAATTGCGCCCGAGACTGCGAGGTTCATGCCAACGAAGATTGCAACGAATACTCGGGGCATTCGAATATTCCAGACGACGAGCGTTCCCGTCGTGAGATTTGGTAGCTCTCCTTGATAACCAGTTACCGAGCGCATCAATCCTTCCCCGAAGAAGAATTTGAAGAGCCATCGTATGTCAAAGAGCACATCAGCGTCAATGACTGATTGCCATGCCTTGCCGATCGGCATTGTATACGCCCCAAAACTCACTTGAAGGAGCCCTCCAAGGACGACGATTGCGACGCTGACGAAACAGAGTGTGAGCAGCGCCGGATCGAGAAGCCACGAAAACCGATCTTGCTCGGTCTGTGTTCGTGGTGGTGCTCCTGTTGTCGATGGATCGCTCTCAGTCATCTCATCGTCCCTCTTTGTTTCTTTTGTCGTGTGAATAGCGACAGTCTATCTGTCTCTTTTCTCTCCCGGGTAGAACGGTGTGATTCATCATTCTCGAAATGGAAATTGTGGATATGTGTGCTCTCCGAGCAGGTCGGGGTGTGTGTTGGGTGAATTGGTCTGGACGACACGGTAGAGATAGCACTGAGATGTGATGTGTTTCTGTGTTTTCTCAGTACTGCTCTGATGTCGCTTTTATGTCGACTAGGGCGATCGGCAGTAGTAGCAGTGGCCTTCCAGTCGTACCGTTCGAGAATTTCTCGTTGTGTCGTCGGATGACCTCGTTCTCGAATAGACCGATCATCTGACGAGCTCTCGATTTCCACGGATTGTGAGCGTACTCTCTGAGGTGTGCTTGCGCCCATTCCTGAGCGTATCCTACTGGATCGAGATGTCGCCAGTCCTATCGCTCTCTCCATGTTTTTAGGCTGCCCTAATTCATCATAAACGCTCCGAAATACAGATAGTTGCGATGAATGGTGATGAATATCGAATAGAGATGTCCCCATCAGATGAGTCTGAACTATTCGACCAACGAAACAACCTAATTGAAGTGACGATATTCACGTACTGTTCGAATTACATATATGGTGAATGAATTGTTATTCTTGAAATATGAATTGAAAGTAACTACTCATTCATATTCGATAGCTATGGACACGACTGTCGACCGAGACACGTTCGCAGTACGCTTCCTGTGCGACGAATAATTGGCGATGGTCGTTCGGTCGGATTTGGCAAGTTCCAGCTTTCTCACACGGTCTATGCTGCTACGACCAACCGTAACACAACTATTTGTTCTGTGTCGGTGATACCATGACCACGCTGGTGCTCTCAGTCCGTCGAGGTCTGATTCGGTATCTGTCGATTTGACCTTGATAGGGCATTTCCCGCTGAATGATAGACGCACACGCTTCTGGATTGTGGGTAACTCCAAGCGTCGTTTCGTCGATGGGGCCACTTTTCGAGCACCATTGGTGAAATGAACTATATCTGACCTCCTCATTCGAGTACTCACTTTCAATTGGTTCATAGTACGTATATGGTAGTATTGTAAAAATTAGTTTTTGTATGTGAGTGTAAATGATGGTGAAGTCAGTCTTCTCTGGTGCAGCTAACCCGCGGGATTGTGATACGTGAAAGTGAATTCGCAGCCATTACACTCGTACTGATGTAATTAAGGTGTGCACTGAATGTCAAAATATCTGCACGGCAAACAGTTGTGATCGGGCTGCATGGTCTTTCTCCCGATTGAGTAGTCTCTACAATTCACTTGAATGACGCATTCTAATATTTATGTCTACATATTACCACTTAATAAAAATAGTACTACCTTGATTTTGTGTCATCATTTTAGTAGAACTAAGTAATTACGTATATATGTTGGGAAAACACGACAGGGATAACGACGCCGATATTCGAATTTAGAACAATTGTTAGGCAGTATTGCGGATCAGTGGGATTCTTCTAACTGAGTAATTCTGATGACGTCCCGAAGACATTCGGAACTTTCGTTCACGGTTACCAACTCGACAGGTGAGTAATTATTTGAGGCCGAATCAGACGACAAACGGTCTATTGATCCGTTGGACATTCCCTTTGTGACGGTCGACCTTCGATCTTCTTGCTATGGTACGGTATTGATATGGGCCAGTCACGATCAAGTTAGATTCTATTCCCCAAGCAAGCAGTTATCGAATCGATGCGTGTGGGCGTGTTCTGATAGTGAAATGATTCGATAGTTTAGCACCAACACTTCTGTTGTAAATATTTTATTCTGTCAATGAAGTGTGGTTAACACGTCGAATCCAGCACTCTGTGTTGATAGAATTTTTAATCTGAGTACAGAGATTCGAACAGTAGAGTGTGAGTAACGCTGCTCGGCACGGACGAATATCTGAGATGTCTCTGGGACTACAGAGAACCCTCGTGGATGTCGTTCATCGAACCAATCGCCGCCCGAAGCACGAGCGACGCTCGGTACTGACGTACTCGGCTGATTGAGGGGGAATATACAAGTAGAAAGACAAACATATAGACCGTAATCGATCGACGTCTCTTCGATCAGGTATTAGCTTCCTTGCATAAGAACGGAACCAGGTTATGTTCATTGAATGTATATTCCTATCGGGAATCACAATGAGTGCCACCGACAATGTCACAGACAGGGAGCGTTCAGAAGACACAATTCAAGGTACGTGGCGGCTTCTGTTGGCAGTTGGTATCGTAATAGCTATCCTCGGACTGCTGGCTGTCTTCACGCCACTATTCGCGGGACTTACTCTCTCGTTCTTCCTCGGAGCGTATCTCGTAATCGGCGGGATTGTACACTTCGTACACGCGTTTTCCGGGCGGGAGTGGACAGGGTTTCTCATACAACTAGTCTTGGCGGTCGTTTTTGTTGTGGCAGGTCTCTCCCTCCTCCTGAATCCATTCGTTGGGCTCGTCACCCTAACAGTTCTGTTGATTGCATTCTTCTTCGTAGATGGCATCGTCGAAACTGTGATGGGGTTCCGTCTCCGTCCACAGCGTGGATGGCTTTCGATTGTTGTTAGCGGGGTTCTATCGCTGGTAATCGCTGCCCTCGTCTGGTTAGCGTTCCCAAGCAGCGCTCTCTGGGCGCTCGGTCTCCTCTTCGGAATCGGTCTTCTCACCAGTGGAATCTCACTGGCTACGACCGCAATGGGTGGACGCGCCGAAGCACAGCAGAGTGTCACGTCATCGGCGACAGAAGCCCGTTGAGATGTGAGCATCACACTTATTCCGCTCCAGTTTTTGGTTCTGTCCTCAGAACAAGCACGCTCTGACTTGATGTTCGAATGACTCTTCGCAAGTACAGAAGACAACCACGATGCTGAGAGACCGAGATCGGCTCGGTCCAACCAGCAAACGTTTTCACTTTCCTCGTGTGATCAGCCTACAAATGCATCACCGTACGAAGACGTTCGTCGAACAAGCCGAGAAACGTTACGACTTCGTTCCAGAGCCCACCGAGTTTCCTGACGGAACAAAGACAGCCGCGGATGCAGCCAACGCAATCGGATGTAACACTTCACAGATCGCCTCCAGCATCGTCGTCACTGCAGATAGCGACCCTGTCGTCGTCATCACCAGTGGCGCAAACCGCGTCGATACCGACACAGTGGCAGAGATTGTTGGCGGAACGCGCGTTGTGATGGCTGATGCAGACACTGTAAAGAAAGCAACCGGCTGGAGTATCGGTGGTGTCCCCCCGATATGTCACAAGAAGTCCCTGACCGTGTTACTGGACGAGACGCTCCTTGAGCACGATACAGTTTGGGCGGCTGCTGGTACGCCTTCAGCGGTGTTTCCCGTTTCCCCCGAACGCTTGCGCGAACTCGCAGCCGCCGCCGTCGCCGACATCGCCGAGTAATCGTTTGTGTCTGGGCGGCCTCTCTTATTTGAGAAACCGGTAGTTGTTCGGGAAACTCCCGATATCATGGCTTCTGTAGCCGATTTTGGCACAGACTCCAAACGGCTTTCTGTCTGCTCTTCTCTGTACGATTGTAACGGCTGTCGGCTTTAACACGTCCATCGAATCCAGTGAGTGATTCTCCCAACTAATTCCTGAGAGAAAAATTTAATACCTAGTCATTCTTTCCTTGTATCATACCCGAGAGTGAGAACAAACACAGCACCCATGTTATCACAGATGTCAGTTCGTCCTCGATCCGATGATTCACTTCGGGATGGGAGAACACACACATGAAGCTGCCGTCAATCAATCACAATCAGCTCCGGACCGTTCGCGCGGACGTTTTCCAAACACTTGCTGAGCACTCAGAGGCGCTTACGCCGGCCGTAGTGACGACCACGACGCTTCAGGCACTGCATCGTCACTACTCTCAAATCACGCTCGAAGACGTGCTTGAACTCCGCGTGCTGCTCAAGAGTACGGTGAATCGGGAGACACCGCCTGCCGAGCAGGTTGACATCGTCATTGAGGCGGCACTCACTGAGCTCACGGCGTGGGATACGGTCCCTCCAGTGTCTGTTCGAGAGACAGCAGATTGAACAGGACTGACCGCGTTGTTCGCCCGTCTGTGCGACTGTAACGTCGACACTGCCACTGGGATTTGCTTTCGTGCACACCGCACTGACGGCGTCTTGGAGTAGACGATTCGTCCACGGCTCGTGTTCGGAGCGGTGCTGTTGAACTCCTCTTTGCGGTCTGTGTCGGAGGATCGCTGCACCCGTTAGCTCTTTTTCTCAGACGAGTGCTCGGCGGGCGTTGGCGGAAACGTCCGTTTGTGGGCGGTTGTGGTGTACAGTTCGGCGCATGCAGCGACCAGTTCCGAATCGACACTGAGCGTATCGGCTGCTTGCTCAACACTCTGCTGGTCGTCAACGAGCTGTTGTAATATCGCATCGATGGTCTCGTATGAGGCACCGTGTTCGGATGCGTCGGTTTGATCCTTCCAAATTTCGACAGTCGGCTCTTTTTCGACAATCTTCTGTGGGACGTCGAGCGAACGAGCGAGATCAAGTACTTCCGTTTTGTAGAGATCACCAAGTGGGAAGAGATCTACACCACCGTTGCCGAATTTCGTGAAGTGGCCAGTCAGCAATTCTGTACGCGTACTATTGCCGAGAACGAGTCGTGATGAGGTGTTCGCCTCGAAATACGCGAACATCATTTGGATCCGAGCTGCGACGTTTTCCATGGCCTTGTGATGGTTCGACTTTGTTTCGATTGGATTCACGACCACCGTTCGTGAACGAGGGCTCAACAACGGATCTGAGGGAGTAAATCGCATTTCATCAGTCGCGGTGGTCTGTACGAACGACGTGAGCACTGGCTGGATATCAATCGTCTGTACATCGATATTGAGCTCCGATGCAACAGCCTGTGCATCGGCAATATCCTCTTTGCAGCTCGTATTGGCCGAGAAGATGAGTCCATCAACGGACTCGTTCCCGAGTGCCTCGACGGCGAGCTTCGCTGTCACCGTCGAATCAACATTGCCGCTCAAGTTCACAACGACACCAGTGGCGTCCGCTGTTTCCACGGTGTTTTGTATGAACGTTATTCGTTCGTGGAGGATCGATTCGGGATCTTCAATCGCCGTCAGCTTCCCACGGTTCGTCGACTCAGTGATTCGGATTTTAGTTGTCATGGTTGCTATTGTTGTACTGCGTTTTGCTGCTTGCTGAATCTGAATGGATTCGAGTATCTGTGGTGGTCGAGAGCTTCTTCGAATGGGGATTTTCCAGACGTACTCGGTTGGTCGGCTTCGGACGAGAAGTTGCATGGATGCCTGCCACCCGCACTGGCAAACAGTCCATAGACGAACATCGGGTCATTACCCCCCAAGCAACGCTCTCTTTTACTTTCTGGTTGATAGTGTGCTTCGAACACATCTTCCGACCTCCCCTGTTTTGTCACTACCATTGTCTCGATGATTGTCCAGTTCTTTTCTGATTATATTCGAATTCGAATGCCGTTTCACGTCTGAATACCACGGAACAGATAGTAATAAGTGTTTTAGTCTATAAATTTTAATTTATTATTATATAAGTTGTATGAGTATAGTAAGGTAGAATAACTAGTGATGGTTCGTCCGGTTCATAACTCAAATGCTGGGTTTGAATATATCGGATGCGTGTATTGAATCATTTCTGTTGTGTGTCTTCGTATAGCTATACTCACATTAGTGACGTTCAGTAGTACGCACCAGAACAGTACCTGAATCACTTACTTGGTGAACACGAAACAACGAATAAACAGTATACTGTCATGGTAAGAAATGAGGAGCAATCATGGCAACGACACGGGTACACAACAAAAAAACAGTCGTTCGTCGATTCATCGGGGAAATCATAAACGATGGCAACTACGAGATAGCTGATGAAGTAATCGCCGAGGAGTACGTCAGACATGATCCGGGCATCCCCGATCGACAGCGTGATCCCGACGAATTCGTCGAAATGGTCCAGACGTTCCGGAAAGCATTTCCAGACGCTCGGGTGACGATTGAAGATATGGTCGCCGAAGATGATCTCGTCGTGTTTCGTGCCATTGACACTGGAACTCACAAGGGACGGTTCATGGGCGTCGAACCCACTGGAAAATCATATGAAGTAACTGGATTGACAATGAACCGTATTGAGGATGGAAAGCTTACTGAAACGTGGGCTAACTGGGACACATTGGGAATGCTCGAACAACTCGATATCACTCCAGACCAACTGAGCGGATAAACCGAAACGAAGCGATCTATCCTGTGGCCGAGGAGCAGCGTTGTCTCGTCGAAAAAGAGTACTGCAAACCATCGCTACGAACACAGCACGCCGTGAGAGAGTAGAGACACGAACGCAGTTGGACGCATTTCAACGGTTCATTGGTACGACTGTTTCGAGCAGATGACCAAGACTGGGCAGGGGGCGTTTTTCACGATATACTCAACCCGGTGGCCAAAGAAGGCCCGACGAGATCCCGGCCGGACTTCGCTGCCGAGGACGATCAGATCTGTTTCGTTGATCGTCGCACGTTCGATGAGCGTTCGTTCGGGTTTGGTGCCGACTGAGACGTTTGTGCGAACATTGACGCCCATCGTCTGTCCGATTTCGGCTTCTCGATCGACGATCGATTCTGCGAGGTCGATCGCCTCCGAAATCGATCGGTCGGTCCCGCTCATATAAAGGTCGCCTAACTGAGACCGATTGACGATGTGGGTGATTTCGACCGTGGCGTCATACGCTGTCGCAACTTCGAACGAAATCTCCGCAGCTCGCCGACTGTACTCTGTTCCAATAGTTGGGAGGAGGATCCGTTGAATCGAAAGCTCGGGGAGTGTTTTCGTAGTCTGACTCATATTTGAGACAGCAATTAGGATTGGACACGGTGTCGCTTGAACTAGATTGTCTATCGCCATACCGAACAGCGGTTCATCGGGACTGTACTCTAACTGGCCGTCCGCTCCGAGCGCCACCAGATCGTAGCTGTCGCTTACCTCGTCAAGAACTGACTCACTCACGGTTGTTTCAGCGGTTCGAACGATGTTTCGGAGTTGTTTGTTTGGAATATCGATCTGTGCATCGATGAGATCGAGACAGTCCTCTGACTGTTCGTATACCTGCTGTGTGTTCGCCCCGCCGTCGCTTTGCACTGTGTCGGATACTCCAAATCCGTCTACCACCCGCTTTATGCGACGAACGAGGGGAGTGCCGCTCGGTTCTGTTCCATCGGTATCGACGTACATGCTCGTGATCTCTATCTCTCTATTTCTGGCGATATGACCGAGCAACTGGGCTGCAAGTTGAGAATCGACGCTACACTGGGTGGGCAACAGTACACGAATAACACCACCGAGGAAGCTCTGTCGTTCCAATTCTTCACGCTCGAGACGATCGACTTCGTCGGCCGAGAGCTCGATTCGTGAGAGTGAGAGTCGAAGTAGTGGCGGTGCGATCAGCGAGGTGACGATCGCAACAGTCACGATAATCGTATACATCGTGGTAGTGAGCACACCGATGCTGAGACCGACCGTTGCAACGATGAGTTCGAGCGCACCCCGAGCGTTGAGCCCGGATCCCATCGCAATTCCCTCCCACGTAGAGAGCCCGGCGGCCCTTGCACCGATGAACGACCCGATGAATTTTCCGGCAATGGCGACCGCGAGAACGGTGATTCCAGCCAGCATGACGACTGGGTCGGCCCACGTTGTCAGATCCACACGCAGGCCCGCTGTGGCGAAGAAGATCGGTGCGAAGATACCGAGCGAGATGACCTCGAACGTGTGACGAGCTGAGGAGTCGAATCGACGCACCTGTCCAACGAGTACCCCGACGATGAACGCCCCGAGAACTGCTTCTAGTCCGAGATAGTGGGTGATTGTTCCAACACCCAGTGCAAGAATCATCACTACTGTTGTCTTCGTGAGGTCATCGCTCCCAAGCGTCGCGTCAACCCAGCGAAAGAGCCACTCGGTGAGCCGGGGACCGAGCGTGAACGAAACACCGAGGATGATCACGAGCCAGACGAGTGTAACACCAGCTGCACCAAGTGCTTGTTCGCTGCCAGTACGGGCGAGGCTCGCAACGAGCGCCAACATAACCCACCCAATCGTGTCGTTGAGCATCCCCGATGCGATCGTGATCTGACCGACGTCACGATGCATCATCCCCATGTCAATGAGGACTTTTGCAATCACTGGAATGGCGGAGATGCTGAGTGCAGTCCCAATAAAAAGGCTGAACACGAGCCGTTGTCCATCATTCGCGAGGAACTGTCCCGGCAATACGTATCCGAGCGCAACACCCATCGCGAACGGGATGATGATTCCGCCGAGTGCTGTGTACGTGGCTGATTTTGCCCTGCTGATAATGAGTTCGAGGTCGGTCTCCAACCCAGTGACAATTAGAAGCATGATGAGACCGATCCACGAAACGGCCTCGATCAAGTGATACTGACTTGGTTCCGGGGGGAAGATTGCCAAAAACAGACCAGGTGCAAGCGCGCCGAGCAGTGACGGTCCGATGACGATTCCCGCGAGAAGTTCACCCAAAACCGACGGCAACCCCATGCGCTTTGCTACTTCACCTAATCCCCGAGCCGTAAAGAGCAAGAGAAACAACTCGGCGAACAGCAAGAGCAACTGATGCTCACTCAGCGGTGGAAGTACTTCTGAGGGCACGTTTTCACCACCAACTCCAGTGGTTTCCCTCTACGGACTGCGAAGCGAAACCACTTCCGGGACGGTCTCCAAGATGTTCGATATCCAGAAGCGATCCACAAACGGATTTTCGAATCCATTGGCTTTCGTCTGTCACAGTCGGTCCAAATGTCATCTGATTATTTAGAGTTCGAAATCCAATACTATCATCAGCTGTACTAGTATTCTCCCAACAATCGATACTTGTCGGTGACAGCGCAAGCACCCGTCGGTCGATCCGATTGGGTGTCTGTTCAACGCGGAACCCACCGGCGGCGATGATGTGCATGATTGAATCGGAATGGAGTGTGGACAGAAACCGGCCGGAACGCAAGAGAGAACGTAGACTGTGAAACCGTCTATAAACTGTCTCTCAGTGCGCCTCGGGACGGGTTAAGATCTGACTTACTATAAGCTACTGGCTTGCGTAATCCGTGGCTGAGCTAGCGGTGTTGTGGTTCGATGCACTGCAGCTTTCGGCGTCAGTTGCGTGTTTTCGATCGACAGTAATGACACCAAACGCTTCGGAAAAGCAAGCCACGTTCGATCGGTGTTATACTTTGACAGCGAGAAATTTTAGGACTGTATTCACACCGTTCGCTCAACCGTCTGATCCATTGGATCCGCGAGAGATTTCGGGGATGCTTCCGCTTTTCGGTAGTCGTACGTGTAGACGGTCTCAAACGCACCGAACTCGACCTGCTTGTACACTTCGAAACACGGGAATCCGTCGTGACGGCCAGTGAGGCCGATAGTGCCATCAGCAGAGACGTGAATCTCGAAACGAAAATCTACCGGCGGAGAATCCTCACTCAATGGGTTACTAACGCTGGCAGTCGCTGTGAAACGTACTCCATCGCCAGTCCACACAGTGTCCGTACAGGAAATCCCATCAGTCTGTGCAGCTGCCGTTCGAATCGTAGTGGCTCCGTCTGGTTCGGTGATGCGTTCCATTGATTGTCCTGTTTCGGGATGGGTGATCACGGACTCGCGCTCGAAATCAACGACGATCTCTTGTGCAACACGAGAGTGGCCGGTGTGACTGGTGTGTGGGGTGAATTCACGGTTATCGCCACGAAATTCGACTTCTCGACCATCGGGTGTACTGGTCGATGAAATCCAGGCATCCGGAATGAATGTTGCGATGCGTAATTTAACGACGGAAACAGCCATACTGTACTGTTTTTTGCGTACCACTTGAAATTTTTGTCAGTTAACACATTGTGTAGGACCAATCCATGAGCTCATAAGAGATACACTGACCGGACGAATAGTCCATCAGTGAAGAACCTCCCACTGTCGTCACCGTAGCGACTCAATTCTTTGGTGGTGAGCGAGTTGTGCTTGCTGATGAGTGGTGAAATACCAGGACAGTGCTTGTGATCGCGCGCGGGCGATGGTTCCACGCTCACATCGCTACATGCAGCGAGTACGTTCCTACTCTGTATACTCCTCTACTGTTTCAGTAAGCGAAAGCCGTGCTCTACAACCCCGTCTCAACACGAACATCTCCAAAACGATCGATCAGACACATGGATGGTCAATCAGTCAGTGGGCGACCCCATCTGTTGTCAGCTTGACGGCGATCAACTATGCGAGTAGTGGATTAGAACCTCTCGAATTAATTAGCAATTATTGGATATATCCATTTCTTTTGATATTTCCGACAAGTGTATATTCGCCGATAGCGTATATTGTTATTGATCATGAGGTTGAACTGGCGTGCTGTCGCATACGGATTCGTTACCGCGATTGTCCTTGGCATCTTGTGGGGTGCAATTTTCCCTGCTGCTGATGTAACAACTCCATTCCTCTCCTATGGACTCATCGGCGTGATTGCTGGGCTTGTCGCAGGATACTACACAAAGGAGGGGATACGCGAAGGAGCGATCAACGGCGGAGTATCGACCGCGGTCGGGAGCATTGTCGTATTTGCAGTGCTAACGCTGCTCGGTCTGCTCTTCGCAGGGCTACTCACGAGCTTCGGAATCCTCGGTGTAGGTGTCCTGACGGTCGTATTCTATGCGATTCCCGGCGCGATCGGGGGAGCCCTCGGCGGATGGCTTGAAGACCGTCGGATGACCCGGCGGGCCGCTTCGACACCACGCTAAACGGCTTTCTTTGAGAAGGCTGTCGACTTACCAGCAACCGAACGTGGTGATTCCACATCACGGTTCGGAACTTTTCCGATCGGATTACTCGCAAGAATATTTTATAGTGTATTGGATGGTAATCTCTGAATAAGTTGCTTCTGAAACTTGCTGTCGCCCATTTCGAAGGATTCTATAATCTAAGTTCTATAAACCAAGTTGTACGATGCCACTACGCTTTTAGCCTATCGTCCTGATTCCTCATCTGTCGTTCTGAGTATCCTCGCTTGTGGGCGTGGATGTTCGCACACTCAGTGCGGCAGTCATGGTCTTTTCGACCTGATCAGTCATGGGTGTAGAAACAGCAACACAACTGGTAATGGTTGTATTGACCGGTGTCAATGTCGGATTGGCGGCATCACAACTGGCAATGATGAGAAAAGAACGCTCATAACGGTTCTGGATGGGCGCTCACGTAGATGCCTAAGTCTGGTACCGAGAGTAACATCGTCCTCGTGTGCGTCAACCGCCGCTCCACCGTTGTACATTTATGGAAACAGCACCCTGATAAAATACGAATGTGGAGTAAATCATATTATCTGCTGTTGTCGGGGCTTCGATGCGAGAACCCGATAGTCGATCTCCGATGCAAGCCCAGTTCACTCTTCAGTCAGTTGGGTCCCGATGCCTTCTGGCCATCCAGGTGGACATGCTGGTGATGGGGCTGTGTACTCGCGCTTGAGCACCATTGGCGTCCGCTCCAGCGAGAGCACGAGATCCGATTCTTGATTGTACGCACGCAGCTCTGTCGTAACGATGCCAGCGTGCTCGCGTGACTCCAGTTCGCGCTTTGAGAGCACCTCGCTCTCGGCAAAAATCGTGTCCCCGTGGAAAACGGGACTGTGGTGTCTGATGTCGTCGTAGCCGAGATTAGCGGTTGCGTTCATCGAGATATCAATCACACTCATTCCAACCGCAAGAGCGATCACAAACGTGCCATCGACGAGTCGTTCACCAAACTCCGTGTTTGCTGCGTACGGAGCGTTGAAATGCATCGGATTCACGTTCATTGTTAGGTTAGTGAACCAGACGTTATCTGTCTCCGTTACCGTTCGCCCGTACGGGTGTTTGTAGATGTCTCCGACGTTGAAATCCTCATAATAGCGCCCCTGCCACCCAGAAACAAGTCTCTGATCCGATGGTTCGGTCGCTGAGCGATCATCAGTCATGATTGTTCACTCATGCCTTGTTAAGATTGATTATTAATCGTACGGGATACACAGTTGGTCTCAGTACGAACGAGGAAGTCCGAGGACGCTTTCACCGAGATAGTTCAGCGCAAGCTCTTGTGTGATGGGTACGAGGCGGGTCAGCCGTGCCTCGCGGAAATACCGCTCTACGTCGTACGCACGGGCGACCCCCCGGCCGCCGTGTGCTTGGACAGCCGCATCGGCCGCATCGAACGCAGCCTCCGCTGTGAGATATTTCGCGGTGTTT
The DNA here is from genome assembly GCF_025913575.1 of Halocatena marina. Classification (NCBI taxonomy): domain Archaea; kingdom Methanobacteriati; phylum Methanobacteriota; class Halobacteria; order Halobacteriales; family Natronomonadaceae; genus Halocatena; species Halocatena marina. Next base: position 1,812,118 of record NZ_CP109785.1, on the reverse strand, counting down.
GCTCGTGTACCGACGACTGATTGTGCATCGTCTGTTCGACCTGCCGCATCGAATGTAAACGACTTCGCGGCCTGAACACGAGCAAACGCTTTTGCAAACGGGTGCTGGATCGCTTGATTCTGTCCAATCGGCCGAACACCTCACGCTCATTCGCATACGCCACACCTTTCTCGAGAGCGAGCTCACCAAGACCGATCGCTTCAGCCGCGATGACGAGTCGTTCTTCGTTCAATCCATCAAGGGCGTAATAGAATCTCCCACCCGTTTCACCGATGCGGTGACTTACAGGTATTCGAAGATCATCGTACTCAACGCTATAAGATTGTACGACACCGCTCACTGTTTTTTCGATCTCTTCACAGATAATTGCGTCTTCCTCGATCCCGCGTTCGATATCGACGAGGAACAGTGAGATGCCTCGCGTTTTCTCAGCTACTTCCTTGCGTGGTGTCGTCCGTGCGGCGAGCACGAGGTAATCACTCACTTGATTCGAGAGGTCCACAATTTCTCGCCAGAGATGCTGTATTCGTCGCCGTCTCGCACTGCCCGAGTGGTCATGGCTGTCGAATCAGATCCAGCCTCTGGCTCGGTGAGACTGAAATTACGATCGTACCTACGTAATTGACATCAAATAGTTATATTATGATGAAATTCAGTTTGTAAGGCACAGGTCTCGACGGATTCGATCGATGACCACAAGACGATATTACTCTAAATATTCGATGAGTGAAATAATAATATTTCTGTTGTGATACTAGCTACTCTCAATTTATGAGTTACAAAGGATGATGCTCAAATAGTACTAGGTCTGGTCGTAGGAGTACGTTGTACGTTTCTCTTTTGGGAACACAATTCGTATGCACCAACTCCAAGAGCCGCGATGATCGAGAGGTTTGAGTACAAGGAGAATTATTCTGTATTTGGTTTCTGTCCTTCAATGGTTGCAGAGACGATGTAGTCTTCGAGACGATGTTCTGAGGACCACTCTCGGATGAATTGGTGGCTGTCTTCTTTCGGTTCGATGGTAATTCCTTCGAAGCCAGCGCGTTCGAGCATCGCTTCAAGATCAGAGATCGTCGCTGCGCCAGCGACACAGCCCGAGACACTCTCCGGATCAGCACGGAACTCTTGAGGCACCTCTGCGGTCATGACGACATCAGAAATTGCGAACTGGCCGCCCGGACGGAGCACACGAAATGCTTCGGAGAACACCTGTGATTTATTCGGGGATAGGTTAATTACACAGTTCGATATGATCACATCGATTGAACCGTCCGCGACAGGAAGGTGTTCGATCTCACCGAGACGGAATTCGACATTTTCGGTCTCGTTTTTATCGATATTCTTCCGTGCTCGTTCAATCATTTCGGGCGTCATATCGACGCCGATGACGAAGCCCGTCGGACCGACTTTACGTGCAGCGAGGAAACAGTCGAAGCCACCGCCGGAACCGAGATCAAGGACCTGTTGGCCTTGTGCTAAGTTTGCCAGTGCAGTAGGATTACCACAGCCGAGTCCGAGATCTGCACCACTAGCAACGGCGTCGATATCATCCTCTGTGTACCCGAGTCGCTCCGATTTTGTCGCAAGCGTCGTGTCATCACAGCATCCTCCTGATGAACACGAGTCCGTGTCATCTTCACTTGTTGGTTCACAACAACCACTGTCTTCGGTCTCAGCGATCGAGGAGTATCTGTCTCTCACCGCTTCGCGCTGTTCGCTCGCAGAAAGCATCGATTTTTCATTCTCGGATGCGGACTGGCGTCGTTCGCTCATTGGTACACCTCGCGTTCTTCGAGGACAGCAAGGATAGCCTCGGCGAACGGTGTCGGCCAATAGTATCGCCACCGGCCCTCCTTCCGTCGTTCGACCAAGCCAACGTCGTGCAACTGAGAGAGCGCGTGGCTGATCGTACTCTGGGTTACGTCGAGTGGTGGTGCAAGATCACACGCACAGATATCGTTTTCCGCATCAGCGAGGACTCGAAGTGCTCCGTATCGCGTTTCATTTGCGAGCGCAGAGAGGATCGTCACATCTGATTTGAGAACGTCAGCTTCGGGACTCGAAACGGGAGTACAACACGCTTGCGACTCATCCTTGTTCCCTGAGTCAGTTCCAGTCGATAGTTCCTGTTTTGATTGATCCATATGGCTATTTCAACATATGCTATCTTCACCATATAAGGGTACCGGCTGAATTCATCACATGAGCGCACTGATATTGAGTGTCCCCTCTTTGCAGAAATGATCTCCCGATGAGGTTGTCTGCCCATAATCAGATATAATTAACTGGATAAAACATCTAAGAACCATAATATATATTATATTCATAGAGCGGCTCTGGAGCTAATTTACTATAAGTTTAGCTCTTAGGAGGATTTGGATAGCCGGTGTATAGCGGATAGATATTAATAGCCAACATTGGTACAGCACTATTCTCATTCGAGGACCTCTTTACTATGATAGAGTGTTAAGGGTGAGAGCAACTGCTCGTACTATACCTACTACACTGAGTGATTATACCTCATGGTATTCAATTTGACACATATGAAAAGAGAGGTTCAGACGAGGGTGAAAAAGTATGAGTAGTAATTGACGGAGTCGCCTCGAATCACCCTCATGGGTACTCTTTTCACCGATCAGCGTTAGTGGTCATCCGAGTAGCACCTTCACAAGAAGATAACCGATATCGGCTATAGAACGAATTCTCTCCCACACGTAGCATGGAATAGCAACCACGTTTATGAGCAGGTAGAACGAGAATGTGAATAGAACAAAGCAATGGGATGTAAGGTTGATACTCTCATCGAGCGTCACGCCCTCACGGTCCCCGATCCAGGGTATGATTCGATCGACGAGTATCTCGTGGCGCGATGGACCGGCTCGGACGGTCGTTCCGCCGACGGATACAAATCACTCACAGAGTGGTTTAATAAGCGTCTTCTGAAGCAAATCTACGAAACACACGGTCGTGATACTGTCCGTATCCATCTGGATCGAGAATACGAAATCGTTTCAAGTGAGGAAAGTATTCATCGCGCTGAGCTTGCAGCTGACCTCGAATCGAACGATCTCACTCTCGATCGCATCGAGAGTGAGATGATCTCGTGGAGCACGATGCGACACCATCTCAAAGGTTGTCTCGATGCGAAAAAGGAGCAGAGCTCTGCGTCGACCGACTGGGAAGCAAACACTGTTCGGATGTCTCAAGAGCGAACTAAGGAGAAGACGCACTCAGTTCTTTCATCACTCACTTCAAAAGGACGGTTACCAGAGGCAGAGAGCATGCGTGTCGACGTGCAGGTCAAACTGGGCTGTCCGGAATGTGCGGTCCGCGTTCCGTTCGAAGACGCACTCGAACGTGGCTACGTCTGCGAGACACATTCTGAAAGCGAATCTGGCGAGCCGGTAAGCAACGAGGTGAGCGATCGAGCTTCGAGTATTGCGCTCCCCTACGGCATCCTTGAATCGCTTCAGGCTGCTGCCCTTGAGAACCCCTTCGTCATTGAAACTGTTGTAGCCCCGATCCTTTTATGACGTGGCATCTCTCTATCGAGAATATTGCGGGAATTCGCCGGGGAGAAGCACACATCGAGCCGGGAGTGAACGCCGTTCGTGCGAGCAACTGGCAAGGCAAATCGAGTTTCCTTACCAGTATTAAAGCCGCATGTGGAACGGCGGCTCCGCTCACCGATGGTCATGCATCTGGTCAGGTCGTTTTGCAAACAAACGACGAGGAATGTACTGTCATCCTCGAACGGATGAATGGAACCATATCCCGAACTGGAAATCCGTATCTAGATGATGAATACGATCGGGTGTGTGCAGAGCTCTTCGCATTTCTTGACGAAGACAACAAGATACGCCAAGCCGTTCGGGACGGAACGAACGTCGAGACGCTTCTCACTCGACCACTCGATTTCGAGAACATCGATGAGCAGATCGCCGATCTTCGAACCGAACGCGAACAGACAACGACGGAACTTGAACGAGCAGAGTCGGCTGCTGATCGACTTCCGAAGCTGCACCAACGCATCACTGACCTCGAATCCGACCTCGAAGCGTTGCGTGTTGAACGAGCTGATATCAACGATGAGACAGGTGGTGAAAACGCTGCTCGGGAGCAACTGAGCGATTGCCGTGCCGAGCGTGAGCGGGTAAATACCAACATCGAACGTCTCGAAACAACCATCGAGCGCGTTCGTGAGACGCTCTCGAAGAAACAAACAGAGCTTGAGGCGCTCTCTGTTCCATCGGGTGATAGCATCGAACGCGAACTCGAAACACTCCACGCTGACCTCCGTACTGTCGAGCGAGATCAAGAGCTGTTACAATCTGTCTACGAGGCAAACAAACGTGTGCTCGATGAGGGTCGCACCGAACTGTTGAGCGACATCTCACACGGTATGCTCTCGGATACTGTGCCGTGCTGGCTTTGTGGCGAAGACACAACGCGTGACAGTATTGAAGCACAGTTGGACGCGCTCGCTCGTCAAATCAGTGATCTTCAAACCCAAACAGCAACGACCCGTGATCGGGTTGAGGAGCTCGAAGGAAAACGTGATGCAGTCCAGAAGGTACGTCGTCGAGAACGGGAGCTTACTGATCGCATTGCAGACCTCGAAACCCGACTTGCAGAAACCGAAGAGAGTCTAACGAACGCTCGTGAGAGACGAGCAGATCTGAACCGACAGATCGACGAACTCACTACGGAGGTCGACACGGCCGATGATCGCATTTCGGATCTCGAAAGCGAGATTAAGTACACTGAAGCAGCGTTGACCGACGTTCGTGAAGAACTTGAAGAGACAGAGACACAGGCAGAACGACGGGACATACTCGAAGCTGAAGTCCACTCGCTGAACGAGGAAATCACCGAGCTCAGAAATCGCAAAGAGCAGATCAAACGCCGGGTGCGTGAGGCCTTCTCTGCATCGCTCGATGATTTGCTAGCGCGATTCGAGACGGGTTTTGAGACGGCACGCCTCACGAGCACGTTCGAACTTATTATCGCACGGGACGGTCGAGAAGCACAACTGAACAGTCTCAGTGAGGGTGAGCGGGAGCTTCTTGGGATCGTCGCAGCACTTGCTGGTCACAAAGCGTTCGATGTCAGTGATCGCGTTCCGGTGATGCTCCTCGATCAACTTGGTGGACTCGCGAGCGACAACCTCCAAACAGTAGTCAATTATCTGAATGATAGTGTCGACTACCTTGTTCTCACTGTGTATCCCGAATACGATCGCTTCGACGGTCACGAAATATCTCCAGCAGAGTGGCAGGTTGTTTCACACGACTCTGGTGTCGACACAGCCACCTAGTGAATCGTACTCGACACTCCGTAGCTTGATTTTCGTGCTGGATTGGTGTTTGCGGGAGCGTTTAATCAGTGAGTGGAAGGGCAATACCGAATCCAAAGACAGAGAAAAATCCTGTTGCAATTCCAATCCACATTAAATCAAAAAAGGCGGTTCGTTCCCAGCTAGGGAGCGGACCTGCAATACTCGGTCCCATCACACTCCCAATACTCCCGATAGCGAGAAGTGCTACTCCAAGCACAAATCCACGCTTCGCATACGTTTCATAGTCGAGCCTCATGTTGTGGCCCATAGACTGCGATTTAGTGCAGTCGGTGATATTTGTTCTGACTCATGAGGTGGTGTGCACGATGATAGATTGTGCCAGCATCCCATTTTGGATCGTTGGAGAGCAGTGCCAGTCACAAAAACCACGTCCAGTCGATCTGTCCTCTACGGCAAAGCGTTGGTTGTCCACTCTGTTCATCGGTGATCGCTCGAATGTCTAGAAATATCAATAAACGAACCTTATAACAAGAACAGAGGGGTTGTCAGCTGATGATGCCCAATCTCCTCTCACGTATCCGTCTCGTGTGACGTAAAGCACACTTCTTTCGTTCACAATGGCGGTCGCTTCGATATCTTACCGAACGGAAGCGTTGATAATTGTCGAGAGGTAATCGTCGATCGCGCTATGCCAGGCGAGCAGTTGGAGTCCCTCATAGATACTCCCGCAATACGAGAAGCTGTGGCTATTGTACTTGAACGGACCAACGGTGAAAACGAGGAGCTACAGTGGGGTGATGTAAAGGACGCGCTGTCAAGCGGACAGTGGGGCCGGCTCATTGAGGAGGGAATCCTCGTGAGTGGGAGTAGTGGCTTCGTTCTCTCGAATCCCGAACACATCCGTCAGAAATTCGACAAATATGACGCTTCCTCTGAGACGGCGGCACAGGTGGATAAGATCGAAACAGAACCGTGGGCGTGGTATGACAAGGTTGCTGGTGTGTGTGCCCTCATCTTTTTCATCGGATACTGGAGCCCACAGATTCGAAACGTCATTGCGTCGGTCGATAACATCATTCTCGGCCCCGTCACACACGCACTCCCGTTTTATGCTGTTGTCTTGCTACTCGCCCTCGTAACCGGACTCTATTCGACGGTTCTCCAATCGCGACTCACGGACACCGAGAAAATCCAGCAATACAAAGATCGGATGGAACGGTTGAACAGGCGCAAAGAAGTTGCCGAGGAACGGGAGGATGAAGAGGCACTTGCACAGATACAGAAGGAGCAGATGAAAGCTGCAGGCGATCAGCTTGGGATGTTCAAACTCCAGTTCCGACCCATGGTGTGGATCATGGTGCTCACGATTCCTGTCTTTCTGTGGCTCCGGTGGAAAGTACGTGGTGGTCACCTTGGGGTTGGTGAGACCGGATTGATTGTACCCCTTGCTGGATCTGTTTCGTGGCAGCAAACCTTGCTTGGGCTAATGCCGACGTGGATTGTCTGGTACTTCCTCTGTTCGATGGCTGCGCGGCAAGTCATCCAGAAGACACTTAATATCCAGATCTCACCATCGTGACAACGACTAAGTGGTTGTTAACTTCGAACTCTCGCAGATCTGTTCTTTTCTCGTAGCACCCAGTCGTCGAACCGTGGGACGATTGAATGTCATAGAATCTCGGAAAAGCAGGCCGTATCCCGTCCCGTGTGCTTAGTATCGCCGTCGGAGAATGCCAATCAGTGCAATAGCCAGCGCAAGCAACGTGAGACCGGTTCCGAAACCCGGGCCAGCTGCTGCTGTTTCTTCCGGTGTGTCTCTCGTCGTCGATTCTGCAGCTGCTGTCTCCGTCGTCGTTTCTTCACTGGTCGACGTGTGCGTCTGGGTGGTCGGTTCCGGTTCGTGATCGCTCGTGTCGGTCGTGCCATTCTGTGAATCGCACGCTCCCGGTTCGATTACGACTTGCTGAGAGAGATCAAGTGCGTGTGCTGTCCCATCACCCGAACGGACGATCCAACGCTGCACCTGATTTTCAGACTCTCGTCCTTCCCAATCCGGATCTGGATATTTTGCTGCTTCCCGGTTGAAATGAGGGACGATCTGAATACGCGAGTTCCACGCCGAAGGAGCCGCTTGATAGACACCTCCATCGCTACGGCCACCACTCCATGTCCATGATGCTGTGGCCATCGATTTGTTGGCCGTTAATGAATCAGTCGTTGTTGGGTACCCATCGTCTTTGATCGTCCACCCGCCGGTGCTCGGTAGGCCACGTAATTCCAATGTAACAGCGCCACCGCCCGGAGAGACGTTACCGGCCCATCGACCGTGGAGCATCACTAAGTTGAGTCCGCCGTTCCCCCGGTAAAAGAAGAACTGGCTCGAATCTTTGATCTGAAGATCATTTGTTCCATGAGAACTGTATCCGTGCTCTGCCCCGCGATAGTCATAAAAGGAAGCAACGTTGTCCGATCCATCTCCGAGTGGAGTAACCGTATAACAGTTACTGCCTTGCTTGACAGCGAACTGCTCCGAGCTTGCTCCATACGGTGTGGCGTTCCCGGTCTGATTTTCTTGCTGTACAGTCGCGCTGGCCGCACTACTGGCACTCAGGACGATAGAAAATGCCACTACAACCACGACAATCATCGCAAACTTCCTGACGATGCTGTTAATTATACGCCTATACGGCCCGTTTTGACGACTTATCTTCTCCATCATATTCATCCTAATAATAACTGATCGATGAAACACGCTGTTTATGTAAGTATGATCACTCTTATATCAATAAATAACCACTTACGATGGTGGAATTGACATAACGAAATGATTACTCATCAGAGATAGTGAAGAGCTTTGATGATACTTACAACGGTTTCAATGTATTTCACGACTATAAACATAATTCTATTGAACTGAATTCTGAATTTTCATTTATGCCGTTCGCATCCTTCATGTGCTACAAGCATTTTCGAGTATCGCAAAGATATCTATCACCGGAGTACCACGATTCTACTACAGATTTTTGATTAGAATGGATATCTACACGAACAATAATCACACCATGAATCAGTTCGCAGAAAGGTATATTTGTGTGGGGTTGACTATTTATCATTGATATTCTATAGCAACTATCGAATCTACTAGATAGTGGATTCTTGAGAACATCATGGATCGGCTCGGCTAGTTACGTTAGATTCCCCGCAAAAATTCTCGCTGAGGATTGAGCTAACGAGATCATTTTCACTGTCAGGTTTTCGGTTGTCGCTGTTATTATGCTCAGCGTGGTATGAAGCATCTCATGTGGATGTTCCACTGTCCGGATGAGCACAGTTGCCTAGCGCACAACTGCGACCAAGACAGCTCCTATCGAAACAATATGGCAAAACCGGTTCGAAAACTTGATTTCAATATTTGTTACGACTTTGCATGCTAAAACATCTCACGAAATGTCGATCAGCCATCACATCCCCGCTACAAACTGAGCACGACTGCGTATCAGAGGAATAATAACGTATCAATAGAGCCATAGAGCTATGAGTAAACGACGGTTGACTCGACGACACCTTCTCACTAGCACGACGTTCACCCTCCTCGGTGGGCTTGCTGGCTGTATCGAAGTGCCGGTTGACGAGAGTGTCTCTGCACCATCGGAACCGACATCGAAATCCTCAGGAAACACGCCATCGACACCGACTGAGACGTGGACAGAACCGGCGACACCAAATCAGCCGACTGAGGAAAAAGAAGAGGATCGGATCAACGACGTCGATTTCGTCAACAAAAAGAAATCGTCGGGCGGCTACGTCGACTTCGATCTGCAAGTAGGCGCAAACACGTGGATGGAGGATGTCGATCCACCAGAAGATGAGGCTGGTGAGCCGTATTTCGCTGTTACGATCAACGATACGTTGGTTGCTCGAACCGATGTCGTCCCTTTCAGAAAAGAAGGTTCATTCCCTATTCCGATCAAACGGGCAGCACTCGATCGCTTCGATGCTGGTACCCTTGAGGTCCGCGTCTTGCTTTTCGACGAGGATAGCCACTCGGATGACTTGTACGATACATGGTCTGGCACAATCGAGTACGCTCCTGCTAACTAGTTGAACGGCGACCGACCTGCTGAGCGCAGTTCTCTGGCGTCTCACGACACGAAGTAAAGAACGGGGAGTTCCTCGTATCATGTCGTAGACTGTGTGATACACCAGAGCGCACTGATCAGACGTTTCGCTCGGATTCACTGACTTTTATGGGATAATTCGATTGATGGAGAGCAGTTCGTCAGCAACAACATTATCGAAAAAGACGAGCCGGCCACGAAGACATTCTATTCGATCGAATCGAAGAGATGTTGGGATTAAATGATTGTTGTAGGTGATTAGAGAAATCCATCGAGACGGGGACCGCAGTCATCAACACTCCTGAAAGAGCGCAGCTATGGAGTGATCGTTCGTGTAACCCAGCCAGTCGATCCTTTTGGGTATGGACTGTCACTCTGTTTCTGTGGTTGGAGTGCTCCAGAGCCATCAACTGCACGGACAGTAACCGTGTGCTCTCCACTTGGTGGGTTGTAGGTGAACTCCCACTGTCGCCAAGCATTCCGAACGGGCGGTTTGCTCCCGGCGGTGCTGGTTCCAGCGGGAAGCTTCTCTGAGAGAGTTGCTGTGTTCCACGCATCGTCACCAGAAACCGAAACTTCGACGCGTTCGATCCCTCGCGTTCCTGCATAGGCGTGCCCACCGACCTGAATCTTCCCGTTGTCAAGATGGTTAACGGCGTGGAGCTTTGCGATCGTGTTCACCGGTCCGGTGCCGTGCCAGCCACGTTTCTCCCAGAACCCCTTTTCGGGCCCATCGAGGATCTGAATCTCGTTGATCCACTTGACACTGATTTCACCCCAATGGCCCGGTATCAGTGCCCGTGCTGGATAACCGTGGCCGCGTGGCAACACACCGTCGTTTTTACCGTACGCGAGAAATCCGTCGCGGAGTGCTTCTACCGCAAACTCTTCGTAGTAGTCATCCACAGCCCTGAGCATCACAAACTCACCCTGTGGATTCGCTTCGTCGATCAGATCCATGATCGGGACTCCCGTCCACAGATCATTGTCCATCTCTCCACCGTTGAGTGTGTCACTGACACATCGAAGTGTCGAAAATCGGTATTCACGATCCATCGACAGAATGTCGTCGTAGCTGTACGTCACCTCCTGTTCAACGTTGCCAGTGACTGTGAGTGTCCACTCACTCACATCGACAGCCGGGTTGACGTTGTTGATGTCGACTTCGTAGAAGCCATCACCACTCACGAGTCCTTTGAGCCCCGCAACGTCGAGTGAGCGTTTATCCGCAACGGCGAGAAGCTCCTGAATCTTCTCGTCAGAGCCACGGAGTGAGGCCGGTTCCGGCGTTGATTGCGGTGATTTGCCGTCCCCCAGCATGTATCCGAGGATACCGACCCCAAGCGCGGCTGCGACGCTTCCAAGCACCTGTCTTCGTGCGGTGCTTGTGCTGTCAGGTGCCGTTTCGAAGCCGGCTATGAGTGCTCCGACAGCGACGACAAATGCGCTTGCGAGACCAGCTCCGACGGCTGCTCCCGGTGCGCCGGTTAGAATCGTGATGGCGAGCCACGTCACACTGCCTGCGAGAACGACCGAGGCAGCTGTGCTGTCTAGTTCCCGACCGATGAGCAGCATCGGTACCACCAGCGATGCGAGCAACACCGTCGAAAAGACAAGCGCGAGCAACAGGTTCGCTTGCTGGCCCAAATGTTCGATCCCGATGTGCTCACCAACACCGGTGAGCACGACGATTGCGAATCGAAGTACCACATCGGGCATTCCCCACGCGAGAAACGATGTGATCGGTGAGGCGATGAACGCCTGCGTGTATCCGGCGCTCGCGTACGAACCGGCGACGCTGGCGATCCCTACAAAGAATGCGATGAGAAACGTCGAACGCTCTTCTCGTACTTTCATCGCAACACTGCGTCTCGATTTCGTAGTCATAGTTCTGCTGTCACTTGTGATTCCCTCACTCGAACGCCTTTCCAGCGTGCAGGGCACGAATAGTGGCCGTGAGCACCGATTGCCACGATTCCCTTCGATTGATTCACACGTATTCTAGCGATGAGCAGACAAAAGGTGATTTTGGTAACTCTCTCTAGTATTCGACTAGCATCTCACCGACAGATATAACGAGAGCGTACTGGACGCCCGACAGTATCTCAATCACCGCCTCGGAGTGCGGATACGTACTTCAACAACGTCAGAAATAGCCCACACGCTCGGACAAATCCATCATCAGCTATGCACGAAACGTGACTTCACTACTATCATGTGCAACTGTATCCTGAACCGACGGGCCAGTACATTGATAGATATATGCATTATCTAAGATGTCGAAAGTATATACTCATTCTTATTTCGGACACTCCTCATCCTCGTATCTTCTTTCGAATACTCTCTGGGAGTGGATAACAGATGATCGAGTCGACATCATCCTGTCAGAAGCCGGTTTCGTAGTTGCATCATGAACAGCGCTATACTGTCCGTTCATATCAACTGCCGTCACGGGATATCTGGTACTCTCCACTGACTGCTCTTTATTCGAGTGATAGGACGTCTGAGCAACGTGATCCACGCTGGACGAGTACTACACTAGTTCTACCGAACAGACGAATGGGAGACGGTGCCCACAAACTGCAGATGATGTACGGCGCACACACACAACTCGATCGAGTGTAGCGAAGGCGATCGTGGTGAATACCGAGATCTCCGCTGAATGGGTATCGATTCGATTGTGTTATTATTCGAGTATATATTTATAATGCTGATAGATAGGACGTATCCTCAATCGAAAAATATCGGCCACTAGAGCACCATGAAGATGGTTCTCCTCTCAGATCCCCGTCGATCGGCTTCACCGCGTCTTGAGCGGCAGCATCGAACGTTTGATTAGCGATGTTCGACGCGGACAGCAGACGTCGAGTCGTTTGCTCACGTTCATATCTCTGTGCTTGACCGCGGAACTGAATACGCACTGATTTCATCGATCTCCATCGTTTCTGATGCCGTCAAATCGAATGCCGCGTGGAGAGCGGCCTGAGCGACCGTCGTCACACCTAGCGGTCGTCCGTCACCGAATCGGCGGGCGAGCCACTCTCGCCTGTCGATCGCACGAAGAACAGTGTCAATCGTCCGAGGAAAGTGTCCTTGGTTTGTTCCTTCGCCGTAGACTGGACCCAAACGAAGGACGCTCGTTCGGATATCGAGATCGGCGATCGATCGCTCGGCCCGCCGCCTTGCGATGCAGAACGTCTCACTCGTGAACGGTGGTGTGTCCATCACAGAAAGGAACACGAATGCCGGTACGTCTGTCCGTTCGGCTTCGAGCGCAGCAATGAGTGGAGAATCACCGTTCATTCGACGGACGACGTGACTGGAGTGTACCGACCTGTGAGAGGCCCAAGAACAGGGAACGTGCCTCCTTCTCTCCACCCGGTAGCCGTCCGCACGAAGAGGTTTCCTCGGTGTGTTGCAACAATTAGGTCGTCACCGATGTTCGTCATCCCCGTGACGGTTTCGTTCTCACGGGGGATCTCGATCTGGTCGAGTGAATCATCGCTGGACCACGCGAATAGTGCAGGATTAGCTCCATCGTCATCCCACGTCGATGAGTTCGAGAGCGCTCCGGACGCGTAGTGAACGCCATCGATCGAGAATGCGCACCGAAAGTACGACTGAGCGCCAGCGTGATCGAGTTGTGTCCACGTTTGACCGGCATCATTCGTGTGATAGAGCCCGTGACCGGTAGCCGCGATGTACTTTCCGGGACCGACAACGTGGAGTTCGTGAATGTCGTCATCGACACCACCGGATCGCTCGGTCCACGTTTCTCCGCCGTCGTCACTGATGTGGACACCACCGACTTCGACACCGGCGATGAGTCGATCTGATTTCGCCGGATCAACACAGAGATCACGAACGTGAGCAAGACTGTCGTGACGCGGGAGTCGCCACTCATCACGCGATGGAAGTTCCTGAAATCCATCGAGTTCGCGCCATTCAACACGCTCAGAAGCGAGGGGGGAGATTGATGCTGTGGCTGTGACGTAGATGTGTGCAGGCCGCGTTCCGATGTAGAGTTGATCACCAACCGCAGCGACTGCGTACACCGTTTCGTGAGGTGTATCGATTTCTGTCCACTGCTTTCCATCCAGTGATCGATAGAGACCGGTGTTCGTGGCCGCAAATACTCCATCAACGCCCTCGAACTGTCGGAGACGCATCACCCGTTCAGAATCGAGAGTTTTCGTTGCTTTGCCTCCAGTCGACATCTCAACATCCGAGATGTGATACACGCCGTCGTCGCTCCCAACGAGGATCATACGTGAGATTGTCGGATGAGGGAGTTAATCGTTCCCTGAACGTTATTTTTGTATGCTGCCTGTCAGAATCGGTCGTTGATGTTTTCCCAATTACTGTCCTAATCCTTCCCGTGTTACGCTCTCCCTTTTGCGTACCAAAGAAACATCCCCAACCGCCGAGTACGAACTGCTGTACCTTGCCCAAATGACCAGACGATCCGACAATAGCCAATCAGCAGCCAGCAAGAGCGATACGACTGCACAGAGTGGGTGGAAAACGTGGGGACTCGTCAGTGGGGTAAGTCTCATCTCTGCTGGACTTGCCGCGTACGAGATCGTTCCGGCCAGTGTGACACCGTTGCTTCGTGAGTCCTTGACAATCGGTTCGACAGCAGCCGGTCTCCTCGTCGGTATCATGTTTGGTACCGCGGTCATCACGAGTATTCCTGCGGGTGCAGTTCTCGATCGAACAAACTCGAGAAACGCGATTGCTGTTGCTGTGTTGATGCTCTTCGTCGTTGGTATCTGGGGCTGGATAGCAGGCAAGCGTGGTAACTACCAGTCAGTCATTGCATCACGTGCTGTCGGTGGTGTCGCGTACGTCGTCGTCTGGAACGCCGGAATTGATATCGTCAGTCGGGCAGTGAGCGCTGACAACCGCGCAACCGCTGTTGGAATTTTCACAGCGAGTGGTCCCATTGGATTCGCCCTCGGACAAGGACTGGGACCGATTGTTGCGGAACTGTTCGGCTGGCCAGCCATCTTTCTTGCGTTCAACAGCTTTGCATTCGTTGGGCTACTCCTCTTCTGGCCGACGAGTCGCGGACTCGGGCACAGCGTTGGCGATGCGCCATCGTTCGAAGAGTTCGAGAGCGTCCTTCGCAACCGGAATGTCTGGATCGTGGGTGTGCTTGGATTCCTCGGCTACGCGTTGTACCTGTTCGTGAACAGCTGGGGTGCTTCGTACCTGACCGAAGAGATCGGTCTCTCGCTAGGGCTTAGTGGATTACTCGTTGCGGTGTTTCCTGCCGTCGGCATTCTTTCACGGATGAGCAGTGGTCTCCTTTCGGACCGATTATTCAATGGACAGCGTCAACCAGTTCTTCTCGGTTCGTTCTGTGTGGCAGCGCCGCTCGTCCTCTGCTTCACATACCTCCAATCGGTACCCGTACTCATCGCACTCTTGCTTGTTGCTGGATTCGCAATTCAACTCACGCTCGGACTGTCGTTCACCTACGTACGTGAGGTGGTCAAACCACGCGTTGCCGCCACAGCAGTAGCGTTCCAGACGAGTGTCGCGCTTTCGGGCGCATTCCTCGCGCCTATCGCCGGTGGGGCCGTCGTTGATATAGCGGGATTCGATACTGCATTCTTGGTTGCAGGAAGTCTCGCAGTCTGTGGCGTTGTGCTAGCGTGGCTAGCACCAGAACCAGCACGCCAGTAATGTGTCTTGTGTGAGTCGTTGCTGTGTTATCTATCAATGGTTTGTGATGATTACTTGTATAGAAACAACAACGTGTGGCTTCAGTCCGTAGCATTAAGCGCCCCCAACCGATGCACAGTGATATGCAACTGGAGGATTACTGGGGTGTCGGGCCAAAGACCGCAGCCCTGCTTCGTGAAGCGTTAGACGAGTCCGCGGCGATCGAAGCGATCGAATCGGCTGACAGCCGACCGCTCGTGCAGGCTGGCGTGAGTCGAGGACGAGCAACACGCATTCTCCGACGCGCTCAGGACGACGACGGAATGGATATTCTTTCGACACGTGATGCCCGTCAGGTGTATCGCGATGTCGTCGAACTCGCCGAAGCGTATGCGGTCACCGAGCACGCCGCAGACCGTATCCGTGTCCTGACACCGCTGACCTCCCGCCCGGCCATCGACGAACGGCTTGATGAGACGATGGCTGCTGTCGATACGTGGGATGCGCTCACCGAAGAGACCCGCAAAGCGGTGCTCGATGCGTTCACAGCATACGATCGTCAATCTGGAAAAGCGGCGGCTGTCGAGACGGCAATTGCACTCCGAGATCTTGATCTCACTGACGGTGTGTTTGCCCCGCTTGTCGACCTCGACAGCGACGCGCTCGAAGACGCCGCACACGCGCTGCGAGCACTGGAAACAGATGGATCGATTGCAGACGGCGCTGATGAGGCTTTGACTCACCTCAACGCTGATCTCGGAACAATCGAAGACCTGGCTGCCGACGCTGATGGTCTCCTCGACGCGATCGAGACAGAGGCACGCGATGCGAGTACATTCCGAGAGACACTCCTCAGGCAGATCACGAGTGAGACAACCCTCGATCCCACATTGGTTCGTGATGCAATGCCGAACGAGGCGACCGACGCGTCGATGTTCGTGACCGAGACGCTGCGAGCACTCACAGAGGACCTCCGCGAGCAGATCGCTGAGCGAGAAGCCATCGTCCGCACAGATCTCGAAGCGACCATCGAGCGGGTCGACGACGACGTGACCGCAGCCATCACTGCTGTCGATGACATCGCTCTTCAGGTGTCACTTGCCAGATTCGCGCTCGCGTTCGACATGCAACGGCCGACGTTCGTCGAGGAGCAACCCGCGCTCGTCGTTCGGGGTGCCCGCAACCTCGATTTGCTCGCAGCCGATGAGACGGTCCAGTCGATTACGTACGCAGTCGGATCACACGACGGAGACATCGATGCACCGACCGATGACCGAGTGGCGGTGCTCACGGGAGCGAACAGTGGCGGTAAAACGACCCTCCTCGAAACGCTCTGTCAGGTGGCGCTGTTGGCACACATGGGACTGCCCGTCCCGGCTGATGCAGCCGTTGTCAGCCTCACGGACGCACTCGTGTTCCACCGGCGACACGCCTCGTTCAACGCAGGTGTTCTAGAAACGACGCTCCGGTCGGTCATCCCCCCGCTAACGGATGCTGGTCAGACCCTTATGCTGGTCGATGAGTTCGAGGCGATCACCGAGCCAGGTCGTGCAGCAGATCTCCTGCACGGTCTCGTTACGCTCACTGTCGAACGTGAGGCGCTCGGAGTGTTCGTCACGCATCTCGCTGAGGACCTCGAACCGCTCCCCGATTCAGCGCGTGTCGATGGGATCTTCGCCGAGGGTCTCACGGCGGATTTGGACCTCGAAGTCGATTATCAGCCCCGCTTCACCACACTCGGCCAATCAACGCCGGAGTTCATCGTCTCACGACTCGTTGCCCAAGCGAACGACGCGAGCGAGCGGTACGGTTTCGAGACACTTGCGCGGGCGGTTGGCCAAGAGGTCGTTCAAGGAACGCTCGCTGATGCACAATGGACCGACGCACGTGCGCAATCTCCCGAAAGCGGTACCGAGTGACGAACGGACAATCGATCCCAACATGCTCGACAGCGCACCACAAGAATCGTTCTCCATTGTGAGCATCGACGAGACTGGGTGTACTACCAGTCTCTCAGCCACATCAACGGTAGCCAAGATCAGCGAGCCGTTGTTCGGTCGCATCAGATATCGATACTTCAGTCGGTACGGTTGTTCGATCGATTGACGCCTGCCACTCATCCAACTGGTTTTCGAGTGCTGCCACCCGCATTGGTCGTTTTCCGACGAGATTGGTCTGCTCCATCGGATCGTCGTCGATGCGATAGTATGTCAGTGACCCATCCGACCGGCGGACGAGTTTCTCTTCGGTGGTCCGGACTGTTCGTCGCGTCTGTGCTACTCTTTCGAACTGGTCTGGAAGCTCTCCAAATCGCGCTTTGAGTGTTGCAATCGAGGGTTGTGGAGAGATATACTCCGCAAACACCTGCTCTCGGGCTTCGGTATCGATAGTCGGATGTATTGATCGTCCACTGAACTGCTTGCGTGCTTCTGGTGCGTTGATTCCGGCTGCGTCGAGCAACGTTGGGGGGAGATCCAGCGGTTGCACCAGTTGGGTGTTGGATTTCCCGCCGGCGAACGCACCTCCATGAACGATCAGTGGTACGTGCAACACCGTATCGTGAGTGCTGTACTGGTGTCCGAACAGTCCGTGGTCGCCGATATTTTCGCCGTGGTCACCCATCACGACGAGAATTGTCTCTCTCTCGTTTGTTAACAGCGAGTCCGCCAGTCGGCCAAGATAGGCATCGACCGAAGCGATCTCGGCGCGATAGAGCGCACGCAACAGCGCCAGTTCACGGTCTGAAAGATCGTACTGCCCAACGTCGTATCCGCGGGGATCTTGTCTGACCGCCATTGCCTCTTCGTACGTCGCATCCGCTGGGAGGAATCGTTCGGCGTACTTTCGTGATGGGCGATATTCGGCGTGCGGTTCGATGTAGTTCACGAAGAGGAAAAACGGATCCTGTGTAGTGCGGTCGCTGATCCAGTGTTCGATCCAGTCAGTCGTCTGGGTTCCACCGTCGTCGGTTGATTGTTGACTATCGAGGAAGCCGCGTTGACGAGCGGTTCTCATCGCAAGCGTGTGGACCGAGCGCTTGAGCTTCGTGATCGATCGCTCTAGTCCGGAGTTCGTGCTACTGTCGCTTGATCGTGTACACTCTCGTCCAGTTCTGAACGTCTCGAATCCACGGCTAAATCCGAATTCGTCAGTGATCCACGTATTATTCGAGACACCAACTGTCTCGTAGCCCGCTTCTCTGAAAATATCTGCAATCGTCCGCAGCGAACCGTCGAGATACGTATGATCGCCGTGTGCCCCGTGTTCTGTCGGATACGTTCCCGTGAATAGTGATGCGTGCGAAGGGAGTGTCCACGGCGCGCTGGAGAAGGCGTTTTGATACTCGGTCCCGCTTTCGGCAAGAGCTGCAAGTGTTGGCGTAACCGTTGGATCCGCGGGAACAGTATCTTTTGCTCGCGCGGTATCTAACACGACGATAGCGATGTTCGGACGTTCGATCATCCGACAGCTATTCGTTGCGTACTCCTGACTTGCACAGGTGGTTCCTTTTTTTACCGCATAGCGGCCTCGGATCTCAGAAGATGATCGTGACGGTGGTGATGTCATACCGGCAACTATGACCGCTATGATCAAAGACCGCATGCAGGCGCATGCAAAGTGAGAATCATCTCTCACAATCGATAGTGCCGCTGTGCGTGGTGTTTGCCTGCAAAAGCGTTAATCGCACCAGTCAACATCTCCGAATCGATGAGCAACAGCACGCCGAATATTTTAATGTTTCATTGTCATGACCTCGGACGATATCTCGGGTGTTACGGGCGAGATATCGAGACACCGAATATTGACGCCATCGCTGAAAGCGGGGTGTTGTTCGAAAATCACTACGCAACGGCTCCACAGTGTTCACCAAGTCGAGGTAGCCGCATGACTGGCCGATATCCTCATGTGAATGGACTGATCGGTCTCGCACACGACGGTTGGATGCTCAATGCGGACGAGGTCACTTTGCCAGCGTATCTGAACAGGTGTGGCTACGAGACGCACTTATTCGGTCTTCAGCACGTAGCTGATGATCCTGATCGGCTCGGATTCGATAGAATTCACTCTGGAAGGAGCCTCTCACCAGCGGTGTTACCCACGATTCAGAAGGTGAACCGGGCACGCAACGTCGCGGCGTCTCTCGAAAGCTTCTTCGAAAGCGGTGCGTTCGACGCTCCGTTTTTCATTTCGGCTGGTGTTTTCGAGGCACACCGTCTGAAACCTGCTGACGGGTCGGGGTTTGACGATCCAAGCTACGTCTCCGACGATCCCGACACGATCGATCCACCGGCGTTTCTCCCGGACGAACCTGTTGTCAGAAAAGAACTTGCAGCGATGCACGGAATGATCCACGCTGTCGACGATGCGGTCGGAACAATCACTCGCGCACTCGAAGCAGCTGGAATCGACGAAGAGACGCTCGTCGTGTTCACAACCGAGCACGGTATTGCCTTCCCACGAGCGAAGGGATCGTGTTACGATCCCGGCATCGAGGCGGCCCTGATCATGCAGTATCCGAGCGTAATCGATGGCGGCGTTCGGTGTGAGGAACTCATCAGCAACATCGATCTGGTGCCCACGTTGCTCGATCTCCTTGAGGAACCAATTCCGGAACGGATCGAGGGTCAGAGCTTCCTGTCCTTGTTGACCGGCAAAACCTATCATCCTCGAGAACAGCTGTTTGCCGAAATCACGTGGCATGATCACTACGTTCCGGTACGGGCGATCAGAACCAGCGAGTACAAGTATCTGAGATCGTTCTGGCACCTCCCACGAGTGTATATCCCGAACGATGTCTACACGAGCGCAGTCGGTCGAGAGCTGCACGATCTCCAATCTGGCCAGCGACCCTACGAGGAGCTGTACGATCTCAATGCCGACCCGCACGAGCAGACAAACCTGATCGACCATCCCGAGTATCAACACGTCCGCATCCAACTTCGCGAACGGCTCGGTCACTGGATGGAACAGACGGACGACCCGCTGCTTGACGGTCCTGTTTTTCCCGCCGATTACGACGAAATCCTCCCCGAACACACGGACTAGGTGTGTTTCGCTCGTGCCATGACGTCACTACCTCGGTAGCGACGAAACACATTATACAGCGTCCTCTCCGTCATCCGATTGGTGTGCTCGCAGCTGTGGTGTCAATTTCGATAGCTGTTTTCGGGCTGTCGTGAGTCGGGTGAGCGTATCGTAGGGAGGTTTCAGCTTGAGCCGCGCGTTTCAGTGCTCATCGTCATTCGGTGCAGCACTGACGGAGGTTGCTCGAATTCCCTTATCTGAAGGCCGCTTTGAGCGCATCACTAGCACGCATACGCACGTCGTTTGCTGCTTCGATGCTCGGAAACGGCTCTGCAAGCCGACGCATGTTGGCGAAGTCGTGGATCATCCCGTCGTAGTTGATGTGCTCGACAGAGACGCCAGCCTCGGCGAGCGCCGTTCCGTACGCGAATCCTTCGTCGCGTAGCGGGCCGTACCCGCAAGTGATCAGCGTCGCTGGGGGGAGTTCAGCGAGGACGCGCTCGGGAGCGCGAAGTGGAGACGCTCGTGGATTTGCTCCATCGATATCGTCACGGAGGTAGTGATTCCAGAACCACACCATTGCTCGCGCGGTCAGGAAATATCCGTCGGCATTCTCCTCGTAGGAGAGAGTGTCGAATGAGTGGTCGGTTACCGGATAGAGCAGCACCTGCTGATCGATTGTCGGAGTACTAACGTCCTTCTCGACAGCCATCTGCGCGACAACGGCCGCGAGATTGCCGCCAGCGCTCTCGCCGATGACTGCAAGGCTTCCGTCGGCACCAAGCGATTCGGCGTTGTCTGAGACCCACTTCGTTGCAAGGTATGTGTCTTCCACAGCAGCAGGGAATGGGTGTTCCGGTGCTTTCCGATAATCTACAGAGACGACGATGCAGTTGCTCTCGGTTGCCAGCGATCGGGCAACACCGTCGTGAGTATCCAGGTTGCCAGCGACCCAGCCTCCTCCGTGGAAGTAGACGGCTGCAGGAAGGTTCTGACTCGGATCGGGATCGTAGATCCGTATCCTAATATCACGGCCATACGCCCGAATCTTGCGTTCCTTGACGTCTGCGACCAGTATTGGATCAACATCCGGTGTGTACAGATCACCGAGGACCGCTCGCGTCTGCTCAGGGGATAGTTGACTAATATCGGGTGCACCCACGTCTACCAACGTGTCTAGTAGGTCTTGTGCGTCCGAGTCAAGTTCTGTGGCGCGTCGATCGTTTGCTGAAGTCCCAGACATCACGGTTTGTTATGCACTACCAAACTGTATAAGTGTCCTCGCTGAACCATCAAAAGAGGCAGACAGCCCTGATTAACTGCTGTTGTGTGCTACGCCGTCACCATTCGCTGGCTGTAGTCGTCGAAATCGTTGGCGCCTTAGTTTTGGCGCACGAGCGCGAGCAGCGCGAGGAGAACAACGATTGCGGCGAGCACGGTAGCGACACCGACACCGAGATCGTTGACTGTGTTATTGCTCATTACGCCCGCTCCTCCGGACTCTGTTGACTCGTCCGCTTGGATCGGTGCTGCTGTACTGGATTGGTCGGAATCGGTCTCTGCCGACGCCGACATCGTCGGTGTGCTCGTACTGGTGGCCGTCTCTGTTGGGGTAAACGTGCTTATGCCACCACTACAGGTACCGGGACTGATTTCGATCGGCTCATCCATGTCGAGCTCGGTCGTTTCACCCGACCCAGAACGGACGACCCACTCTTCGAGCTGGTTCTGGCTGGGTGATCCTTGCCACTCGTCGAACGGATAGCGGTTGGACTCGTCATTGAACGCGATGTCGATAGAGATGGTCCGATAGTTCGAGCTACCGAGTCCGCGGAATGCCCCTCCGTCGGTTCGGTTGCCGTTCGAGACCCATTCGATGTGGCTCGATGTGGCGGAGTGTCTGAAGACGTCGTCGCGGTTGGTGTACGAATCGTCTTCGATTGCCCATTCGCCGTCTGTCGGTAGCCCAGAGATGTCGGCTGTCGCAGCGAACCCACCGTCGTCGTCTCCGAATCTATCGTGGAGGAACACGAGACTCAGTCCCTCTGAGCCAGCATAGACGAACACTTGACTCGTCTGGCTCAGTTGAATGTCTCTCGTTCCATACGAGGTGTACTGCCCCCGTGCGGTCGTTGTCGTCGACCGGTAATCGTAGAAATTCTCGACCGACTGTGTACCATCGCCGAGTGGCGTGATTTGGACACATTCTGAACCCTGCACGACGACAAATGTCTGTTCATCTTGTGCTGCTACCGTTGCCGGAACGGCCACGATCGCCGCAAGAAGTACAGCGAGCGTGACTGTCCCGGTCCATAAATTCCCCATCTCTTGTTCACCCCTCTGCTCGATATCCGCGATACGCGAGCAGCCACGTGGCAAGATGTGTCAACATACATCTCAACAGAGACGCTCCAGCAATAAATCCCTCTGAAAATACGTTGAGTTTATTAGTTAGATCAGAAATAAATAGTAGGATAGAATATATAATTATCTAAGTTCCAGTGAGATTAAGTATTGGGGGATACACACCGCCACGTGATTGTGACCGTTAGGTGTGCTGTATTCGTACTCAAGAGAGGACTTATACCCCTGAGTGACGATTGTCATGTGTGGACTCTCCGTTTGATGTTCTCGGGATCAGCCCCGATGCGGACGAAGCAGAGATCGATCGCGCGTATCGACAGCGAGTGAAGGAAGCACACCCAGATCACGGTGGCTCAACCAGTGAATTTCAGCTCGTTCGAATGGCCTACGAGGAGCTTCAAGTGGGCGATAGTGTCGACACCAAAGCTGTCGAGTCCGACACGGATGGACCAGAAGAGGAGGAGCCCCAGACTCGAGTTGAGTACCTCAACTACGAAGTTCTCGATGACTACGGGTGGTCACTCGATGATGAGGATTTGTTCAGCAACGCGGCAAGCGCGGATCTCAGCCCAACAGATTTTGGTCAGTTTCTCGTTCGGCCACACGAATCGCTCCTTGAAGCCGCTGAAAACCGTGGCTTTACGTGGCCATTCGCCTGTCGAGGTGGAGCGTGTGCCAACTGTGCGGTTGCTGTCATAGCAGGGGAGATAGCGATGCCTGTTAATCACGTGCTTCCGACGGAAATACTCGACCGTGGGATTCGACTCTCCTGCAACGCTATGCCGATTACAGAAGAGCTGAAGGTCGTCTACAACGTCAAACACCTTCCGTACCTCGATGAACTTCGGTTGCCTCCTCGCCCGTTCGAGCAAGCGTGTCTTGGTGACTGACTGGGTGCTAATCTAGTAGCTGTGTCGTGTCTGAGTCGTATTCACAGCAACGTTATTCCCTGTTTGATGCTGCCAGAGCAAGAACTCATCTCTATGTAGTTATTTCGAATGACGAACGATATGTACACTGTCAACCGACATGGCTAAGTTGGTTGACGGTTGGATGAGTACATCGATGACCGAACAGAGACACGGCGGTGATGGGGATGGCGAAACGGGTGCTGCATCGGTCGATACCGAACTCGTTGGCGATGAAGTGGTAACCAACGTCGCCCGCGCGGCGCTGTTCGCTGCTCTGATCGGCGCGTTTTCATACGTGAGTTTCCCGAATCCGGTCTCACCAAATCCGGTCACGCTGCAAGTGCTGGGCGTGTTTCTCGCCGGGATTCTTCTCGGGCCGATCTGGGGTAGTGCAGCCTGCGGGTTGTACTTGTTTGCGGGTATGCTCGGTGCGCCGGTGTTCGCAGGCGGTGCAGCGGGCTTTGGCGTTCTGATCGGTCAGACGGCCGGATATCTCTGGTCAACCCCGTTAGCAGCGTTTGCTGTTGGTACCATCGTCCATGGCGGTCTCTCACTGTCTGATCCGGAAGCGGTGGGTCTCGCCCGACTCGTCGGCGCGATGGTCGTCGGTACGGTGCTCATCTACGCGCTGGGTATTACGGGGATGATGATCGTCCTCCGTCTTGGTCTTGAAGAGGCGGTTATTGCGGGCGCAGTTGCGTTTATCCCGGCTGAGGCACTGAAGATCGCGGCTGCGGTCGGAATTGTCCGTAGCAGCGCGATAGCCGCAGAATGAAACGATGATCGAGATCCACGACCTCACCTACCGATATGGGACATCGGACGGTAGATCGGAGACCGATGGAACGGCCCCAGTTATTGACGGCGTTTCACTCACCATCGAAGACGGTTCCTTTGTCGTGCTCGCCGGACCGAACGGATCGGGGAAGACGACACTCGTCCGGCAGTTCAACGGCCTTCTCGATCCAGATTCGGGAACAGTGTCGGTAAATGGCCAGCCAGTCAGCGACAACACCGTGGCTGCCCGAACTGCGGTAGCGATGACGTTTCAGGATCCACGAGATGGGTTCGTCGCTGCCACCGTTGGTGCTGATGTCGCGTTTGGCCCGGAGAACCTTGGCCTCAGTAGGACCGAAATCGACCGACGGGTAGAGGAAGCGCTTACTGCAGTCCAACTGGACGGCCACAAAGCGGACCGTATCGATCGATTGTCTGGTGGGGAACAGGCGCGCGTTGCTATTGCAGGCGCGCTAGCGATGGATCCGGATCATCTCGTGCTCGATGAACCGTTTGCAGGTCTCGATGAACCGGCCCGACAATCAGTGCTCGACAGGCTCACAGCGCTCTACGCTGACGGCACGGGTATCGTCGTCGTCACCCACGACCTTCGAGATATGGTAAACCTCGCTGATCGTCTTCTCGTTATGCACGAAGGACAGGTGGCACTCGATAGCCCTCCGGAAACGGCGGTTGAACAGCTGTCGGGGCTTGGTGTCCGCCCCCCATGCTGACCTACGAACCCGGCCGGTCAATCGCGCATCGGCTCGATCCACGGGCGAAATTCGCCGTCCAAATTGGATTCGCTCTCGCAGCGTTCTCTCATACGACTCCGCACGGATTACTGGTCTTGACTGTGCTCACTGCGTTTATTCTCGCGGCAGCAGCGCTCTCTCCGCTCGTTGCCGTCCAAGAGGTTCGCTATGCGCTGCCGTTTCTGATTGCGGGACCACTACTTTCGGCCCTCGTTCTGGGGCCACCGTGGATTGAACTCACTGAGACATTCATGCCAACACTTGCGAGCTATCGCGTCCTTCTCGTACTGCTTGTCAGCGTCGCATACGTCCGGACAACGCCAGTTCGTGATTCGCGGGCGGCTGTCCAGCGGGTCGTTCCTGGGCGGATCGGCCGCCTTCTCTCTATCGGTGTGGCGCTTGTCTTTCGGTTCTTACCGGTGCTGATGTCCGATCTCTTTCGGGCGCGCACTGCGATGCAAGCGCGACTCGGGACCGAGCGCCGTCTCACTGATCGGATGAGAATCATCACGATCGCAGGAATCCAGCGGGTGTTCGAGCGGGCCGACCGACTGGGGATGGCACTCCGTGCACGATGTTTCTCGTGGAACCCGACGCTACCGGCGCTTCATTTCTCGCTTTGGGACGCACCAGCGCTCTTACTGGCCGCTGGACTCGTCGTTTGGGCACTCGTCTGATCGTTCGACTAACCGGTCCCTCGTTGACCTTCCGTTGGGCTACCATTCGCTGTTCCTCGATTTTGATTGCACACAGAATGGTTATTGACAGTATTGAACGGTCATTGAATCATAACCAATTGAAAGTATTCACCCAAATCTTGATACAGCCATGTGTTAAATGACATTCTCAAACAATGCTCTTCGGTGGATTGAGTGAACGACCCACAGACTAGGTTGCTTTTTGAGATGTCGATCGAATAATTGTCGATATCAACCCTTCGTACAACGATTCTGTATACTGCGTGTATGATTTCCTGAGAGAGATATGCATTCAGTCGTGAATATCTTAGCTGCAGTAACAATGGATTTTGATGAGGTCATTCACCTTGTCTTTCAGGGCATTTCGTCGATACACCCGTTGCTTGTCTGGTGAATGATGATGTCGATGCAGTGTCCGTGTCGGCGTTAATGATAGTATAGTTGGCACTGGCCGAATACGGATATGTCATAATATAAAAAATATTGTACGTTAGAGATGGGTGGAATATTCTGATTTATATTTCTTCCCATCGAATATACTATATGCAATACAGCCTTCAGTCTGGGAGTTCTGTCGATCCTCCTGCATCCTGGAGTGTAGGACGTATTTTGGACAAAACGGGAATACGATGTCAAAACACACGAAAAATCACTGTTTTAAATGCATTACGATGCTGTTAGTAATCAATCTGCGTGATTTTCTCGATCGGCCATTGGCTGAGGACTTCGACGCCATTCTCGCGTACTACGACCATCTCCTCAACCCGAACACCCTGACGGTCTGCGGGCTCCATCGTTTCGACGGCCATCGTCATTCCCTCCTCAATCTCGATCGGGTGGTCTGGCGACAGCCCGCGCCAGATGAGCGGCATCTCGTAGAGTTGGAGTCCTAGTCCGTGTGCCCAGTGGTTCGTCGTCATCTGCCAATGTTCGTCAGCGCCGTACCATTCGGCGTGCTCGCCGTCCATGTCTGGAAATCCCTTACAGATCTCGTCGGTCGTTGCGCCCGGTTCGATGCGTTCGAGCACGTCGTAGAGATTGTCGCGTGCGATCTCGTAGGCGTCCTGCTGGGCTTGGGTCGGTTTGCCGACCGAGAACGTGCGGTAGTAACACGAGCGGTACCCGAGATAGCCGATGTTGTACATGTCGGCGTAGACGATGTCGCCAGGTCGGATGGAACGATCAGTCGTGTTCGCTTGGTGTTTCGGCCACGTGTTCGGACCGCTCGTGAGGTAGCCACCACCGACGAACGCGCCCTGTCGCCAGAGTTCCTTCGTCACGTCGCCCCAAATCTCTGATTCGCGCTTTCCTGGCGCCGTGTTCTCGACGACCTGCTGGAAACCAGCTTCACAGATCGCCGCGACCTGACGAAGACACTCGATCTCGTCGCGGGTCTTCACTTTCCGCGCGTCGTGCATCAGATCGATACACTCCTTCGTCCGAACGTCCACACCGTTGTTCTCGAAGGCCCCGACAAGCCCCGTGTCGACGTCGAGTCCCATCGGCTCCGTGTGGACGCCGTACTCCTCCATCGCTTCATAGACGAGATCGGCCATTTTCTGGGTGAGAAACGCCCGCGCCGAGTCACGACCCGAGGCCCGAGGGACGTTCCCGAGACCAGGACAGGCATAGCGGATGTCGTCGAGCCACGGGCAGTTGAATCGCTGGTTCGAGGCGTGGTCTGCGGTGTCCCAGTGAACTACGTCGCCATTCTCAGTCAAAAGCGTGTAGTGATCCGCACCCGAACCGCCAGTCATCGCAAGACCGGTCACATAGCGGATGTTCGGGTCCGAGACCAACAATAGTGAGCCAAGGTCAGTATCCTCAAGCCGCTGTAACGCCTTGTTGAATCGTTCCTCACGGAGTCGCTTGACGTCGATTCGCTCCTCCCAGTCCACTGCCTGTGTTCCTCGTGTTCCCTCCATGAAATTCCGATCGTACATGCTTGAGTATGATAGTCCAGCAGATCGGACATAAATCCCACTGTCTAACACTGTCGATCGCGGACTGCTGTCGGTGTTTCAAAACTGTAGACGAAACGCCAATCCGCGACGTATGTCTCGCATGTGATTGTGAGAACCAACCGAATGCCAAGCGATCGTCCCTGGTGCGGCGTGAGTGGAGAACTATCGACAACGACAGCATTACAGTAGTACGTGTGTCTGTGTCACGTGGACGGTCCGTCGTAATGTTGTTGCATCACGCAACTCATTCGAGAAAATCTGTTGATCGATGTTTTCCTCTGTGGTCGCGACCAACGGCTGGCTCGAATGGTTCTCACAGCCGACCGAACACAACCGAGCACTTTCCCAGAATAGTCAAAAATTATTGTATACTAATTATCTGTCAATAGTTGTCTACCCGTACGAGTATTTCTATTGCCAGACTCAACTCCGAAAACACTCACAGATGGTGATTCAGATAGCTGCTGTCTAACCACGAATCCACTCAACGCACGGGTGGCGGGATTGTTGTTCTCTCCGACGTCTTTGTCGTTCAATAGAACCCAATGAAACTGTCTATGTAGACTTCGCTACCAACAACAGGTTGAGCATATGTTCCGATGGCTAACCGAGTGGCTCGCATCTCTTCTGTTGTACTGCATCATTCCGCGTCTGAAAAACACAACTGAAATACATCTGACCTTAGGAAGGATATATAATCATATTGGCTCAATCGATGAACACTGCATCGATCGATAGCTCTCGAATGATCTGATCCATCGTCACAGAACGGAGCCGTGACCTCTCCGTGTTGTTCACTACACAGAGTATTCGTCGAACATCACGTACAGAGAGGCATGAGCGAACGTTCATGAACCCTCCGTTGGATTACTGATCATGGCTAGCACGGCGTCCCTTTCGGAACCACGGGTCCTCGCGCACACGAAGCGTCGTCTCTTTCCCGACAGCACTGAACCGCGCACTTATTCGGTTGTAGACACACAGTTTGCCGTCGATGAGTGGCTCTCGGATCAGCCTATTCCGCCGGATCTCAGCTCGCAACTCGCCCCATTCAACCACGTCCAACTCGGAACAGGCTACCCCGACCTTGTCGGTGTTCGGCATCTCGAATCTGACCTCCTCGCCGTCGAGCGCTTTGGCGAACAGCCGCCACTGATCGCTGTCGAGGCAAAGGGGTATACAGGAACCGAAGCAGTCGATGTCGAACGCGGGATCGTACAAGCGTATGACCGCCTCCACGAAGCGAACGCTGCGTACGTTGCGGCACCAGAAGCTGCTATCTCACAGTCCGCGCGAACACTGGCCCGAGAGCTCAATGTCGGCGTCCTCGGTGTCGATAGCAGTGGAACCGTCGAACCGCTCGAAGTTCCCCGCATCGTCGGTAATCGCACGGCTGATGACGCGAGAGCGATCAGCTTTCAGGCCACCGCACAAGGGGTCGCGGACAAATCGTTCGCACTCAACCATCCAAAGAACTATCTCGCGTACCCCCTCGCACTCTCCCATCCCGAAGACACTGACACAGTGCTGGCAAGTCATGTTGTTCGAGCCGTCGAAGGCGCCCGGCAGGGTGCAGTATTTCTCGGTCTCGTGAAAGAGCAACCCACCCGGGTCGATCTTACTCCGCTCGGTAATGAGGTAGTTCGGTTTGCTCTCCATCGGTATGGCTCCGTCGAGGAGGCACTGACTACCTTTCAAGATTGGCAGCGCTCACGAACGCGATTCTGTGAACTTGCACCCGAATGGGGACTCCTCACTCGACGTGTTGTCTGGACGTATCCTGCAACGAAACTTTTGGTCAAAGAGCTCCAAACAATGCACACAGACGGGCTGACTGAGCCATCTCTCGTCGATCTCGTTATATGGCTGCACGAACAACACGCCACATTCACCGTCGAGCTGTTTCTCCGGGGGACCGACGACGTCCGCAGTCGAGTACTCGATGAAACGGGAAATCTGCGGACCGACGAACTGACCGATGGCACTATCTATCATTCTCCGACAGTCTTCCAACTGAAAGCCATGCTATACCACGCCGGGATCGTGACCGAACGCGGTGCTGAACCCACCCGACTCGATCCAGCGACCGACACGTGGGCGCTCTGTGAACCACTCGATGTCAACCAGTAAACGGAACAGCGATACCACAACAGAGTGTCACTATCCGATGAAGCGCTGACTTCTACGTCTGTCCATCTTCGTTCATTTCCTTCTGTCGATGGGCTAGATAAATAGATGGTGGCTATAAGAATCTACATCAGTTGCTCTCTACGTATGGTACAGCATACTGATCATCACGGTGGTCAGAGGAGACGTTTGGTTTCCCGACGGAGCGTCCTGATGGCACTGGGTGCAGTCGGTGGGATAGCCAGTTTGTCGAGTCGTCGTTCCGCCGGCGGAACTGCGAGGCAGAACGAACGAATCAGCGTACAGCGGTGGTCCTCTCCACGGGACTTCGCCGCAGGGCGGTTTCAGGGCACACGACCTGGACGTGGGGAGTCGCTCACCATCGCGCACCCTGTTGGTCAGCGCGAGTACACCGACCCACACGGCTACGGCACGAAGACGTGGCAGTACGGCCGTTGGATCTCTCCGAGACATCGGGTGGGCTTTGGCGCAAAGCAACTGATTGCCTCGTGGGCTGTAGACGCCCCGAAGGACACGTGGGTACAGATAGAGATGCGTGGGACGACCACCAGCGGCGAACGTACCGGCTGGTACGTCATGGGTCGTTGGGCAACGACTGATGTGGATATCCACCGCACCTCTGTTCCTGATCAGGGTGACGAACACGGTTGGGTCGCTATCGATACGTTCAAAGCCGCGGATGGGATCATGCTGGGCTCGTATCAGATGCGCGTGACGCTCTATCAACTGCCCAACAACGACCACACGCCGGTCTTGCGTTCGATCAGTGCGATGACGTCTCACCTACCACAGCAAGATCACGTCGATCCCAGCCCACTCGGTGGAGCAGCGGGAACCGTATTAGACGTGCCACAGTACTCCCAGGAGATACACAAGGGCGAGTACCCACAGTGGGACGGTGGTGGTGAGGCGTGGTGCAGTCCCACCTCAACCGCGATGATCTGTTCCTACTGGGGTCGCGGTCCAACTGAGGAGCAGATGAGCTGGGTTGATCCTGAGTACAAGGATCCACAGGTCGACTTCGCTGCCCGTGGAACGTACGACTACAGCTACGATGGTGCCGGAAACTGGCCGTTCAACGTCGCCTACGCCAGCCAGTTCGGGCTTGATGGATTTGTGACCCGGTTACACTCTCTGAACGAGCTAGAACAATACATCAAAGCCGGTATTCCGATCATTACTTCGCAGTCGTTTGAGGAAGATGAGCTCCCCGGTGCCGGGTACGGAACGAACGGACACCTCATGGCTGTGGTCGGCTTCACTGAAGATGGGGATGTAGTTGCTAATGACCCGGCTTCACCGACCAACGATGCCGTACGCCGCGTCTATCCACGGGGAGCATTTGAGAACGTCTGGCAGCGGACCTCATCGACTGGTGGGATCACCTACGTCATCTACCCTCCCGGACATGCGCTTCCGGACGCGGCCTCCGAGGACTAACACGACGACCTCGGCTCTCCCGCTGATAGCGCGGACAAAGAACTAATGTCGCACGAAACAGTGATACAGACGACCAATGAATAGACCGAGCGTTGAGGCGCTCCCCGATCCACTCGAACAATCCGAGTTTCCACCGTTTACTGCTGTGCGCTATGAGCCCCCAGCACCACGAGAGGATGCGGTCGAGGCGACGACACGACGAGAGACGAGTGAGTTAGTGGACGAGCTTCCGTCTGGTGCGACTATCGCGGTTGGTCTTGGGAGTCGTGGAATCCACGATATCGAGTCGATCGCCCCAGCCGTCATCGACGCATTCGACGAACAGGGATTCGATCCGGTTGTCGTGCCTGCGATGGGGAGTCACGGCGGAGCAACCGCCGAGGGACAGCGGCGAACGCTCGCTGCTCTCTCGCTCACAGAGGAAACACTTGGCTGTCCGATTGACGCACGAATGGAGACGGAGACGGTCGGTCAAACGTCGTTCGGAGAACCCGTGTACTTCTCGACGGCCGCACTCGAAGCCGACGCAGTCACCGTTATCAATCGTGTGAAGCCGCACACGAACTTTGCAGGTGAGATCGAAAGCGGGCTTTGTAAGATGCTCACCATCGGGCTCGGAAAGCGAAACGGTGCCCAGTCAATCCACGAGCAAGCGCTGGTTCACGGATACGTTCCTGTGATCGAAGATGCGTTCGGTGAAATCTGCGAGACGGTACGGTTTCTCGGTGGAATCGCAATCGTCGAAAATTTCTACGATCGCACCGCTGCGATCGAGGGAATCACTGCTGGGAACCTACCCCACCGTGAGTCGGAGCTGTTGGTGCGTGCACAGCAGCATCTGCCGACACTTCCGTACGATACGGTCGATGTGCTCATCGTCGATCGCATCGGCAAGGATATCTCGGGCACTGGGATGGACACAAACGTCGTCGGTCGCTATCAGGTGCTCAATACCGACGAACCGGAAACCCCAGACATCAAGCGCATCGTGGTCCGGGGCCTGACCGAAGAGACACACGGTAATGGACACGGGATCGGTCTCGCTGATATAACGACAACAGACGTAATCGATGAACTCGATCTCGAACAGATGTACACCAACGCCCTGACGAGTAATTCTCTCAAACGGTCGAAGCTACCGGTTGCGATGCCGAACGAGCAGCTGGCTCTCTCAACGGCCTTTTCTACGGTCGGCACGTCCGACCCCGAGTCGGTACGAGCGGTGTGGCTCCGTGATACGGGCCATCTCTCCTCGTTTGCTGTCTCGGAAGCGTTGGCAAACGAATCGTACGACCACGTCGATCACAAGGGACAGCGTCAGCTCGTCTTCCGTGACGGCAAAGCAGCGCTTGCGCCATGATCCAAAGCATCTCGTGCTGTCTGTTATCCAAGGTGAGTGACCGGCGTGATGAGCACATCGGATCAATCCTGACGAATGACCTCGTACCCGTCCTGTTCGATGGCTTCGATGATGTGATTCGTGTGTTGATCACCGCTCGTCTCAATTTGGAAATCCAAGTACGCCTCGCCGACTGAAAGATCACCGATTGCGCGTTCGTGGCTGACGTTTTGGATGTTTGCGTCGTTTGCCGCGATGATTCCCGAGAGATGACTCATCTTACCGGGTTCATCGATGATACGAACGCGCAACCGGATCAGTTGTTTTCGGAACGTCAATCCGTGTGTCAAAACGCGTTGGAGCATTGTCATGCTGAGGTTCCCGCCGCTGATCACAGGAACAACAGTTTTTCTCTCGGTGTCGAGTTCGTCGCTCAGGAGTGCAGCGATCGCCGACGCACCAGCTCCTTCGACCATCTGCTTCGTTCGTTCGAGAAGATACAGAATACTGTCGGCGATTTCAGTATCAGAGACGGTAATGATCTCATCGACGTGCTGTTCGATGAGTTCGAAGGTGAGATCAGAGATACCCCCTGTCGCAATTCCGTCGGCGATCGTTTGAACAGCGTCTGCAGTATGTGGCTGCCCTTTTTCGAGACTCTGTGGGACTGTCGCCGCACCCTCGGCTTGCACTCCGATGACTCGCACGTGCGGGTCAAGTTCTTTAATCGCGGTCGCAACACCGCCAATTAGCCCACCGCCTCCGATCGGAACAATCACCACATCGACAGCAGGAACTTGCTCAAGAATCTCGAGACCGACGGTTCCTTGGCCAGCGACGATATCCGGATCGTCGTACGCGTGGACGAAAACAGCGTTCTCGTCGACGAGCGAATGCGCGTGATTCATCGCTGATTGAAAACCGGAACCGTGGAGTTCTATTCTCGCACCGTATCCCTTCGTTGCGTCGATCTTCGACTGCGGGGCGTTCTTGGGCATAACGATTGTCGCATCGAGCCCCGTTTTTGTGGCAGCGAGCGCGACGCCTTGTGCGTGGTTACCGGCACTCGCCGCGACTGCTCTGTCGATTTGACCGTCGTTACTGTCTGCGAGTTGACTAAGTTTGTTATAAGCCCCCCGTGTCTTGAACGAGCCAGTTCGCTGGAGATGTTCCATCTTGAGAATGACGTTGGCCTGTGTTTTCGCATCCAGCGTTCGACTGGTTTCGATTGGTGTTCTTCGAACGACCGATTCGTCGTCGAAACGATCTCGTGCGCGTTTGATGTCTTCTACTGTTACTGGCATATCTCCTGTTGCGGGCATCGTCTGACTGTCGTGCGTTCACCGCTTTCCGCCCTGATTCGGGGTGTCTGTCAGCGGGTCCCAATCGAGTCAATCCAACCCACGAGGTCTCTTATAACTACTGATGACGGTGCTGACAGCGGTGTCAGGCGCTATCGGTCGGGGTGGCAAACGTCGACAGCGATGTCTATGTGCCCCGATAGCGTCGGAGCGGTCTCTTCATCTAGAGCAGTCGTTATCTTTCCGCATCTAAATGAAATATCTAAAATACTATGTGAACTCCGTATCATCACATCCCAAAGAGCAATACTGAAACTCAACGAGTCTGATTATCTATATGAATAGGTTTAAACTAGTAGCGCTTTACCTACACGACTCCAACATTGATGAATGACGGTCACTGAGCAGTGTGAGTCGGTTTTACTACCTCACGGCTCAGTGTTGGAAATACCGTGGCTTGGTTCGCGAGTTGAAAAGAACAACTACTCAATTGTCGGTCCGGTGCAGTTCTTTTCATCAGTGATGACACAGCGCATTACAAACGTAGGGATGTAACCATTCTATCTATAACTCAACCAGAGTGTGTGTCGGATGTGGCAGTTGGCGATCTATTCGTGATGAGTGGATGGATCGCTTCGATCGGTGGAAACACTCATTCGGTTAGTCCGTAACCACGCTTGAACAACCACACGTCGAAAAGCACGATCATCACTGTTGCACCCGTGAGCACTGCGAGCGAGACGTTCGGGTCAATGTCACTCGTACCAATGAATGCATACCTAACCCCATCGACCATGTAGACCATCGGGTTGAGCAGTGACACGGTCTGCCAGAATTTGGAGAGGGCGCTTAGGGGATAGAAGACTGCACCGAAGAAAACGAGCGGTCGAATAATGAACTGATTCATCACGGTCAGATAGTCGAAATCTCGCGCCCACAGACCTCCTACGACGCCGAAGCCAGCGAAGAGGAACGTGATTACAAGAATGAACGCAACGACGTACGCAGGATGCGCGAACCAGACCGGCGTCATCGATGGGATGAGATTCGTACAGATAGCACCGACGATAGTGATCAACACCGCGATGATGATGCCACGCAGCGCGCTGGTCGAGACGTACGCGAGAACCATCTCGGTGTATGAAAGCGGCGATGTCTGGACCTCGTGGATGTACTCGTTCCAGCGTCCGTGGAAGATAGAGAACGAAGCGTTCTGAAACGCATCACTGGTCGCACCGAGCACAACGAGACCAGGAAGGATAAAGAGGATGTACGGAACGCCTTCACTTGCATTGATTCGTCCACCGAGAATCACCCCGAAAACGACAAAGTAGAGCGTATTCGTGATTGCAGGCGGGAGAAACGTGTTCCGTGGTCGACGAACGAACCGGAGCACTTCCCGATGGATGAGCGTCCACAAACCGACGGAAACGACGTTCACAACGACCCTCCGGTTGATGCTGGTGCCTC
This sequence comes from Halocatena marina, assembly GCF_025913575.1. Classification (NCBI taxonomy): domain Archaea; kingdom Methanobacteriati; phylum Methanobacteriota; class Halobacteria; order Halobacteriales; family Natronomonadaceae; genus Halocatena; species Halocatena marina. The sequence goes on along the minus strand of NZ_CP109785.1, from coordinate 1,776,836 downwards.
AGTCTCACGACCGTCGCTCTCGTCTTCTGTCTGTTGTTCGTGGCTGGTCAATGAGACGAAAACCTCTTCGAGCGATGTGCGCGAAATGTCTATGTCGACCACTGTGTGATCCTGGTGGTCGAGACTGCGAACGAGGGTGGGTGCAACCTCTCCTCCATGAGCCGTTGTCACAACGAGTGTATCATCATCGAGCGCTACGTTGTCGATGCGTTCATCATCGAGCGTCGGAATTCGCGTCGGCTGCTCACGAAGTCGGAGGCGAACGGTGTCGTTGCCGCGTGCCATCAGCGTCTCTGGGCTGGCGACCGTAAGTTTGCTCCCCGAATCCATGATCGCAACCGAATCACAGAGTTGCTCAGCTTCTTCGATGTAGTGTGTCGTCAGTAACACAGTGGTGCCGTCGTCGTTGAGGTCTGTAATGATGTCCCAGAGATCGTGTCGAAGTTCGACATCGACTCCTGCCGTCGGTTCGTCGAGAATGAGGAGATCAGGGTCCGAGACGAGCGCACGAGCGAGCATGAATCGGCGTTTCATTCCGCCAGAGAGCCAATCAAAGCGTGTCTCGCGCTTTTCGTAGATTCCAACGGTACGGAGTGCCCTGTCCGCACGCTCTCCGGCCTCTTTCGTCGAGATCCCGTGATAGCCCGCCTTGTGGATCAACACTTCTCGAATCGGAAAGAAACGGTCAACGTTGAACTCCTGTGGTGCGAGTCCGATCCGATCCCGAGCAGCGCGGTAGTCGTCCTCGACATCGTGGCCGAATACGCTGGCTTCGCCGCCAGACTTGCGGACGAGCCCGACGAGAATATTGATGAACGTCGTCTTGCCCGCACCATTCGGTCCAAGAAGCCCGAAGAACTCACCCTGCTCGACCGAGAGTGAAAGTCCATCGAGCGCTCGAACATCCCCATAGTTCTTTTCGAGATTCGTCGTAGAAATGGCAAGCGACACTACCAGATCTAGGGTCGGAAAGCGATTAAACGTGTTGACTTCGGCGAGAGCGACCGGCACTGAACGTCTTGAGCGACAGCCTCGGCAGATCGATCCGCTCACAGCAGACAAATCAGCCGCTGAACTCGACGACCACCACGTCCATAGGTACACATCTTCCCGTAGATATCTCATCGCTGAAGGTGTTGATAGCCTCGATCAGACGGGTGCTGGTCGATACGACGTGATCTGTACACCCATTCCGTACCACAACCGAGACAGCTCGCAGGTTCGCCTGTCGGTGCGTCTGCACGACTCCTGAGACAGGTGGGAAGAAGAGGCGAATCGACCGAGCGCAGTGAGATTCATTTGGGATCCACAACATGTATCGTCGGACGGTATTTTCACGACAATCACCGTCGATGATAGTAGCATGGCCGAAGATACTGACGTCTCCCGATCATCGAAACGGGTATCGTCTGTTCAGCGCATCATTGAGGAGCGACTCGCCAATTCGTTGTTTCGTTCGCTCTTGTGCACTCGCTTCCATTGGCCAGTGAGCAATTGGCTCGTGCTCCTCTCGTACGCTGGTCGCCAGTCCGGACGGCAGTACACATTTCCGGTGGCGTACGAACAATTCGATGCTGCGATAGTTGCTGTTACACCGATTCAAGACAGCAACTGGTGGGAGAATTTTCGAGATCCAAGCGACTGCACCATTTGGTTTCGCGGGACAAAGCGTTCCGCAATCGGAGAGATAATTACTACTGAAGCACGCGATGCTATGATCGTCGAGTACTTCGAACGTCACGGAATAGTGGGATGGATCCTCGGGTTCGGCGGTAATCCAGCAACAGGTGGTGATCAACTCGATCGGGCAAAGCAGGATCTCGCGGTGCTTCGATTCACGTTCGAGGAGACGTGATTCTCCTAACCTTCGAATTCACATCGAAATACTGTCGCCTGAACGTTCGATCAGATTGCTTTCACGTGTTACATCCGGGTGACCTGTTGACTAATGTTATCACTGGTTGGAATATCTCGATTCGTGTAGCAACACGCTGTCCCCCGATTATTTGTGTCCATTCTAGAACTATTTGGTGGACAACACTATCGCTTGAAAAACATTGAACAAGTAATGATAACGAAATAGTAATTTTAGTTGGGTAATCACGCCGTGAGGAGTGTTTTTTGACCGATTACTTCCAACAACATCGAGTAAATATCTGTACTGCGGGTGACTGGAGCATGTATCAATACGCCCAGCATCGTTTGTATTCTCTGCGGATACATATGATACATATACGACTGTTTCACTATAGTCAATAACACCAAAACATATTTGAAATGTGACCGAATTGGATCCACGTAATGGTTCTTGGTGGTCTGCTTCCGAACACGCCGATTGTGAACGTAGTCGTCATCATCGTTGCGACGGGATTCATCTGGTTTGGGAGCGGTTGGCTTGAAGCGTCCGCAGAGCGCTTATCGGCTCACTATGGACTCCCCGCGGTGGTTCAAGGATCAGTCGTCGTCGCGGTTGGTTCGAGTTTTCCCGAACTAGCAAGTGTTGTGTTTACTGCCCTCGCTGGCGTGTTCGATATGGGAGTCGGTGCGATCGTCGGCTCTGCAGTGTTCAACATTCTCGTGATACCTGCTCTCGCCGGAATCCTGACCGATGAAGACATTGAAGCCAATCGTACCATCGTCTACAAGGAAGCTCAGTTCTATATGCTCGCTGTTTCGGCACTGGTTGTGACGTTCGCACTGGCGGTCATCTACGCCCCGGTTCCGAATGCACCCTCGCTCACTGGACGGATCACGCGCCCGTTGGCTGCTATTCCACTTTTATTGTACGTGCTCTATCTCTTCATCCAGTGGCAAGATATCAATGAATACCAAGGTGACAGAACGAGTAGTGAAGGATCCGTCCACAGAGCGTGGGCAAAGCTCGCTGTCGGATTGCTCGTCATCCTGATTGCTGTTGAGCAGCTCGTCGGTGGTGTCGAGTCACTCGGACACACGTTCGGCATTCCAGAGTTTCTCGCTGGCGTGATCATCATCGCGGCAGCAACAAGTCTACCAGATACACTCGTGAGTGTCCGATCGGCCCGCGCTGGCAAGGGTGTCACGAGTCTCGGGAACGTACTCGGATCGAACACGTTCGATCTGCTCGTCGCAATTCCAATCGGTGTCCTCATCGTCGGAAGTGCTCCCGTGAACTTCTCGGTCGCGGTCCCGATGATGGGTGTCCTGACGGTTGCGACTATTCTTCTCTTTACCATCCTGCGAACCGATCTCTCACTCACTAATGTCGAATCCTATGCACTGTTGGTCGCGTATCTCATTTTCGTCGTGTGGGTCGTCGCTGAGTCGATTGGAGTCACACATCTGATCAAAGGAACGTAATCAGCGCTCGAATCGATGGTTGCTTAGTCTCATTTCTGTTCTGATATCTGGTTTATCAAAACACGGTACCTATTCTAACATTGATTAGGGCGAATCGTAGTCCGAACACAACACTCTCATTGAATGCCAAGAATCACGTCAGTGTGATGTGCCGTGTCGTAGATGTCAGGAGGTATCATAAAGTAGAGGTGCATTCTAATCACAGTTGTCATGCAAGAAGATAAGCATGCAGGTCCAACCCGGCGAGACGTACTGAAACAGATGGGAACGGTAAGCGCGATCGGTCTCAGCGGAGTTACGCTATCGAGCACCAGCGCGGAAGCGAAGCCATCGGTTGATTGGGAGCCGGCTCATTCGAGCAACTACACTGCTGCGAACCGTGGCGCAGCAGAGATCGACGCTATCGTCATCCACGTCGCACAGGGATCTGCCGAAGGGACCGTCAACTGGTTCCAGAATCCGGATGCCAACGTCAGTGCCCACTACACGATCCGGGATGACGGCTACAAATACCAGTCACTCAGTGACATCAATATCGGGTGGCACGCTGGTGGTGTTTCGTGGTACAACGACGCCACGATCGGCATTGAGCACGGTGGCTACGTGAGCAGCGGTTTCCCCGATGCACAGTATCAGAGCTCTGCTGAACTCGTCCGCTGGCTGTGTAACGAATACAACATCCCGAAGAGCCGCGTCTCTGGTGTCGCATCGTGTGGTGGAGAGAGCGGTATTATGGGCCATCATCAGGTACCCGAGTCCGACTGTGGCTGGAATGACCATACTGATCCGGGCTCGAACTGGGACTGGAACTACTACATGAGCCTCATCTAGCGTTGGCTGGCCAACGTTGAAACAGCTGCCCCCGGACGTGCATCCCTCCGTGGCGAGACACATCGCACGAGGGGTCTGCTTTCGTTCGGTACCGTTCGTCTCCGGACTCTTCGATCAAAGAGATTTCACCCTCACAATGCACGCAGGCCATCGGACAACCGCCCCAGACAACCCGATTGGAAGCACTGACTCAACACATAAGGCCGAAACCAGCTATCGAATTCGCATCTCTCTGCACGGTCGTCGTTGACATCAGAAACGGTGATCGGGATGTACTTGATGTGATGCAAACCCAATGCACGCGTTATCGGGTTTCTCATTTCTAGTATGACACTTATCGAGACACAAAGCCGACGATATAAACGTCACGCGCTAGTCTCTAATCAATGTCTCAGATGGAGTCTCAGACCAACGATACGTCCGTCCGGAATGCGTTTCTGACTGGCGCACGCACCGTGATACCCATCCTTCTGGGAATCATCCCGTTTGGCCTCATCACGGGCGTGACAGCAGTGAATGCCGGTATTCCGCCCCTTCAAGCGATTGCTATGTCTGCCATCGTCTTTGCTGGAGCATCCCAACTCGCGGCTATTGATCTCATCGGGAACACCGCCCCAGTTGCTGTGGTCGTTGTGACAGCAATCATCATCAACCTCCGTCACGTGATGTACAGCGCGTCAATCGCGCCTTACTTCCAACGGCTCAGTGGGCCGTGGAAGTGGCTTTGTGCCTACGGTCTCACCGACCAGACGTATGCGGTTTCACTCACTGAATTTCGAGCGAAAGACTACACACCGAGCACTCGAAAATGGTTCTACCTCGGTGCAGCAATCACTCTCTGGGGTACATGGCAGCTTGGGACAATCGTCGGAGTTGTCGCTGGCGCACAGATTCCGAGCGGGCTCTCACTCGAATTCGCTGTGCCGCTCACGTTCATCGCGTTGTTGTTTCCTGCACTCGAAGATCGACCCACCATCCTCGCGGCGATCGTTGCAGGAGCACTCAGCGTTATTGCTGGGGTACTTCCGTTCGATCTTGGACTCGTGGTCGCAACACTCGGTGGCATCACCGCCGGTGTCGCAGTCGGACGCCGACACGGCTCATTCCCGACAAGCACACGGAGCGATGAATTCACCCGTGACAGCGAATCAGATGCTGATGACGAGATGGGATCGACTCAATGACTGGATACGATCCGATGACGATTTGGCTGGTGTTCTTCATCGTCGGGATCGGCACGTATGCCCTCCGACTCTCGTTCATTATTCTGTTTGGACGGCTGGACGACGTACCGGTCTGGATCGAGGGCGTGCTCCGGTTCGTTCCGCCGGCGGCACTGGCAGCTCTCATCGTCCCGGCAATTATCTCGCTCTCACTGGGACCGTCCCTCGGGCTAGTGTTCGAGCACGAGAAAGTACTCGCCGGGGCAATTGCGACGCTCGTCGCATGGCGAACGAAGCGAGTTCTCCCGACGATCGGCATCGGAATGCTTGCGCTGTGGGGCTTGCAGCTCGTATTGTAGCACCGTACTTTGAACTGAGTTGATCCGATCGAATCTAATCTGGCGTCTCACGTGATCTCGCGTAGCCCAGCACGATCGCTACCAAGCAGGTTCGATGGTGTATCCTCCTGGAGAGCAGCAGTGCTCTTGTTCCGGTCGCATGTGATCGTCACCGCTCTTTGACACCGTAGATTTCGACACCCCATTTGGAATCGGACTTGTTTCGACACCCCCATCCCCCTTCGATATCGACGCCATTCGCCGTCGCCGTTTGGAGAAGGTGCGTGAGTGCGAGATGGAACGCCATCTCGTCAGTCGGTTCACCACGGGTCTCAGTCGTGTGCTGTCGAATCTCGATCTCACCACTCGACAACACTGTGACCCGGTACCCGTCAAACGTGAATTCGGCACGTTCGTCTCCTTTCTGGTGGGACGAACGCCGAAGTGACTCGACGAGTTGCTCTAACGCGTCGGGATCGATGGCAGAGTAGATCGGTTCCATCTCGTTTGGTTCAACTCGATCGATCGCCGCAATCGCCTCAATGATGGTACTAGAGAGGGACGTATCACCAGTACAACGGAGAATCGTGTGGTATCTATCCATGTCCATAGATAGCATTTAGCCCGTTAGTTGTCTGTCTCCTGCTCTCACTGTTGAGGGTGTTTATAAGAGTCGCAAGTGCAAACACTCGATCTGCCGGTAGCTGATTCTGATTCAGTCTCATTTTGTTTTCGGCTGGAAACCATCTAAGACCGACCAGCGTTCGTAGTGGGGTTACTGTCTATCGTTCCCGTACAGTAGTTCTGCAACAGCGATCTTTGCACCGCGTCGCAGTCGTTGTGACATCGAGTTGTCGCTGACGCCGACACGCTCCGCTAGTTCGCGCTGATTGATTTTACGAGGAATGTCCCAATAGCCACCTTCGTACGCCGTGACGAGGGCGTCCTTCTGTTCGACTGTGAGTGGTCCCGCTTCGGGTGGCGTCTTCGGGTTGTACACCCGCAAGAGTTCGAATGGGAGATCTTTTTCGTGGCACCGTCGCTGAAATTGGCTCAGTTGCTCCCGTTCCCAAAACTGAAGGCGAAATCTCCAAATGTTGGCTGTTCCTCTGGCGTTCAGTACGTCGATGTCGAGATCGACGAACACTCGAACGAGTGCATCGACATCGGGACTCCACGTGACCGAATAGAGGAGGCGAGCAGGTGTTCGAGTGAGTTCGACGATCTCCTCTACGAGAGGATCATCGGCAAGCGTCTCCTCGACCGCTGCCTCGTTCTCGCTTTCCACCCAGAATAACGGGATGATTTCCTCTCGTGTCGGAACAAGGCGTTCGAGTTCAATCTCGACTTGTGGATGAGATTGTAAGATACGCCCGAGCGGAAATGCGTCCGCAGGCACGCGGATATCGGTGATTGTGGCGACCATGATTCAGTCCTTCGTACACCATTTGAGTTGCAGGGTTGCGTTGCAACCCTCGATTCTGGCCCGGTGTCTACTTGATGTACGAAGTCGAATGGCTCAAAGAGAGAAGACCGATATTAGATTCGTCTATTAATTTGTGAGTTTTTCTGCCTGATCGTTGTTAACCGGTAGTGAGTAGGATCCAATCACTGAGGCCGATTCACTCGCTCTCAAGCAGCTTGGCGGTCCGTCTCCTGACTGCTTCCACTTGCTGGCCTTTCGATGTAAGGGTAATGCTCCCGTCGTCGTGATCGTATTCCACGATGCCCTCATCAGTCATCTTTGGCAGATGTTGGTGGTGAAGACGAATGCGAAACGCTTGATCATCGCGGCCGCTGGTTCCATCACTTTGAGTGCGTTGAACGAGCTCAGAGACGGTCTCCGACATGCCGTGTGCGGATAAGCCCTGAAGTATGACTCGCCGTTCTCTGTCCGCTAATATTGCATAGACAACGTCGGCATACTCACTCCCGGTGTTGGTTCCTCCAGCCATTGTCGTTTCACGTATGTTGTCTCTCTACAGATACATTATCGTTTGCCTTGGACATGGAACCACTTCTTATCCGATCGTCGAAGACCGTTCGGGTAGATTAGTATCGAGTGCGGTCGGATCAACTTGTCTCAGGGTGACACTGGAATCTTAGTATATGGAGTGTGTAGACCTGTGTGAGTATCGTCGATGAGCTCTCTCACCACCATCGTCGTCTCCGCCGAGGATTTCCCGCTCGGAGAAACGCTTTCGGGTGGGTCCAGTATTCATCTTCGACTCGATCGAGTTATTCCACTCGGTGAGACGTTTATCCCTTATTTTTGGGTCGCAGACGGTACGGTCAACGATCTCGAACCCGCGTTGCGAGCGGATACCGATATCAAATCGTTTGAAGTTGTGGACACCACTAACGGCGAATCTCTCGTTCGCGCCGAGTGGGCAGCGGAGATGCGGGGACTCCCCAGTGTTGTAGCCGAAACCGGCGGTGCTTTTCTCAAAGCTGTCGGCAAATCCGATAGCTGGACGATTCAACTGCGGTTCGACGATCACAAAGAGCTCGCTGCTTTCTATCGACTGTGTTCTAAGCGTGGAATTTCGATTACCGTCCAGAGCGTCCACAATCCCCACCTTCCGAACGATATCAACTCCGGGTTCGGGCTCACTGACGCACAGCACGAAACGCTAGTCATGGCGCTCGAAAAGGGATATTTCGATGTTCCCAGACGAATCAACCTCGTTGACCTCGCTGATGAGATTGGCGTCTCGGACACAGCAGTTTCACAACGTCTCAGACGCGGTAATGCATCACTCCTCAGGGCTGCCCTCTTCGAACGAGGTAATGAGCCACCAATCGGCGATGAATGAACCTCTCGCCGGCTGCACGAATCTAGCGCATCATCCCACGAGAAATATACCCGTGTCTGCTTCTCGATGCGTATTCAGACATCGCTATCGAACTCGAACGGCTCACACTACTTCAAGAAGGAACCAGTCCTTTGTTCTGGATGTATGGAGCAATCCCCAAAGCAGCTGAACTGCCTGATGGATGGTTCTCAACCAAACTTCGAATCGTCCTGACAGCGCATCACACGATTGGATCGGGACAGTCTAACACGTGATGACGATCGGACAGAGATCGAATGATATTAGATAAGAAACAGATCCAGCTTGTGAGTGCGAGTAGACGCTCATCCTGTTCATACGAACATTCGTTTCTGTGCCGTTACACACCGAGGTGGGCGTCTCGAATCTTTTCACTCTCTCGAAGTTCGCTTGCGGTCCCCTCAAAGCGGTTCGTTCCCATGTCGAGTACGTACCCATGGTCGGCGATTCGTAGCCCGGCTTTGACGTTTTGTTCGACGATTAACACGGCGGTGCCGGTCTGTCTAATTCGTTCGATGTGGTCGAACGTTCGGTCGATGAGCCGTGGTGCTAGCCCTGCGCTCGGTTCGTCGATCAGGAGGACGGCAGGATTGGGCATTAGCGCCCGCACCATTGCAAGCATTTGACACTCGCCGCCGCTTAGCGTCTCTGCGCGCTGTTCGGATCGCTCGTTCTTCGTTCCGGACGGTTTCAGGTTTGGTGAACACGCCCAACACCGACTCACTCATCTGATTCATGGCTGCAAATCTGATATTCTCCAGCACGGTCATCCCTTCGAAAAGCCGTGGCATCTGGAACGTTCGCCCGATGCCCTGTCGTGCGATCTCCGTCGAGGACTGGCCACTGATCTCCCCGCCCTGAAACAGCATCCGTCCGCTATCTAGGGTGTAGACTCCGGTCACCACATCGAACAGCGTCGTCTTTCTCGCACCGTTTGGTCCGATGAGTCCGGTTATCGACGCAGCCGAGACGTCGAACGCTGCGCCATCAATCGCAGTCAGTCCACCGAACGTCTTGATGACCCAATCAACGGTGAGCAACGGATCGGTCACGGTCATCACTCTCTCTGGTCGTAACGATCTCGTTCGGATTGCCAAGTAAACCCGCTGGCCGATAGCGAACGACCAACACGAGCAACAGACCAATAACCACGAAGCGAAGGCTCGGGATCAACGACGGATGGCCCTCAATTTCGGGAAGGAATCGCGTCGATTTTCGGAACGCGATGAGCAAGAACGCGCCGACGATCGCGCCTTTGTTCGACGCGGCCCCTCCAAGGAGCAGTGCCATCCACACGAGGAAGGTCACGAGCGGGACGAACTGTCCTGTTACGACGCTTCCGACGTAGTGAGCGTACACTGCACCGGCCAACCCTGCAATAGCACCGCCGATGACGAACAACTGCAATTTTACGAGCGTCGTTTGCTTTCCGAGCATCTGTGCCGCCTGCTCGTCCTCACGGACGCCCTTGAGCACCCGTCCGAATGGAGCGTTCACGAATCGTTCGAGACGGTGCGGAAGATGTGGTTCCCACCGACGCTGTCTAACTCGGTCGTTCCAGCTGTCGGGGTGACAACAGGGACGTTATTTTCTACGATGAGATCTTTGACGCCAGTGAATGTGAGGTTGGTCGGACCGATGAACGCCCGAACATTTTCGTCGTTGATGCGTTTGCGTGCCGCTGTGACGCTGGCGGCAACCGTGGCCTCGGTGTCGCCTTTGACCAACGTTATTGATTGTCCGTCTATTCAATTTCCTTGATTGATCTGATGAACGGTCATTTTCGCAACCGGAAAGACGTTTGCGCCGCCCTACGAGTACTCATCGGCAAATGGAAGCAACACACCAATGGGAATGCCCGACCCCCTCCTCCGGTTCCACCGGGCTGTGACTGTGTGTTGTGGTTCCCTGTGATCGATTCCGCGCTATCATTACTATCAGTTGTACATCCAGCTAGCACACCGGCTGAGACCATCCCGACAGCACCGAGGAACCCCCGACTGCCAATGAGTACCATGTTGGTACTCAATTAGATCGTTTGAACATAAAACGTGTACAATAGATACTTACAACCGTTCGAATCCGCTAGTTTCGACCAAGATGGATATCGCAATTCTTGGAAGCGGGGCGATGGGGTCGTTGTTTGGTGGTCTTCTCTCGGCAGACGGTCACGACGTGACACTGATCGACGTGTGGGAAAAACACGTCCACACAATCAACGAGAGCGGATTGACGATCACCGAACTCAACGGAACTGAACGGACAGTCGATGTTCCCGCTGTTTCCGACCCCGACGCAGCCGCTCCGGTTGATCTTGTGGTCGTCTTCGTAAAGAGCACCGACACGAAGACAGCCCTTGCGGATGCCGAACCGATACTGGACACTGCCGACGTTCTAACACTCCAGAACGGACTCGGTAATCCTGAAACCATCGCTGAGTTCGTCTCCGAAACGCAGATCATCGCCGGTGTCACAGCTCACGGTTCAACGTTAGAAGCTCCCGGTCACATCAGCCACGCTGGCGTTGGTTCGACGTCTATCGGTCGGTATTTCGATGAGAACGATCCGACCGTCGAGTACATTGCAGAGGCGTTCAGCCGTGCTGGTATCGACACCGAAGTCACAGACGACATCCGAGACGCCGTCTGGGAAAAAGTGCTTGTCAACGTCGGAATTAACGCCAGCACAGCGCTTTCGCGCGTACAGAACGGGCGTCTCGCAGACACCAAACCAGGCACACGACTGCTGCAAGCCGCCGTCACCGAGGCGATTGCAGTCGCACGCAGCGAGGGACGAACCGTCCGTGAGGACATCGTTTCACACGTCAAGGCGGTCGCTGAAGCAACTGGCGCGAATACGTCCTCGATGCGCCAAGATATCGAGGCGGGACGACAGACCGAGATCGAGCGACTGAACGGTGAAATCGTCCGATTGGCAGACCAGCACGACATCGAGGTTCCGATCAACCGAACGATGGCCGACCTCGTCCGATTGGCCGAGCGATCGGACGAACTACCTTAGCACTACTCTGGTCTCGCGTTTCGAGATCATTGATTGATTCTGCCGACTCTACTCCACAGCGAAAGCTAGCTTCAGACGGTGGAATCACACAACGGAACTACAGAGATCTTATCGTCAAATAGAGCGGAGCATTGGCAGTACTGTTGAGCCGTCTCGTAGAACGATGTGATGTGATGTGATGTGATGTGATGTGATGTGACTGGGTTGCTGATTGTGTTGTTCGGCTTTCGTAGCTATACGGTGGGGCTACGAGGTTTCGAAGAGAGGATGCCGGCACTCGTACTATGCGTGTCCAGAGATGCACTCTGTGTCGCTGATGCTGTAGACATCCCAGAACGAGGCGTGTGCCCGATCAGGTATCGATTCGGCGTCCCAATCACGATTCGGACTGACAAACGAACACTCCGATGCGTGTCTTCTCAAATACACTGTGATTAATCGTAACACACAAATAGGATCTGGGAAAGGTACTATATAACATGGTGGGTATTGACAAACGATCGGTAGCCGGAGGGGTGGTATGATAGTTTCGCCACCCACTGGCATACCTAACGCAGTACTGACTGGTATCGTGACTGGAAGCATCATCGCGATGGGTGCAATCGGATTAGCGCTGGTGTATAGTATCGCAGAAGTTCCCAACTTCGCACACGGTGAGCTACTGATGGTTGGAGCGTTCATCGCGCTGTTCGTGAACAAGCCCGGCTCAGTGCCGCTCTTCGGGGCGCTGGCGACTGGACAACGCTCCGTCGGTATCGGGGGATTCGTCGTGCTGTTTCTGCTGGGCGGGCTCGGTGTGCTCGCGATACTGTATCTCCTCGGTGGACGGAGTGCATTGCGTGGTTCGTGGTGGCCAAAGCAGCCGCCAGCGGGCGTCGCATTCGTGGTGCATCTACTGCTGGCCACGGTTGTTGGGGCCACCGTCGCTGTCGGTGTCCCGTCCATTTGGGCAGGACTCTTGCTGGCAGCCGTTCTCGTCGGTGTTATCGCACCGTTGACCGAGAAGATCATCTACCGAAAATTCCGCGATAAAGATGCGGAACTCGCGACGATGCTCATCGTTTCGCTTGGTGTTTCATTCATACTCAGGTTCGGGACGCAGGCAATTTACGGTGGGGGATCTCGCAACTTCGCGCTGCCCCCGGTCTCGGAGATCTTTGGGTCTGCTGTGTACGTGACCGCTGCGAAGTTTTTCGACTTCTACGTTACGGCCTCTGGGCTCATCTTACAGCTTCGTGACTCTGGTCCGACCGCAGAGGAGGGTCTCAACAGCGTCCCCGTGTTCACCGTCGGCTACTCGTGGCCGGTCATCGTGGTGCTTTCGCTGTTGGTCATTGGACTCACCGTTGGCGCATTCGTCTACCGCAAGCGTATGGCTGGTGGTTACACGGAGGCACAAACGATTGGTCCGAAACTCGCAGGCGTTATCACGTTCGTCGTCTCACTGATCGTTCTTGGATGGCTCCTTGCTGGGAGTCGGACTGTTCCACAGACTGCTGCTGACTTCGTTTACGCGACCCGATTTCGCGTCTTCCCGTTGAAGATGTTCATTGTTCTCATCGCGCTGTTGATGATGGCGTCGCTTCACGTCCTGTTACAGGAAACAAAGCTCGGGACAGCAATGCGGGCCTCATCGGACAACCTGAGTCTTGCAAAGGTAACCGGCATCAACACTGATCGCGTGATGATGGCGACGTGGATCATCGCAGGCGTGTTCGCGGGCATTGCGGGCGTTCTCCTCGGTCTGACGCTCGCACGCGTGCAAGTCAATATCGGCTTTTTCCTGCTGTTGCCGATGTTCGCCGCTGTCATTCTCGGGGGCATTCGCTCTATCTACGGCGTTATCATCGGTAGTTACGTCGTGGGACTGGCGATGGATGTCGGATTCACCGTCCTCCCAGTGGGGAACAACTACCGCGTCCCGATCGCTTTCGTCGTACTGTTCATCGTACTGCTCGTCAAGCCGGAAGGCATCGTGGGGGGGAACTGACATGGCGATTTCCGGAAGTCTCGTTGCGTTCGGAATCTCGGTTGGTATCTTCGCTATCTTGGCGCTGGGAATGAACATCAAGTTCGGGTACACTGGCCTCCTCGAAATCGGCCACGTGGCGTTCTACTTGCTCGGTGGGTATATGACCGCCCTGCTGGTGTTGCCGCCAACGTCGCCCGGACAACAGTACATCCTCGGCCTTGGACTGCCGTGGATCGTCGCAATCGTACTCGCATCGCTGTTCGCTGGAGTCATTGGAGCACTCGTCTCCCTTCCGGCTATCAGGCTCCGTGAGGACTACCTCGCTATCACGCTGCTCGGGATGGCATATATCGTCCAGCAGCTGTTTCGGTCGGAGCGCTGGTTGGCCAATGGCCCACGCGCGCTGGCCGGATTCGAGCGTCCATTGAACAACCTCTTCCCGGTACCCGGGGAGACGTTGGGTTCTGCAATCGTGTTTGGCGTCTTGGTGGCGCTGTTCTGGATGGCAGCAACGTACGCGCTCGCTCGTCTACCGAGCATCACGAAATTCGACAGTGCTCGAAGGATGATCGCGAACGGCACGTTCGCACTAACCACACTCGGTGTGGGCTACTTCTTCGGTCGACGCGCCCACAAGGCGGACAATCAGATGGTCAATGTGCTCATTGCTGGGTTCCTCGCTGGCGTCATCGCAACGGTTGCGACGGTTGTGACGCCGGCTGCAATCAACGAACTCATTGCCCTGGTGTTCGTCGGCACATTCTCGCTGTTCACGTGGGTGTACGCGTACGTCAGCGTTCGACGCTACTTTTCCGAAGCGACCGCATCTGACGCACTCTACGGACTTGCACTGACGGTGCTGTTCTTCGTCTCACTCGCCCCACTCATTGTTCTCGGGAACGACCAGAATGAGATGACCAGCGCCATCGGGATGCTGCTGACCGTTGTACTCCTCGCGGCGTACGTCTACGGATTAGTGTACCTTAGCCGGAACTGGGACCGATACGGATCGGATAATGTCAACGTGGTCACGATCGTCGGAATCGGCGCTGTTTGGCTGTTCATCGTCCGGTACTTCGGGGTGTCGCTCATCTCACCGTTACAGAATGGCGGTGTGGGGAGTGCAATCCTCAGCACGTTCCAGAACCTGATCTGGATGCTGCAGTTCCATCAGAGTCTCGGCATTGTCATCGAGTACGACCGCTTCCTACTCGTGATGGTGTTCTCAACGCTCGGACTGATGTACTATCTCTCGGAAACGGCGGTACAGTCGCCGTTCGGTCGTGTTCTGAAAGCGATTCGTGAGGACGAGGACGTCGCTACGGCGCTTGGTAAGAACACGTTCACCTACAAGGTACAAAGTATGGCAGTCGGGAGCGCTATTGCAGGATTTGCAGGAGGCCTCACCGCGATTCAGTTCCAGTCGCTGACGTGGTCTATCTTCCGCATGGACGTGACGTTCTTCGTCCTGCTGATGGTCATCATCGGTGGCACGGCGAACAACCGGGGGGCGATTCTCGGGTCGGTCATCTTCTGGAGTTTCTCCCGGGCGACGTCTGATCTCGCGGAGTTCTTCCCAGCAGCTGCTGGGTCATCGATTCGGGCGCTTCGGCTCGTTATTATCGGTGCGCTTCTCATCGTCATCCTCTACTACCGACCGGAGGGTATCTGGGGTGAGGAACACCGAACAATCGAGGTGGATTCAGAATGACCGCACTACTGAATGTCGACGAACTGCGCAAGTCGTTCGGCGGCGTCACCGCTGTTGATGGGGCGTCGTTCGATGTCGAAGAAGGGACCGTTACTGGTCTCATCGGCCCAAACGGTGCCGGCAAAACGACGACGTTCAACCTCATCAGTGGGTTCTACGAACCCGATGGTGGCGTCATCAGCTATCGAGGCACCGACACGCAGGAGATAATGCAGCCAAGCAGCGAAGAGAAGAATATCTGGTACGGTGCGTCTGGAATGACGTTCGGTGGGATTGCCTTATCGGGCGCTGCCTACTACGGACTGGCGACTCCGATGCTCGCCGGTGCAACTGCTGTTGGTGCTGGCATCGGTGCTGCTGTCTACGCCGGACAGGAGCGCTACAAGGAAGCCTCAGAGCACACCTACACTCGTCCGTTCCGCCTGGCGAACGAGGGATTGGTCCGGACGTTTCAGATCACTCGTGAGCTAAAGGGGATGACTGTCCTCGAAAATTTGATGCTCGCAAAGAAAGAACAGTCGGGCGAGAACCTCCTGAACGCTTGGTTCAGACAAGGAGCCGTTGCGAAAGAGGAGTCGGATCTCCAGCAGGAGACCTACCAGATGCTTGAGTTCCTCGAAATCGATCACCTTGCCAACGAAGAGGCGGGGAACTTGAGTGGCGGGCAGCGCAAACTCGTCGAGTTGGGCCGTGTGCTCATGATGGAGCCTGATCTCATTCTCCTCGACGAACCCGTTGCTGGCGTCAACCCAACCCTGACACAAAAACTCATCAAACGTATCCGCGACCTCAGAGCCGATGGATACACGTTTCTCATCGTCGAACACGACATGGAAGTCATCATGAACCTCTCTGATACAGTTATTGTCATGAGCGAAGGCAAGAAGTTGATGCAAGGATCGCCGGACGAAGTGCAGTCAGATGAGCGCGTTATCGACGCGTACTTGGGGGGATGACAGATGGTACTACTCGAAGCCCGTGATATCGTCAGCGGGTACGGCGATGCCGAGATTCTGCATGGTGTCTCGATCGACGTCAACGAGAATGAGATCGTCTGCATCATCGGTCCGAATGGCGCTGGCAAATCCACAGCGATGAAGGCCATCTTCGGTCTCATTCCGTGCTGGGAAGGCTCTGTCACGTACGACGGAGAAGACATCACCGCGAACCGTCCGGACGAAATCACGCGCAAGGGAATGGTGTACGTTCCACAGACCGAGAACGTCTTCCCGAACCTCACTGTCGAGGAGAATCTCGAAATGGGCGCGTACATCCTCGACTCCGTTCCACAGGAAACTCTCAACGAGGTGTACGACCAGTTTCCTGTCCTCGATGAGCGTAAGAATCAGCGTGCTGGAAGCCTTTCGGGGGGACAGCGACAGATGCTTGCGATGGGTCGGGCGCTGATGGTCGACCCCGGCCTATTATTCGTCGATGAACCCTCTGCGGGACTGGCTCCCGACCTCGTTGATGAGGTGTTCGATAAGATCGATGCTATCAACGAGTCCGGCACTGCCGTCCTCATGGTCGAGCAGAACGCTCGCAAGGCACTCAGCCGTGCCGACCGCGGCTATGTGCTTGAAATGGGAGAAAATCGCTTCGAGGACACCGGTGAAGCGCTCCTCGGAAACGAGGAGGTGGCCGAACTGTATCTTGGTGGAGGCGGCGGTGACAGTGGCAATGACGAAGACGAAGACAATGCCAGTGTCGATGACGATGGACCCGAGGAAAGCCAAGCAACCGGCTCCAAGTCGTAACACCCACTCCGTTACCCACCAAGAACATCATACTGCACCGCACTGCACTGCACTGCACTGCACTGCATCGCTTCCGAATTCGTGTCTCGTTCCCGTCGCGCTTTCTTCGTGGTATGATCTCTGTTGGTTTGTGAAGAGTACCGGTCATCTCACGTGCAGTCGAAAACTGTGTATCGGTAATCAGAACCAAGCACCGAAGATGTCGTCAGCTGTGGATTGGGTTAGACTTTTCCTTCGAAGAACGATCGCGGAACCGTCTTGACCGACTTCACAGTCGCATTATTCTCGACCTGGAGGATTGCAAATCGGTTGAGTGGTTCGAGATTCTTGTTCAGATCAACTGGACTGGATGCGCCTGCGTAGTTGATGGCTTTGTCCTCATCCAGCGCTTTCTTCGCTTTGTCGAACTCACCGACAGTGACTGTTTCGCCGTCGGGTCGAGAGATCGACTGAATGTTCTGTGCGATCGCAGTTCCCGACGCCTCGCCCGCCTTGTGAATAGCGAGTCCCATGAGGAACGCAGCGTCGTAGGAGTGTGGCGAGAAGACTTTGGGTTCGCCTCCGAACGCCTTCTTGAACTTGTCTGCACCTTTGGTTGACTCGGGGTCGGGTGAGGAGACGTACATTCCATTCACGATGTCCGGAATCTTGCCGAAGAACTCCGTCGAGTTGAGTCCCTCGCTGAGGACCCAGTTCCCCCCGTAGCCCCCACCTTTCCACGTTTGGAGGATGGAGCGGCCGGACTCTGGGTAGCCGACGAACCCGACCGCGTCCGGGTTGCCCTTGAACAGCTTATCGAGCGTCGACGTATAGTCGGAGGTTTTCGAACTGTAGGGGACCAGCTGGAGCGTCTCTCCGTTGAAGTTCTCCTGTGCTTTCTTCGCCAGTCCTTCCCCGTAGGCGTTGTTGACGTGGAGGAATGCGGCCGACTTGGCATTGACGAACTCGTTCATCGCCATCCCCATGATGATACCCTGCTGGGAGTCATTCGGCGCGGTGCGAGCGAAATACTTCGTGTCGTCTGGGTCACCGAATCCAAGATTCTTTAGTACAGGACTCGTGGATGCTGGACTGACCTGCATTACTTGATCACTCGCAATGGTCTTTGCCAGCGGAACAGAGACACCGGAGGACGCTGCCCCAACGAAGCCGACAATCTCGTTCTCACTCACGAGTGTTTCGTACTTGTTCTTCGCCTTCTGGGCGTCTGTCTCGGAGTCCTTCCCCGAATGTTCGACGGTACGCCCAAGCGGCCCACCTGCGTCGTTCATATCCTCGACTGCGAGATTGACTCCTTTCTGCATCCCTGAACCGAAATCAGAGAGGTCACCAGTAATGGGAAGGATTGATCCGAAGTTGATGGGACCACTACCACCGCTTCCTGTGAGTCGGTCAACACAGCCTGAAAGCCCAGTGAGGCCGATCGCACTCGCAACTCCAACCGCTTTTAAATAGCCACGCCGTGATTGTGTGTGCCTATCTGCCATACAACTGCGTCGTTAGTAGCGGGGGTTATAACACTTTTGCTCTGACAAACACGTTCGGTCTGGTCATACTACTGTGAGTGTCGAGGAACTCGTGTTGTTCTGGCGATCGATTCGTGGAATTGCCGCGTAGGCCAAAAACCAAAGCAGCGTGCTATGACTAACGTATCACTAATATCAGCTGCTTGCATGAGTGAGCGATCCTTCGACAGACCGATCACGAAGCGGTTGAGAAAGAAGCGTTTCGTACACCGCTTTTCCATCGACTACACCACGAAGACTAATCGCTGGGTTGACATCAACGACGAAGAGCGCATCATCGCCGACGAGATCAACTTCGAACAGCTCCATGCCCATCAGCTGGCGGATCCGTTCGGCAACCGATCTGAGCTGTGGCGTCACTGCACACTCTCGGCACCTGTCGTGAGTGGGATCGATAGCGACTGCCCGAACGGCTTCACCTGCACAGTGGAGCTTGATCTCTCTCGTGTGAGGCACATACTTCTGAACGAACTGCTGGCCAGTGAAGTCGGGATCGTCGTCAAAACGCAGTATCTCGTGATCTCCTGATCCTATCTCGTAGCGGGATTTGACGATCACTGGTGGTTCGAGCTCGATTTCGGTCGCTCGTCCGTACTGTGACTCGGGAACGCGGATTCCTATCTCGGCCAACTGGCGCGTGCAGGCGAATCGATCGGCGAGCAGAACAACCCCTTCGTACGGATTAATTGTCGGAATCCCTGCCCGACAGGCGCGACCTAAGTCACGAAGCGACGCGGGTTGCTGGCGGGCCATATGATACAGATCGATCCGCTCATTCACCAAGTCGGGATGATCGATCTGTGGGTCCAACCACCGCACATCCGCCCACGTGGTGAGATCGGCAAACACGTCGGTTTTCAAGGGATTTGCTCCCTGTGACGGATAGGAGAGGGCAATCGTCACCATGCGATCACAAGACCATAGGAATATATAGCAATTACTACTAATATTGTGTTGAATATACACAAATGATGATGGATATCGTGAGGTGAGCGGAAAAATCGTGATCGATCAGACTGTGTGTCAGTATTTGCTCCCATCACGGACTACTCCGTGGCAGTCGTATCCGCGCGAAGACCTTCGATACAGCCGATATCACTCAGTTGCAACTCTCTCTTCGTAAGTTCAGATGCAAGTATCCGACCAGTGAGCGATTGATTTGCTATCAAATTGCTTGACTAATCAATTCGTGTCGGGCACGTCATAGGTGCCGCCGACGGAACAGTTTTCTCTCTCGATGCCCACGGAGTATGCATGTCATCATCACACACTCATACAGGTATCTATGCTGAAACACTCGCTGTCTTTGAGCAGACTACTCATCCGAATGAGCCTCTCACCTCACCAGAGATTGCCGACGCTCTCGATTGTCCCCGTCGGACCGTATACAAACGACTCGAAACACTCGCCGATCGAGGTGCGCTCAGGACGAAGAAAGTTGGTTCCAGCGCACGAGTCTGGTGGCAACCACGGTCTACTTTGATAGGACCTCCCGAACCGTCAACGTTCAATCGGAGCGAACAACAGTGGCTCGAAGACGATTCACAAACGACTAATCTACGGTATGAACGCCTCGTCGAGCAAAATCTCGTGGGGATCTGTATCATTCAAGATGGAGTGGTGAAGTACGTCAACCCAACATTTACTGACATTCTTGGCTACACTCAGGACGAAGCGATCGGACAACCGGTGCTTGACTTTGTGGCAGAGGAGGAACGAGACCTCGTCGCCGAGTACGTTCGACAGCGTGAGCACGGCGAAATCGACGTTATCCGGTACGAAGGTCGGGGAAAGCACGCAGACGGTACTGTCGTCGATGTCGAAATCCACGGAGATCTCATTGAGTACGAGGGCGAGTCAGCGATCCTCGGGACATTGGTCGATATGAGTGAGCGCAAAGAGCGCGAACGAAAACTCGAGAAGTCCGAACGACGCTATCGGACACTTGCAGAGCATTTTCCGAACGGTGTTGTTTCCTTGTTCGACCACGACCTCCGGTATACGCTCGTTGCGGGGTCAGTCTACGAAGACACTGATACGTCTCTCGAAGGGCGACACGTCGGCGAAACGGCATCGAACGCCAAAGAGCGTCTCGAAAAACACTGTCGCGCTGCGTTGGCGGGCGAAAAACGGACGTTCGAGATCGAATTGGAGGATCGTATCTTCAAAGCGTGGGCACTTCCGGTGGAAGACGAGACTGGCTCGGTGTTTGCTGGGATGATGATGGCACAGGACATCACCAAACGCAAAGAGCGCGAGCGCGAGCTCGAAGATTATCGGACTGTTGTCGAGAACGTCCGCGATGGAGTGTATATGACCGACGCCGATCGTCGGTTTACGATGGTCAACGAGGCCTACTGTGAGTTGACCGGTTACTCGCGTGATGAACTACTCGATGCGCCTGTTTCTCTGGTAATCGATGACGAAGAGACATCATATTCTGCGGAACTGATTCAAGAGTTACGTACGGGAGAGCGCAAGGTTGCGACCACCGCAACGTATCACTACACCCCCGACGGAGAGCAGATCCCTGTGGAGAACCGATTCACGATCCGCTCCGATGACGATACATATCACGGAACGACCGGCGTTGTCCGGGATATGACCGACCGCATCGAACAAGAACGGGAACTACGGGAACAGCGCAATCAGTATCGTCGTCTCATCGAATCCTCGCCTGCACCGATTGTCATCTACACTGCAGACGGATCGATCGCGTATATGAACGACGCGGCCACCGACCGGTTTGCAGTCGATACAGCCGATGAGGTCATCGGCAAGTCTGCCATCGATTTCGTCCATCCAGACGACCGTCCCGAAGCGGCCGAACGGATGCGACAGATCATTGCGGAGCGAAAAGCTACTCCGCCGAAAGAAACGGAGGTCATCGACACAAACGGCCGGATAAAGCACACTGTCCTCACCGGGATACCGATCATTCACGAGGGACAGCCGGCTGCACAGGTTGTTATCAACGATATCACCGAACGAAAACAGCGAGAGCGCCAGCTTGAGCAGTACGAGCGGATCGTCGAGACGGTCAACGACGGCGTCTACGTTGTCGACGACGAGAAGTGCTTTACGATGGTCAATGAGGCATACGCCAAGATGATGGGCTATGACCGCGAGGAGTTGCTCGGTGAACACGTCTCGTTGGTGGCCGACGAGACGGTCATTACCACTGCTGAAGGAGCCGCACAGGAGATGAAGATGGGGAAGGACGGGCCGAAGGTCGAAGCCAATCTCCAGCGTGCCGACGGTGAATCGATCACGGCGGAGGCGACGTTCTCGCTCTTACCGGGCGACGATAGCCACGAACGAGTCGGTGTCGTCCGCGATATCACCAAACGCAAAGAGCGCGAACTCGAACTTGAGCAGTACGAAACGATCTTCGAAACGATCGACGACGGTGTATACATTATCGACGACGATCGTCGGTTTACGATGGTCAACGAGGGATACGCTGAGATGGTCGGTTACGACCGCGAGGAACTGCTCGGCGAACACGTTTCGATGGTGGTTTCCGAATCAACCGTCGCCACTGCTGGGGAGATTGAACGTGCGATGAAGGATGGTACGCACAACAGACCGAAGATTGAAGCCGATCTCCTGCGAGCCGACGGTGAATCAATCACGGCGGAGGCAACGTTTTCACTCCTGCCTGGGGACGATACCAACGAGCGCGTTGGCGTCGTTCGGGATATTTCCGAGCGCAAGAAACAAGAACAGCAGCTTGAACAACAACGACAGGAGCTTGCAGCACTCAATCACCTTCAGGCAGTCGCATTGAACGTTAGCGATCTCGTGCTGGAACAGTCTACACGGAATCAGATGGAGCAAGGTGTCTGTGAGCGCCTTGCAGCGTCAAATGTGTACGATTTCGCCTGGATCGGTCACACTACTCGAAGTGGTCAGGAAATTACAGTCCATTCAGCATCAGGATTATCCGAGGAGCTGGCTGAGACTCCTGTCTCACTCGATATGGACGATCCAACGCAGAGCCCGATCACGCGATCCCTGAACACGAACTCGTTACAACTCTCTCACACGGTTTCAGGGGACCCAGTTTGCGAACGATGGTGTGAGGTGAGTGGATCACAAGATTATTCGGTCATTGCAGTTCCAGTCGCCTACGAAGGCAGATGTTACGGCGTCTTAACCCTCTATACGAAGCGCTCGTCGATCGTCGGTGAGATTGAGAAAGTAATTATTCGGCAACTCGCGGAGATCGTTGGCCACGCAATCACTGCGATTGAACGGGGGAAATCGTTACTGGCAGATCGTGGTATCGAAGTCGAATATCGGTCTGCAGCGTTGGCTGAGCCGTTCATTTCGAAGGCTGATGGTGACATCGACCTCTCGATTGATCGGGCTATCCCCGTCGGTGACGACGGATTCCTTTACTATTACACGATCGAAGGACTCACCGCCGACCAGTGTATCGAGCTCAATAAAGAGCTTCCAGCAGTGACAAACATTCGTGTCCTCTTTGAGGATGATGATTACGTCCGTGTTGAGATACAGACGACTGGCGAGACAGTGGCATCAATTTTCGCAATGTTCGACGGTCGAACAAAAGTCATCGAGATCATAGACGACGAGTTGCGAGTCGTCGGCGAACTTCCGGAGACAGCTAACGTGCGTGCAGTGACTGAGGCGGTAAAGAAAATGTACCCTGATATGGAGTTTGCCGGCCAACAGTATGTGAATCGCCAGCAGCTCCCACCGGGAGAGTTCCGGACCGTGGTCGAAGATTCGCTCACAGATCGTCAGCGAACCGTACTCGAAGCAGCATGCTACTCTGGATTCTTTGATTGGCCCCGCGAAAGCTCTGGTGGAGATGTCGCCGATTCTCTCGATATCAGTTCTTCGACTTTTCATCAACATCTTCGAAAAGCTGAGAAAAAGCTTATGGATGTGGTATTTGCCAACACCTAGCATTATGTCAACCTCATATATCCGCCATTCAGATTATGGCACTTCAGGAATATCCTCTAAATGCTATGAGCTGTAGGAAACGACTGCTGTCTGGGGGGCCATCTCCCCCTAATCGATCGGTGATCCTCGCCGACTCACGCCAGCGACGGATACTCGCTCTGCTACTGGCGCAGTCTGATCCGATACCAGAGGACGCCCTTGCTAGTCAGCTTGCAGTGCAAAAGGCAAAAGCAGAGGACCTCCCATCGTCGGTAGTCCAAGAACTTCATCGGCAGATTCGGATTGATCTGTATCACCGTTGTTTGCCGGAATTGGAGTCGGTCGGGTGGATCGAGCGACAGCCAACTGGGATTGTCTCAACTGAGCAACTCCCCGTTGAGTGTGTCGAAGAATCGTTCACAGAGGGGGATGGTTCGTGGGAGGCTCTTGCAGCCCTTCTCGTACGCCCGCGACGACAGCGCGTCGCATCGACGATAGCCGATCACACCCAACCACTTTCACTCGAAGAACTCAGCACTGCATTGACGGCCTCTGAGCAATCTTGGTGGACAGCAGGCGGAGTTGACGATGAATCCATGCTCCCCACGATACTACACCACATTGATTTGCCAATACTAGAAAATGTTGGATTAATTGAGTACAATAGTGATGAGAAAATAATCACTCAACAACAGCATCTTGAGATGGTTTTAGACCAGGCGGATGTTGCTAACGGTTCGAACGATACCGCGACGACCGATTCTTAGTTCGTCGTCACCCGTCGCGTCTGGGGAAGAACTAAATCTGTTTAGGATAAATAATAAGATGGAAGTGTGCAGAATGGACGAAAAACACAAAGAAGTCTACAAAACGCACATTGAGGGGAAAGAAAGCGCTAGCGAGGCTGTTTTGCGGGCCGTCACAACGGCATCGAACCAACCGATACTAGATCTGCCACCGCTTGCTAATTCGATCGATCCCGATTCGTTGGATCAACTGTTTGCGTCCTCACCGGCACCTGATCTGCTTCAGTTTCGCTATGAAGCGTATCTTATAACAGTCGAACCGGGCCATGTGCGCATTCAGACGGACTGACGAACCAGAAGGCGATACAGTAACGAAATCAGACAGCGCCAGCCTCACTACCTGCCCGGTCAGTTCTTTGCATGATTAGAGATTCAGTAGTATTACAGCCCTCAACCGTTTGATTCTGGGTCACAATCTCGGTCTCCTTGGTCGTTCACCGAGTAGTGTATCCGGTGTGGAACCGAACATCGTTGTAGTGCCATGTCTGACACCCTCGATTCCACGACAGTCGCCGATTCGGTCGAACGGCCGGTTATCCTCTTCGATGGTGTTTGCAACCTCTGTAACGCGCTCGTCCGATTTATTGTTCGGTTCGATGCATCGGGGACGTTCCGGTTTGCGCCACTCCAATCGACGATTGGACAGGCGCTACTCGACGAATATGATCTCCCGACCGAGGATTTCGATACGTTCGTACTTATCGAAGATAATGAGTGCTACACCCGATCGACTGCTGCACTGCGAGTCTGTCGGACTCTCGATGGTCCGTGGCCACTTCTTTATCCACTCGTGTACGTTCCCGAAATGCTACGAAATCCTGTGTACCGAGTGGTAGCAACGCATCGGTATCGCTTGTTCGGTCGGAAAGACGAGTGTCCTGTCCCCAGTCCAGAAATCCGAGAGCGGTTTGCCGAGCGCGCACTCGATACAACATAACGTATGCTACTCAAAGAATCGATGCGTTCGATTGACGATCAGTAACCGGATAGGATCGGGCACTGTTCTTCGTTCACTCATTCTCGACTCTACGAAAGACGAATCATTGTGCGGGGACGAGGAACGATACAGAGTTGTCAATAGGATTTTATTTATGACAATCGGTCGATTACAATGAATGATATAAAATTTCTACACTGATGCATGATTTGTGTGATTCTCATTAGTTTAGGAGGGCGAATTCTCTATCACGATCGGAATATCGCTCCTGAAAACGAATCGACGAACGAAAGTATCTGAATGTCACATGTCTCTGTATCTCTACTCTGTGACGAAGATCATGTTCTCTCATTCGAGGCGATTAAGATGATACTGAGTATGACGCTGTATATCCAGCAGACGTGCCTCCAACATCATACGAATCGCCTATACGTGCTACGTTATCCCATCCCGAACTCTCTGTAGCGAATCGTACGATTTTAGAACCTATACATTGATCATTAAGAATACAATCATATTCGTGCTGTGGATCACTCTATCTTCTCGGAATTATCGCAAGACTCAAAGATAGATATTAGTACAGTTGTTTTTCACCAATACGATCCAAGTACCAAATGAGCGTATCAAGACACTTTGGTGGTCTTCTGTAGTAATTGACCACCGAACGACACTATCTCAAAATTTCATGTCTGGTGAATGAGTATGATTTATTAATTTAATAAATCATACATCTTCGTGAATCCCGAATCAGTATTTGCTACATTTGAGACGTGAAGACACATGCACATCCACCCAATACGAGTATCGAATCAACGTACGTGCTGTGGTCCACGACGTCCGATGAAAATAGAACAATCGATAATTGTTCTCCCTTCTTCGGGGGTTGTCTCACGCGTGCTCACGGTATGGTACCAGGAGGTAACCTACTTACCTCTATCACAATGTACACTTTTCACCAGTCACTGCGTAGCATAATACTGGAGGTCCTATCGAGAGATGGCCACAGAAACACAAACACGGAGAAAAACCGAGGGGCTTACAGCCAGCGACTGGGCCGCTGGTGCCGTCGGTGGGTTCATCGGGAGTATCCTATTCGGCCTGATCATGCAGTTCGTGATCCCTGTACCGTTACTCGAAATGGCGATTCCCGCGATGTACGGTGTCGCAGGGCCAGCGTTGCTAGCGGGATGGGTGTTTCATCTATTCCATGGCGTGGTCCTCGGTCTGGTGTACGTAGCACTCGTTCAGCTCAAACCGCTGCGTGAACCGGCACGACACATCGGTGGTGCTGTCGGTCTCGGAATCGGCTACGGCGTACTAACAACGATCGTCCTCTCTGGATTTGTGATGCCAATCTGGTTGGCAGCTGTCGGCTTCCCAGCCGCACCGCCACTTCCCAACTTCGCGCTCCCCGACACCATCCTAACGCTCGTCGGTCACATCATCTATGCTATTCCAGTTGCACTCGCGTATGCGGCGATCGCGCGTGAGTAACTGTCTCCATCTTTTGTCGTTCGGTGCCACGGTAGCATCACTGGAGGCTTGTGAGATGATGGGGACAACGCGGACCTCTCAGCGAACAGAACTGATTCAGTCGCTGGCGAGATGCAGCGCAGAGAAAAATCGGTCTGAGATGCTGTCAAACAGCCAATCGGACAGCTGCCCATCGTCAGAGAGTGTATCCGCAAAGATACCGAGTGGGAGCTGTGCACCGGCCATATCCCGATGTCCCCCTGCGCTTCCAACGTCACTGAACGCTTTTTCGAGTACCTCACCGAGGTGGAGCCGCGGATCGATGGATCGGGCGCTGAGTCGCACTGTGTCGTTGACGATTCCTCCAACGAGCACCGTATCCACCCCTTCGAGATTCAACAGATAATCGGCTGCTTGCGGAAGTGCATCACCCTCTGTCGTCTGTCCGGCATAGGTCACTAGACTCGATCCTCGGACCTCACGGTGTCGGATTGCTTCGCTGATCGCGTCGAGTGTTGCAGGCGTATACGCCGCACCGTAGAGCTGGCTGATGAGCTCGCTATCGACGTACGGATATATAAATGAAGCAGCCTCGTATTCCCGTCTCGTCGGCATTCTAGCATGATCGAGCCGCTCACGGTGAAGCGCAAAAAGTAACGCTGAGGCGACATCAGGGGATGGTTTGAGGTCCAATTCCCTGTAATACTCGATCATGATCGTCGCTGTCGCACCGTAGTCTGGGCGTCGATCGATGAATGCGGCATCGGAAGCGTCGCTCACAGCATGATGGTCAATAATGATCTCAATATGGAACTCGGCGGAATGGGGGAACGATGGATCAAGATGTGAGTGATCGACAAGCGCAAGCGAAGAGTACTCAGCAATCGATGGATCTGTCGATGGATTGTGGATTGAGATATCAAGCAAATTGATAAATGCTCGGTTCTGTTGGTGGGTAATATCACCGCAGTAGAATAACCTCGTGTCTTCGATATCTTCGGTGGCTGCTATCTCTTCTAAGGCGAGTGAACTTGCGATGGAGTCAGGATCGGGATTCGAGTGACTGATAATCGCAAGCGAACTACACTGTCGAAGTCGCGTGAGTAATTGATGGGTCTCGTCCATAGCAAATCACAGTACGAGCGTCGTTGTCCCCACTATGCCTCTTTTGGCTCGCCGTTGGATCATTCGGTCGTCAACACATGGAACTTCGGCCCTGATACGCATAGATATTCGCTTGCTCGGCAGTAACTGGATGAAACACTGTAATCAAGAGAACGTTCTTCGGGACGGTGTGTGTAATACAGTCGATCTATTTTTCGTAGCACTACTCTGTCGGCTTCAAGAACGAGCGTGGCGGTCAGTCGATTGATTTGCGCTCTGTGTCCGCTCATCTAATACCGGGTTAGTACCGTCTTTCGCATGCTTCAACCGAGTTACGGCGGCCTCACTCGTACAGTTACAGGGCTTCGCTGAGAAGAAGACAGTATGGCAGATCCATTCGTTGTCGTCGGCGGTGACGCTGCGGGGTTGAGTGCAGCAAGTAAGCTAAAACGTGAGGACTCGGACCGAGAAGTGATCGTTTTCGAGCAAGGAAACTGGGTATCCTACGCCCACTGCGGGATGCCCTACTACGTGAAAGGTGACGTCGGGTCACTAACCGATCTGCTCTCGCTGTCACCAGACGATATCGACGATCGGGGCATCGATCTACGGCGACAGCACGAAGTCATTGCGGTAGAGCCAGCAGACAAGACGGTACTTGTCCAGAACGAAACTGACCGGTTTGAGCAGTCGTACGACGATCTTCTCATTGCAACGGGAGCGCATGCGGTGTCTGCCTCTATTGATACTGGCTATAGTGGTGTGTTCACAATGCACAGTATGGACGCCGCGGCGGCGCTTCGAACGTACCTCACTTCAGCAGACGGTGTTCGGCCTCCAGACAATGATTCCGTCGACACAGATCGACTCGAACAGTACGCTAGTATGAATCCACCAGAATCTGTCGCGATCGTCGGAGGGGGATACGTCGGTATTGAAATGGCTGAAGCGTTCGGTGCACACGACCTCGATATTCACCTCTTCCAGCGATCAGATCGGCTCCTACGACCGTTCGGCGAAGCGGTTGGAGAGCAGGTTGCAGCGACGCTTCGTGAGAACGATGTCACGCTTCATCTGGGGACTGAAGTCGATGAACTCATCGGAGATGGTCACGTCGAGGCAGTCGCTAGTGATGATGGGCAGATTGCGGTCGATCTCGTTTTGATTGGTATCGGCATCCGACCGAATACGGAACTGATCGCCGAGACAGACATCGCACGCGGCGAGTCTGGAGCGATCGCTACCGACGAGTACGGCAGAACGAACCGGGAACACGTCTATGCCGCTGGTGACTGTGCCGAGATGCGACACACAGTGACTGGTGCGCCGGAGTGGGTGCCCCTCGGTCTGACAGCAAACCGAGCGGGTCGAGCAGTCGGTCAGACTGTTGCCGGGAAGCCGACCCCCGTTGGCAGTGTTGCTGGCACAGCGGTCGTGAAGGCGTTCGAGTTGGAGTGTGGCCGGACCGGCCTTATCGACCACGAACGAGCCACGGATGCTGGTTTCGATCCCGTTTCCGACACGATAACTGCGTCGTCACGGTCCGGGTATTATCCCGGTGGTTCGGAAACGACAGTGACGTTGACCGCAGACCGAGAGACCAACCGACTTCTCGGTGGGAGTATCGTTGGGGCAGACCGGGCTGCGATCCGCATTGACACGCTTGCGACGGCCCTCGATTGTGCGATGACTCTTCCCGAGTTAGAACGTCTCGACCTCGCGTACGCACCGCCGTTCAGTCCTGTCTGGGATCCGATTCTCGTCGCGGCCAAGGTTCTGAACGGGACGCTCTCTGAGTTCTGATCGGTGAACATTCTCGACGAATTCATCCCTATTCTCTTCGGTCGCGTGGAGAATGCATCGGCGATTGGAAGACCGAACTGCTCAGACGAGCGACGAGCGTCTGTCACTGGGTTCTGTTATATGCTCCAATCCCCAGTCGCGCATCGTATCGATTACTGGTTCGAGTGACCGACCGGGAGCTGTGAGCGAGTACTCTACGCGGATGGGTTTCTCGCTGACGATTTCCCGATCTACGAGCCGCTTCTCACCAAGATCATCCAGACTCTCTGAGAGCACCTTACTGGAGATGCCATCAACATTGTCCTTGAGTTCGTTGAATCCGCTTGGCCCGTGTTCGAGAAGCCGATGAATGATGACTGGATGCCACTTCTTGCCAATGAGTGTTGCCGTCGCCGTGATCGGACACCACTCCTCACCAGCACACCATACTTCGAGCCGTTCGATTTCACCATCACGTTTGCCATTATTTACCATGTCTAATGTTATCACTCTATCGGTATTAATAGTTGTCCATAGACATTTAATTTCGATGGGCGCCTCAACAGAAGGCTGGGCAATGCTATACTCAGCGAATTAGGAGTTCTTATACCGGTAATGACGTCAAATAGTACTGTCAGTGAAAATTTTCTCGGTATCAGTATCAGTTATTTACGCCTCGTGTGTGTTTGTGTTTCGGGCGTAATGATCTCTCTCAGCTCGACTGTCCGAGTGGATGGACACGATTCCATTCGAATGAACGACAGTTCTGCTCGGAGGTTGGAACGTCGCCCGGTTCGATATCTCCAGAGACACAGTTACCATCTCCGGTGATGTCACCACTGCCTGCAGTAGCCGAGGATTCGCCAGTGAAGGTGCAATTATTGAGCACGATTTCGCCTGCATCCGCGCTTACTGCGGTGATTTCGTCCTCAAGCAGGAACTGAGAGTTTCGGACCGTAATAGAGGGATTGTCAAGAATATCGACCAGCCCCTGTGAACGATCGTAGCTGTGCAGAATAAACGAACAGTTCTCGACGAGTCCGCCGGGTCCGCGGGCGGTTTGACGAGCATCTCCCCAAACCATCCGTGTGTTGTAGTCGTTGCCGCCAGTGGTTTCGCCGTCTCCCGTTGCGTATGTCTCGGTGTCGAGTTCCATGGTTGTCCCACAAACGGTGACAGCCCCGGAGAGGCGTACGTTGCTGACATTGTTGTTCGCAAGGTACCCACCGACAATCTCAGTGCGTCCCGGTGTCCGGCTCACGTAGCATCCGTTGTTCGGGAATCCGGTCAGAACGGGGTCGATGAGCGTGACTGTCCCGAAGTTTCCTGCTCCAGTGTGGAACCCACTCCGGCTGTCGCCACCGTTGTAATCACTGAGACGTCCATTGTTGTGCTGGACGTAGTTTCGGATTGTGAGGTGGCCATCTTTGTTCTGAACGAGCGCGTTCATACCACTGGGCATCAGATCCGGTCCGATCGTCCCATTGCACCGATAGTGGAGATTCTCGACGTGACCACGGTTTCGGACGCCGATCCGAATGCCTGGGTTGGTCCGGCCTGTCGAGTCGAACGTCAGGTTCTTCAACAAGATATTATCACCCGCAGGATTCTCGAGAGAGGATTTCGCTATCGTCCTGAGATGATAGTCTGTGAGCTCTCTTCCTGTGTGTCCTTCGGGCACCATGAAGACAGTCCCATCGTTGGGCTGGCCTCGAATACCCCAGTTATCGACTGTCACGAGTACGGTCCGACTCCAGCGAAACTCCCCTTCCGGAAAGACCAACAGTTCACCGTCAGAAACATTCTCGATGATTCCGGCAACGTCATCGCCATCAGCAATGTCCACGTGTGTCTCTGACATCTGTGACGGATCGTGGGCTGGTGATAGCGCTTGATGTGGTTTGGATTTGGCTCCACCAGCGGCCATGTCGACGCCAGTGAGTCCGCCACCAATCACCCCAGCAACGCCAGCTGTCTTTAGGAAGCCTCTACGTGTAATATTGAGTCCATTAGGTGTCCATGCTGTCATAAATCGATTACGCTCTCTACTATACTAGGTTGAACCGTGTCGTGTAGGTATATTAACGTTTTGATTTCATTGTCGCCATCTCATTGCGGCACAACCCCGGTCACAGAAGCGCTTTCAGCTGCTGAGCTGACGAGAAACAACACCGAACACGGCGGATTCCCTGGATAGATCGATTATCGACCCACCAACTGCGAACGGAATCCGAGTGAGATTGGTGCAAAGCGCTGCTCAGACGACTGTACACCGTCGATAGTACTGTCAATGTATCGCAATGTGGGAGAAAGGTATACACTCGCCCATTCCAATCATGGGATAATGAAACAGAAATTCTGGGGTCTACTCTGCGATACAGTTGGATTTTGGATCATTCTGTTCGGACTGTGTGTCATCTTTTTGGTGATCCTCGCGTTCTCAGTCCCATTCATCAAAGTCGGCTCTACGCCCTACTACCTCACGATCGTCAATAGTATCATCATTATCGGCACGATGATGACGAGCATGTACGTTATCAGAAAGTGTCGAACGTAGTCGTGATGCGTTCTATTAGCAGAACTGATCGACATCCCGGGGGACCCACGGTGATTTTTTAACCCGCTCTTCTTGGCGTGTCGTTGGTGGCCATTCCCCCTCAAGGAGTCGATCGCCGGATTCTGTCATCCAGTCATCGACCATCGTCCGGTAGTGCTCTACAACGTCTGCGTATTCGGGCTCTTCGACAATGTTGTTCATTTCGAGGGGATCCTCCTGAAGATCGTACAGCTCTTCTTCGGGTCGTTGGCGCCCGTAGAATTCGTCCCGTACATCACGCCCAGCGCTACTCGAAAACAGCGGTGCGGGGATGTATACGAGCGGCAAATCGCCCACATTCCGTATGTACTTGTACTCGTTCGTCCGCACTGCACGCATCGGATTGTACTTGCTATGCCACGTGAATTCGAGGAAGATGCGATCCCGAGGCACATACTCATCATCGACCAGTAATGGTGCAAAGCTTCTGCCATCGATCTCGCCGGGTGACTCTTCTCCGATGAGATCGAGAATCGTCGGGGCAAAATCAACGTGGCTCAACAAGTCATCGTGGACGGTTCCCGCGTTCAGGTGTCCGTCCCACTGCATGATCAGCGCGGTTTCGACGCCAGGATCGTAGCAGGTTCCCATCGCCCGAGGGAAGCCAATTCCGTGGTCGGTCGTGAAAATAACGAGCGTGTCGGCGGCGAGATCGGCCGCTTCGATCGCGTTGGTGATGCGACCGACGGCCGAATCGATCGCACGGACCATGCCGTGAAAGTGAGCGAGATCTTCGCGGATCCCAGAACGATCGGGGAGGTACGGCAACGGATCGACATCGTCGGGATCGTCGGACTCGTAGTCAGGGAGGTCGAACGTCCAGCCACAATCGAGACACCGATCGACGAGTGGTTGGCGGTGAACTTCCGAGAAGCCGACCGAAGCGAACAATGGCGCATCATCGGTCTCAACACCGGACAGAAACGACTCGACGCGCGCTGCGACCTCACGAGCGGGTTCATCGACACTGAACTCGTGGACAGAGCCTTCGACGTGCTGGAACCCGGCTCTGTGTGGGTCTGTCGAGATGTGCTGAAGACCGAAGAGATGCGTGGCATAGCCTGCTTCGTTGAGTCGTGTGATGAGGGTTGTTTCGTCGTCGTGTAACTCCCATCCGAGATGGGCGAGTCCAACCAAACCATTGTTGTGAGGATACTTCCCGGTCCAGATGCTTCCTCGGGCTGGAGAGCAGTGTGAGGCTGTACAAAAGTAGTTTTCAAACCTGATCCCGTCTCGGGCAAGTGCATCGACGTTCGGGGTGTCTACGTTCCATCCGTAACAGCCGAGATACTGGCCCAAATTGTGTGGGTGAATCAGTACGATGTTTGGTTGGACGCTCGATTCGACCATATCTCTCTCAGTCATCGGACGCTCATTAGTGTTCTGACGATGTCGAATTTGATCGTTGGCCGTCAAAGATCGATTGTCATCGGTTATCCCCATTCGAGTCCCGCAACCGCTTTCACGGTCTCGTTGAGCAACAACGGTTGCGGTTCCGCGTGCGCCATTCGGACGAGCCGTCGTTCGGGTGTGAGTCCACTTTGGGTCAGGAGATCGTCACCGCCGTCTGTCGGCGCGTCGACGACGACGCTCTCGGTGCACCGCTTTGCAGCCCCGCTCACCAACTGTGCGTACGCCGTCTCCGTCTCTGCGACGATGGGGCCGAGCTGCCAGTGCTGTCGCCCTGGACGGAGAACGGCGTACCCAGACAGATTGGTTTCACCTCTACTGCCATTCTCGTCATTGTTTTCGAGAGCCAGACAGGTGCAGTCTGATCGGTCGAGCAGTTGGCCCAGCAGATCTCTACGGTTTACGCCGACAGCGCGTCTATCGAACGAACAGACGGGATCTGTGCCGATCGATTTCAGTTCGGTTACGTCGTCAGTTGTGGTCCTCGGCTGCAGAGTCCCACGCCACCGCGTGATTGGAGCGATTTCGACGAAGTCGTTTTTGCTGTAGAGGCCCCGACCGAAGGGGGTCGCGTCGAGACCGATCGCCGACTGACCGCGTTCGAGCGTCGCCTCCAGTGCTGTCTGGAATATCTGGCTTCCGTATCCCTGCCCTCGGTGTTCTTCGCTGACCAGAACCATTCCAATCCAGCTCACGTCGCCACCATAGGTAACGACGGTCGTCGTTGCGATGAGATCGTCGCCTATCCACCCCGCAAAGCAATGGTCCGGAGCGAGCGTTAGTAGAAGCTCCCAATCTGCCCGGCACTGATTCCAGCCGGCTTGCTTCGAAAGCTGCATCGCTGCAGGAACGCTGTCGAGTGTTAGCTTCTCTATTCGCATGGCCGACGCGTGCTTTGGACCATCAATCTCCTCTCTCCGTGAATATTCTGTTTACGCTCGCAGCTCGTGCTCGTTTCACGTTCATTGGTGTGTCACCCATCTTCTCCAGTGCGTTGTCTGAGTGTGGCCCCAATCGGTTCACCATCGAGGCGGTCATCGATATCGTCGGCATCGATGGCGTCAGCGACAGTTTCCATTGCTGTCTCGTATACATCGAGCGTGTGATCGATGTCGCTGTCGGTGTGGCTGTAGGAGAGGAGGTGGTTGCCAGAAAAGAGCACGCCCCGCTCGAGACATTCTTGCATGAAGAGACTCTTTGCTAGTCGATCGGGTTTGCCCGTCTCGTCGCTGAACTGCGCGCTGAATCGCGGCGGATATCCGACACATTCTGTCCGATGATCGAGTCCGTACGCCGCTGCCAGATCGTTGTATCCGCGCTGCAGTGTCTGTCCCTGCTCAAAAATGTGATCCGTGACGTTCTCCTCGCGGATAACTGAGAGACAGGCATTCGCCGCCGCGAGCGAAAGCGCATCACCAGCGTACGTCATCGAGTAAAAGACGTCGTCTGCTTCGATCGTCTGCATGACGTCACGCCGTCCCGCGACCGCCGAGATAGGGAACCCGTTTGCCATTCCCTTTGCGAAGCAGGCGACATCAGGAGTTACGCCGAAATACTCCTGCGCTCCGCCGACCGCAAACCGAAAGCCCGTCAGAATCTCATCAAAAATTAATACTGCTCCCTCGCGGTCTGCGATCTCGCGCATTCGCTGGACGAAATCATCCTCTGGCTCTGCGAGATTTACTGGCGTCGTGACGATCGCTGCCACGTCGCCCGGGTGTGCTGTGAAAATCTGTTCCAAGCTCTCGATATCGTTGTACTCGAAGGACTCCGTGAGATCACCCACTACGTCAGGAATTCCTCGATCGAGGGACGTCTGGCCCATCCAAACGTCCGGCCAACCGTGATAGCCCTGCGTCGCGATGATCTCACGGCCGGTGTAGGCCCGCGCGAGCTTTGCCGCCAGCGTCGTAACGTCGCTCCCATTCTTTCCGAATCGGACCATCTCCGCACACGGGACGACGTCGATGAGCTGCTCTGCAACAGTGAGCTGCAATGGGTGGGGCATCGAGAACATCGTCCCGTCCCGTAGCTGCTGTTCGACAGCATTGGTCACTGCTGGATAGTTGTGTCCGAGAATGATCGGTCCCAGCGCCATCGGATAATCAACATACTCGTTGCCGTCGACATCCCAAACGTGACTTCCTTTCCCTCGCTCTAAATGCGTCGGCGCGACGCCTTGCACCCACTGTGTCGGTCCCTTGCTGTTCGTTTGCGAACATTCTGGGATCATATTCTGAGCCTGCTGTAAGAGTCGATTCGAGCGATCGAGTGAACGCACACTACCCGTCTGTGATGATTTCCGTGACATTGATTCACACGTTCATGTATGCAGCTGTTAATCAGTTTGTTTACCGTCCAACGGTGCCGAGCAGCCAAAAGACGACGTATCCAACGAGAGCGAGGCTGATGAAAAACACCGCAATCGCTCCCGACACACCCGCAGAAACGTCCATTCCCACCGTGCTGAATCCGAATCCGAGAGCAGCCATAAGGACACCCACCAGCAACGGGAGGCTCACGGTGTACGACGACAGTGCTGACTCAACTGCAGCTTGAATATCTACATTCATACTGATTAGCAGGTATGTAGCAATCTCTGCGGGCATAACCATTTCGGTGGCTCAAAGTACAGAAACGTCATCAGTCATCTGCAGTGTGTCTCTGTCTGCTGTTCTCGTTGGATTCATCGTCTGGGCTGTTCCAGTACTGATGGTTGTCGTACTCTCGAAAGCAAGCTGCCTCGTGTTCAGAAGCATGATCGATTTGTATCAGTTCTGGTGGGGATTGTTCCTGTTTACACGCCTCGCGCGCTTCCGGACAGCGCGTGTGGAACCGACAGCCAGTGGGCGGATTCACTGGATCCGGAATGTCGATTGTCTTGATTGGCAACTCCTCTACGTCAGGACGCCGGTCGGGATCACCGGGACGAAGATCAGGTGTCGCCCACCGGAGTGCCTTGGTGTAGGGGTGACGAGGATCAGTAATGATCTGTTCAGCGGGACCGATCTCGACCAGTTCACCCAAGTACATGATGCCGATCCGACCGCCCACCTTCTCGGTGACATACCGGGCGTTCGAGAGGTCATGGGAGATAAACAGAAACGACGTATTGACCATGTCTTGGAGTTCGTGCATCAGATTCATCATCTCGATGCGAAGTGAGACGTCCAACGCGCTAATCGCCTCGTCTGCCAGAACGAGGTCGGGATTCATCACCAGCGCGCGGATCAGCGCGACACGCTGTTTTTCTCCACCAGACAGCTGGTGAGGGTACCGTTCCGCGTAGTCCTCTGGCGGCGTCATCTCCACCCGCTCCAGCATCCCCAGAAGCCGTGCCCTTCGGTCCTCTCTCGTCAGATCAGTCTGCCACTTTTTGAGTGGCTCTGACAGACTCTTGATCACCTTTCGATTCGGATTGAGCGAGCTTCCAGGATCTTGGTGAATGATCTGTAGTGACCGTCGAATCGTTTTGTATGGGATGTCGACTTGTCCTGTGCCGTCCTTTGCGTCCCAGATATCTTGTCCGCGGTATCTGACGCTCCCACCGGTTGGTCGTTGGATGCCGATTGCAGTCTTCCCAAGCGTCGTCTTACCGCAACCACTCTCGCCCACGAGCGCAATGACCTCGTTCTCGTGGATATCGAGACTGACACCGTCGACTGCGTGGACAGTGTCTGGTTCAGAGAACAGATTGAAGATACTCGAACTGTCCTCGAAATACACCTCAGCATTTTCGAGCGATACGACTGGTGTTTTGCTGTCGGGGCTCATTGGTCACTCTCCTCCTGCTGGTCGAGCGTAAACGGAATCACTTCGGCTGATTGCTCCCAGTGGAAACACTTTGCCTGATGATCGGCTGTAATCGTGTGGTAGGCGGGGTCATTCTCTTGGCACGTTTCATCGGCAAGTGGACACCGTGGATGATACGAACAGCCCGGCGGGACCTTCACTGGGTCGGGACTCGACCCGTCGATCGACTGCATCTTCTCGATGGGAGCGTTCAAATTCGGTGTCGCGTTGAGCAGCGATCGGGCGTACGGATGCGCCGCGCTCTGGAGAATCTCCTCCGTTGAGCCGACTTCGACGAACCGGAACGCGTACATCACAGCAAGACGATCTGCGAGGTCCGCGACGAGCGGAAGATCATGTGTAATAAAGATGAGCGTGATGTCGTACTTCTCCTGAATATCTGTGAGCAACCGGAGGATCGATCGCTGCATAAGTAGATCGAGCGCAGCAGTCGGCTCGTCCATCACGAGCACCTTCGGTTCGAGCACCAGACTCAACGCGATGAGTGCCCGCTGTTTCATACCCCCAGACAGTTCGTGAGGGTACGAGTCGAGAACACGTTCGGGAGTCATGTACAGATCGGAGAGAAGCTGGTGGGCTCGTTCGATTCCCGTCTTCAGATCGACGCTGTGGGCAGTGAGGGTTTCCTCGAAGTGTCCGCGGATCCGCATTGTCGGATTGAACGAACTCATCGCGCCTTGGAACACCATCGAAATCTCTTCCCACCGGTGTTGTTGCAGCTCTGCTCGATCGAAATCGAGAATATCGACGGCTGTTCCGGGTCGAGGGTAGTACGTGATATCCCCGGTAAGCACCCCGGGAGCGACCACCGCATCAAGCAGTGCGGATGCGAACATCGACTTGCCAGAGCCACTTTCACCGACGATGCCGATGATTTCATCGCGTCGAATGTCGATCGTCGCATTGTCCAACACCTTCGATTTCCCACGTTCCATATCGAAGGAAACGCTGGTGTTGCGAACTTCTAATATGGAGTCCTGTTCTCTCTGTTTCGTTTCTGTGAATGATTCACTAGCAGTCATTGTTACATCGTTTCTCCGTGGAACGAAGCGTCGTCGGACGATTCATTTTCTGATTTCTTCGCGTGCCGGGCCCTGATTCGCGGGTTAAAGATGCGATCACACCCCTGCGCGAACAGCAACAGACCGAGCGAGAGCAGAACGATTGTGATCATTGGCGCGTAGAGCCAATGTGCTTGTTCTGGGGAGTAGATTCCACCACTGGTATACGCGCTGTTCAGCATGAGTCCCCAGTTGAGTGTCGAAGACGGCAGGATACCGAGGAAGTACAGCCCCACTGAAGCAATAATGACGTTGCGTGCGCGTGTTACGAAGCTCACGACGATCAACGGCATAACGTTCGGGAGGATATCTTTCGTGATAATGCTGAACGTCGAGATTCCCATCGTTCGAGATGCCTCGACGTAGGAGTTCTGGCGGAGTTTGAGAACCTCTGCACGGAGTTGTCGAGCGAAACCTGCCCAGCCGTTGATCGTCAGAATAATCCCGACCAAGTATGGATTGCGGGGCTCTAAGATCGCCGCGAGGACGACGACCAGCGGGAGCCCGGGGATCGTCATCAGAACGTCAACGAACGACATCATGAGCCGGTCGATAGTGCCACCCTTGTATCCAGCAAACAGCCCCCATCCGGTTGCCATGGTGGTCGCAAACAGCGCACCAGCCGTGATCATCTTCAGCATAGCGGGCGTCGCGTAGACGATCTGTCCGAGAATGCCCCGTCCCAAACTGTCTGTCCCCAACGGAAACGCCCAGCTCTGAAAGGCACCGAGCAATAACGGTCCTTCTGAGGCGCGTGGTGGATCGAACAAAGATACACCAACGGTCCCCATGAGGAGGAAACTCGAAATAATGGCCAGCCCTAATCGGGCGCGCCAATCAGTCCAGATGATCCGGAACGGTGTGCCGACGTACCCATTAAACAGCTGTCTGTATCGATCCTCTCGAGAGAGTTCCGTCTCTGAGATCGTTTCGAACGGTGATTGGGGTTGTTCGGTGGACACGTTTCCTCCGTCAGTAGATATCGATTCTTCCGTCATGTTTTCATTAGAACGCTTCACGCTCACCACCTCCACCAGCACGCGGATCGACGTATCCGTACGTTAGATCCGCGATGTAGACGCCCACGATCACGCCCAACGTGATAAAGAGAAACGTCCCCATCATTAGGGGGTAATCGCGGGAACTGACCGCACGGAACATGTAGTATCCCACGCCAGGATAACTGAAGATCTGCTCTAAGATGATCGAACTGCCAAACAGCGTCCCGATTGAGATCATCATCCCGGTGTACATCGGCAAGAACGCGTTGCGCGCCACGTATCGAAGCGCGATTCGTCGCTGTGAGAGTCCACGGAGGCGAGCCACGCGGAGGTAATCCGCGCCGAGGGTCTGGATACTGTTACCACGCATCGACAGCGCGATTCGGCCAAAGCCGGCAAGCACGAGTGAGATAATCGGTAGCGCCCCATAGTAGAGAATGCTTTGGATGAAAGCCGTGTTATATCCCGGACGAACATTTTCTCCGAACTGTCCGCTAATCGGAAAGAGACCCCACTGGTACCCTAAAAACCAGACTAAGACGATGGCCACGATGTAGAAGGGAACAGACGTAATCACGATCGACAACATCGACGACGAGATATCGAATTTGGAGCCTTCGATGTACGCCATGATGGCCCCAAGGGAAACACCGGCGGCATAGATCACCACCAACGAGACGATCGAGATGAATATCGTCCACGGCATCGCTGCACCCAAGATTTCCGCGACCGGTTCGTTGTACCAGATCGACCGGCCGAGATCACCGCTGAGGACGTGTTCGATGTATCCGAAATACTGTTCGTGGAGCGGGCGGTCCGGATGCATGTTCGTAAAGAGTTCGAGCTTTCGGTCCATTTCCGCCTGCGTCATCTGTCCACCGACCTGCTGTGACATCTGCGCCCGGAGGAAATCCATCGGCCCACCCGGCATCAGGCGTATCATAGCGAAGGTGATGCTCATAACGGCGAAAAAGGTGAACACTCCCTGAATGGTTCGTTTTATGAAGTAATCAGCTGATGTCATGTTTCTGTCTGATGCCTGTTCTTGTTGCCCGACTCCTCGATGCTAACCGTCTCAGAGACCACTGTGAAACATTCCGCTCCATTAGTGTTAAATATGATATAAAAATTTCTGGTGGTGGTATTCGATCAATCACGAACGGATCGATAGTGTTTATTCAATTTATATTTTTTGGTCGCATGGTAACTCATTGCATGGTGGTGTGAAATGACTGGCCGACCGAAAGGACGATATAGCGCTCCTCGAAACGCATACTGACGATGCGAACCATTCGATTCAGGGACGCAATGGGTCTCGAACGAGTCGGCCAGTGGGAGACGCAGGATGGACACATCGTAGTGGGGGGACAGACGTACGATCCAGTGGAGATTGATATTCTCCCACCAGCAACACCGTCCAAGGTGATCTGCCAAGCGGGAGGCTATATGGACCACCGGAAAGAGTCAGGATTCGAGGATCGCCCAGAGCGACCAGAACTATTCATGAAAGGTCCGAACTGCGTTGTCGGCCACGGAGACGCAATCGAACTCCCGCCGGGAAAGGAGATTGTCGAGTTCGAGGCGGAGTTCGGAATCGTGATCAGTCGCCAGTGCCGTGCGATCGATGAGTCAGTGGCTCTCGAGTACGTTGAAGGATTCACATGCGTGAACGACATCTCAAACCGTGACGACCAACACGAAGAGCGCAATTGGGTGCGTGGGAAAGCGTTCGACGGATCACTGCCAATGGGTCCTGTCGTCGCATCGCCGGATGAAGTTCCCGAGGACGCCACGCTCCGACTGCGACAGAACGGCACAGTGAAACAGGAGACAACGCGGGAGATGATGATTTTCTCCGTCGAGGAACTCATCTCGGATATCTCACAGCTCATCACGCTCGAACCAGGCGATGTGATTGCGACCGGAACTCCGTACGGGCCGGACACACTCTCTGCGGGTGATGTCGTTGAAGTCGAGTTCGAAGGTGTCGGAACGCTTCGCAACCACGTCACGGCTCCGTAGTACTAGCAAAATCCGCGATCCTGTCGTCGTGTGGTTCGAACGATCTGTACACAATGGTGGTCTGTGATAACAAAACGTGGGTGATCCCTTCACGTTTTACTTGAACGTTGTACCTATTGATGACGCGACTCGAAGAGGACGAATATGCGTATGTTACACAAGTGGTACGTATCTTAGGGATTACGAACGTACGAGTGTAACACAATCGGTTCCAGCTCGTTCGAAACGAAAGAGCAGATTGTACGTTTACATCACGATCTTTGGTGTACTTATCGCTTATCGAGCGGTATTCGTCGCTCCTGTGATTGTGGTGTAGTCCATCACGCAACTGTCGTGCTGTGTCTGGTACGTCACAGACAGCCACCCTGTGAGTTATCTCTGTTAATCTCTAATGCTGACACTGATTTGTTTCTCGGGGCCAGACGATCGATTAAATATTGCTCTTGGGTTTGCTGCGTCCTTGTGTTGACTACCAGACGGTGTCCCTCTCGTCTACGACAGCGACATCAATCAGTGTGAGAACAGAATCTGTGAGTGACAGACACCGTGAGCGAATCGATGCTCACCGGAGAAGTGTGAGGATATTCCCGCTCCGGATTTGCTGGCGCTCTT
The DNA here is from genome assembly GCF_025913575.1 of Halocatena marina. Taxonomy (NCBI): domain Archaea; kingdom Methanobacteriati; phylum Methanobacteriota; class Halobacteria; order Halobacteriales; family Natronomonadaceae; genus Halocatena; species Halocatena marina. The sequence continues at coordinate 1,734,810 of NZ_CP109785.1, read as the reverse complement.
CGTCAGTGACTGGCAGGTGGTTCGCGTAGTTGTCGTAGGATTCGAACGTCTTGAACGGCAACTGGGGGCCGGTGACGAGGTGATCGACGCCGATCTGCTCAACAATTCTGCTGCCTTGGTATGTGAAAAACATGAATAGATCGCCGAGAACGAACAACGTCTCACCGCTCCGTACCGTATTGTTCAGACGAACACCTGACTGCTGGACAGTACACACCTCTTCTTTGATCCGGAAAGCGTGCTCCCACGCGTCAGCGATGATGACATCCGTTTCAGGACAGGTTGTGAGCACGTCGATCAGATCGTCGACCTGTTTGTCCGCCCAGAAATCTCTCCGGATCCCATCGTGTTCGCGCAGATTGATCAGGGGATGTCGCTTGCGCTGATCTTCGAGCGTAGCGACGAACGTGACGGGCACGTCTCGATCAGCACAGTGATTCAGCAACGCCACGATCCCCGGATCGTTCAGATCGTAGTCGTGGTACGCCGGAAGGAGTTTGACGCCCTTCATTCCCAACTCGTCGAGACACTGGTTCAGATCCTGTTCCCACGCCGGATAGGTCGGATTGATCGTCGCAAAGGGGATGAGTCGATCTTCGTGGCCACGGATCTTCTCGGCGAGTTCAATATTTCCCGAGTGACAATTCCTATACATAACGCTGTCGATCGAGGTGACGATTGCTTTGTCGACGCCTTTCTCATCCATCAGTGCGATCAGGTCCGTTGTGGACGCATCGAGTGGAGAGAACGGGTAATTTCCGACGAACGCGTTCACGTCTACAACCGTCTCTGCACATGGTTCCTTGGCGGTCAGAAAACGACGACGAGCGCTCTCGATACGCGCTTCGAGCGTTGTCTCGTCGAGTTTCGTCGGAACTGTCTCTGGAATGAGCGTCTCAATCCGGTAGGCTATCTCCGCTTTTTCTTGCGGAAGTAGATCTGCTCCTTCGAGCTTTCCGACGCCCGGAAGCAGCCACGTGTCGGTCCCGAACACCAATCGGTCGGTCCCGAGGTACTCTCGTGCCATCTCCAGTTGGCCGGCTTCGCAGTTGGTCCCGCTCGTGTCGAGGTAGATGTTGTCTTGGTGTTGAATGTTCTTGATGCGGCGCTCCCAGTCACCGCCAGCCCCGATATGCGCCGAAATGAACGTCAGGTCCGGAAACTGCTGGGCGAGTTTTAGAGCGTCTTCCGTTTGAGATTCGTGGGGTCTCTCGTTGAGGGCCGGCTCACGACGGTGTGTCACGTGGGCAAGCAGTGGAGCGTTCATCTCTACGGCTGCCTCCGCGAGTGGATGCATTTTCGGGTCAGAACACGGCATCTTCGACCACTGTGAGTGGTGTTTAAGTCCGATGAGACCGTCCGCTTCGATCGCTCGACGGAACTCAGTGACTGCCGCTTCACCGAGCCGTGGGTTGACAACTGCCCATCCGTGGAATAGGTCGGGATGCTCCTCGACGTACTTTGCGACGATTCTATTTGCCGCCCGACATTCCTCGATCGTTTCGCCGTGCTCGCCGATCAAACAGATCTTCTCGATTCCAAGTGCCTCGGCTTCACGCCGTAGCTGTGCTGCTCGCTCGGCTCGCTTCACCTCGGTCGAGTTATCCTGTGTCCAAATATGGAAGTGACTGTCAATCATGGTCTGTCGCACTCTTACTATCAGACTTTAAAATACTTTGGATAGGAACCAGTCTACCGCGGGTTGAAAAGCGACGCTCTCGAATTGCGGTCAGCGTAGCAGCTCACAGCGTGTACTGTCTTACGTCCCATCGAGCAGTACAGCGGTAATCGAGTATATTCACGCCGATTTACGCTGTAGTGCACCGATCTGTGGCAGACTCCACGTGAATGGATATAGATTACCGAGACTGTGATCCTTTGCTGGGTAGTTCCAGCTATCGCTGGTCATATACCACGAGTAGTTGACTTGACCGATTGGGATTTTTGGGACTGTCTGGTTGAACGCCCACGAAAGCCGCTTCGATAGTGTTGAGAGCATATCCGGATCGATCGTTTTCGTGAGCTCGTTGTAGGTGTCTGTAATGTTTATCGTGATCGTCTTGTTGCTGTCTGGCTTTCCGATCGGAGGAACAGTCACGACAGCCTCGTCGTGAGGTTGCTCTAAGAACCATGAGTATTCGTGCTCTTCAGGTCCATCGTACCGGATCCAAGACAGATCATAGGCTGATGGCTCGTCGATCGAACCGTAGTAAGACCGCGTGAGGTCCCATTCGAGATTTCCAAGGGTTTTCGAGAAGAACGTCGTTCCCTCGATAGAAACGACCTGAGATTTGATACCGAACTTTCTGAGGTTTGAGGCGGCCACCTGCCACCCCCGAAGATAGTACTCTACGGAGGTTGGTCCCTGGAAGGTTGCTTTCAACGGTTCACCGTTGGGCTTGATCCACCACTTGTCCTTCGTATAGCCAGCGTCTCTGAGCAAAGCCGCGGCTTTCTCGGGATTGTGATCGTACGTGGTGAGCGAGTTGCGAAACGCCTCATCAAACAGTTTCTGTTCGAGGACGGGCGTGAGTCCAGAGAATCGACGTCGGGTATCTGTGAAGTCACCGTAGAACTGCTGGGCGACCCCTTCGAGATCGATGATGTGTGCGAACGCCTTTCTGACTCGTTGGTCACGCCATGCGTCTGCGTGGGCACCATCGATCATGTTGAACATGATACTTGTCCCATACCCGGTTGGAATTTGACGATACTCCGCATACTGTGGGAACTTCTGTTGTAGTTCCTCCTTGCTGTCGATATCGAGTCCATCGCCCCCATCAAGAGTATCGCTAATCGCCAGTTGTGTTACTTTGTTTCGTGTCTGTGAGAGTTGATACTCCATCTCGGAGTAGTTTGGATCGGTCCCATATGTCGAGAGATCGTACCCTGTCTTTCGATTGATGTTTTTTTGTACCTCAGCAATCGGATAGTCGTCATACTGGGTACAGTGGAGTGCTTGTGTCGTGATGGAGTCGAGCTCGAACGGACCGGAGGCGTGGGGTTCTGGCTCTCGCCAGTTGAACTCTCCGACCTCTTTTCGTATTCGGTCGCGCTCTTTCTCCGTGGTTGCATCAGAAAATTCCTCCATATACGACCCGAAAACAGCTTCTGGAACATCGATCCGAATATTTCCGAATACGTTCGAATACAGTCCACTGGAATTGAACATACTCGAAAGATTGACCGTTACCGTCGTATCATTGGACGCCGTGATGTCGTCTGCCGACTCTACGTAATCCGACATATACGAGTTCATGTGCGCACTGAGTTTCAGTGTCCGCTCAAGATCGTCGATAGTGACCGGGTCACCGTTGTGCCAGGTGAAGCCATCGAGAAGCTGAACCGTGAGTGATGTTCCATCGATCGACCAGTCTTTTGCGGCGACAGGAATCCATTCGGTCGTCGATAGCGACTGCACCGCAAGATACGGAAAGAGCGCTGTCTGTGACCGAGTGCTCGTCTCGAGCGTGATATTGTACGGGTTGAACTGTATGTCCGTACTCGTCGACTGATGACCCGTCAGCGCACCAGTAAATGCCTCTCCTGTCGATGCGCCACTCTCTCCACTCTCTCCGCGGTTGGCAGCGCCGGTACACCCGGCGAGCGCTATGGCCATTCCTCCACTCGTTAGCGCAAGCAATTCCCGCCGAGAAACAGGTGGATCTCGATAGCTGTACTTCTGACTACTGTCTTTCCCACGCTCATCCATGTCGAACTCTAGCAAGCCTTATAGAATGGTGGATAATAAACATTTCTAACTTTTATTGACATTATGAAGCTATCACTCCTGCAGTTTCCTCATCAAACCGGGTCTCGTCGGGTGATTCTTTTCACTCCTACTATGTATCAAAGTGGCCACGAGCCAGCCGATTGACCGTACTCAAGCGACGGTGATTGTCTCGACAGGCATCGTCTGTTTACCCACTCCAAACACCATCTAATTGAGCATATTACAACTGTACATCCGTAATCCTCGCGGGCCATAGATGAGTGAAGTAGCTTTCTAAGAGGGATGTGAGCAGTGTCCTTCGTGTTTGGCATTAGTAAACATAGAACGAGTTCGTCACAAAAATGTGTTGTTTGACACGCGAGATCAACGCCAGAAAATCGTGGCTGGTTGGATGCCTCCACGGATCCACCAGCAGTGTGATTGCTAGTACGTACTCTTTCGAAAGCGAAGAACACGTGCTATAGGAACGTTCCGACAGATCGCTTTAACATACGATGCGGTACGGTACGGTGAGATGTGATGAAATGGATTCACTGCACTCGCCGCAAACTATGGTCTTGATCAGGAGATGCAGTATCCAACTTCGTTCGTTAATAGTCACGATGCAGAATCACCTGACTCACTCGTGTCTGCTACAGGAGATACTGTGTTGGCACGGACTGTCAGCGTATTCGGACTACCGGCGGGTCTTATTCGACTCTCTCGCTACGCATCGATGACGTCAACCCACTCACCGGTATCGACTGACTCGTACGCCGCATCGAGGATGCGGAGGACGGTCAGTGCATCATCGAGATCAGCGGGCGGAGCACCGTCCCCCCGGCAGGCGTCGAGGAACTGTTCCATGAAGGAGAGTCCCCATCGGCCCCCATATCCAGGTGTGGGCTGGTACTCATGCGTAATGCGCCGGTGAGCCGCTCCCTGCCACTCTGCCCCTGAGGAGTCGAGTTCGAGTGTCGTCTCACCATCGAATCCGAACGTTTCACCCATTGGGTCCCATCTGCTGTGCCCGTCATCGCCGTAGATTCCGATGTTAGTGTCGTAGCGCCCAGCGCGGAGGAAGTAGCCACAGGTCAACGTCCCAACAGCCCCTGAGCACGTCTCTAACTGAAGGGTGGCCCGATCTTCGATATCGACTCCCGGGGTGTCACTGCCCGCGGCGTTCGCACAAACCCGAGCAATCGGATCATCGAGGATCCACGGCAACAGATCGAGCCAGTGGATCCCGAGCCACTGGAGAATCCCGCCACGGCTGGCGTCTCGATTGAACAAATAGTGATCAGTGTCGCGGGCTGCCAACTGAGAGGCAACAAACCGGAGGTCGAATCCACGAACAGTCCCGAAAAATCCCTCACGTCGTAGCTGTTGGAGTTGCTCGGAGACGGGGTTCGTGCGCCAAGCATACGAGACCCCAACGACCGAATCGGTGTCACGAGCGGCTTCGACGATTGGTTGGAGATCGTTTGCCGTCCTCGCTGCTGGCTTCTCGGTAAAAACGTGGATTCCACGATCGAGCGCCTGCTCGATGATCGTGGGCGTCGAACGGTTAGACAGGGTGAGCCAAACCACGTCGATCTCCGCATCATCGAACAGTTCGATGGGATCGGAATAGTGTGGAAGAGCCGCCAAACGATCGATTCCGAGCGACGAAGGAGTGTGCTCGCGGTCTGCGACCGCCGTCACGGTGAGCGGGAGTCGATCGATGCTGTCGAGATACGGATCGCGGTGGTGGTGATTGAGACCGACGTAACCAATGTTCATCGTCATCTGAATGCGGGAATGACCTCGTCACCAAATCGTTTGAGGCAGTCGAGCGTCGTCGACTGAGGCTGTCCTGGGAACTGACACCGAATCAGTACGTGATCGACGCCGAGTTCCGCATACGTTCGAAGCTGATCAATACACTCCTCGGGCGTTCCGATGACGAATTTCTCGTTCAGCTCGTCGTAATCGACTTCTATTTCGTGTTCGTCGAGGTACGTCTGTCCCCATCGTGCGTACAGTCGGTAGAGATTCAGCAGATACGGTTCGATCTTCGATCGAGCCTCGCTGACTGAGTCGGCGACAAAGCAATCACGCATGAGAATCACGTCGTTGTTCTCGCGAGCCATTCCGAATTCGTCGAGTGCGTCCTCGTAGAATGCGATCTGTGATGTGAGGTCGTCGGTCGTCGAAGACGCACTCGCAATCCACGCATCACCACGGTAAGCAGCGCGTTTGATGGCGATGTCAGCGTGGCCGCCGATCCAGATCGGGATATCATCCGGTCGGGGCGACACGAACGCATCGTCGAATGACCAGTAGTCACCCGTGTGGTTGATGCGGTCTTCGGTCCAGAACTGCTTGAGAAGACCGATCGATTCGAGAAAGCGCCCCACCCGCTCGTCCATCTCGACGCCAAACGGTGCTAGTTCACGCGCTCGATAGCCAAGTGCAGCGCCGAACGACATCCGACCGTCGGAGAGCCGATCGATCGTTGCTACCTGCTCAGCGAGATTCAGCGGGTTGTATAGCGCAGGCAACATCGCCGCGGTTCCGAGTGTGAGGCTGTCCGTCCGAGCAGCGATGGCTGCAAGCGCTGTGAGTGGTTCGACGAATCCTTCTTCGTGGACGTGCCGTTCTCCGACAGTGACCGAATCGAACTCCAAGCGCTCAATCAGATCGGCTTGTTCGTAGAGATCAGTCGCCACGAAGTCTCCGGCTTCGTCGTAGTACTGATTCAGGAAGACACCAAACTTCATGCTGGCATCATCCTCGGGTTGTCACTGATGTCTGCCCATGCTATCGACAGCGCAATCATACGAGCTGTTTACGCTACTGTATCATAAATTTTGTTCAACGATCCAGCGGCCATCTAGCAGCACGCGTGAATACCCTGTACAGTGTACAGATACGTCGCCAGCGAATAGACTGGTTATCAGCGTTGTTCGATGGCCTTGTTTGGGATTACCAAACAATTATATTGGTCGTTCACTATCTACAGCCAATCAACGATGAAAACCGCGCGAAATCCTGTCAAGTCGGTTCAAACGGTCCTTTCGATCATTGAACTCCTTCAGGATCGAGGGCGGGCAGGTATTACAGAACTTGCTGGCGAACTTGGCGTCTCGAAGGGAACAGTTCACTGTCACCTCTCGACACTCAGACAAGAGGGGTATATCGTCAAGGAGGGCAAAAAATACTGTCTCAGTCTTCGATTCGTAGATATCGCTCACGATGTCCGCAGCCGAAACGCCATTTACGACATCGTTACGGACGAAGTCGACCGTCTCGCTGCCGAGAGTAAAGAACTAGCACTATTCACGGTCGAGGAACAGTTCAACGGCGTCTGTCTCTACAGAGCAAGCGGCGAGGATGCGGTCCAAACAGAGCTGTACGTCGGGTACCGAAACGAGCTCCACCATACAGCCGTGGGGAAAGCGATTCTTGCGTTCAAGCCCCCTGCAGTTATTGATGCGTTCTTCGAGGAAACCGACTACGAGGCGCTGACCGAGAACACGATCACCGACGAGCAACGCCTAGCAGACGAGCTTGAGGAAATCCGCGAACACGGATTCGCGTACAACCGGGGGGAGACGATCGATGGACTCATTGGAATCGGTGCACCGATCCGCGATCAAGATAGTGATGTGTACGGTGCGATCAGCGTTGTCGGGCCTTCGAGTCGAATGAGTGATGAACGACTCGAAGAACTCGCTGAAATGATCCACCGAACGGTAAACATCATCGAGATCAATGCGACCTCGGTGTGATGATTCCAAACATTACGGGCTCTCCTTGTTCTGTCAGAATCTGACGCACGCAATAGCGTCTCTCACAATCGATAGGTTGTTGTAGAATCAGCCGGTACAAATGGGATAGATGCGGATTAGGAACATCGAAACGATCGAGTTCACTTACGAGTCACGCCACGCGTTTGATGAGAAGGGCCACGCTCACCCCGGAGATCCACACGAGGCGACGGGCGCTATCACACGTATCGCTGTCGAAGGGGGGCCGGACGGGTACTGTGTTGGCGGCAGTCGGGAAGCGAACACCGTTGCAGCGGATCATCTCGTTGGCGAAAATCCGCTCGATCGGGAGGCACTTTGGCACCAGCTTTATCGCACCCAGCGCCTGAATCGCGGGACGTTGACTGATCGCGCGCTCGGCGTTCTCGACAGTGCGCTCTATGACGTCGCTGGAAAAGCCGCTGATGTCCCTGTGTTCCGGCTGCTCGGCGGCGCTCGTGATGCTGTCCCGGCGTATGCGAGTACAATGGTAGGAGACGGCGATCCCGACGGATTGGGGTCGCCCGAGGCGTATGCAGACTTTGCTGCAGATCTTGTTGACCGTGGTTTCGAAGCGATCAAGCTTCACGGGTGGATGCCACCGTACTCCGCTGCTCCCGACCGCGACCTCGCTGCTTGCCGTGCCGTCCGCGAACGGGTTGGTCCCGATATCGATCTGATGCTGGATGCATTTCACTACTACAGCCGGACGGAGGCCAAGCGACTCGGTGAGGGATTAGCAGAACTCGACTACGAGTGGTTTGAGGAGCCGATGGACGAACATTCGATGTCCTCGTACGAGTGGCTCACAGCAGAGCTTGAAATACCTGTTATTGGACCGGAGACAGTTGAAGGAAAGATGCAGACTCGGGCAGAGTGGCTCAAGCGAAACATTGCCGACATCGGACGCGTCGGTGTGTTCGATGTCGGGGGGATCACTCCAGCGAAAAAGACGACGAATCTCTATGAGGCATTCGGGGTCGAGTGCGAAGTCCACGGCTGTGATCTCCCGAACCTCCACCTTCTCTGCTCGATGCCGACACCGGGTCGGTATTTCGAGTACGGTCTCCTCCATCCAAAGTACGACTACGAATCGTGGGCCCACCCGTGGCTGAACAGCCACCCCAGTCCGGATGCCGATGGGATGATCCACGTGCCCGATGAGCCGGGCCTCGGATACGACATCGACTGGTCGTTCGTCGATGCACACCGAATCGACTGAGCCGCCTTTCAGTGTCAGCATATGGAAAACTATCTGAATACAGATCGCCAAGGCATTTTTATCACTTATCTAATAAAAAGCCACAAGTTTTATTCTGTGTCCTACTGTTCGCGCAGCTTGCTTGTCAGCAGAATACTCTTTTCGACATTCCAGAATCATCATCTCACGATGACTAACTATTATCCCTTTTCAGAATACATTGCTAACTAATGCTCTCTTGTGTACTCGCTTTTCTGACTGGACTAGCGGCACTAATATACACGTACGTTGGATACCCACTCCTACTCGTGGTGCTTGCTGTGGTCCAGGACTCTACTGGGAGAGACGAGCTCGCTACCTGCCGCGCCGACTCGACCAATTCTAATTCTACTCCGTCGGATACGTCAACAACGGCGCCTACCCTGCACGACACCGACGAGTCCACACAATCGGTCACAATGGTGGTTGCAGCGCACAATGAAGAAGACGTAATCGAGGAAAAACTTGAGAACACTCGGGCCATCGAGTACAACGGCGAGTTCGAGTGTATCGTTGTCTCTGACTCAACCGACCGGACAGACGCACTCGTAGAGCGTCACGCCGGGCCGTCCACCCGGCTGCTCACGATCGACGAGCGCCGGGGCAAGAGCCACGCACTGAACCGCGCTGTCAAGGAGGCCACTGGGGACGTATTCGTCTTTTCAGATGCGAACACGATGTACGAATCCGATGCTGTCTCAGAACTCGTTGCTCCGCTCGCCGACGAGTCGGTCGGCTGTACCACTGGTTCGCTCCAACTTGTTGATGAGGATGGCTCGACCACTGAGAGTGCCTACTGGCGGTATGAACTAACGATTCGAAAGCTAGAGTCCCAACTTGGAACGACCGTCAGTGTCAACGGTGGAATGCTGGCGCTGCGCAGTGAGGACTACCAGCAGATTCCCGAGCAGGCATTCGCCGATGATCTCATTGTTGCGCTACAGCAAGCCGCGGCCGGCCGACGGATCGTCTTCGCCGAGGATGCCCGCGGCACCGAACAGACGACGGGCGATCTCTGGAACGAGTACGACCGCCGTGTACGTATTGGTGCAGGTAACTACCAGGTGCTCACGTGGTTCCATGAACTTCTTGATCCCCGAAACGGCGTCGTCGCTTTGGAATTTGCTTCCCACAAGGCACTGCGATGGTGTATGCCCGCCGTCTTACTAGCGGTACTAGTTGCCAACGTCACCATTGTCTTGCTTGCGCCTTCGGCCTCAACCACTGCACTGCTCGGCGCACAGTTGGCCTGCTATGGACTTGCTGGTGTCGGGATGGCTAACGAACGCGCTCGGTCGGCCTCGGCATTAATCTCTCTCCCCGCGTACTTCCTCAGCATGAACCTCGCATTCGCTGTTGGTTTCCGAAAATTCCTCTCTGGTCCCAGTATCGACGACTGGAAATCGACCCGCGGCGTCGAGAAATAAGCGACAGAGCAAATCTCCTCCCACTCACAGAATCCAGACCCGTACATAGATCTCGGGATCACTGATGAGAAGCAAGCTCACAATTCTTTTGAAATAAAGAACAGTATGTCACTAGTGAACGTCATATGGCCTACAGTTAATCTAGATAATTATATTATACTGTCGAGGGAACTGCTATATGACGTACTACATCTGTTAGCAGCTGTCTATGAATAGCCACTAGAATAGCCCTTATCTGTTGGTATTATACATTTAGGCGAGGAAGTCACCACAAAACCTCCAAATTTCATATTATTCAATGTCGGACCTTCTACGTATCTATTTGTATTTTTATGATGCTCAACTGCTGTGATGTGGTGTATGAATATGTGGATGTGTATCCATGACGTGCACATGACAATGCGTCGTGAGAGGACATCTACCGCTTGAACGTCACGTTGTAAATGTTCGTCAACGATGATCGGTGTTATCCGCAAGATGTTCGAAACCAAATCGAGCGACACACCCGATGTATCACGAAAGGGCTCCTCTGTTCCATCGAAGGTTCGGTGGATAGCTACTGTTGAACCTCGATGTCAGCTACACCAGCCACCGCGCGCTCGCAGCAAACGTCGCTGTACCGATTGGAATGGCAACGCTCACTGCGAGTATTTGTCCCATCGCTAGATACCGCCCAATGTCACCGCTGACGAAGAGCGTCAGTGCGAAAACGACCCAGACAAACACACCGAAACCGAGACCCGATAAGAGTGCTCGCTTCCGGGTCGTGGATGCGAGTCCAACGAGCGATCCGCCGAGAAACAGTCCAGACCAATGGACTGAGGCAGCGACGAGACCGACAGCGATAGACGCAACCATCGCTGCCCACCGCCACCGTTCGTCTGTTCGGACCGCTCGCCAGCGGGCTGTGCGGCTCATCGCTCTCGCCTCGAATTCATCTATTCTCCCCACTCGTCTCGAATGTAAGCGTCGGTGTCCCGCGTATCTCACGACTCATAGACTTATACTCCCCATCTGTCCACATCCGGAGCTGATCGTCGTACTGTTCTGAGAAGTACGCCCCGGAGTTTCCACCAGGAAGCACTCCCGACACAGAACCATCCATCGACACGACCATCCGCCAGCTGCTTCCAGTTGACTGTTCGACCGCGTAGTTGTTCACTGTCGCGCGTGAGCCGTCGGTTGCTATCGTGGGGTAGTTTAAGAATGAAAGTCCAAGCGGATGAGTCATCGCGCTGGTCGTGTTGTATCCGCCGTACGTATTGTACTCAGCTGCTTCGATCTCGGAGACGGCTTGACGGAGCGCGCGCACCATCACCGCTGGACGCGAGTCATCACCAAACCACAAACTGTCCGGTGAGAGGTGCTGGAGCACCCAATCCGTTGGATAGTACGACGAGTCGAGGCCGTGTTGCTCGAATGTGGGACCAAACACCGCCTCACGGTAGTGCTCGAACCAGCGTGCAAACACGAGTGCCGCGGTTGAGTCCCGTTCCATCCGATAGTCCCACGAATCGAGCGCATCGACGTACTGTGTTACCGATGCTGTGTTGTCGGAGTGACGCGCAGCGTCCACGATCTGCGGAGCAAGTACTTGCGCGCGCAAGTCCCGCGTGTCACACTGTATTCGTTTTACGAATGCGGTGTCTATCGGCTTCTCCGACTTCGCTCGCCGGTCGAGCAGGTCGTAAATCCGGGTCCCTCAGTACGGGTCAGCGTAGGCTTCGGCGATGTGATGATCTGGACTATCAATCACCCGTTGGTTTGCCGTTCCGATGTAGTCTGGATTGATGACGTGCGGTTTCTCATCAAATGGGATGAAACCCTCCCACGACGACATCCCGAACGGCGTGAATCCCTGCCATTCAGCCTCGCTGGCGGAACCGTCGAAAATCCGATCGCCGGGGACTTCCTCGCCATCAACTGTCCGAATCGGGATCTTTCCGGTAACGTAGTACAGCGTGTTGCCGTCTCGGTCAGCATAGACGAGGTTCTGAGTCGGCACATCAAAGCGCCTTGTCGCCGTCAAAACGTCCTCAATCCCCGTGCTGTGGCTGTATTCGTATATTGCACGCGCAGTCTCCTCTGCTGTATGGCCAGTCCACGCAACACCGACGTGCGCCCCTTCGCGTTCGATGACTGGACCATGGACGGTTTTTTTGACTGTCACCGTCCGATTCTCACCATCAGTAACGACAATTTCGTGTTGTTTGGTGTCGAACTCGCGCCAGTCATCTTCGTACTTGTAACGCCCATCGCGGGTGTCGTAGCGATAGAAGTCGATAACGTCGGCACCGGTGTTGGTGAAACCCCATGCACCAGCCTGATTCTCGCCGATGATCACGAACGGAATGCCGGGGAACGTCACTCCACGGACACTCATATCATTCGACCGGAGATTCTGTTCGTACCAGACGGGCGGAGCCATCAGGTTCAGATGCGGGTCGTTCGCCACGATCGGCGCACCGCTTGCAGTGTGCTCACCAGAAACGACCCAACTGTTCGAGCCGATTCCGGCAGGCGATTCGAATCGACTCAACCACTCGGTGAGTGCTCGATCGACAGCGTAGCCGGAAGGTGAATCGTGAGACAGAGACGATGAACGGCTGTCGGTACGGATGATTGGTGCTCCGTGATCGAGTCGCGCCGGATAGAGTTCGTTTGCCGCTTTCCTGCCAAGGCGACTGTTCACGAGTGCTTTTCGGAGCGTCCGAAAGTCTCCCGTGAGATTCCACGCAATCTGCTTTTGTAGCAACATCGAGTCGACCGGGGTCCACGGCTCGGGTTCGTACTCCAGTAGAGAACATTCGAGTACAGATGGATCGTCGTCTATGACTGCGTTGACACCCGCTGAGTAGGCCTCGATGTGCGTGCCGACGGTAGTGTCTCTGAGTAAATTCCAAGTAGCGTTCGCTGCACCCACAAAATCCATCTTCACGTGAAATTCATCGGAATCAACTGTCGCATTTCCGACAATAGCCGATAGCTGTCCGCGCATTAACCGTCGCTGAAGATCCATCTGAAAGGCGCGGTCGCGGGCCTGTGCGTAGCCGACTGCAAAGTAGAGCGCTCTTTCGTTCTCACCAGTGATGTTTGGAACGCCGTATTCGTCGTATCGGACATCGGCGGCTCCGTATGGGTTTTCGATCGTCTGATTGTTCTCGTGGGTCGTTGCATCCCACGCAGCTCCCGAAAATGGGGCGAATCGTTCGAGGTAGCCCCGAACCGGTGAGAACGCACTGACGGCGACACCTCCAGCGAGAATCGCACTGATGAGTGCACGCCGCGATATATCACGATCCATGTTTATTCTTTAATGTCTATAATAGTGAAACAACTATTATAATGAATGTTTGGTTTTGCATAAGACACGTTATCCTTGTACGTTCGTTTTCGGGTTAATCGTACGTGAATTCGAGTAGCGGACGCAGTTTTGATCACCTGTGAAGTCTCATTTTCACGTGCTGTGGCGATGAGATCGCTACTCACTGCTGCTCTTCGAACTGGTCAAACGGGGGGTTACTGCGGGAGCGCCGCGACTGGATTGTTCACATACGAGTTCGGAATCAGTCGCTCGATCACTGGATCACAATCGACCATCCTACACAAAAACATAAATTAAATTCAGAAAACATTTCTATATAATGGATTAAAACACCTGAGACAGGTGATGTCATGGATTTAGCACGACTTACTCGACGTAGTTTCGGTGCACTTGCAGTTGCTACCACGCTGCTCCCGAGTTACGCGAGGGGAAACGGCACCGAAAACGAGGATGAGATAGATGAGAGTAATCCCGCACCGGACGGCAGCACAAAGACTACTGAAGGATTGGATCTCCCCTCTGAGAAGAGCATCGGCTTCTACGTCGGCAGCGATCTGACCGACGACGGGTCGACTCTTCTCGGTGGGTTTGGGCACGAGCCGTCCAGCCACTGGATCGAGATCGTCCCGCGACAGCAACACCCCGAAGGTGCCACCACTACAGTGGGCGCCACCGAGGACGCTACCATTCCCGGCGAGCTAACCGAGATCCCGCAGGCCAAGAAAACCAACAAGTACATCTCTTCATTCTACTCGGAGTTTGCTGGCTTTCCACCGCCGCTGACCAACGGCGGACTGAACGAGCACGGTCTGGCCGCACGTGACATTTGGTCACCTTCTCGCACGGAACTCGTCGAGATGGTCGAGGAGGCGACGCCCCAGCACGGCCCGCAGTACTCGGATCTATCGCGTGCGGCGATGGAGCGTGCCTCAACTGCGCGAGAGGCCGTCGAGGTTGTCGGCGGACTGATGGACGAGCACGGCTACTCGACGTACGGTGGCAATTCACATCTGTTCGCTGACGAGAACGAAGGATGGGTGTTCATTAATTTCGCCCATCCCGACGGGGACCTGTGGGCCGCCGAACGCCTCGGCTCAGACGAGGTACGGGTGTCGTACTTCGGCTACATCCTCGACTTCCCGGTCGATTACGAAAACGACCCAGACTTCATGGCTTCTGACGAGCTGGTGAGCTTTGCCAAGGAGCAGGGCTGGTGGGACGGCGAGGGCGATAGCCTCAATCTGCTTGAGGTATACGGTGTTGGCGAATTTCCTGCCGAACAGCAGCGTGAGGACTACTCCTATCCCGAATTCTTCCAGGACGCACGTCATCCGCTAAAGCGCGAACAGGAGCTCAAAGAGCTGGCTCCCGTGACGCTCGAAGACATGCTCGCGCTGGTTCGAGATCCTCGCTGGTCGACCGACTTCGCCGGCTACGGGCAGGTCGCTCACCTGCGCCCCGACGCGCACGAGGAACTACAGACGCTGTGGACCGCGGTGACGAGCGCGGTCACCACCCCCTTCGTACCGATTCCGATCGCTGCCGAGGAGGTACCACCGGAATTCAGACACCATCGTTACATGACGTCAAACGCCGCAGCCGGCTTTTTAGATCAAAACTGGCAGCATCAGGAGGCCACGCGCTATGCGACCCGGGAGTTCAAACGACTGTTGTACTTCACCGCTGAGCATCCAAAAGCGTTCTACACCGACGTAGTCGGTGCAATTGAGGCGTTTGAGCAGGAGATGATCGCCGAGCGAGAAACGATCGAACAGAAAGCTCAAGCGCACTTCGAGGCGTGCAACGTTCGGGCTGCCCGCAATCTGATCACCGGTAACGTCGAGCAGCGACTGCTCGATAGCCTCCAACTCGGCATGGATCTCACCGATCGGGTCGAGACGGAAACCCGCACGCAGTTTGGGATCCGTGGACCTGCGGGTCGTGACGAGCCGGGCGAAACTGCCCCACCGGCCAGCCAGGCGATGGCCGATGATGCGCTGAATGACATGGTGAACTGCTACGACGATGATCTCCACGCTGACTACCCGCGAGAACACGGCCGGTACACCTGAGGAGAAATCGATGTGGTGCGTCGAATGAGAAACCATCCCCAAGATCTGATTCAAGCTGGGTGTCGAACCGTCCGAGCAGCAGATTTCAATCGGGAGATGTGAAGGGTCAAATCATACGGCATGAAACGGAGTGCGATTTTATTCCCGGAGGTCCTCTGCTCGAAGCTCACCTTTCGCGTGCCACGTCCGTGGACGACACGCGACAAAAATTGCACTGAGATAAAAGAGCACAACCCCTGTCACGACAATCTCACCGGGAACTATTCCGATCGCTGCGCTCTCATTCCACGGACTCAGTGAGAATGCGGTGATTCGTGCGAACCATGCGACGAGTAATATCCCGATCAGAAGCAGATACACTCGCCGAAGACGGTGTGCAATGGCTTCTTCTGCGCTTATTTTGAGTGTCGGTACCCGATAATCCTGACTCAACCGCTCGCGCCAGTCGGGATCATCCACTCCAGAGGACGGATCGAAACCGATGGCCCAGACGTTCTCTTGAAGTTTCCGGACACGAGTTCGCCAGATCTCGTACCCACGGTAGCGTCGTGCTTCGATGACGAGAAACACCGAGAGTGTACCGATACCGATTAGGAGAATATAATGCGGATTATAGGGACTGGAAAACGCCCATGTGATGATTGCCGCCATGACGATGACCGACCAGTTCGTCGTCTGGTCCAGACGCTCTCGCCAGAGCTTCATTCGGTGAATTTCCCCCCGATAGAGATGCGCCATCGCGGAACTCGGCCCCATGTTCTCGTCTAATAATCCTTTTCCAATTTTTCGATGCTCTTCGTCAACCTGATCAGTATCCGTATTGGCAGCCTCGGTCTTAGCGGTATCAGTCATTACTATGTATCCACGAGGACTCCGTTAGAAGCTGAACACGTGGTCTGCATCGTCCATTTCGTCGAGGAACGTTGCCGCACCCGCAAACGTGGTCGTGACCGACTCATCAACTGAGTCCTGCTGCCATCCGAGCATATCGATTGTTGTCGTACAGGCCACTGTCGTGACCTGATCGCCGCCGTTGGCAACGAACTGCTCGAGTAAATCGTACGGATTCGGCATTCCCGATTCGAGCAGAGGCTCGATTTCGGTTAGATCTTTCTCACCTTCCATCAGGTGAGTCAAGCCATCGAATGTGAAGTAAAGGTGGGCCTCAATGTCGGATGCAAGCGCTGTGTGGCCGAGATTCATTGCCATTGCGAGGCGTTTCGGGTCGTCTCCAGAAACGATGATTCCGATTTTATCCATTGTTTTTACTCCGTCTTACGGACGTAGTGTTTGTATACGTCGTCGTGCTCTTGTTGATCGACGAGCTCGACACCAGCGGTCGCCTCTGCCCAGCCAGCGATATCACTCTTGCTTCCAGGATCAGTTGCGAGAATTTCGAGAACATCATCTCCGCTAAGCTGGTCGATTCGCTGTTTCGTCTCGATGACCGGCATTGGGCAGTTCTGTCCCATCACATCGAGGGTTTCGGTGATTTCGTACTCGGTCATAGTATTGACCTCACCACACAATACTAGAACCAGCATCAAAAGGATATCGGTAGCTGTTCGTAGACCATACACAATTGCAATCCCAACACACGTTAATTCAGTAGTATTAGATCATCCAAGCCTAATGAGCAACTATAGTATTGCATAACAATAGAAGATCTATGCAAAGTCTTATTGGAATGTGAATAGTAGTGACGTGTGACAATGCGTGAAGGAACTGTCTCTCACACAGAAAGGATGACAAGATCAGCCACACCGAATAAGCCGAAAAAGCGTATTCTTCGGTCAAATTTCGAGAATGAAGAACACGAACAGACCGTTACAGAGTCGATCTGCGTGAGTTTGGAACAAACACCGGCACTTTACGATGAGACGATCATTGCACCAGCACACTTCAGCGATTCTGCGATGCGGGATGGGATGTACACAACTCCGAGTGGGGTAACGGAGCCAGTTGGCGCGCTCTTGATGGAAAAAGGTGAGTTAGTTGAGTTCATCATCGTGGACATGCCACCGTTTCCCGCCAATCACACGGATATATCCGCAATCAATCTCGACCGAGCGTCACTCGAAGCGTTCGAACTCGACACAGTCAACTGCACCATAATCGAAGGAGTGCTTTCGAATTAATATGTCGCTGTCGATGGTACCCTTCGCTGTCAGTGGTTTCTTTCCCCGTGGCATCATGCCGTATCTCTTCGGTGGACTTTTGGTCGGGTTCGGGACTGCAGTCATCTACCTCGCAACGAACATTACTGCTGGTGCGAGTACGTTCCTCGAATCGACATTGTCATACGTATCTAACGTCTCCCGATTTAATCGTCTAGATTACGTACAGTCGCGTGACTGGCGTCTCGTGTTCACTGCAGGCATTGTCAGTGGTGCCGCTGTGTACGGGTTCGTGTTACATCCTGGTGGTTGGACGACCAATGTTCAGTGGTGGCGACTGCTCGGTGGGGGGATCCTTGTCGGTGCAGGCACGCGCCTTGGAAAAGGTTGTACCTCTGGCCATGGTGTTTGCGGAGTCGGATCGTTGTCGAACACGTCTATTGTGAACGTCGGCACGTTCCTCGTCGTCGCCATCGGAACTGCTCAACTTGTGCAGGCACTGGGGGTTGCGCCATGAGTAAAAACGATCGTAGTCCGTGGTTCCTTCCCGTCATCTACGTTGGTGGTCTGATCTTCGGATTTGGTCTCGCTATCAGTGGGATGGCTCGGCCCGAAGTCGTACTGGACTTTCTCCAGTTCGAAGACCTCGGTCTCCTCTTCGTAATGGGCGGTGCGGCGGTTGTAACTGGTATCACGTTCGCAGGTGCGACCCGATATCTCGATCGTGCACCACTGACTGCAAGCGAGTACACACGCCGGGTGAAAGACCTCGACCGCAATGTCATCGTGGGGGGCACAATTTTTGGTGTCGGGTGGGGTGTCTCGGGAATTTGTCCGGGGGCGGCCTACGCGAGCGTCGGAATTGGAAACTACCCTATTCTGTGGGCGATCGGTGGTATGTTCCTCGGTGCGTACGTCCAAGGCTACTGGCGTACGTTCCGTTCAGATGATGCTGCGGGCGTAACCGAGGTGCTCTCTAACTGACCGCTCACAACGTGTGAATGTGGTTGTCCCGACCGTCGCGTTTATCATCGCTTGATAGACTTCATCAGTCATGTAAGAGAGCAACTCAGTATCAGAGAATGATTTCTCAAGGATTAAAGAAGTAATCGTGCTAGTGACGTGCC
Organism: Halocatena marina; assembly: GCF_025913575.1. Taxonomy (NCBI): domain Archaea; kingdom Methanobacteriati; phylum Methanobacteriota; class Halobacteria; order Halobacteriales; family Natronomonadaceae; genus Halocatena; species Halocatena marina. The sequence continues at coordinate 1,715,999 of NZ_CP109785.1, read as the reverse complement.
AAGCACTTTTGTAATATGGATATTCAGAACGTTCGACCTCTAAGATTGCAGGTCAGTTGAGGATGAGCAAATCTGCTGTTTACAATCACCATCGCGGGAAAGACGATCATCTGATATCCGTTCTCGAATTCATCATCTCTGAATATCAATCTCGTATCGAAACTGAAGAAACGGCTCGTACAATGGCACACGTTTAGTCTTTTCATCACATCATCCTCCCGGAGGAGTTGCGACATAGCTCTGAAAATAGTGGTGTCTCAAGTAGTACTACTCTTCTCAACGTTGTCATTGAGATCAAAGCACAGCACTACACAACGAAATATCCCGGGAGCAGTTTGTCAAAAGCGAGCAAAACACGTGATTCAGTGGGCCGTATTCTGCTGCACAACAACTGATCCTATCTCGGTCAAGGCAGTCGAGCAAGAACTGAATGAGTATCTCCGCTGTCGGCTACTTGCGTCGCACTAGTTAGTATATTCCCCTCCACACTCAAAAATAACTTCGTATAATATGGAAATTGGAAATGTTGTCGAGGTAACTGATGGAGGTTGTGCTACGGGCACATCACTTGCTGATATTCTGAATTATATTCTCAACGGTGTCGTTGTCCATCGGTACTCTAAAATCACAAACTTAATAATAGGACGACCGTTCATTCACACCCATGGTTAATGAATGGTCATTCAACTCGGTTACTAGCGATACGGAAGTGATATCGGAGTCACGACTATCGATCACCGAGAACTGGTGGTGAAATATGGCACACCAGACCGCTGGACGATCCCCTCCACAGGATACAGCAGAACTATTTGCGGTCAAAAACGGGAGTCAAATAGACAGACTGCGGTTGATTGTCCGCAACTTCGATCGAACTAGTTCATGTGTTGTTACTGATGGATGTATGAATGCATTATTTACGTCGACACTCGAAACCAGGAGTATAGACAATGGATGCTGAGTCCAACGGGGTAGTGGCGGTGATTGTGGGTGTTCTGTTGCTTCAGGCTGGCGCTTTTGGGATTGTTGGAGCCGAAATAGACGGGACTGCAGTTGCACAGCAAGGAGACAACGGTTCACTCACCCAGACGGCAGCTCCGAACGAATCGGAGAATGGAACTCCCCCGGAGTCGGGAACGACCACTCAGTCGCCCCCACCAACTGAGACGGCACCTCCACCGAATACGGGTTCACCAACTCAGACGACAACTCCACCGAATACGGCTCCGCCAACTCAGACAGCACCTCCACCGAATACGGGTTCACCAACTCAGACAGCACCTCCACCGAATACGGGTTCACCAACTCAGACGGCACCTCCACCGAATACAGGATCATCAACTCAGACGGCACCTCCACCGAATACGGAGTCAGGAACGAACCGTGATGCTCTTGAAGTTGTTGAGGTTGATTCGGATCTGTCGTCTGGTGAGCAGGGCACCGTGAGGGTGCAGCTCGAAAACACTGGCGAAGACGCCGAAGATGCTGTCGTCAATCTCCAGTCGCTCTCCGGAGCCATTCTCTTCACAGGATCACCGAACGTCAGCAAGTTCGTCGGAGAGTGGGAAAGTGGAGAAACGAACACTATTGTCGTTGAAGCAACCGCTGCAAAATCCATTGCGACGGGCGAATATCCATTACAGGCCTCGCTCTCGTACACCGACGACGATGACCAGTCGGCACAGGCCGGTCCAGTTACTCTTGGCGTCGAAATCGGGGAAGAATCAGACGATTTTGAGGTTGTCTCGACTTCCTCGGACGCACCGATCGGTGACCGAGGAACAGTCAGTGTCACCCTCGAAAACACCGGTGAGGACGTAACCGAGGCGACTGTTTCGCTCTCATCACTGAGTCCGAATGTAGTGGTAGGGTCGACGGGCAACGCTACCCGATTCGTCGGTGAATGGGATGACGGTGAACAACAAACAGTTGAGTATCAGGTGCGAATGTCGAACGATACTGAACGGCAAAGCTATCCGCTTCGGACCTCGGTATCGTACACCGACGCTGACGGCGAATCAGCTCGTTCGGATGAGCAAACCTTTGGTGTAACACCCCTTCGTGAACAGACGTTCGGCCTCTCGAACGTGAGCGGAAATCTCACTGTTGGTGATGAAGGAACCATCACCGGAACTATCGTCAATGAAGGCCCGAACGACGTCCGCAATGCAGTGCTTACTCTCCCTGTCGACAATTCAAATCTTAAACCACAAGAGAACGAATTCGCGCTCGGCACGATCGCAGCTGGCGAGTCAAGAAACTTTTCGTTCCCAATCGAGGTAACCGACGGCGCAGAGGGTGGACTCCGCCAGCTTTCCTTCAGCGTTAACTACGACAATACACAGGGTGATCCTCGAACGAGCGATCGCCTCTCCGTTCAGGTCGACGTTGCGTCCCAACGCGATGAATTCGAAATCACACAACGGAACACGAGCGTCGGTGTCGGTAACAGCGAACCCGTCGAACTCGAAATCACGAACAACCGCAACAGCACGGTTAAAAACATCAACGCAAAAGCGTTCGTTGACGATCCGTTGAGTCTCGACGACGACGAAGCCTTCGTCTCCGAACTTCGTCCTGGAGAATCGGCGAACGTCACCTTCGAAGTGAGCGCGGCAGGAGGTGCAACGGCGAGTACCTATCCGCTCTCGCTCGACTTCCAGTACGACACCGCCGACGGTGAATCAAAGCTCTCGGATACATACGATATTCCAATCGAGGTACGCGAGCCCGAGAACAACAGCTTTCTGTCAATCGGTAGCGGTGGATTACCGATACTACCCGTTTTGCTCGCGGTACTCGTCGTAGTCCTTACAGTGGTAGTCGTCCGCCGGCGAAACGGTAACGGCAACGGCAGGGGCAGGGAACGGTAAATGGTGCGCGATCGAGAGGATTCCACTGCCGACTCGGACGTCGACGGTGACACTGGCGTGGATCCAGATACTGATCGCCACAGCAGCGTGGAATCGAGTACCAACGGCGGTGAACGGGGGAGAGTAAATTATCAAGCAGTGATCGACCTCGTTGATGAGTGGATCACCGAGCGTCCACGAGCTGTAATTCTCACATTTTTCCTGCTGACGGCAGTATTTTCGGTCGGACTCGGGAACATCTCAACAGAAGCTGGTACCGAGCAGTTCACCAAGGAAAGCCCGTCTCAGGAAGCTCTCGAGGAAGTCAATCAGGAGTTTTCTCCGGCGTTCGAGACCACCAACGGAACGACACAACTCATTCAGCAGGGCACAAATGTGCTCTCGAAAGGGGAGTTGCTTGCGATACTCGAAGTACAACAGCGCCTGCAGGACCGTGAGAATCTGCGAGTCGTGTCTACTTCTAGCGCAGCAGCGATCGTCGCTCAGACGATCGATCCGAACGCGACAACTGTCGGCGCACAAATCGACGCGATAGAAGGAGCAAGCAGATCTGAGGTCGAGGACGCTGTTCAGCGAGCAGCCCAGAGCGACGGCTTCCGGGGGATCGTGAGCGACGACTTCAACCGCGAAGCTGCCTCGGCATCGGCGACCATCGGCGTCGTCGAGCACGAAATTCCGGGCGGCGTCTCGACCACGGCGGGACAGGGTGGAACGAGCCCTCTCACGCCTATCCAGACGACGGCCCAATCTGTCGTGGGCTCTGTTGACTCCGATATCACGGTGTTCGGGTCGGGGATCATCGCTGCAGAGAACGGCAGCGTCATCACTGACTCGATGTTGATCATCACGCCTGCAGCGGTACTGTTGATCTTCGCCTTTTTAATATACTCCTATCGAGATCCGCTTGACTTGCTTTTGGGTGTCATTGCCCTTGGAATGGCGATTGTCTGGACGTTCGGATTTTTGGGAATCGCGGGGATTCCCTTTTCGCAGTTGCTGATTGCCGTCCCGCCTCTCCTGTTGGCGGTAGGGATTGACTTTGGGATCCACGCAATCAACCGATACCGTGAGGAGCGTGTTGAAGGAAAAGATGTGGGATCATCGATGCGAATCGCAACTGACCAGCTCCTTGTAGCCTTCTTCATCGTGACGGGGACGACGGTCATGGGATTTTCATCGAACGGTGTGAGCGATCTACCGCCGATTCGTGACTTTGGATTCGTCGCCGCGATTGGCATCGTCTTCACGTTCCTCATCTTCGGAATCTTCTTACCGGCAGCGAAGGTCTTCCTTGACGAACTGAGCATTCGCAGAGGACTCCCACGCTTTGGCGAGCAGCCACTGGGTTCCGAAGGCTCTGCGCTGTCTCGGGTGCTGCCGGTCGGACTAGTAATTGCCCGGAAAGCACCCTACGTCTTTCTCATCGCAGTCTTGTTGTTCACCGCTGGATCATCGTACTACGCGACGGGGGTTGACACCTCGTTCAATACGGAGGATTTCCTCCCGCCCGAGGACGTTCCCGATTATCTCGAAAGCCTGCCCGAGCCGTTTGCTCCAAACGAGTACACCGTCACAAAAACGACGAACTTTCTGGAGGAGAACTTCGCCTCTGCGGAGGACGATACGGTTACAATATACGCCCAGGGATCATTGACCGCAGATTACGCGCTCGAATCGATCCATCACGCCAACCGTGATCCCCCAGATTCGTTCATCGCATCAAATCGACGAGCAGATGCACAGAGCATCCTCATGGTGATCGATGATTATGCGGCTCAGTCTCCCGAATTTCGACGTCTCGTCGAGCGAAACGATGTCGACGACGACGGCGTGCCCGACGATAACCTCGAGGAAATCTATGATGAGCTGCTCTCCTCGCCGTATCGTTCACAGACGCTTGAGTACATCACCGAGGACTACACTTCAACGCAGATCGTCTATTCGGTGAAATCTAGCGCCTCACAAGACGCGATCACCACCGACGTTCACAGTATGGCCGATCGGTACCGGCTATCAGCGACGGGAACTGGCAACACGGTGGTGTTCCAAGAGATCGCCGACACAATTCTGGCATCGGCCATCCAGAGCCTCGCTGTTGCGCTACTGGCAACGACAGTTTTCCTCCTCCTCATCTACCACATGCTCGAAGGACGAGCGTCGCTCGGACTGGTCAATCTCGTGCCGATCGTGGTCTCAGTCGCGTTGCTTGCCGGATCGATGCGCCTGTTCGATATTCCTTTCAATGCGCTGACGGCGACGATTCTCGCCATCGCGCTCGGGCTCGGCATCGACTACTCTGTCCACGTCGTGCATCGGTTCACCGATGAGTACGAACTGACAGACGACGTCTTCGCCGCACTAGAGCGAACAGTACTCGGTACCGGAGGTGCGCTCACGGGGAGTATGCTTACGACCGCATCAGGCATCGGCGTCTTGGTCTTAGCGCTCTTTCCTGTCTTGGGTCAGTTCGGTGTGCTAATCGCGCTCACTGTCGTCTACTCGTACATCACTGCCCTCGTCGTGACACCCTCGGTTATCGTCGTCTGGGAATCGGCCATCGCGTGAGTGAAGAAACGAGAGTCCAAATTGGAATGGTTCGTCCCGTTTCTTTATCTCAAACTTATCGGTGGACGTCTCGTAAGTGGCTGATTGAGCACAATGGCTAACACAAGCGGAATCACACGAAAAACGTCGAATGCTGTGGCTCTCTGAGTTCAGTTACTTTTTCTGTCCGTCTCGCATCCGACTCTCCAATGCCCGACACGCCGGATCGACCCGTTGCCTACCGCGCCTACGAGAGACTTGCCCCTGGATACGATCGCAAAGGCGAGACGAAGCCTGCGAACGCATATCTCGAACGGCCTGCAACGCTTTCGTTGCTTCCAAACGTCCAAGGAGATCGGATCCTCGATGCCGGTTGTGGCGCAGGTCATCTCACAACAGAACTGACTGACAGTGGGGCTACTGTCGTTGGAGTAGATGTGAGCCACACGATGCTCACCTACGCACGGCCCCGAGTCCCGACAGGAGAGTTTATTCAAGCTGACTTGGGGAGCACCCTCCCGTTCCCTGACAACAGCTTCGATGGAATCGCCAGCTCCTTGGCGTTTCACTACGTACGAGATTGGAATTCGTTGCTTCGTGATCTCCGCCGTATCCTCAGCACCGATGGCTGGGTCGTGTTCTCAGTCCAGCATCCGCACGCTGATTTCGAAGAGTATGATGATTCTGTGAACTATCACGAAACAGAACAGGTAACGGCGACGTGGGAGAGCTTCGGTATGGCGGTGGATGTGCCGGCGTATCGTCGACCACTCTCTGCGATGATTGAACCGGCGCTTGACGCCGGATTTCAACTGGATGAACTGCTGGAGCCAACGCCGACCGAGGCGTATCGAGAGGCCGATCCAGTGAGTTACGAATACGAGGCAACGCATCCGAATTTCCTTTGCGTTCGTCTTCTCATTTCCATATAATCGATCTTGCTACATTTGATTCTTAGAATTATATATTGTATTGTGTATAAATAAATATAAATAGTAATACAATTACAATTGTACAGTAGTAATTGGAAACTAATATTCGGATTACCGAGCTACCGATTAGATTCGGCAACGACTGCGAAGGATGTACTTCATAAAATATAACATGAGGAAGAGTGATAGCTGAGGAAAGAGCAGCAATGGCAAAAAAACCAGCGGCTGACGATCGAGCAGGGAATGAACCAACAGGAAACCAATCGACGGGATTCATAGCGAACTTCTTTGGGTTCGCCGAACACGGAACCTCCCTCCGACAAGAGATCATAGCTGGAATCACAACATTTCTGACAATGTCTTACATTGTCGTTGTGAACCCGGCTATTTTGGCGGGCATTCCCGGTAAGAAACCGGGAATCATCATCGATGGCTACACTCCTGGCGAGGTTCGTCAGATGTTGGCTGTGGTTACAATTCTCGTGGCTGTGGTGGCCATTTCGATAATGGCGTTCTACGCAAACCGTCCATTCGCACAGGCCCCCGGATTGGGTCTCAATGCATTCTTCGCATTCACAGTCGTCGGCGCAATGGGAATTTCGTGGAAGACGGCGTTAGCTGCGGTTGTGACTGAGGGTATACTTTTCCTCATCCTGACAGCAATTGGGGCCCGTAAATACATTATCAAGCTCTTCCCGACACCGGTGAAGTTCTCCGTCGGAACTGGTATCGGTCTCTTCTTGGCTATCATTGGATTACAGGAGATGCAGGTTGTTGTCGACGACCCCTCCACGCTCATAACGCTCGGGAGCGTTGCCTCGAATCCTATTGCACTCTTATCCATTGTGGGGCTCTTTTTGACACTGATGTTGCGTGCGCGAGGGGTCACGGGCGCAATTGTCATCGGCATTCTCTTGACCTCCGCCGCCGGATACGGTGTCGAACAGTTTGGTCTCGTTCAGGCTGGTACGCTAACACCAGACGTTCCCCCCACGACATACAATATTACGCCGATTGCCGGCGCGTTCGTCGAAGGCTTTCAGAACGTCGATGCGTTCGCATTCTCGTTGATCATTTTCACATTCTTCTTTGTAGACTTTTTCGACACCGCGGGAACGATTACCGGTGTCTCGCAGGTGGCGGGCTTCCTCGATGAGGACGGGGATCTCCCGGATATGGACAAACCACTAACAGCTGATGCGGTCGGGACGACGGTTGGTGGCATGCTCGGCACTTCGACGGTAACGACCTTCATTGAGTCCGCAACGGGCGTTCAAGAAGGTGGCCGCACGGGGATGACTGCGCTGGTGGTCGGAATCTTGTTTTTGATCTCATTGGCGTTTGTTCCACTAGCAGCGGCCATCCCGCTGTATGCTTCTCACATTGCGCTCGTGGTTGTCGGACTGATGTTACTGCGCAACGTGACCAGCATCAACTGGGGAGAAATCTCTCACTCTATCCCTGCCGGAATGACCATCCTCATTATGCCACTGACGTACTCGATCGCCTACGGGATCGCGGCAGGAATCATCTCGTATCCGTTCATGAAAGTCGCACAAGGAAATTGGAAGGACGTCAACGTGGGTCAATGGCTGCTCACCGCAGCATTTGTCGTCTACTTCTTTGTCCGGACGGGCGGCGTCCTGGAGACAGCGGTCTGACCCGTCACTCCGCCGACTGAATTCGAACAAAAACACCTACTTTATATTTAACTTTTTATAGATAACATGATGGGGGGAACTTTATTTGACGGTGTGTTAATTTTCATCACTGTGGTCGTCATTGTCATCACCAATGACTGCGACTGTGTACGCTATCGCTGGAGGTAAGGGAGGAGTCGGAAAATCAACAGCGGCGGTGAATCTTGGGGCTACGCTCCGAGCGACCGGTCGGAGTGTAGCCCTCGTTGACGCTGATCTCGTGATGCCGAATCTGCAGGGAATTATCGGTCTCTCTCACGAACCGACGATTCACGAAGTACTCAGTGGAACTGTCTCGCTTGCAGAGGCTTGTGTCGAGCGCGTGATTGGAACGGACGAAGTCGGACAGCTCGATGTTTATCCGGGCTCTGGAACCTTGGATGCCTACGGGCAGGCAGATCCGGATCGACTAGCCGACGTTGTTGAAACTCTCGCTGAGGACTACGATTCACTTATCCTCAATACAGGAACGGGCCTCACACACGAGGTGGCAGTTCCATTACAGCTCGCTGATAGTACCATCATTGTCACAACACCTGCCGAAGTTGCAGTTGTAGACGCGATAAAGACGATACGTCTCATAGACCACCTTGACGGTACTGTCGGTGGAATGGTTGTCTCCCGTACCTGTAAGGGTCTCTCAGCTGCAGAAATCCCCGAGCGAATGGGCGTTGCGCAGCTGACCACAATTCCGTCATTCACCGGCACAGTTCGTGATCTTCTCGCGGCATACCGACGATTGGCAGTCCGACTCATTGCCGGGCCAAACGTACCGCCAGAGGCAGTCACTGCTCAGGAAGGTCCTGCGGCAATGCTCACGCCGGCTGTTGTTCCTCCGACCGAGGTTGATCCGAACGTGTCTAGTGAGGAAGGTGACAAAGAACAGAATGGTGATGCCGACGTGCCGAACAACACCACAGATTCCGACACAGCATCAGAGACCGACGAATCTGACGGCCCCGACTCAGACGATGTCCCTGGATGGTTTACTGGAATGGTAGACTGAGTGAGCATCCACGGTGTGTTGAAGCGAGATCGTCTAACAGGAGTGCGGCTTGTCCGATGATTCAAGCTGATGGACACGAGACAACCGCTACACAGTCAGTCTCCTAAAGTTCTACTGTCACATTTGATCGATGGGCTTCTCTGTGAGGTAATGATATTGTTAGTTGAGTTTATTATCGACAGTGAAGCCATCGCACACATTGCGAAATTTCCGACCGTTCCGCTTTGGCGCCTCGGTTTCGTTCCAATCGGTGTGATTTTCACGTCTCTTGCTGTCAGCAGACGTGTCCCGATCGTGATGTGCTTCGATCGTCCGAATGTCGTTCCTACGTTTACCTCTTCGATCATATTTATTGCACAATATTTTAAAGATGAAAACTAATATTTCTCGTCTCTGTACTAGTGCTGAGGCAATCGAAGTAAGCGATGATGGATCCCTCAGATGACACAGACGAGAATGAAAACCGGTAGCAGACGTTACGTGGTTCAACTGTCCCTCCCTCAGAAACACTGGAACGATGACGATTCCGTTTCCGGTTGGTACGGCTGTTGGCATGAGAGCAAAACGAATTCAAACATTCACCGAATACAATGAATGATTATCACGACGACATCCAGTTCCTGTCCGCATCGCCGCACCGGATTCAAATTCTTCAGCAGCTGAGAGACGATCCCTGTCCTCCGTGCGATATCACTGAGGTACTCGAACTGTCTCGCCGTGGCGTACAGCGCAACCTGTCGTCGCTGGTTGATCGGGGATGGATCGAAAAAATCGACGGGAGATACCACCTCACGACCAACGGTGAGTTCATTGCTCTGCAGTACGCAGATTTTCTATCTGCGCTCGAAACGATCGAGACGTGCAAGCCGTTCTTCGCAAATCTTACTACCTCTGAGCATGCCCCAAATCCGAAATGGCTCGCCGACGCCGAGATCATCGTCGCGGATTCGTCTCAACCGCACGCACCACTGAGACAGTACACAAACACGCTACGCGAGGATTCGATAGAGACACTTCGTGGGTTGGTGCCAATTTTAAGCCAGTTGCATACCGAGATTTATGCGGAGCTCCTTGGGCGTGGTACTGCAATGGATCTTGTTCTCCCGCAAACAGCAGCCGAACCACCAGATCCATCGCATGCTGCTGAATTTGAGGACCTGTTCGCCGCTGCGTGTAATCTCTATGTGTACGAGGGAACAATCGGGGTTGGACTCACACTCACCGATCAGCGAGGGATTGTAGGGTCCTACGACGAGCAGGGACATCTCAGCGCGTGCGTGAGCAGCACCAACCCCGCATTACTCGGCTGGGCAGAGCGACTGTACGAGCGGTACTGGAGACATTCACGTCCGCTTTCAGCCAACACGCAATGTCGAGAGGGCACGACTCCGCCATAAAAAATTCGAACATTTGGCGTTAATTCTAAGCAGAATATAAAAATAATAATCACAATACCTCTGTACTCATCATCGACATCGTATAGAAATAATTAAACATGCTAGAAATTGCTATATAACTATCGTTGCTGCATATTTCACAAATTATCGACCAAACGACTTCGAACGAGATGTAACAGTACGAACGGAAAAAGGACGGTGGGCAGAGTCCTGTAACAATTTACTACCGGTATAGTGTATTATTCATTTCCTAGTTTCCACCTATGTGTTAGTGAGATACAGATATAATACATATATTTTAAATTCTACATATGGGTAAGTTGCTAACGGTTAGAATCAAGACTCAAACAGACACAATTGGAACATGATGGATAGAGTATAGTAACGTATACAATAATTAATGTTGGATACGCTTGTCAATCGACCTTCTGTCGATCGCAATGGTCATATAGATGGGGTATCTTTCATTGTACGGTCTATTCGAGGGGTAGAATAACACACACGTCTGTTTCGATACGATGTACAACGATTCAGAAACATCAGGCAGCGCTGTTCCTGTAGAGGCATCGGTTCCGCACGAGACGACAAGAAGCTATCATCAGAGTCGAAACGACCTACATTCAGTCAGTGTTCGTTGTTCGGAAATTCGTCGGCGTGCTCCGATAGTAATTTCACTACCGGTCGGATCCTCTCGAATTGTGGTCCAGTCCGCACGACATTTTGATCCCGATCCCATTCGATGAACCCCGCTTTTTCGAGCTTCGGGAGGTGCGTATGGAGCATGTGTATCTTCATCGATTTTCGATCCTCGACCTCAGTGGTAACGACGGTAGAAACGTGGACATTTACCTCATCTTGGGAGGCGTGCTCGGCCAACTCGATGAGCAAGCGGCGACGGTGCTTATTGGACAAAACATCGAACAGGGAATCGAGCGACGATCGTGGTATTGGTCTTCTTTGTATCATAGTCACAGTATTATGATTTTGACACTGTTTTCGGGCGTCTCACAGACAGTGGTTCTGGTCTTCTACTGTGGCTCATACACTCAATTCTGACAGATCTCTCGTTTCGGACGAGATATTCCAACGTGTATCGGGCAAATAGGCGATCGGGGAGCCCGAATGTCACCGTGCGTAGTGTGAGTGATCCCACAGTGGTGATCTGCATAGGACCCGGTAAACGTGAGAACACGTTGGAATCGTCTTTTGAGTGCTCGGTACCCATGCGTTCCCCGATGGGCGGGAGCGGGGAAAATATGACCTCGAAAATGTTCGGCCACGACAAACGACACTACGAACTATCTAGAGTCTTGATGAGGTACTGTCGATACGTATCCAGTGAGAACCAATTCGACATTCAACACTGCTCTGAGTCGATAGTCCCAGTTCGATGGGCAGTTACGTGTGAACGATTCCGTCCACAATGGTTGCGAACAAATCCGGAAAGCAGGTATTTCACGCATTCTCGAGTACGATTTCGCAGAGCTTGCGCTCGGCCTCACGCAAGTGATGAGAGAACGTTGATTGAGAGATTCCCAATTCAGTAGAGAGATCACTGCCAGTCCGTGCACGCGGAGATTCGAAGAATCCACTCATGTAAGCTGTTTCGATAACTTCCCGTTGGCGGTTAGTGAGTTGTTCAGCAACAGCTTTTTGCACTTCATTTTTCTCCGGAGCCGAAGCCGATGCTCCATGGGGACGTCGCGCTACGAGCTCGGTGTCTGGATAGTTCGTCCGTAGAGCTTCGAGAAATTCGCGGACAGTGACGGTCGATGGAAGTTCGACGATCACTGTTGTGTTCTGGTCTGTGATAGTGAGTGATCGGATCGTGGCCTCGTTATCCACGATACACGAGGCAATCGTTGGTTTGGTGACCACAGCCTCGAACAGATGGTTTGTTTCCTTGTCTTTGATGATGTGTATCTCTCCAACACTGGACTGCTGTTTGCCTGAGGCCAGTACATTGTCCGTGCTGGCATCCTCTGTTCGGAAGAAGAAATACGAGAGATCGTTTGTCAGCGGAACGATTTCTTCGAGCTCGATCTGACAGTCAGTATCTCGGGCGATTCGGGCAAGCACGTCGTCCGAATTAGGGATATTCAGCTTCAGCTCGATGGCGCTGCTTGCCTGTAGCGTCCGCTTGGTTTCTGCAGCGTTAATCGAGTGCGCAATTGTCTCACCAAGTTCACCAAGTACTGTTTGCTCTCGCTCACTGAAGGCGTTCGGTGTGTCGGTGTATAGATTCAATACTCCGTAGAAGGACTCCTCGTAGACGAGTGGAATGCTGATACAAGCACGAAAACCCTCGGTGAGCGTTTGCTCTCGCCACTGTTTGAATCCCGGGTCTGTCAAGACATCCTGTACTACCTGCACTGTTTGCGTTCGCGCTGCGCTGCCAATCGGATCTCCTCTCGTAACAGTGTCATCGGTTGTGTGCACAATTCGGTCGAGGTAGCCACTTTGACCACCAGACCATGCACTTGGTGTGATCCTGCCCGTCTCAAGATCTGGTTTACCAATCCAGACGAACTGGTATGAGGGAGAGGCTGCAAGTCGCTCACAGACGATCTGTTCGATCTCAGCGCCTGGATCGGCATCTACGATCGCGTTAATTGTCCTTCGGATGATGGAATTGATCCGATTCACTCGTTCTAACTGAATAGTTTGCTCATTCAAAGCTCGTTCGCGCTCGGCGCGATCCAACGCAGTTTCAATGTTCGCACCGATCATCTTCGCCAAGTTCACCGTCATGTCGTCGAATCTGTTTTGGTGAGTCGATCCCGCACAGAAAATGCCGTGTCGACCAACGGGAACAATCACTCCACTTCGAAGTGGAGCTTCTGACTCGAGTTGTTCTTGGGGTGGCTTGAGATGATCAAGCGTCTCTGTTTGCTCAGAGATGAACGTCCCCCATGCGCGCGTTTCGTACAGCTCCGCGAGCGCGGTCACGTCTGTCTGGAGCTCCGTGCTGCTTCTCTTTAGCTCCAACTCTCCTGTTCTCTTGTTGTACGGCCAGAACGAGGTAAATTCGACATTGAGTACGGCTCGCGCAAGATCGGCGGCCCATTCAGTAATTTCATTGGCATCAGCGCACATCAGCTTCCGTGTCGCTTCGTCCAATTCCTTTAAACCTTGCTCACGGCGCCTGAGCGCCTTTTCGGCTTTCGTTCGTTCGACGAGTGTCGACAGCTGCCAAGCGCAGGGGTCGTTAGAGCGTTCCGAATCAAATTCCCCGCCGGGTGGGATATAGTAAAAGTTCTCAATGCTGGTGTCGTTGTAGACGAACTTTGGATGGTGATTGACAATCGCAGCGCAGACGTCCGGGGGAAACCGCGAGCGATTGTACTGGCAGAGTCCAACATAGCCCTGACTGGAACAGACTGTGTTGAGTTTGTTTTCGTAGGCCCGTAGTTCCTCAGGTGTTATTTCACTGTCGAGGATCCACGTCATCTCACCCGTGCCCCGAATGCCTCCGTATCCGTTTTTGCGTGCCGTCGAAAACGACTGCTTCCAGAAATCGATCGCAGCTTCTTGGTCGAACGCACTGGATTTGAGGCAGAGTTCTTCACTGGTGTGGATCGACAGCTGTCCTGATTCGCGCACAGCGTCGACATTGATGTTGGCCGCACGCATCGCTGTCACCACATCGGCTTCTGTGTTATCGTCAACAATATACAGGCAGTACTCGTTCTGTTCGAGGCCTTCTTGAATGAACGGAATAACTGTCGAGAACTGCTGTGTGTGCGTCTCGTATAAAAGGGCGAAATGATCGTTCGCTTCACACGCAGAGTGGTTTGGATGATTAGATATCGAGCCGAATGGCGCTGAGCACTGATTCAGCGTAGTTTCGGGATGGTCTGAATCATGTTCGGCCATGGTGTAATCTCTCTATCGGGACGCGCTCTCAATAGCGTTCCGGCAGGCCATGTAGTCAACTGTTCTACGTCACAGCTACTAAGCGCCACAACCTAACGTCTTCCGGCATTTTCCCATCTTCAAAGCATAGAATCTATACATAAGTCTGCCGGCATAAAGATTATTTATCCACTACGTATAGTTGGAAGTAATGGTTGGCGTGATTTGATGTTCGTATTGCAGGCTGAACCAGTCGTGCTCGCATCGATATGTGCTATCGGATTATCTATCGTGCACTTGTATGCAAACCGGCTTACTGCTTTGAGTAGCGTTCCTCGCAGTCGCTGGCTCTCGTTTGCTGGGGGTGCTTCGGTAGCGTATGTCTTTGTTCACGTGTTTCCGGAACTCAGCAGAAGCGGACGGACCATCCAGCAAGCAGAGCCGATTCCCCTCGCATTCTCAGAACGGCACGTCTATCTCGTTGCGCTCGCTGGATTTACGTTCTTTTATGGGATTGAACGGCTTGCGCAGCAATCATCACACCGCAATCGGACAGTTGCTCCTCAGGTTAACACGAAAATATTTTGGATACATCTGGGTTCGTTTGCCTTCTATAACCTCCTTATTGGCTATCTTCTCATTCACCAACAGGAGCCAGAAATCGATAATTTACTCTTTTTTACGTTTGCAATGGGCCTTCACTTCGTCGTGACCGATTTCGCACTTCAAGAGAGACATCAAAAAGAGTACAACCGAATTGCTCGATGGTTGCTTTCGGTGGCACTCTTACTCGGAGCGATGGTTGGGTACCTAATAGAAATCGACGAGGCTGCACTCGCAGTTCTGTTCGCCTTTTTAGCGGGGGGCATCGTACTCAATGTAATCAAAGAAGAACTCCCAGAAGAGAGCGACAGTCGATTCTGGGCGTTTGCGGTCGGTGGAGTGAGCTATACAGCAGTGTTGCTTCTCACGGGATTGTAATCACGCTCCCCGATTGCCAGATGAGAGAACACATTGTTCCGAGTGGGACAACAGCGATCGGTAGTATCGCTGTCGCGGTCGTATCGACAGTCGAGGTAATCCAGCTGGGACAGTATTCAAAGTAGGTGTTTTGACGGTAGACTCATGATCAAGCGCCACCTCAACATCAGTATCGTCGGATGAATGTGCTTGATCACGATACTGTCTCGGAGTATTTGATTCTCTTTGTCCTTTGGTTGGTGGTGTTTTCGTTCGCTAGTCAGGTGATGATCATCGCGCCGATCCTACCGCGTATCGCAGATCAACTAGGCACAACAGTCGGGCTCCTCGGAACTCTCATCACGGCGTATGCGTTTGCCGTCGGTGTGTTCGCACTCATTGCCGGACCGGTCTCCGATCGCATTGGACGCAGGCGCATCTTGCTGATCGGAACCACTCTGATGACGATTGCACTCGCAGCGCACGGGTTCGTCGAAAGTTTCGCGTCGTTGTTCGCCGTTCGAGCGTTTGCTGGGGGTGCTGGTGGAGTTCTCAACGGAGCAGCGATCGCTTATATTGGTGATTACTTCCCACGCGAACGTCGAGGCTGGGCGAGTGGATGGGTACTGAGCGGACTTGCAGCCGGTCAGATCGCAGGTGTTCCGCTAGGGATCATATTCGCAACCGCGCTCGGTTTCCGCGCTCCGTTTGTCGTGTTCGCCGTCGTGATGGGTATCGCTTCGGTACTTGTCTGGCGCTTCGTCCCGCAACCGGACGCGCGCCGTTCGGAAAGACCACTTGGCGTTCACAACGCAGTCGCAGAATACGCTTCGCTACTCCGTCAGCCCGGCGTCGCGGCCGCTTCAGTCATGTTTGCGTTGGTTTTTCTGAGCTTTCCGTTGTACATCGCATACCTTCCGCTGTGGCTCGAAACCACGTTCGGGGCGACCGGTGGAGCAATTGCACTCCTTTTCTTTCTTGGCGGTGTCGGGAACGTCATCGCTGGTCCTGAGGCAGGTCGATTATCCGACAGAGTCGGCCGCAAGCCAGTCATCATTGGTGCGTCACTCGCCGTGACGGCAGTGATTCTTGTGACGCCCTTTGTGAACGTTGCTCTCTGGCCAATCTACGTCGTTTTCTCCGTTGCAATGGGGCTGTTTGCCTCCCGCGGGAGTTCGTTCCAAGCTCTCCTAACCGAACTTGTTTCCGACGAACGTCGCGGGGCACTCATGAGTCTCACAGCTGCCACTGGACAGATCGGTTTTGCGATCGGTGGAGCACTCGCGGGGCTCGTCTTCACCGCTTTCGGTCCCGGATACCTCGCCAATGCGGGACTCTCAGCAGCGGGTTGTTTCGTGCTGGCCGTCGTTGCGTGGCGGTATCTGCCGGAACCGTCTATCGATGATGCCGACAGAGAAGAGATGAAAGCAGAGAAAACGCCTTCGTCAGAATCGCGCTCGCTTGCAGAAACCGCGTGCCGCCAGTCGTCGGACGCTCTCTGCGGTCCCCATCAGGAGACGGGTCACATGATCCCTGAGCACGAGTCAAAATAGTGCGTGAGTCGAGAGCGAGCAGGGGAGCGATATCGCCAAAAGACATCACCACTCAATCACGGTTTTGTCGCGCTAGAACCGATCATTCGGGCTGTCCGGTAGGTACTGTGGAAATTATCTGTGAGTTGGTTGGTTCGGTGTGTTACTTTTCGAAAGATACGTCTGGTGGACTTATTCATCAGGAATACAGGTGTGAAATAAGCTCTCGTGGCAGTAACTAACGATCAGCGGTCACATCGTACAGTCGAGAATATATACTGCCTATCGGTGGACAGTTTGCGCGGAATTAGATATGGACTGCTGAGATGATCGAGGTGGTGTCACTGGAGACGGTCGGCCACAGGACCGACGAAATATACAAGAGTAAGCACCGGGGATTCCCAGAACGGTTTTCCGTGGCTTGTGTCTCCATACCATCATTCACGATTGACTTCGGATCGATCCCGTTTACAGACTCACGATTAATGTTTCATTCCCGGTTGTCAACTGTGGGACAACGGTGATCAACATAGAGAGTATCGAGACAAGAGATAGTATCCGAATACGATGATTCAACTTCAGAATATTAAATGCCAACCAGTACCGTGCGGCGCAGCTCTGTCGACAGCAGGCCAAAGAGAGGAACTGGATCGTGCCTCCTGAACCTTCGCGATTGGTAGTGCTTGAAGGTTGACGCTGTGTACATTCGAGTAAGAAGTCATACACAAACATCACCCCTTGTCCGGTGAGAATGACAACGTCAGCCTCCCTGTCTGATCGAAGGGGTACCGCTTTTAAATCACGCTATGTGGCTATAACGGAGATGGTCAGTCGATTTACGATCACAGTGTTCGAAATAGTGTTCCTCTTTGAGTAGTCATTACAGCCGTACTGCTGTGATAGCTATCCGAAATGTGGGCTGCCACCTGTCGTGGTGGCGGTGAGCGAGGAGAACCGTCGATCGGATAGTCTTGTGCAGTGATTTCCAACCAATACTTATCTACTGCTGTCTCTGTTTCGCTCTCCTCCCATCGTACTGATGGTTCTCACAGAAACTAAGAGCGATGATTCTCACAGCCGTCCGAAGGCACAACGGAAATCTGAATAGTCACATTATAGCTGTCGTGTATCATACACCCCTACCTACTACATTTCCAGTGAAATGTGGTCTTTCTAGGGCTTCTGAGGCAAATACTACGGATATTTAGCAACAATACCGCATACGTATCAATCATCTTACTATGTTTCCAGTCTACTCGAAAATGTGATTTTTGAGACGGTCACTGGATCTGTGTGGTATTAACTCTCGAACCAGACGAGATCCTATTGTGGGACCACATTTCCAGTGAAAACCGCAATACAATCCATATTTCCAGTCTAATTTATTCACACTTCCCGTTCAGAGTTCGAGTTAGGTCAAACAATGAGAAGATATGACATCCCTAGTAAGCACATGAATATTATGTATATAATGTGATTATAAATAACAGACGAGAATGCTTCGCATTACTCATCGTTTGTGGCTATCTCACTAAATTTTGTCTTGTCATCTGCAGCATCGAAACATTTACATTGACACCGTTCTACACATGTATATCAATCACATACACACCATTCAACAAATCGAACAATAGATGGAAGGATTCCTCCCATTTGGTTTCTGCGAGTGCGAACGCACCCGTGCTTCCGCCTCACGTCTCAGTTGAGAATTCGTAGCGGGTTCGTTTTCAGAGTATTCGGGAACCGGTCGGGGAACGCGGACGAACGATTCCTCGTCTGGGAGCAATCCACATCACTGACAGTACATACGGTTCGTGCAGAGATACTCTCAGCACACCTAAACTGCGTGCCAGGTAGCCATACTCTGTGACCTGTCCGTTACCTCGTTGGAGAAGCGTGGTTCGATTCCACGCCGGGGCTTTGCTGATGGCAGCCACCAACCACCCCAAAAAAATGCTACAAGATCGAATCAATAAGATCGAGATTCTTGGATGGCGATTCGAGAAGTACAATGTGTATACTGATACGTGGACAGAAATAACACAGCTCGATCCAGAACTCACGAAGGCAGAGCTGCACGATCGACACAAGTGTATCAGAAATGTCTCAGCACTAATCCGGCGAGATTCAGTTACCGAAACGATGGAGGCAGCGCATCTTGCCGATACTCCATCATCAGAACAGAAATAGGGTGAATAGAATGCGTATAGAAAAGTTGGGAATGGGTGATCCGGAACTCGCGGTCGTCGCGGCAATTCATGGGGACGAACCGTGTGGAGCGCATGCGATCGAAGCGTTGCTCGAAGAGGAACCAAACGTCAAGCGACCCGTGAAGTTCATCATTGCGAACGAACGGGCGCTTGAACGGGGCGTACGCTACACAGAGACCGACATGAACCGTGAATTTCCGGGCAATCGTGATGCAGAGGTGGATGAGCGCCGTTTAGCGTATGAATTGCTCATGGAACTGGCTGGCTGTACGACGCTCTCGCTGCACTCTATGAGATCAGAAGAGCGCCCGTTTGCCATTGTCAACACCGTTGGACCGATCGCCACAGCAATCTGTCCCTATCTATCGGTCGAGGCTGTCGTCGAGACGGCCGGGCTCCTCGGGCCTTCACTCGTCGATTACACCCCTGTCGTCGAGGTCGAGTGTGGGATACAAGGCACCGAGCAAGCCACTATTAACGCCAAACGAATCATTCGGGAATTTCTCGCCGCAACCGGTGTTCTCCTCGATAACGACGTACTCGATCGATGTTCAGTTCCTGTGTATCGCTTGCGTGAACAGCTACTCAAACGCGAGTCGGAGTCAACGTCGTGTGCGTTCCACGTCGAGAATTTCGAGCCGGTTCTCGATGGAAAACCATACGCAACCATCGACGGAAGAGTTCTGACCGCTGATAAACTGTTCTACCCTGTTCTCATGTCAGGTAGTGAATACACGAAGCAGTCTGGTTACGCTGCTGAATTGACTGGTTCACTTGGATGATTGCACAAGATACAGTGTTAGAATAATAAATTTATATATTGCAATTGGTAGAAAGACCATTGGTATTTAAAACTATACAATAGATTAAAACCATTTCTTGTTTATCAACCTGCACACATAGTGTCGGGTAGGTAATGGTTGATTACTCAGTGATTTCTATCATCGATCAAATCGGAGCTCTAAGCTGTATCAGTCCATTGTTTGTCACTCACTAAGTCTCCCATACTATCTTATTTTTTATATTTTCTACACCTATAAATCGTTGACTAGCTGATTTACTATCCGATTGTAACCAGTAACCGGATATTACTAGTGGCTTATACAGTCGATATCCACGAGTAAGAGACGACGTTCGTTGGGAGATCAATACTGGAACTTCATTTCCGATGCAAACCACTGGACATTCCGGGCTTCCTCTCTAATCATGTGGAAGAATGATTTAAGTACGCTGCCTCCTTCAGCTGCCATCAACGCACGACAAAAACATCGTAACAAAACATGACAGGACACTCGCCCCCGGACGTATTCGCTGACAGACGGTTACTAGAGATCGATTATCTGCCGGGACGAGATCGGATCGTCGATCGGGTCGAGCTGATCGCTCGTCTCGACGACGCGGTCAATCCAATCATCTTCGGCCGACGACCGGAACGAGTGCTTGTCTCGGGACACACAGGAACTGGCAAGACGCTGTGCACTCGTTACGTCGCCAATCGGGTCGCGCGGTACGCTGCAGAGCAAGGAGTCAGCGCAGCCGTCGCCCACGTCGATTGTCTTTCAGTTTCCACAAAGACAGGCGTGGTCCGCACTGTTGCTGCTGATCTGAACGATCCCGACACTACCGGGCTGTCGATTCCCTCACGAGGACTCTCACTTTCGGCGTATGACGATCGACTGCGAACAGTGCTGGAAGAGTGTTATGATGTGGTACTGTTCCTCTTTGATCGCATTGACTACGCAGAATCATTTGACGTAGTGGCTCGCATCGCGGAACTGGAGACTGATACGTGTGAGGTAGGGTCGATCAGCATTAGTGGGGACCCAACAATCACCGATCGGATGTCGAATGCGGTCGAAACCGCGCTTGCAGAGCGCACGTTCGTTTTCCCACCCTACGACGACACAGAGCTTCGAACCATTCTCGAGAGGCGGCAAGACGCGTTTCGATCAGACAGCCTCGAAGACGGAGTGATCCAGCATGTCGTCGAACTAGCATCGGAAGGAATTCCAGATGCGCGGACGGCGATTGAAACGCTCCTCGTCGCCGGTGATATTGCACGTGCTGAGGATGCCGACGCTGTTCGGACCGCGTTCGTTCCGCGAGCCCACAAACAGGTGAAAAGCAACCGTCTCCGTGAGAAATTCGATCAAATATCTGGAGACACCGATCGACTCCTGTACGCGCTGTCGACACTTACACGTGAAGAACCCGACACCGATTGGTTTCGAACCGCTCGCGTCTACGAGGCATACACTACCCTGTGCCGAGAACAGGGTGATGAACCACTGACTGCACGACGAATCAGAGACCTTTTGGCGCACGTCGCGACGCTTGGCATCACAAAGCGAGACGACAACTGGGGTGGGCGCGCGGAAGGGAACTATACGAGCCATCAGCTTCTCGTCGAGCCTGACGCCGTCGAGCGGGCAGTCGACTCTCAATAGCATCCCTACCGCTTGCGGATTAATACTGAACTACCGGTATCATATTACAGACAGACACAGTATCGACGGCCCGTATAGGGGAAAATTATATGCCAACGTGAGTTACCCATTAACTGGGGGTAAAAGCTCCATGAAGAAATTACTCAACGATCCGTCAGATGTAGTCGACGAGATGGTCGATGGAATTGTCGCCGCGTATCCGAATCGCACACGCAGATTGGACGACACGAAGGTAGTCGTACGAGACGATGCACCGGTCGACGGAAAGGTCGGCGTCGTGAGCGGTGGTGGAAGCGGTCACGAGCCAACACACGCGGGCTTCGTTGGCGAAGGAATGCTCGACGGTGCGGCTGCGGGTGAGGTATTCACCTCACCGACCGGTGACGAACTGAGTGAGATGATTCAGGCCTGCGACGGTGGTGCAGGAGTGCTGTGCGTCGTCAAAAACTACGAAGGCGACGTGATGAACTTCGATACCGCCGCCGAAATGGCCGAAATAGAGGGTGTCGATATGGTTGAGCAAGTCGTCGTCAACGACGATGTTGCAGTTGAGGACTCGACGTACACCTCCGGGCGGCGGGGTGTGCAGGGGACGATCTTCGTCCACAAGTGTGCTGGCGCGTTAGCAGAGCGCGGCGCAGCTATCGAGGAAGTGACCCGCGTAGCGGAGAAAGTCGTTGACAACGTTGGTTCGATGGGAATGGCGCTCACTTCGTGTGTGACGCCCGATAAGGGCGAACCAACGTTCGATATCGACGACGACGAAATCGAAATCGGTATCGGAATCCACGGAGAACCTGGTGTTGAACGTACTGAGATCATGGAGGCCGACACCATCGCCGAACGTCTCACCACCGAGGTGCTCGACGATGTTCAACCGTCTGGTGAGGTTGCCGTTATGGTCAACGGCATGGGTGGCACGCCTCTCTCTGAGTTGTTCGTTGTCAACCGCCGCGTTCAAGAACTCCTCGAAGACGAGGGGCTTGAGATGTGGAACACGTGGGTCGGTGACTACATGACCTCACTCGACATGGAAGGCTGTTCGGTCACCGTGCTTGATCTCGACGACGAACTGAAGGATCTGCTCAGCGCACCGACTGACGCGCCCGGGTTCAAGACGAAATAATCTAATCCGTGGCAACCACAACGAATTATATCGGGTGGAACCCCCAGGCTGGAGAACACTATGGAAAAAACTGACCGACAACGTGAGGCAGTATTTGCAGCGATAGAGAATGTCGCGGCCCGGCTGGCCGAGGCGAAGCCGTATCTGACTGAACTTGACTCTGCGATTGGCGATGCAGACCACGGTTCGAATATGGACCGTGGGTTCGAGACAGTTGTTGAGAAAATTGAGGAAGAACGAGACAGCGATATCGACGACATCATCAAAGCCGTCGGTGTGGCGCTCATCTCGGAAGTCGGTGGTGCTGCTGGCCCGCTGTACGGTGGGTCGATAATGCACGCGAGCGATCAACTGTCTGAGGGCTTGACTCCGGAGTCGACGGTTGCGTTCGGGGAAGCGTATCTCGAAAAGCTCACAGACCGTGGTGGAGCAAGCGTTGGTGATAAAACAATGGTCGACGCTGTAACGCCTGCTGTTCACACGTACAAGAAATCCATCGAGAATGACGACCTTCCGGCTCAGGAAGCACTAGCCAAGGCAGTCGACGCTGCTCGACGTGGTGTTGAGTTCACGGTGCCTCTACGAGCGAACAAGGGACGTGCATCCTACCTCGGCTGGCGATCAGTCGGTCACAAAGATCCGGGTGCGGCGAGCACCCTGTTGATACTCGAAGCGATCTTAGAGTCGGCTGAGGACTCTCTCGACGAGAGTGATCTTGAACAGGACGCGACGTCACCGACAATCCCCGATGAGGGGAAGGAGGAGTAATCGATGGTTGGTATTCTCGTCGTCTCACACAGCCTGAAGGCGGCAGAAGGTATCTGCGAAATCGCAGCCCAGATGGGGAACGCGGATGTCCCTATCGTTCCTGTTGGAGGCGGTCCCGACGGCAGTATCGGAACGTCGGTCAACGACATCTCTGCTGCACTTGATGAACTCGGCGACGCGGATACCGTCGTTATCCTCGTCGATCTCGGAAGTGCGGTTCTCAACGCGGAGACTGCTCTCGATCAGTTCGAGGGCGAGGCGGCCATCGCGGATGCACCAATTTTAGAGGGTGCACTCAACGCCACGATTGAAGCAACGAGTTCCAAAGCGACTCTCGAATCGGTCGTCAGCTCCGCAGAAGAGGCCAGCGAGCTATCCAAGGTGTAGCCGGTCGCGGACTGCCTCACGCGTTTCGCTAGCAAGCACGCTTTCGATAAGCGTCGCGTCCGAGTCCGCCGCTGTTACTGCTGCTTTCACCGCGGGAATTGTTACAGCACTCATGCTGAGTTCGTCGACTCCGAGTCCCACGAGGAGCGGCGTCAGTTCTGGCTCCCCAGCCATTTCACCGCAGACACCAACCCACGCGCCACCCTGATGACCCTCACGGACTGTCCGATCGATGGCCCGCAGCACCGCTGGATGGAGTGGATCGTGGAGATCAGTGACGGCTTCGGATCCGCGGCTGGCCGCCATCACGTACTGCGTGAGGTCGTTTGTGCCGATACTCAAGAACTGCACACGTTCGGCGAATTCGCGCGCGCAGAACACCGCAGACGGTGTTTCGATCATCACTCCGAGCTCGGGAACAGTATGGGCAATGTTCTCACTCGTGAGATCATCGCTGACCGATTCGACTCGGGTGAGCACCTGATCGAGCTCAGCCACTGTCGCTACCATCGGGAACATGACCGCGAGATCGCCGGCACCGTCGGCACCTGCTCGCAACAGTGCTCGCAGTTGCGTCTCGAAGAGATCGGCGTTCTCATCAAGTGACAGCCGAATCCCGCGAGCGCCCAAAAAGGGATTTTCCTCGTCAGGGAGGTCAAGATACGGGATTGGCTTATCACCGCCAGCATCGAGCGTCCGAACAACAACGCGGCCAGTGGGAAACGCATCAAGCGCTGCACGGTAGGTTTCGTACTGTTCCGTCTCGGTCGGTGGCGTCTCACGATCGAGAAAGAGAAATTCGGTCCGAAACAGTCCGACACCGTCTGCGCCGCGCTCGACGGCCGGAGCCAACTCATCAGTTGTACCGACGTTCGCAGCAACTTCAATAGCACGACCGTCGGCAGTCGTCACCTGCTCTGTCCTGATCTCGACAGTAGCTGCTTCGGTAGCGGGCGTCGATTCTGGATCGACGACGACCGTACCAGCGTCGCCGTCTACAAGAACCTCTGTGCCGTCCTCGATGTCAGATAGTTCTTCACCGACATCGACGACGGCAGGAATTGCAAGCGAACGGGCAAAGATAGCAGAGTGTGAGGTGCGGCCTCCCCCGACCGTGGCGATGCCAGCAACAGCATCAGGATCGAGACGAGCGGTATCGCTGGGCGCGAGATCCTTGGCCAGCAGGACTGTTCCGTCGGGCAACTCCGATAGGTCGACTCGGTCGCTGTCTGTTAGTATTCGGAGTAGGCGGTCACGCAGATCCCGGAGGTCAGCGGCGCGTTCGGCGAATCGGCCTTCCATGCTCTCGAACTGTTCAATGTGAGATCCGAACGTCTCAGCAACCGCTTCCTGAGCTGTCGATCCTGCTTCGACGGTTTCCTCGACACCCTCAGTGATCTGTGGATCATCAAGGAATCCGAGGTGTGCTTCGAACACCTCTGCCTCGGCGTCCCCGATTCGATCGGCTGTTCGCTCGCGCTCGGTTTCGAGTTCATCGCGGGCAGTGTCCCGGGCTTGCTCAAACGTCGCTAGCTCTGTTTCAGGGTCGATCGATTCTGACGCATCAACACCGGAGAGCTCAACCTGCGGGTCATACCACTGGACGGTACCAACCCCAGCCAGCGGCGTTACACCGGTACCGGAAAGCGTTGTCATCCCACTGCCTCTTCGGTCGATAGTACGTCTTCAAGGGCATCGAGCGCAGCAGTTGCGTCGTTACCGTCGGCGATAACGCTAACCCTCTCACCGTGCTCTACGCCGAGTCCAGTAACCGCAAGCATACTGCGGGCGTTCACGGGATCGTCGCTTCCGTCGGCTGGTCCGATGCGAAGCTCACATTCGAATTCATTCGCTGTCTGAACGAACCGGGATGCAGGGCGTGCGTGGAGCCCCGCCTCCGGAACGATCGTGACGACTCGCTCCATCGGCATTCATCGGTTCTTTTTCGACAGGAGAACTAAACTCTTTGTTCCTCGCCTTGCCTCTACATCCAATTGGAATGAAGTTTCATGAACAACACTGGCCATCAGACGGTCAGTATTGCCGACGTTCGTGGTTCTGCTGTTCGGCCGCTGACGTGAACTCCGAGAGTAGCCCGAGGACTGCTGTAATACAGACGAGACAAAAAATGGACGGCATCTAAAACGACAAAAAACTTTATAATGATTGTCTGTGTATGTACTGGTGACACAACACATAGAATACAGGAGTACAAACGGTGACGTGGCAGCTAGATCAACGCGAACAAACACATACGAAACACAAGACCATGTACGAACGAACACACAACTGGACACAAACTGCCAGCCAAGGCATCAGCATGGAGGGAGCGTGTCATGGCCGATGAGGAAAACTGGACTCCACAGTATATAAACGAAATCGTGGGGACGTTCATCCTCATCTTTTTCGGCGACGGATCAGTTGTCGTGTCCATTCTCACGGAGGCGTACGGCCTGTTCGGTGTCGCTATCCTGTGGGGGTTCGCCGTGATGTTCGGGGTGTACTGGGCAGGTGGTGTCTCGCAGGCACACATCAATCCCGCGGTCACGTTGGGATTTGCTGTCTGGGGTGACTTTCCGTGGCGCCGCGTCCCCGGTTATATTGCGAGCCAACTGCTCGGAGCATTTCTCGCGGCAGCAACGCTCTGGTTCACGTGGCAAGGGTGGTATCAAGCATTCCATCAGGCTAACGGAATTTCACCAGGGGATCCCGGGAGTTCGATTACGGGAATGACTCTCTGGACGTTCTTCCCAAACCCGGCGTTCGCCGGCGTGGTCGTTGGCGACGCAAGCAGCCTCACGGAGGTCGCAAACCTCGTCTCGTTCGAGCAAGCGTTCTTCAGTGAGGTCGTCATCACGGCGATTCTCGTCGGAGTCATCTTTGCACTCGCCGACGCCGAAAACGAGATGGCACCCAGCGCGACTCCAGGGCTGTTCGCATTCCTCGTCGGGCTGCTGGTTGCCGCCCTCGTTCAGTACGAGGCACCGATCAGTATGGCCGCATTAAATCCGGCGCGTGACCTCGGTCCGCGTATCTTCGGATATCTCGTCGGCTACGGAAACATCGCTTTTCCTGGCCCGCGTGGTGGGTGGTGGCTGCCGACAGTTTCGACCATCGTTGGTGGTATCATCGGTGGCGGAATCTACGAGTACTTAACGCACCGGTACATCGATGAAACGTCCGACGAAGAACCCAGAGAGCCGGGCGAAGGACCACGAGAAGCGGTTGAGGAGGCTACTGAGTAACGTGAGACCGGCTTCGATTCGATCTGCTGGTCTCTCCTACCGTCAGCGATGCTCATCTGCCCTGTCGAAAGAGGAAGTAGGTCATAACACCGAACGTCGCTCCCACGGAGACAGAGAGGAGTAGCGCAGCGCGGAGCTGTCCCATGACGAGGCCCGCAACGATGATACCAGCTCCGACCACGACGAACACACCCAACGCGTTGATCACCGCATCGTCCATACGTCACACCTACGAGCCACCGATTATGAAAGGACAGGTCACGACCCATCAGACGATCTTGACGAACCGCGTCCAGCTACGAGCATTCATCGACTGCGTGGAGGTATGGTATGAGTGATGATGAGATCGTAGAGAACAACGAGACGAGTAATCCCATCACGACCAGGGAGTATCTCCGATTCGCCTTCCTGAATCCGCTCAGCCTCGTCGGTCTTGGTGTCACCATCACCGGTATCGTACTGGTTGTTCTCATTGGTCCAAACGGAAGCAGCGTCGGATTGAGCTCTCTCCCGACGATTGGAGGCCTTCTACTGCTTGGCGGGATGCTCCTGTTCGCGCTTGGATACACCAGTGCTCAACACCGAATCAGAGATCGCGGATGGTAGCCTCGTTCCACGGCCGTAGATTGTAGCACGAGAGATAGCTCTGAGGGTCCTGCAACACCAACATACGATTCACGCCGGAACACACGTGCAGTTCTACAACCGGTGTATACGGCTCATTTTACGACGATCGCGGAGAGTCCTCCACAAGATGGACCGAGATAGTACCAATATCTGAATCAAATTTTATGTTAATGCAGAGTCTAGTCTTCGATATGGGTGCAGAAACAAAACGTGCTACCCGTCAGCTGTTTATCGGCGGCGAGTGGGTGGCCACCGAAGCGTTTCTTGAGGTGATGAACCCCGCTACCGGCACCATTGCCGGGCGCGTCGCCGCAGGTGCACCCGACCACGCAGAGGCAGCACTCGCGGCCGCCCACGCTGCCACACGTCGGATGCGTGAGACAACCATCGTCCAGCGCGCCCGATGGCTCGAAGCGATTGCTGATGGACTGCTTGAGCGCGAAGACGAACTCGCCGAAACCATCGTCCACGAAGCGGGAAAGCCTGTCACGAGTGCCCGCGGTGAGGTGAGGGCAGCTGCAGAGCGATTCCGTCGGGGCGCAGAAGAGGCCAGATCGCTTCGGGGTGAGTTTCTCGAAGGGAGTACGCGGGGCCACGAGGGCTGGCAGGCAATCGTGAAACCTCAGCCCGTCGGGACGGTTCTCTGTATAACACCGTACAACTACCCGCTGTCGACCACTGCACTGCACGTGGCACCGGCGCTGGCAGCAGGCAATAGCGTCGTCGTGAAACCGGCCAGTGAGACACCGGTGAGTGCTGTCATTCTGACTGATGTCATTGCGAACATCGATCTGCCAGACGGTGCTTTCAATTTGGTCACGGGTCGGAGCAGGGATATCGGTGATGTCCTCGCCAGCGACGATCGGGTTGATGCCATCGCAATGACTGGCTCCTCGGCCGCAGGGAAACGTGTCGCCCAACAGAGCGGGATGGTCCGTCTCCATTTAGAGCTCGGTGGCAACGCTCCAGCAGTCGTTTTCCCCGACGCCGATCTCGCGGTTGCCGCGGCTGCCTGTGCTCGGGGGGCCCTCAAGTACGCTGGCCAGCGCTGTTCAGCTATTAGCCGTGTTCTCGCACACGACTCAGTGCACGACGAGCTAGTTGAGGCGATCGACGAGCGAATGGACAACTGGGTTCAGGGCGATTTGTTCGATGGCGATACCGATCTCGGGCCGCTCATCAGTGAACAACAGGCAGAGTGGGTCACAGAACTCGTTGTTGACGCCATCGACAGCGGGGCAACCCTCGTTCGGGGTGGTCATCGGTTCACGAGTGCAGACGAACTGCAAGAAATGAGCGACGCTCCGGCGGAGTCGATTAGTGACAATGAAGGACGCTGGTTCGAACCGACACTGCTTGCCGACGTGCCTGCGGAGGCACGCATCGTCAACGAAGAGCAGTTCGGTCCCGTTATCAGCGTGACACCGTTCGCCGAGGAAGCGCATGCACTGGATATGATTAATGGAAGTGATCTCGGTCTTGACGCCTGCGTGTTCACAGACGACTACGACCGAGCGCTGTCTTTAGCTGATCGTATCGAGGCGGGAGCAGTTTCCATCAATCGACCTCCCTCCCACGGCATCGGCGACATTCCGTTCGGTGGGACAAAAGATTCGGGCATCGGTCGAGAAGGAATTGGTTACTCCATCGAGGCATTTACCACGACAAAGAGCGTCGTTCTCTAGCCTGCTCTGGCTCTGTTACGCCACTTGTTCTGTTCGATCTGAGAGCAACCAAGATCTAATTTGAACTGGCGAACCGACCCCCAGAGACGTCCTGGGCTTTGGGTGGCGGTTACGGACTAACGATTGTTTCGGGGGATCTCACTGAAAGTGATACTCGCAGCTACGATTCTCGCTCTGATGTGAGTGGCCTCAGTCGACTCCCAACACTATACACGAGGACGGCGAATGCGCTAATCACTGCGCCGGTTTCGAATTGCCAGTAGAAGAGGTCTCTGTTAGTTACTGCATTCAGAGCAGGATCGTATCCACGCAGATGGAAGTTCATCTGAATGATGACGTTGTCGATCACGAACATGCTCAGGAAGAACCCACAAAAGCTAACGAGTCCAACATATTTCGTCCATCGTCGACACGTCTGCTGTGAGAGTCCACGACGGGTCGTGTCCCAATAGACGAATCTCGCAAATGCAAACACAATAAGGAGTGAAAACGGAATTGAAGTAGTAACATTGAGCATGAGATGAATAGTCTTCACGTATATCCTTCCACTATCTGTCGGATGGATATAAATACTATCATATGAGTATTCATATGATGGATTACAACGCTTTCCAAGTGTGTCGGTTACGGTGAAGTGAGGATACGAAGACTGCAAGGAGACGTTAACTCAGGAGATGTTCGATGTGTTGTAAACAAGACAGTGTAAATGTTGAACATATATAATTGCAGTGATGTAAGTGATTGTCAACAGAAATCGATACTTCTATTACAACTATTCTATACAGAATTTACTATGTCATCTCGGTGCATAGATGTGTGATCCACGATTGTCGAAATAGTGTTGCGGTAATTGACAATGTACTCTTGTGTGCCAAGTCAGATCTGATGTATCATCTCCGAATTTCATCCATGAATATTCTAACTCGTTCACACAATTAACTAAGGCATAGATGACGTCTGATGTATTTATGGATAATGTTTTTATACAGCTTCCTAATAGAGTCGTTTCGTGAAGCGGATAGTTGCGGATATACGAGCCGGTGAGAATGTCAGATAGAGGCACACGAGAGGTACGTGTGCGCGTTACTCCGGAATCCGGTGAGCCAAGCACGTGCACTCTCACAGATGTTCGATGGGCAATTATTCGACGTGCGGACTCGGCCCTTCTTTACTGTCGAGACTGTGAGAGCGTACTCAAGTCCTATCGAACGTCAGAGAGCCTTGATGAACCGTATACCTGTCCGAGATGCTATCAGTATATGGATCTCGTGAAAGAGATTCACCGCTTGGACACAGTTGTCGACGAGTCAGATTGGGTGTGGGGTGATGAAAAAGAGAGATTAGAGAGCTAATACACGGGAAGTCATTTCGAATCGAAGCGAGCACTTGATATCTTGTTATCGAATTACGTCTCTGTCATAGTTTTCTCATAGGAGCACTCTGTGTCATGTCCTATCGAAGGAAACTGATCGACAGAACAAGCACATTCAAAAGCGAATAACCAATCCACTCACTTAGTGTCTGATAGCTCCGAACCAGTTAGCAATTAGCTTTTAATAAGTTGATGAATAGCTTATTCGATTGCTTTCGCAGTGCTCCTTGCCTATCTCTCTGCAGTCTTCGTATTACTCACTCGCATCGACGAGTGCCTCCGCGTCTGGGATCCCGTGGCCCTGATAGTCCGTATCGACACCGTCGATAGGGGTGGCAGTTTCACGGAGCAGCGTTGCAAGCGTATCGGCGTCCCATTCGGGATTTGCAGCGAGTCCGAGTGCGGCGACGCCGCAGACGGCAGGGGATGCCATTGAGGTCCCGTGGTATCTCAGGTAACCATTCTCGTCTGGAATTCCATCGGGTATCGACGAGAGAACGTCGACACCGGGACCAGCAACATCGATTTCTGGACCGTGGCTGGTGAAGGAGGCCGGGGCTTTATTCTCGTCGACGGCAGCGACCGCAATGCACTCGTCGTACGCTGCGGGATAACTAACTGAACCACCGCTGTTTCCAGCTGCACAGATCGGGAGCACACCGTTCTCGCGGGCGTATGACACGGCGTCTTTCATCACTTGTGTCGGTTGAGAGCCACCGAGACTCATATTGATCAGGCGTGCCCCGTTGTCGACTGCGTTCTGCACGGCAGCAGCGATATCATCCGATCGTCCACCCGCTGGATTGAGTGCTCTATACGACAGTAACGACGCGTTGCTGACGCCAGCGATACCACTGTTATTATTAGTTGTCCCAGCAGCGATCCCAGCGACGTGAGTCCCGTGGCTCTCATACGTGGTCACACACTGGGTACCGGAACTCGTCGCGACTTCGACTTTAGCACCCTCTGTGGTCCATTCGGGGAATGGATCGTCATCTCTCCCGGTTTGCTGGGTCTGAGAACAGCCGGATGATAGATTAAGACTCGACAGTAGATTTATTCCGGATAAGAGACCACCACCAGCAGAAGATAGTTTAAATGTCATGAAGTCGTGGCCCTTATCACCGCCAAATTGAGAAACAAGATCCAAATGATTGTAATCGATCCCCTGATCGATGACGGCGATGGTTACGTCGGATTGGGTATTGAATCCGACGTGGTCCCACGCAGCTGGCGCGTTCACTAACTGAGGGGCGTACTGATCAGAGAAGCCTGGGTCTGAGGGGACAGACGTGCTCGAAATGATTCCCTGTGGCTGGTAATAAGTGACGTCCTCAACGTACCGTACCCCCTCGTTCTCACGAATGGTAGCCGCCATCGTAGAGGCGTCACTTTCAGTACTTGTCGGCACTGTGAGTGTCATAAATCCGAGTGACTCATTCGTCTGAAGTACGCGTGTATCCGCCGTCAACTCGACTCCCAAAAGATCGACAGCTATATCATCGGGAGATTTGTCGTCGGTTACCCCGACGACGATCTCCTTTCGGTTGGGACGATCTGTTTCCGAGGCGGTCACAACACTACTAGTCGCAACACTTGCTCCAATGAGACTGACAGTCTGGAGCAAGGCCCGACGACTCACATATGTATCGTTCTTTTGCATACCGAATTGGAAATATCGTAGTGAATATATGTACTCTCTCCCGGTTATACAAGGTCATTTACTAATCTCGATATATGAAGGTTTATATACATTAACATCTGAAATGTGTGGTTGACATGAATCCACATTAAAATAAATAGATACTGACAATATCGATATCGGAGAACAGTCATGGTGAGAATTCGTGACAATAGGACAGAA
The DNA here is from genome assembly GCF_025913575.1 of Halocatena marina. NCBI lineage: Archaea > Methanobacteriati > Methanobacteriota > Halobacteria > Halobacteriales > Natronomonadaceae > Halocatena > Halocatena marina. Next base: position 1,683,472 of record NZ_CP109785.1, on the reverse strand, counting down.
AGAACGGTTAAGAAAGCAAATAGAGTCGGGAATTCTCGTCGATGGGAATTTGGAAAATGTGGTATTATATCAAAGTCTACATATTCGGACACTGTCTTCTCTATTGTTGGAATCGAACATTTGTCTTCAACTATGACTCTCTGAGATAATTATCTCTGATAGCTATCCAGTGGCCGGTTTGATAATCATTATTATATTATTTCAGCCATATGGTAAGTGGCTATACGTAAGCGTGATTCTTGAGCATACAAACTTTAATTACGATATACAGTTATTGATTAAGGAATAGATCTAATTGAATAGTTGTAGCGTGTCAGCCACACGTCCAGCTCTTTGAGATGGATTTAACAATCGGACTATACAGCTCTCATAATTCACGAGACTGATTTTAATTCTCTTCAGGTGTTTCTAATTGGCAATATCATTGATATCGGGTGGCACGTGTACCAACGTAGAATACAACCCAGCAGCACTATGCGTACTCATTCTCGGAGATATATTTGTTCTATATTTAATATCTCTAAGAGATTGTAACTTTACAGCGGTAATAATGTAATTACTGACATAGAATATTTCAAGTTGTATCTTACATCATTATTCTTGGGGTAGAAGAATGGGAATCAGTGTACATTGGCATTTCTATATGCGTCAGACAGTTCGATATTATTCACTCTCGCGTCGATCAATTTGACATCTAAAGCTATATTGCCAGTAACCACGACACTCGGTTCATGCCAGGTGCCCGCGTTACCGATAGTGAGCGAATCACGCTCCGAACAGTCGAACAGGAGGATATCCAATTCATCCAACGTTCACTGGCGAATCCCGAAATTCGCTATCCGATGGGCAACCCGGTCATGAATCAAGCGCAGGTTGCGGATCACCACGAAGACAACGACTCCGATCGATTTCTCGTCTGTCTCGAAAATGACGCCGGGCCTAGCCAACCCGATGCAGACAGTATGACGTCAATCGCGTGTCGAGAAGACGATAATGCTGTCGACAGCGTGACGCGAATCGGTCTCATTTCTGTAAGTGACGCTGATTGGAAACGGCCCGAACTCGCCTACTGGCTCATCCCAGAGGTACACGGTCACGGCTACGGCAAAGAGGCAGTCTCATCGGTCATCGAGTACGTCTTCCGGACGTACGATACCCCCGCTGTCGGTGCGGAAGCTTACGATTACAATGATGCTTCTCGTGGCTTATTGAAGTCGCTCGGTTTCACCAAGGAGGGATGCCGCCGTATGTTTATGTTCATCGAAGGTGAGTACCGGGATATGATTCAGTACGGGCTTCTCCGACGAGAGTGGTACAACCAGAAGTGATCCAATTATCGCGTTGTGAAATTCATTGAGTGAATCACCTGATCGTCAATGTTCGAAGATTAGACGCTATGGACCCCTGTCTTGGGAGTTAAGCCATACGCTCGTAAGTTCGTACCCAGCGGTGTCACAGAACGATCGGCGTGGGGGTCCCAGCTGATGGAACGGTATTTCGACGTGTGAGTAGTTCGAAGCTCCCTGATCAGTGATTAGGTCGGATCGCAACTGATCGCTGTGGTCGTGTGATTACAACCAAATTGAGAGCAGCAGGAATGACGAGGATCGTCTCTGATACGGTTGACTGATTCATATACGAAGAATGCTATTTACAGCAGAGAGCAGACGGTACTGCGCTGAATCTATTGCCAAGCTCACGTTCGCATTTGAATGGATATGTATGAAACAACGGAGCAGTAGTGATAATTTCGATTGCAGACGATAGTTCAAGCATGTATTTTCCATCGTGATATAGTTGGTTTTGGTTTGTCCCAATAGAACTGTTTACTCCTTTTCAAAGATTGGTTGGAATCAAACATCATAAAGGTGATGGACATAAGTTGCAGTGCCAGCGTCCCCTGCTCGATAATCGAGTGAAATCAGCGCGCTTAATATAGCTCTCAATTGACGACCAAAACCAGACTTAAACGTCGTTGTAGGTCCTGTATGGGCCATATATACGATGAATACGTCTTTAGGTTGGTCACATCTCAAGCGTCGTGATCTCGTAATAGACGGCTGACTTTGATTGACAATAGAGCAATTAATCATCGTATGAGGTGTGATGCAGAATCTTAATACGCTCAATGTTCTGTTTCATACGTTATTTTGCCAAACTAAAAACATCTGGACAAAATCTGTTGTAATTGTATGCCAAAGTATTCCAAGAGTGGATTCTACAGCCGAAAGACTCACTCACGCACGATCTTCCGTCCGCTTCACACTCACTCATTTTGAGTAGTCACTTCTAAATTCTAATTATCATATTGGCTAGTTCGTGACCAAAAATAGATTACAGGTGTACAAGTGTAACGCCCATCTCTGATGCTGTAATTGTCTACGTCAGATGCGTGGTGGCTGCGGTCTTTCCCATCGTTCGGATTATTGAGGTAACTGTGGGTAGTAAAGAAGCACAGAAAAATGCCACACGCTTCGAGTCAGGTGACCCAATGTGCATGCCGGCACACAGCGCTGTAACCGGATCATCATTCCCTTGCTATCAAGCGTAGCGGAGTTTGATTCGAACGGTTTCGGCGATGTTCCGGATTCGTTCGGGCATCGTTTCCTCGAATCGCTCTCCATTCAATCGGCTGATGGGACCGGAAACAGTAATCGCTGCGTTGGGTCTATCATCACGGAGGATCGGCGCTGCGACGCTGTGAATGCCTTCAATACGATCCTGTCGGTCAAAGGCGATGCCTTCATCCCGGATGTGTGTGAGTTCGTCCAGAAGTTCCTCACGAGATGTAATACAGTTCGGGCCGTGTTTAGGGAGGCCACGACGGTCGATGATCTCGTGTACGCGTTCTTCCGACATGTGGGCAAGAAGCGCCTTCCCTGCAGCCGAAGAGTGAATGTGAAGTCGAATACCGGTGTGCGTGTCGATATCGATTGCCTCCTCTCCCTTCGCTATGTAGACGTGGGCAGCAAGTCCGTGATCAGCGACGACGAGGCTCACCTCATCGCCAAACTCATCTGCTAGCTGATCGATCTTCGGTTTCGCAAATGTGTAGAGTCGAGTGCCACCACGAAGCCAGCCACCGTTCTCTAAAAACCGATAGCCAACATTGTACTTATCTCCTCGCTTTACAACGTACTCACAGTCGTAGAGCGTGCTTAGGTGGCTATGGACAGTACTGACTGGGATATCCAACGTCGATGCAAGCTCGGACACGCCTGCATACCCCTCTGCATCGCGGAGTGCGTGAAGCACCCGGAACGTCGTCCGAACCGCCTTGATTCCATCACCTGTGGGCATACCCATTCATTCTCTAATGAAATGTAAAAGCTTCCGATCATGGTAAAAGCAAATCGAGTACTCGAGATGTGCTGTGTTATACTTTCGACCATGATGAAAATCCACGAGTCGTCGTCCGAAATCGGAAAATGATCCTGCGGTCAGTGCCATCATGCAATCGAACACCATGCGTGCGGATCTGGTACGTCGAGGAACGCATCAATCAACGTCTGATAAACGTATCGGGCGTGAGATTCGTATTCAGCGATACTGAACTCCATCATCTTTTATTGTACTTCTAATTAGTTTCAATCTGATATCGAGGCATCATGAACGGCTCGAATTTCGGAGAATCGGTGTGGTGAAACAGTCCTCGATCAGCATAGGTGCTGATGAGAATCTGTCCTTATCATTCACGCAAGAGAGACACAGTCCACAAGGACAGCTACGAGCACGAACCGCAGTCGAGACCAGAGCCTGAAGAACGGAGGCACCGACTGTCCACGTGGCTCATATCGAAGGACGAATGAATCACTCAGCACGAGACGGTAACGGGTTGCGGTCTCAGGGAGAGCCCGCGAACTGTTTGAGCTGTTGCAGTTTCGAGGCACCGTTGACGACCGACTCGACGGGATCCGTTGGGTCCTCGTGTTCATAGACAATCCAGTCAACCCCTGCTTCGATGGCAACCCGTCCAGCACGCTCGACGTCGAGATCGCCGTTTCCGAGATTGGCGAATGATTCGTCTTCGACGGAGACATCCTTCAGATGGACGGAAGCGAGACGATCTTGGATATCCACCATGAGTGAATACGGATCAACTCCAGCAAGAATCGCCCAGCCAAGATCGAGTTCGAGTTCGACGGCACCGGCCGTCTCATCGACGAGGAGGTCGAAATGGGTTCTATTACCGAGGCTAGCGAATTCGTGTCGATGGGTGTGATAGAGAAAGCGGAGACCGCGCTCTGCGAACGATTCGGCAGTGGCATCGAGAAACGCGGTTGTCTCGCGGGTCGCCTTTGCAGACTCGAAGTGTGAGGAGTCGAGGTACCCAAGAATCACCGTATCGCAGTTGAGGGCTTCACAGGCAGTATTAATCGAAGCAGTTGCTTCTGGAATATCTGCGGCACCGACGGTTAGACCAGCGACTTCGAGATTGGTTTCCTCAAGCGCGTTCAGGGTTTGCTTGGTCGGGTGACCGTTGTACACCATTTCGACACCATCGACGCTCGTCTCTGCCGCGATTCGAACCTTTGTCGATTCCGTGACATCGAAACCGTTGAGAGTGTAGAGTTGAATCGCCGTTCTACTCATACTTATTCCATGCCCGTCACGTATTTAGATATACTGTTTGTTCAATTTCGATGGAGTGTGTCCAGGACCGTATCCTAGTCATCCAATCTGTGCTACTGTTTTCAGTCATCGACGGGTTCTGGTGTGAGAGTACCGGATGTCACCATCGCATCGAGCGGGTTGTCTTCGATATCGAGCGGGAGGTCGACGCGACCGTGACTGCGAGCCGATTCCCACGCACCGAAGATGAGTTCGGTCGATCGGAGGGCGTTTTCTCCACAGAGGAGTGGTGCGTTCTCTCCACCGATAGCGTCGACAACATCCGCTAGGGCGCGAGTGAGAACGGTCTGTCCCTTCCAGTTCTCGGCATCGCGGCGTCCGTGTACGTCCTCGTTGTTCGTTTCGAGTTCCGTCCACGTCTCGCCGTCGCGTTTGATTCTGAGCACAGGACCGTCTTCGCCCGTCGCAAAACCGACGCCGATTTCGATGATCCCTTCGCTTCCGACAAGGCGGTTGTGACAGGCGACGCCGTCAGCACCGCTTCCAACGCCAGTCGTGGCGAGGCCGTGAACACCGTTCTCGTATCGCCACTGGACCAATCCCTGATTTTCGTTGTGCGAACCGAACAGCCGGTTCACATCACGATAGTCGATCTGTCCGATCACCCATTCCGGCGTGGCTTCCCCGGCGTAAAAGTTGCTGAGATCGAACGAGTGCGTCCCGTAGTCAAAGAGGTTAGGTGAGGAGAATTCGACTCGTTCGAGCGCACCGATCTCTCCAGCGTCGAGGAGTTCCTTCGCTTTCGTGAACGGTGTTCCAAAGCGGCGCTGATGGTTGAACGTGAGCTGAACGTCGTGCTCGTTTGCCGCCTCAACCATCCGACGACAGTCGGCCCAGTTGTCGGCCATCGGCTTTTCGGTGTGGACTGCCTCGGTTACCCCACTCTCGATACAACCGAGCGTAATGTCCGCGTGGACCGCTGGCGGCACCGTGACACTAACGATGTCTGGCTCGACTGCTGTCAGCATTTCTTCGTAGTTCTCGTAGACGTTCTGTGCATCGATTCCCACGTTGTTGGCGAACGCCTCGGCGTTCTCGCGGACGATGTCTGCACAAGCCTCCAGCGTACAGTTGTCGAGACGGCTGTACGATTCGGCGTGTTTGTACGCCATCGCGAATCCAGTCGCGTCCGGCTGATCGGGGTCCTTCCCGGTGCCGACGAACGCGATGCTGTAATCTTCCATGATTGACCTACGGATGGTTCCTCACGATCCCACGACATAATCTTTCCCTTCCGCATCAGTACACCCTACAGTGTGAACAACGCGCCGTTTGTGCCCGTACGGTGTCGCATCTCTCCCGCTCACAGTAGCTATCGCTTCGCATTCGATAGCAATCTCACAGCAAACAGAAACACTCAATGGCGAGGACCGAACGGTGCGTACTATGGTTCGCACAGCCGTAATCATGGGTATGATTGGGCATCTTGACGATAACGCTGCCCGCACCATCGCACGCGTCGGTGAGGCTAACTACGACGGAATCGAACTCGGAAGCGACCCTCTCTCCGAGGACAGTGTTGATGCCCTCGCTAGCGCGGGTCTTGAGGTGACGAGCGTCATGACCGGACTCGATCAGATCCACTCCCCTGAGGAAGAACTTGTCCCGACGTGTCGACAGCTAGACTGTGACCGAGTCGTTCTCGGTTGGCTCGACGAGACGTACTACGAATCGCTCGAAGCGACGAAAGAAACCGCGGCGTTGCTCAACGACTGTGTCGATCTGCTAGCAGAGCACGGTCTCACCCTCTGCTATCACAATCACGACCACGAGTTCACTCGGTTGGACGATGCCGAGGGACGAATGGCGTTCGAGGTGCTCGTCGACCATCTCGACGAACGAGTGGAATTCGAGTTCGATGTCGGCTGGGTCGGAACTGCTGGCGTCGATCCGATCGAGGTCCTCCACACGTATGGTGACCGAACGCCACTGATTCACCTCAAGGATATGGTTTTCGAAGCGGGTGAATCGGTCCGACTCGGGGAGGGTGATTTGGACGTTGCGGGTGTTGTTGAAGCCGCTGTCGAGACGGACGTCACGTGGCTCATCTACGAGCACGAACAGCCAGACGACGCCGACACCTCGATGCGCAAAGCAGCCACACAGCTGAACGAACACGTAGAGCAGATCGAGGAGTTCGTCCAATGACACTGCGCATCGGTATGCTCGGCTACGGCTTCATGGGGAAGGCACACACGAACGCGCTCGACCGTCTTTCGTTGTTTTTTCCCGACGCTCCGGACGTCGAACGCCACATCCTCGTTGGTCGGCACGCAGTTGATGAGGCAGCCGAGCGGTACGACTTTACCCACACGACCGACGACTGGACGGCCGCGCTCGACGAAATCGACGTCCTGTTGAATCTTGGGCCGAATCACCTCCACGCCGAACCCTCTATCGCCGCCTTAGAGCGGGACATCCACGTGCTCTGTGAGAAGCCCCTCGCGTCGACACGTGATGAGGCCGAACGAATGGCAACAGCGGCGGACGCCTCGTCTGCCGTCTCGGCAACCGGCTTTAACTACCGCTTCGTTCCTGCAATCCAGCATGCAAAGCGGCTCATCGAGGCAGGCGAGCTGGGCGACATCCGTCATTTCCATGGCCGGTACGTCAACGGGTACCTGACAGACGAAACGGCTGGTTGGTCGTGGCGACTCTCGAAGGAACACGCGGGCGCGGGTGCTCTCGGTGATCTCGGCTCTCACACCATCGATCTCGCACGGTATCTCGTCGGTGATATCGAGACCGTCACCGGCCACACACGTACATTTACGAACGAACGGCCGTGGGGAGAGGGCGAGACCCGAAAGGTCGATGTCGACGACGCCTACTCGGCACAGGTCGACTTCGAGAACGGCGCGATGGGGATTCTGCAGGCGAGTCGGCAGGCACACGGGGAGACGAACAACAACAACTTCGAAGTCCACGGAACTGATGGTGCTGTGAAATTTGATCTCGCGCGGCTCAACGAACTCGAAGTTCACCACGGTGACGACCGCGGCTTCCAGACGGTGCTTGTCACCAACGACGACGATCCGTACGGCGATGTCTGGTGGCCGCCGGGCCACGTCATTGGCTGGGAGCACACGTTCGTTCACGAACACTACGAGTTCCTCACCGCGATCGAGTCGGACGGCAAACACAGTCCTGATTTCGAGGACGGTGCTGCAGTCCAGCGGATCATCGATGCGGTCCAACGGAGCGACGAGTCAGGACAACGGATCGTACTGTAGCAAACGACGGTCGCAGCTCAAATAAGGAGCCCCAGAGCTCAACTTGGATACTGTATCACATACTGTGTACTAAATACCAAAAATTATATATCATAGCAAATCGGTTGTGATGGCACAACGGACCATGGCGAGAGAACCTACTACGAAGACTCGGCGGCAGTTGCTTCACACAGCTGGACTCATCGGCGTCGTGGGCGTCGCCGGCTGTATGGGATCAAACAACGAATCAGGTGGGAATGGATCCGGTGGCGGCTCCTCGACCACTGCTGCGTGGATTGGAGAGGCAGGAGACGGGAATCTCACGAAGAAACACTACAACCCGCTCAACTTCAAGGAGCAACAGGCCGCTATCTATAATTATATCTGGGATCCGTTCGCCGCGCAGAACGATTTCACTGGAGAGTACTACCCGTATCTGATCACCGACTGGTCAGTCGGGAAGGATGCGATGCAGCTACAGCTCCGCGATGGGCTGACGTGGTGGGACGGATCGAAGGTCGATTCGAAGGATCTCGCGTCCACACTGAAGCTCGAATTCCTCGTGAACGGCGCGCCAGAGACCATCGACACAATCTCGGAGAAAGACAAAACGACGGTCGAAATCGGGCTAAAAGAACCGACGAACGCGAGCATTCTCGAACAGACTATCCTCACAAAGAGGTTGAACATCAAACACGACGTGTTTAAGAAGTACGTTTCCCAGTACGATCAGGCGTCCTCGGATGACGTTCAACAAAAAGTACGTGAAAAGCTGGTCAACGACAAGATCGGTGAGCCATACGGGCATGGTCCGTGGCAGGTCGATCAAGTAACACCTGGAAAAATCACATTAAAGAAATACGATAAGCATCCGGACGCCGATAAGATCAACTTCCCGACGGTGGAGTTCAATCAGATGGGTGGTGGAAATCAGAAGCGATGGGGAGCGATAAAGACCGGGAATCTCGATGGGACGAAATCGTTCGTGGAAAGCTCTGTCGGAGAGACATTCCCCGACGCGATCAAACACAAAAACTATCCGGCCAACTGGGGAATGGGACTGTGGTTCAACCACGACGATCCGGTGTTGAAAAAACGGAACGTCCGATGGGCGATCGCCCACCTCTTCGACCGGAAGACGATCGCAAAGAACTCCGATGCGACGAAGAAGCCAGTGAAGGTTCCGGACGGTATCACCAACGCGGCGACGGACAAGTGGCTCGGTGACCTTACCGGAAAGATGAAAAAATACGAGAAGGATACGGCCAAGGCAGAGCGTCTCCTGAAAAAGGAGGGATTCACGAAGAAAGGTGGCACATGGCACGAACCGAACGGCAAGAAGTTCTCGCTCCCGATCAACGTCCCTGCCGGCTGGAGCGATTTCACCCTCTCCGTCCAGACGATGGTCTCTCAGTTGAAGAACTTCGGAATTCAATCGCAAGTGAAAACGAGCGACTCCAGTTCTTATCTCAGCGACCTGTGGCCGAACGGTAACTTCCGGGTGGCAACCTACGGATGGGCTGCGGGTATTGCCTATCCGTATTACACGTATCGGCTCACGTACGCCGATCAGGAAGTGCAGGGTGCAATTAGTCCGCCGGACACTGTGAAGATCCCACCGGTCGGGAAGCCCAACGGAACACTGAACACCGTCGATCCGAACGATGTGCTCGGCAATCTCGAAAAGAAAGTCGATAAATCCACCGAGAAGAAGCTCATGCAAAAACTAGCATGGCTGTACAACTACACTCTCCCGTGCCTTCCCGTTCAGGAGAAACTCGATCAGATCTGGTACAACACTGACGGCTGGGAGTATCCATCGAAAGACGACAAAGCCATGACGTACTACGACGGTCTGTTCTCGTGGCTTCCACGTCAAGGGAAACTGAAAGCGACCCAGTAGCGTATTGACGTCGTACAGTTCGTCCCCGTAACTATCTGTACACCACAGAAAACGATGATCAGTTCGGTCATCGGAGTCGATTCACGCGTGTAGTGGTTGACGGTTCGATATCGTCGTCGAATTCGAGTTGGCTGGACTCGTCCGACCCGACGTGGTTACCGTGTGTCGTAGTAGTATGGCGTGTTCAATACCATACTTTTATTATGAATCATCTGATGATTCCTACTATCGAGTCATGAGTGGACAGATAACTGATCGGTGGGAGGAGACATCGGGCTGGCGAGCAGCTCGGGCGTGTGGGTGCAATACATGAATACGAGATATCTCGTCAAACGGGCACTCTATGCGTTGGCAACAATTTACGTGGCAGTAAGCCTTACATTTTTTCTCATTCGGCTACTCCCCGGTGGTCCCAAAACGTACATCAAGAACAAGCTCATGAAGAGTCAGACATCCATGTCCGTGGAGGAAATCAACAATCTCGCCGCTGCGTACACGAACGTGTACCCAGACCAGCCGCTGCACATGCAGTATCTTAGCTACATGACGTCCGCAGTGCAGGGCGATTTCGGGACATCGGTCTGGTTCGGTGAGCCGGTATCACAAGTCATCTGGCGGGCAATGCCGTGGACGCTGTTCCTCTCGACGACAACGCTGTTTCTCGGTCTGGTGATCGGGATTGTTGTCGGTGGGCTTATGGCTTACAACGAGGGAGGTCGATTCGACATCGGGATGACGACGTACACGCTGATATCCGGATCAATTCCCTACTACATGCTGGCGATTCTCCTCATCTACGTTTTCGGATTCATGTGGGGAGTCTTCCCAACGAGTGGAGCCTACGCATCTGGGGTCGAACCGGGCTTCAACCTCCCGTTTATGATGAGCGTCGCGTATCACGCAACGCTTCCGATCACGTCGATGGTGCTCGTTGCCTTCGGCGGGACGGCGCTCGGGTTGCGGAGCAACGCTATCAGTGAGCTCGGAGCGGACTACATCCGGGCGGCCCGGATCAGAGCGTTGCCCCAGCACCGAATCGCCCTCAGGTACGTCGCTCGCAACGCGATTCTCCCGATGTACACCGGGATCATGATGGGTATTGCAAGCGTTTTCGGTGGATCAATCATTCTTGAGCAGATCTTCGGATATCAAGGCGTCGGTTACATCATGTTCAAGGCGACTATGTCACGGGACTACCCCCTCATGATGGGTTCGTTCATCCTCGTGACGGTTGCCACTGTTGTCGGGATCTTCATTGCAGATGTCACATACGGAATGGTCGATCCGCGGATTGAGGCCGGAGGTGAGGGCCGTGAGTCATACTAACGACGACGGATCCAAGCCGGAAGACGGTCCGTTCGGGACGACGTCGAGCTACTCGACGACGCGGTCCGACCGCACTCGTCAGGCGCTCGATGAGTTCGTTCTCACGCCGTTTTCGATCATCTGGTCCGACGTTCGTGCTCGGCTCGGATTTCTCATCATCGTCTGCTACCTCCTTCTAGGAACCGTCGGTGTGGCGTTGGTCCACAGCCCGCAGCCGAATGAGACGGAACGGATGTTGGCTCCACTCCAACTGCTGCAGTATCCTCTCGGTGCCGACGCCCTCGGTCGCGGGATATTCGCACAACTAGTTCACTCGACACCGGCCATGCTGCAAATCATGCTATCGGGTGGACTCTGGGTCATCACCGTCGGCACGACCCTCGGAATGATCGCGGGATACAAAGGAGGGAAGCTCGACACCGCTATCATGTTCACTAGTGATACGGTGATGATGCTCCCAGGGTTGCCGTTGCTCATCCTCGTCGTCACTATTTTGCAGCCAAAGAGTCCGATCGTCCTCGGATTCATCCTTTCGCTCACGGGATGGGCCGGTCTCGCGCGAGCGATTAGATCGGAGATACTCTCGTTGCGCGAGGCAAACTACGTGGAAGCCTCTCGAATCATGGGGCTTGATACGGGTTACATCCTCAAGAACGATCTTCTCCCAAACATCATGCCGTACGTGCTAATCAACCTCGTTAACTCCATGAAGGGAATGATCTTCGCATCGATGGGGCTGTACTTCCTCGGTGTCCTCCCCTTCACGAACTTGAACTGGGGAATCATGCTGAACAACGCATACCAACAGTCTGGTGCGCTCTACACGTGGGAGGCGGCACACTGGTTGCTTGCACCGATGCTGACCGTGATGATTCTCGCATTCGGTCTCGTGATGTTCGCTCAAGGATGCGACAGGCTGTTCAACCCTCGCGTCAGAGCACGCCACGAAAAACGTACCACAACAGAGGAGTCGAATACTGAAGACTCACCGACGGTAATGGAGTCGAACTACTAATGTCACAACAACGATCTCGTCTCAATACTGGTCGGATGGACACGGTTCTCGAAATGCAGAATGCATCTGTTACGTTCTCGATGGATCGAGGCATCGCGCGTGTCTTAGACGATGTCTCGCTCGATCTCTATCGCCACGAGATCCTCGGTATCGTTGGCGAGAGCGGAAGCGGCAAGTCCATGCTGGCATCAGCGATGCTCGATGCAGTTGAGAAACCTGGCGAGCTGACCGGCGAAATAACCTATTACCCACAGGATGGTGAATCGATCGAACTCGTTTCTGCCTCGAAGAAAACGCTCTCGAACGTTCTCTGGGAGGAGATTGCGATGGTGTTCCAAGGGGCAATGAGTTCGTTCAATCCCACACTCACGATCCGTGGCCACTTCAGAGAGACCCTACAGGCCCACAATAAGAACGTCCGGGAGGGGATGGCTCACAGTCGGGAACTGCTGTCGGATCTGTATCTCGATCCAGATCGCGTACTCGATTCGTACCCCCACGAACTGTCGGGTGGAATGAGTCAACGCGCACTCATTGCGCTATCGCTCCTGCTCGAACCAGCAGTGTTGGTAATGGATGAACCGACGGCCGCGCTCGATTTGCTGATGCAGCGGTCGATCATCTCCCTGATGGAGAAGCTTCAGGAGAAGTATGACCTAACGGTCGTTTTCATCACTCACGACTTCTCACTCGTCGCGGATATCTCGGATCGACTTGGAGTGATGTATGCGTTTGACATCGTCGAAGTGGGTGAAACGAACACAATGACGAGCGATCCGGCACATCCCTATGCCCGTGCGCTGCTGAAGGCGGTTCCCGTTCTGGAGGGTCCGTTGGATAAGATGTCTGCGATCGATGGACAGAGTCCCGATCCCGTCGAGCGGTTGAACGGCTGCTCGTATCATCCCCGATGTCCGATCGCAACGGAACGATGCCAGCGGACGGATCCAGAGCTGCACGGTGTCGAAGGAGACGCTGATCACGTCGCTGCCTGCTTCCACACCGAAACAGCTCGTGATGAAATAGCAATAGATTTGGGGTGGACAGATGAGTAAAACAGCGCCCGTCGTTTCTCTCGACGATGTTTCGGTCCACTTCGAGGAGTCGACCGGACTGTTCGACTTCCGCTCGGAGCCAGATCGTGTTCGCGCAGTTGATGGCGTCTCGCTCGACATCTACTCGGGCGATGTCGTCGTGCTTGTCGGTGAAAGCGGCTGTGGGAAGACAACTCTCGGCCGAACCGCCATCGGCGTCCAGCGACCGACAGCTGGGTCGGTCACCTACCGTGGACAGAACATCTGGGATGCTCGTGAGAACAACGGCGATGTGGACATCGAGTTCGAGAAGATCCGACGGTCGCTTCAGATGGTCCATCAGGACCCTGGAAGCGCGTTGAATCCGAATCAGAAAGTCATTGCCACGCTGAGCGCTCCTCTCGAAAAGTGGCACTCGGATCTCTCCAAGGAGGAGCGACACGAACGTGTCTTCGAACTGCTCGACACAGTCGGTGTCCAGCCCGTCGAGGACTACGCGTTCCGGTATCCACATCAGCTTTCAGGCGGCGAGCAACAACGCATCGCGCTGATCCGGTCGCTTCTGTTGAACCCAGATCTTGTGCTCGGTGACGAAGCGGTGTCGGCACTCGATGTCTCGCTCCGGGTCGACATGATGGATCTCATGCTTGATCTCAGAGAGCGCTTCGAGACGTCGTTTCTGTTCATCAGCCACGATCTGGCGAACGCCCGCTACCTTGCAGAGAAAGCCGACGGACGCATCGGCATCATGTATCTTGGCGAACTCGTAGAGATTGGTCCGGCAGACCAAATAATCAAACAGCCAAAACACCCGTACACGAAGGTGTTGAAGTGGGCAACGCCGAGTATTCATTCCGATGACGATGGGCGATCGATCGATACGCCAGTCCGTGAGATTGACATTCCAGATCCAGTCGATCCACCTGCTGGCTGTCGGTTCCACACCCGCTGTCCTGTCGCCCGAGAGGCCTGCACGAAAGAGGCCCCCGATCTCTTGGATGTTGCGGGAAGTGGACAACGAACGGCGTGTTTCCGACAGGACTCGACCCACGAGTACTGGAATAGTCCGGAATTGGATGGTACTGACGATCGGATACAGCAAGAGCTAGATTTCTGACGGTCAGTACTCTTTTCGAATCGATCTAATTTTCATCAACAGGACAGCGTCGCGTGCATGTATCGTCTCTCGTCTCGCAAGGGTGCTGACCCATGACCGGTGCGTCTATCACGCGCGAAACGGATCGAATAACGATTAGATACGTTTGAGCAGTTGGATGGCGCCGATTCCAATGAGAGCGATCACGATCAGCATCGCACCCCAGATCCCAAACATCCCGGCGTAAACACCGTTTGTGATACTCATCCCGAGAAGAATGAGTAGGAAACCGAACGCAGCCATTGCAACCAGCAGCGACCGACGGACAGCCGATAGCACCCCAGTTACGACATCGATCGGTCCACTCTTCGTGTTCGTAGTTGGCATACCATCTTCGTTTGCGTCCAAACGTATTATATTTGTTCCTGAATGTTTGCCATTCGATCCATCACAAGACGTTGTGGCGGCGACAGAGATAGAGCATCGGCGCAAGAATGGCGACGATCAACCCATCGAGGACGAGCGTCAGAAAGGCAATAGGGTAGCTGGGTGCAGATGCAGGGATGAAAACAACGCTCAGCAGTGAAAAGAGTGCGAACAAGAGACTCAGACCGAACGCGATTGCGAGTACCCACGAGTAGGGACAGATCGTATTCAGAAATGGTTCGATCCCAGTCGCTTCTTTTTCACCACTCGCACGGTCCGAGCTAGACATCGCCTCGTACCCCCTCCTCTTTTTTTCCTTCCTCCCACTCTCTCTCATTTCTTTCTCCATCGCTCCAATGACTCTCTTTACGAACGTCGTCTGCTCTCATACTAGCTACCATTATCGAATGTCCCGATCGTTTCATAGTCGATGGTAATTCGAGGACTGGATATGAATGATCGGATTCGTCACACTCAGTTCGTGGAAACTCCACTGGCGTCGATCGCTCAGATTGAGAACGTTTCCCGTTCGAGGAGGTGTTCTGGGCGTTCTCCGATATCGCTCTCATGGAAATATTCCCGAATGACGCCATCAGTGAGATGGTTTGCGATGGCGGCGATCGACATTCCCTGATCGAGGGCGTAGAACTTCTCTGTGAGTTCGCCGGTTTCGGCGTTCACTGAATCGTAGAATCCGTATGCTCCATCGATGCCCATCTTTCGGAGCTGTTTGACGTTCTCGATGGCAGCCTCGGGTGCATAGTCCAGTGCGAGGAACGTCGCGTGTGGCGTGACGATGGGTCCAGGAGCGTAGTGTCCGTCCCATGCTCCTTGTTCTGGCACGCCGTACGTACCGTATCCGTCGGGCGTTCCACAAGGTGAAAGGCCCCAGACGGGCCAGCCTTGTTCCCGTGCGAAATCAATCTGAACGCGCGACCAGTGGGCGTTATTCTTTCCAAATCCGTCCGTTCCGAGTTCCTGCTCTTTGATGAACAGCGAAGGCATCAGCGCCTCGAACTGCGCACCGCCCCAGCTCGGGACGTAGGCAGTCCCATTGTACTCGTAGTGGCCCTCGAACACCGTGACACCGTCGTACGTTCGGTTCTCTCCTTCAGCTGCTTGTTGGGTCCAATCGGCGTCCGGGCCGAATGTTCGGTTGGGCTGCCACCAGTGGGTGTCGGGGATGTCGCCCATCCCAATGGCGCAGTAGCTGGCAACGCGAGGCTCGCTGTTTACCATACCGTACGTCCAATCGGTCACGCCAGACTCGTAGTCGTACCCGCCCCGCAGCTGTCCGTTGTCTGGGTGATAGAACGATGAATAGTCCTGTGACGCAACGAGTGCTCGTGCACGCTCTGCAAGGTCGTCGTCGTATGCCTCTCCAACGACGACCAATGCAGCCGTCAAGTGGCCGTTATCGACGGTAGAGACGAACTTCGTTCCATCGTGGGTCTCCATCCAGGGTTGTCCAGTCCGAATGTCGTACCATCGAAGGAACAGCCCGTTCCACTTCTCGAGCGATTCGAGTGTACTGACGACAGTGTTGATTCGTCTCCGTGCCTTAGTATCAGGGACAAATCCGAGTGCTGCTGCACCGACTGTGCTGATGAGGTACATCGCGATGTTCGAGGGAGATGTCCGGTACGACCGACTCATCGAATCCCCGCCCACGTCGACGATATCATCTGGAAGCCCAATATCTGAGGTGAACTCCTCGAAGAAGCGATAGTGACGGCGGGCAATGCCGCGGAGTCGGTTCTCTCTGTGATCTCCTCCAACTGTCGGTTGATCACCCGTTTGCTCGTCCTTGTCGCTGGTCGCAATGGCAGTTCCGATGCTTGAGATCGACGCGATTCCAGTCGCGCCAATGGCTCGAAGGATGTCTCTGCGCCTGTCGCTAATAAATCTACGCTCAGTCATACGTTGATGTATCAGCTCTCAATATTTATCCCTAGATATTAAATATACGGGGTGGAATTAATGATGAGTCGAATAACGCGACTGAGACCGATCCTTCTTTCCACAATACGCTGCAGTCGAGAACGACCATGCGAAGGTTTATGGCATATGAACGAGAGTTCAGGCTAAATGAAATGGTATAACGACCGACCGGGAAAACACGAATCCAATCCATATGATGCGATAGATCTCCGTCTGGAGGTCGTCTGACGTGTCCTTTGACACCGTTCGGGTCGGTATTGTTGGTGCCGGGAACCGTGGACAACAGCATGCGAGCGAGTACGAGCGCGTTGACAGCGCGGAGATAGCGGCTGTCGCCGATATTGACGAGGAGGCAGCGACGGCACTCGCTCGTGAACACGGCACCGAGCGTGTGTACACAGACTACAGAGAGATGCTGGACGACGCCGCTATCGACGCGATTAGCGTTTGCGTCCACAATAATCTCCATGCGCCGGTTTCGATTGATGCGCTCGAAGCGGGAAAGCACGTCTTCTGTGAGAAGCCGATGGCTGGCAGTTACGCCGACGCGAGACGAATGAGTGAAGCCGCCAAAACGAACAACCGACAGCTGGGTGTCCAAAATGTTCGCTTGTTCGAGCCCGAAACAACGGCAGCGGAACGTCTCATCAGTCGTGGCAAGCTCGGAGACATTGCGTACGCTCGATCGGTGTTCAACCGTCGACGCGGTCGTCCGTATATCGACGGCTACGGAACACCGTCTTTCGTCCACGAACGAACCGCTGGTGGCGGTGCCGTCTTTGATATTGGAACCTACGTGATCGGTCGGATGCTCTTGCTCCTCGGGAATCCCCCTGTCGAGCGCATCACAGGGCAGACGTGGAACTTCACCGACGATCAGCTATCCGAAGAGATGGTTGGTGATAACGCCGACACGTACCACTCGCGCCTCGATGAAACCGATTACTCGTTGGAGGACTGCGGCGTCGGGACTGTTCGTCTCGGAGACGGAACGAGACTCGATGTTCACACAGCTTGGCACACGTACGCTCCGGATGAACCGGAGTACGTCGCCGGGAGCACCGGTAGTGTCCAACTGGACCCCTTCGAATTCCGGACGACGATTGATGATTACGAGGCCACCGTCGATCTCGATCTCGAGAACTACGAAGCCAGACATGGTCTTCTCGAAAGCGAAACAGGGTACGACATCGGCGAGCGTCTGAACCAGTTCGATCATTGGATTCAGACCCTTTGCGGTGCGGTCGATCCGGTACCGACCGGCGAAATTGCGCTTCGCTCTATGCTCATCATGGAAGGAATCTATCTCTCCGAGAAAGCGGGCCGAGAGCTTTCTGCCGAAGAAGTCGCCGAACGCTCCGAATCAACAGCGATGGAACCGTAGGGTACGAATCGTCGTATGCGGTGGTCATCCACTCGGCGGAGTCTGCGTGTATCGATGACATGAGGAAAACGACTATTACAGTTCCGCGTCTACTGATTCCGATGCTTACGCCCGGTATTCAGTTGTACTCGCTCAGAAACGTTGATGAGCCGCTGCCAACGATTCTCGATCGCGTTGCCAACGCGGGCTTCGATACTGTCGAGTTCGCGTACAGAGTGTACGAGGAGACAGACGCTGTCCGTCAAGCCATCGAACGAACAGATCTTGAAGTTGCGGGCGCACACGTCGGGATCGACCGTCTTGAGGATGATTTCGAAGCGACAGTCGATCTGTTTCGATCGTTTGGAGCTGAGACGCTGACGATACCGAGTCTCGACGCCGAGTATTTCCAATCGCGCGAAGGAATCGAATCGGCGGCAGCGCGACTGCTCGACATTGCGAACAATGCGGATGCGCACGGACTGGATCTCCTCTATCACAATCACACGCATGAGTTTGTAGACATCGACGGAACCTATGCTCTTGAACACCTCTTTGCGATGACTGGCGATCGGGTGCGACCGCAGGTCGACATTGGGCACGTGATCCGTGCTGGAGGCGATCCGTCGGCACTCCTCCGTCGTCTCGGCGACGTCCCACAAGCTCACGTCGTCGACGCGAACACAGAAACCGGCGAACTCACACGAATCGGTGACGGTGATGTCGATCTCGCTGCGATAACTAGTGTCCTCCGAGATGTCGGTTGCGCGTGTCTACTGTACGAGCACGAGGATACCGATCTCGAAGATACGGCCGCGAACCTTCGTCGGCTCTGCTCAGAATAGTGTTTCCGAGACACCGCGTTGTTGATCTAAACAATGTCGCCGTGGTGGCTCACGGGATTGCCGCCGATTCCGTCGATTAGGATGCTGGCTGTTCTATGGATTTTCGACCGTGAAAGAGCACAGCGTTTCGATTGAATCTGTTGGCACTCGCACTAATAGTGACATAAAATATTCTTGTCTGCTCTAGTCACTAGTAGAGTATCGATCGAGTCCAACTAATTTCGAACAAAAGAGAGGAATTACCATATCAAAACTTTTGAATTCATGGTTGATTGATTATTCAAATGCGATCAATATTCCGTGATAAACAATTCGATATCGATATCAATCCAGTTTTCACAGGTGAGAATAACGATTTAGACGGTAGATTCAACGATAGATACGAGATGTTACGAAATCAACGTCTTTGGGACGGTACTGACAGAAGTAACGTTTGGGTTCCGAGCTACTCACATGTTGTGTCCTATATAACACGGACAAATCTCCTTTGATTATACATATATCATTGTACTATTGTGTGAGGATTTTAACTACTCTGCTTTTGTCACTGGTGATATGTATCGGTGTGAGAATATAGAATGTGTATGGGTAGGAAGTGAATAGGCATTCGACAGAGACGGATTACGTCGTGGAAACTGTAATTGATAGATCGATATGATCCGTCTGTACTGTGAGTGGGTGTTCGACTTTCCACGACCTAGGAGTGATTTTCAGCGACTAGTCTCCCCACGGCCGCTGGTCTCTCTCATCGTCACTCTCGTCGTTCTCGTCAGTGAAAACAAAGTCATTCTTGTCAGCTTCCTCGTCAGTAAACACAAAATCACCAGTATCGTTGGAAAGGCCGCCATCGGCGCTGGTACTGTCTTCAGCACGCGACTTTCGATTGTTGCTGGCTCGATTATCTGTTCCCCAACTGTCATTTTGTCTCTTCGCAGCGCCCCAGCTGCTTTTGTCCGTTTGTCTGCTGGGCGATGTTTGTTTATTGTCTGTGTTACGTTTTGATGCCCGGACGATTTGCCATCCCAATCCGAAACAGACGAGAAGGACCCCGAATCCGACACAGAGCAGCCCGATAGTGCTATCGAGACCACCGCCCAGTGCTTGAAATATGAGCATATTAGCCGTAGTGAGCGGTGTCGTCGTGTTCTCCCGCACGACCACTACGTTCGTGTTTTCCGCGGCTTGTCTCTGTTGTAACTGTGCCGCTCTCAATGGGTCTCGGATCTTTCACGAGAGAGTGGATTGAGTAAAATTCCGACATCATGAGTGAAAGACAATGCGTGTTGGTCACAGCGATCACGTCCTGATCGTTACAAGCATTTTGGACGATCCAGTGAAAGTATATCGGTTCGCCGAAGCGCTAGTCTGACGATACGATACCGGCTGTTCACATTCAACTGACTCGATCATCGTGCTGACCGAAAGAGACAGACGTTGTCATCATTTCATTCGTCTTCGAGACGGGAGTATTGTCACAATCCAATACCTCAATCAGGCACCTACAATGAATTATACTATTAAAATATTGACCACAATAATGAACGTTCAGTTCCTCCACCAACACCTCGAATAGGTAATTTCGAATATTTGTCGACGATCCATAACATAGTGTAGAGATCTATTCGAGGCGAGTTCGCAGCAGTCGTGATCGATGATACACACGAAGTCGAACACACCGATTACAAGTGGCTGAACTACGGGGCGTCCAAATCGATGTCATCGAAGGTGGCGTCCGAGAATCCGTACCTCTCGCGTGCCGCTTCGGTGGACACCTTCCCGAGTTTAATGTCACGTGCGATCGCCTCCGGATCCCGTTCCTCAGGCTCGCCGTATCCACCGGCTCCGGGCGTACGGATACTCACGACAGATCCCGGCGTGAGTTCTCGGACGACCTTCCCAGGGAGGCGCTCTCGGTCGCTATCGCTCGTACTCGTGCCCTCGTCGAGACCGTTTTCGAACAGATACGCGACACCAGATCCTCCTTCGGACCCCCCCGCAAGTCCGTACGGTTCGTGACGATGTCGATCGGCAAGCAAACTGAACGCCGCACTGTGCTTGCGCACACCAATATCTCGTCGAAGACCAAGTCCACCGCGAAACTCGCCTGCTCCGCCGGAATTGTTGCGCAGTTCATAGCGCATCACCCGCAGCGGATAGACCGTTTCGAGCACCTCAACCGGCGTGTTCATCGTGTTACTCATGTGAACATGGACACCATCCATTCCGTCAATCCCCGCCCGCCCACCAAAACCACCACCTTGTGTCTCGTAGAATGCGTATGGGGAATCATCACGGGGATCAGTTCCTCCGAACGTGACGTTGTTCATCGTTCCCTGACAGCCCGCGAGAACGCGCTCTGTGGCGGCGTCTGCAAGCGCGCCGAGCACCACGTCGGTGATCCGCTGGGAGGTCTCTAAATTCCCACCGACAACCGCCGCTGGCGGCTCGGGATTCACGATCGTTCCAGCAGGTGCTGAGATATCGATCGGTCGATAGCAGCCGTGGTTCGGTGGAATATCAGGGTCGGTGACGCAGCGAACCGCATAATACGTCGCAGAGGCAGTCACAGCAAAGACCGCGTTCACCGGTCCTGCGGTCTGTTCGGCTGTTCCATCGAAATCGACCATGATCGAATCATCATCGATCGTCACTGTCGTGGCGACAGGAAGATCCGTCGCTCCGCGCCCGTCGTCGTCGAGGACATCTTCGAACGAGTAGATCCCATCGGGTAGCGACTCGATTTCGGCGCGCATTCGTCGCTCCGAGTAGTCTTTGATCTCCTCAAGTGCTGCTGTTAGGAGCGTTGTTCCGTACTTTTCGGTGAGCGCTTCGAAACGCTGACGGCCGGTCTCGTTCGCAGCCTCCTGTGCCCGCAGGTCTCCACGGCGCTCATCAGGCGTGCGAACATTCGCACGGATCATCTCCATGGCAGTGTCGTTCGGCTCGCCCCCTTCATACAGTTTGATTGGCGGGATCCGAAGCCCTTCTTGATAGATTTCGGTCGAGTCGGCAGCGACGCTTCCCGCCCGCGAACCTCCGATGTCCGCGTGGTGGGCGCGGTTTGCCGCATAGGCGACGACTCGCTCTTTGACGAATACTGGTGTGACGAGCGTTAGATCTGGGAGATGCGCCCCGCCTCGAAACGGATCATTGAGTAGAATTGCGTCCCCTGGTTCAAGCGTCTCTGGTGGGTATCGCTCGATGGCAGCCGCAACCGAGAAAGGCATTGCACCGAGATGAACCGGCATATTCTCGGCTTGACTGATCATCTCTCCATCAGCGTCGAAGAGCGCACACGAGCAGTCTCGTCGTTCTTTGATGTTCGGTGAATACCCGGTCCGGATTAGGTTCGCGTTCATCTCTTCTGTGATCGCTTCACAGGCGTTGCGAACAATTTCGAGCGTTACCGGATCAATTGTGGGCGTCCCATCGGTTGTGGTCTCTGAATCAGTCATCGGGGAACACCTCCACGAGTACGTTTCCGTACCCATCAACGCGGGCGCGTTGGTTTGGAGGGATGACGACGGTGCTTTCGGATCCTTCGAGAATCGCCGGGCCCGAAACGTCAGCTTCAATCGGCAACTTGGTCCGATCGTAGATCCGCGTCTCGTGAGCGTTGCCGTCGTAGATCACCTTACGGATCTCCTTGCATGCGTCCACAAGAGAGTCATCCGAACCTCCAGCTGTAAGATCCGGTTGGGTAACGAGACCACGCGCACGTAGTCGGACTGTTACGAGTTCGATGGGTTCTTCGGGATATGCGTGACCGTAGCGCTGCTCGTGGTGTGCGTGGAACGTCTCACGGACAGCATCGAGGCTCGCCTCGTCGAGCTCGTTCCCCGCTGGCACCGAAAGCTCGAACGACTGACCGGCGTATCGAAGATCAAGCGTGCGCTCGAATCGCTTCTCGTCGGCTAATCGCCCCTCCTCGGACAGCCGGTCGTGACCGCGTTCCTCGAAGTCTTCAAATATCTGTTCGAGTTCCGTGGGGGTGACATCAGCGAGCGGTCGAACGCGCGAGGTGCTGTAGTCGTACAGCACGTCGCTCACGAGCAATCCGAGGGCAGAGAGGACGCCAGCCGTACGAGGGATAATGACCTGTGGGATTTCGAGCTCACAAGCGATCTCGCAGGCGTGGAGCGGTCCTGCTCCTCCGAACGCGACGAGACCAAACTCGCGTGGATCGTGACCACGCTCGACCGAGACGACGCGGAGCGCTCGTTGCATGTTCGCGTTTGCAACATCGACGATTCCCTGAGCTGTCTCTTCGATAGTCTGTCCCAGCGAATCAGCGAGCTTCTGTTCAGTCATCCGACGAACGTCTTCGGTTTCGGCGTCGAGTTCACCCGAGAGGAACTCACTCGGGTTGAGCCGCCCTAAGAGTAGTTGCGCATCGGTGACCGTCGGTTCCGTGCCACCACGTCCATAGCAGATCGGTCCTGGATCGGCACCCGCAGAGCGTGGTCCGACCCTGAGTGCCCCACCCGGATCGATCCAAGCGATCGATCCGCCGCCAGATCCGATCGTATGGACATCGATCATCGGCACACCGATCGGATACTCACCGATCTCGACGTCGGTCGAAACGAGTGGATCGCCTCCTTCAACGAGCGATACATCACAAGAGGTGCCGCCCATGTCCATCGTGATCACATCCGAGAACCCACACCGCTCGGCAATCGCAGTCGCGCCTTGCACTCCAGCAGCAGGACCGGAGAGGAGCGTTCGCACCGCTCGCTCGCGGGCGGTATCAGCAGCGATAATCCCACCGTTTGACTGCATGATCGTGAGTTCAGTATCGATGCCTGCGGTGGCTGTCTCGGCTTCGAGATTGCCGATATAACGAGCCATCACCGGTTTGAGTGCGGCGTTCATCGCCGTGACAAGAGTCCGTTCGTACTCTCTGATCTCGGGAAGCACATCACTCGAAAGCGAGTACGTCAGATCGAGTCCAGTCTCCTGTAACAACTCACGCACCCGTTTCTCGTGAGCAGCGTTCTCAAACGAGAAGAGTAGGGCCACCGCTATGCTCTCGACTTCCGACGCTGTGAGTCGCTCTGCGATGGCCTGCACGCTCTCCTCGTCGAGAGCGGTGAGAACCTGTCCTCGTTCGTCGAGGCGTTCGGTCACTTCGAATCGCCGATCACGGGGAACGAACGGCGTCGGTTTCTCAGCCTGAAAATCGTAGATATCGGGGCGGGCTTGTCGACCGATCTCGAGAACGTCTCGAAAGCCTGCTGTCGTCACAAGAGCGGTTTCGGCCCACGTCTGTTCGAGCACGGCGTTCGTTGCTACTGTCGTGCCGTGTCCGAGAAAAGAGACTGAATCGAACTCCCAGCCCTCGCGTTCACATGCTTTTTCGAGCCCGTCCATGACTCCATTCTCGGGAGCATCCGGTGTCGATGGCGTCTTCGTTACCTCTATTCGGCCGTCTCGAACCGTCACGATGTCAGTGAACGTGCCGCCGATGTCTACACCCACACGAACTGTGTCATTCGAATTCATATCTGGATCTGTACTTGTACTAGTATCAGTGTCTGTATCATTACTAATTCCACTCATAGCCAGTGATTCGACGTACTGCTACAGCGTTCGAAATCTTGTCAGTCATAATCAGTCATCGTTGCCCACGGCTGTTCCGTCATCAGTTTCCCAGCCACGAGTAACTGCATAATTGATGTAGCCTTGGGTCCGCTTACGGGCTTCAGCCGAAACCCCTTCGACAGCGAGACTAACCACGATAAAAACGACGCTGTTGCTGATGAGACCGTAGAAGCCGCTGACGAATCCGGGGAAGCCGCTCGGTAGCGTGAGGATTCCGAATTCGAGGGCCGAGGTGACGAGCACTCCAACGACAAAGCCACTGAGTGCCCCTTCGCGTGATGCTTCGTTCCAGTACAACGCGCCGATGAGCAACGGGAAGATCTGGGCTGCTCCATAGAACGTGACCGCCGTGAGAAGAATAATAAACTCGAACTGCTGAATCGCGATCACGTACGAGATCAATCCAAGTACGGGGACGATCATCTGAGCGAACCGAGTAACCGTCTGCTCGTCCACATCCGCACCAGCGAATGGCTGGTACCAATCGCGGGTAATGAGCGCCGACACCGCGTGCAGCTGTGAATCAGCCGTGCTCATCGCAGCCGCAACAGCCCCGGCAACGACGATCGAGGCGAACCACGTCGGCGTGAATTGATAGAGAACGGATGGAATCGCCGCATCAGGCCGTGCGAGATCGGGAAACGCCGCCACTGCACCGAGTCCCAGAAACGCTGTCGGGAGATAGAACAGAATGAGATACGCGGTGCCGAACGCTGCAACCCATTTCAACACCCGCGGAGAACGCGCCGAGACGAATCGGAGGAAGATGTGTGGCGTCATCGCCACGCCAATTCCAGTCATGACAGCAAACGATACATAGAACGCAGGAGTGATCGCACCAGTCGGGCCGGGAAGGGTGACGTACGCACTGAACTCTCGCACGATCTCCGTCCAGAATGCCTGTGGTCCTCGATAGGCCGTGAAAACGAAGAACCAGCCAGCGATCCACATCGCACCGAACATGAACACGCCTTGAACAGCGTCCGTCCACGCGACTGCACGCAACCCACCGAGCCAGACGTAGAGCACGCCGACGAGCAAGAAGAGTGCTGCACCGACCTCGAAGCTCAAGACACCCTGCGTAGCAGTCTCGAAGATGATGCCGCTGCCGATCATCTGTGTTGCAATATACGGGAATGTAAAGACGATCAGTGCGAGACTCACCAGTTTTGCCAAGAGTGGTGATTCGTAGAAGTCCCCAAGCAGATCCGATGGCGTGATGTATCCGTATTTTTTCCCGAGCAACCAGACACGCGATCCAACGACCCACAGAATGATTCCAGAGATTGAGAGATAAAACGTAGAGATACTGAAAATGCCGATTCCATTGGCGTAAATGAATCCACCGATTCCGAGGAATGCAAACGCAGAGTGATAGGAGGCAGCGAATGTAAAGAGCAACACCGCAATCCCGAGGCCGCGGTCAGCAGCCATCCAGTCGTCGACGTTGAGTTTGCCAACCTGCCAGCCACGATACCCGATCGCGAGAATGATGATGAGATAGACGCCGATCGTTGCGAGCGCGATCATTGCTTGTGTCGACACCATCAGCGCTGTCCCTCCGTTGCTGTCTCATCGCGTCTGGACTGCGTCACGACGCCTTCAGTTCCACGCAACTCAGGCGGTACTTGATCTTCTGTCAGTGCAAGCGCATCGTTCCACGCTGCCCATATTAACACGATAGAGATGAGAACTCCCCAGCAAACGGTCCACAGATACAGCAGATCGGTCCCGAAGACGATCGTTGGTAGATCCATCCAGAAAATGATCGGGGGATTCATCCCAAGCGTAAACACCACAAAAATTGTTGTTGTGATCTTCCTCGGACGAGACGTTGGGTGTTCCATGCTATGCCATGTTTTAACACTATATTAAATGTTATGTGCCTATCTGGTCGTAAAGAGCGTACACGAAGCTTCCTCCTAGCGAAATTAATAAAATTATGATATCATTCACACGACGCAATTCGTCTCAATAGGGGAATGTCAACTGATGGATTCAAAACGCTAATCAGGCATCGCAGACATTCCGATCTATGGCCTATAACATCGAGCGGTACCTCAACATCCGGAGTGCAAGCGGGCCATCGTTCGGTCCCGACGGACAGCTCGCTTTCATGATGGATACGACTGGTGTCCCGCAAGTGTGGCAACTCGACGACTCGCAGGCGTGGCCGGATCAGCTTTCCTTTCACGAGGAGGCTATCGGATTCGCTTCCTACTCACCGACGCGCGACGAACTTGTTTTCGGCATGGACGAAGGCGGAAACGAGCGCAGGCAGTTGTTCCGTCTCGCTGGTGATGGGAGTGAGGAGGTGAACCTCACTCAACACCCTGACGCCATCCACCAGTGGGGTGGGTGGAGTCACGACGGCGAGCAATTCGCGTTCACTGCCAACCGCCGGGACGAGGCAAACTTCGATGCCTACGTTCAGCACCGGTCGGAGACGGGAGGAGACGCCGAACTCGTCTTCGACGGTCAGGAAAAGGACTGGCTGTCTGTCGGAGGGTGGAGCCCGGACGACACACGCCTCATTATCCACGAATCACACTCGAATCGCGATCACGACCTCTACTGTCTCGATCTCGAATCCGAGGAGACGACACATCTCACCGACGAGTATGATGGCGTCCGATACGGATCGGTTGCGTGGGGTCCCGACGGAGACGTTCTCTACGTCACGACCGACCGACTGTCCGACACGCTCGAACTCGCCGAACTCGACCCAAAAACGGGTGAACTCACTGTCGCATACGATGGCGGTGATTGGAACGTTTCGGGTATCGGGATTGATCACGATTCGCGGACACTCGCTGTCATTCGCAACGTCGAGGGGTACAGTGACCTCTCGCTGTTCGAACTCGACGCCAACCGCGAACAGCAGCCACTCCCAGCACCCGCACTCCCTGACGGCGTCATCGTCGGCCTTTCGTTCGGGCCTGACGCCGATGAGATCGCGGTTGCCGTCTCTGCACCGACAGAAAACGCAAACGTCCACGTTTTCGACCGTGACACCGGCGAGGACGCGCGATGGACTGACGCTTCGACGGCTGGCATCCCGAAAGAGCTGTTCCGGTCTCCCGATCTCGTCCACTTTGAGTCGTTTGACGATCTCGAAATTCCGGCGTTCCTCACCGTTCCCGACGGCGATGGATCATTCCCGGTTATCGTCGACATCCACGGCGGTCCGGAATCTCAGCGCCGACCATCCTTTCGCTCTCTTCGCCAGTACTTCATCGACAACGGCTACGCTGTCTTCGAACCGAACGTCCGCGGTTCTGCAGGATACGGCCGCGAGTACATGAATCTCGATAACGTCGAAAAGCGGATGGATTCCGTCGCAGATATCGAGGCGGGTGTAGACTGGTTGACTGATCGTCCAGAGATAGATGGTGACCGCGCTGTCGCTTTCGGTGGCTCTTACGGTGGATTCATGGTGCTCGCTGCACTGACTGAATACCCCGACCGCTGGGCTGCGGGTGTCGATATGGTCGGCATCGCAAACTTTGTCACCTTCTTAGAGAACACTGGAGAATGGCGACGAGAGCACCGTGAAGCAGAGTACGGCTCACTGGATGATCGGGACTTTCTCCAAAATATTTCACCGATTAACTCGATCGAAAATATCCGTGCACCCCTTCTTGTCCTCCACGGCGCGAACGACCCGCGCGTTCCTGTCGGTGAAGCTGAGCAGATTACCGACGAAGCGAGCGAACACGTTCCGACAGAGAAAGTCATCTTCGAAGACGAGGGACACGGATTCAGCAAGCTCGAAAACCGAATCACAGCGTACGGAACAGTCGTCGAATTTCTCGAAGAGCACGTCTGAACGAACCATCCAGAGATGGCTGTCAATGGCCGTGGCCGCCGTATCGATCGGTCTTTCTATACTGGACAGCACGACGACCATCGTTCATCCGATATCGATTGCTGGGATCACTGATGATCCGAACGCGCTTGAGGCGATCCCTACCGAGGGTCGGTCGTGAGAAACGCATCTTGATGGATGACCAACAGTATCAGTTTTTCTTACTGAGGAAGTAACAGGATCGAATTAGCCCTCTGACTGGGTACTCACACGATATTACGGGGTGTTAGGACAGAATACAGTGAGTTTGGATACGGTGATCGCATCGTCAGCCAGTACTTTCATATCGAAGGGAAGAGCAGTCTTTCGCAACTGTTGGTCAGACAGAAGTCGAAAGTCATGTCAGAAGTCCTATCAAGAGTGTGCAGTTCTGATGACGCCACGATAACACAGCTTATCGATCGCAGTCGGTGCGATATTTTTACAGCAACTGATGTCACGTTCGCAAACGAAACAGCGCAGTCGAGACGTCTCGTGGATACTGCGACTCAGAACGCTGCATTCGTCGAACAGCGATGGATCGAATTCAACGATGCCCGCATCAGCTCGATGGTCTCTGTGATGCTGTACGTTTGGCCTCTCTTGGTCTCTACCAGAACGCTCGACCTCGTCGATTGGGTCGTACGCGCGGGCTGGACAGGCGTCGGTGGAGACGACTCTCCTCGCATCTTGCACCGAGTGTGTGGCTATTTTTGGGAGGATGATCGGCAGTATGCGTCATAGTCGATGGCTATCGCGGTTGTCTTTCCGGCGATGGTTGGATCGCCTTTGCTTTATTGGTATATCTGGCTGGATATTCGCCCACGAACTACTGCGAGGGTTGGCAATCATAACCGTCCGTCTCGACTTGATCGTGGTGAGTATTATTGTCGTCACGCTGCAGGCAGTCGTCTCGGCTGTTACATTCACCGGTGTTATACTGTTGTCTGGGATACTGTTCCTCGCGCAGATCCTCAACCATCACGACAGAGACGAACGCACTGATGTCTCGGACCCCCGATCGATAACGGCGATCGTTCCCGTCTACAGAGATGCTGATATCCTCAATGTGAGCGTCTCTAGTCTGGTGGAATCGACGGTGCCTGTTAGCGTCTGTATCGTGTGCGAACCTGACGATCAAGCGAGTATTCAACGGGCGAGAACGCTTGCGGCTGCAACCGACGCTGATGTCGAGTGCCGTATCAATACGCGCTATTCTGGATCGAAGGCTGATGCTATCAATTTCGCTATCGAGACAACCGAGTCGGACTATATTGCTGTCTTCGATGCCGACGAATCCGTTCATCCACAGTTTCTCCGGAGTGCAGCGGCTACACTTGAGGAGTGTGATATCGTACAGGGACGGACGGTTCCCCGCACAACTGGTATCATAGAGACGATCGCGTATTATGAATCCATTCTGTTGAGTTACACCGGACGACGATTGCTCTATTATTTCACCGAATTTCGAATGGCTGCCAGTCGAGCCGTTGTCATGCACCGAAGCTCCGTCGAGGCGACCGGAGGTTACGATCCGACGATGCTCACGGAAGATTACGCTTTCGCGTATCAATGTTACAAACAAGGCCTCGATGTACGAGAAATGACGCAGTATCCGTCCACGATTGAAGCTGCTCATACAGTCGGCGATTGGTGGGGGCAGCGCAAACGATGGATGAGTGGCTACGCCCAAGTGTTTCATGCGCTGCTTCGTGAGAGTCTCCCTCCACAGAATCGTCGTGACCTGCTGAGTCTGGGAATTTGTTTGAGCACCGTTGCCGGAAATATCCTGCTTCTCTCACTCACATCGAAGTTCATGGTGTTATTTATCGTCAGTGCCGAAACAGTAGTCCTTCTCCCAGTCGTCACGGTGGTTGGGATCACCGGTCTCATACGATGTGTCGACTACTCCAATGGGACGGTTGAGCGGGTGGGCTGGGGGTGGCTGTTGACGCCGATCATTTTCCCGCTCTATGGTCTCGTAGCGACGAAAGCATTGACCGAGTACGTGATCAGTTGGACTGGAGAGTGGTATCACGTCGAGAAAACGCACTAATGCGGACAGCAGAAAACGCACAGCGGACCCAACCCCTGCTGGTCAGTCTACTCGTTTCGATTATCGGGGGCCGGTGGAGTGCTTCGTGCTGGGTCTCTGATTGAATTGATCGAACGCTACGCTACGCCGTCACCCACGTTCTCGGTAGTGATGGCGGTCGTTGTTCTACGAGAAGACGTGGACTGCGAATGACTACTGTTTTCCCGAGTGATGTCCTGTTCTCCGACAACTCGGAACACTGCTGCTCCTTCACTCTCGTGTTCTAATTGATATCTCTCGGAATCAACGAGTGTTTGGCGCATCGACGGTGGTTGGTGTTGTACAATCCCCAGCGCAGCGTACTGTTCAGTCGGGACATACACGTACTCGGGATTCACGTTGTGTCGATGCAATGTCTCTGTGAGACACTGTTCGGTGTGGCAGGTCGAAAGTTCCCAGTACTTCGTGAGTTGCGCTCGGTACTCCGCAGGAGTGGTCCACTCGACACCCCATCGGCCAACGAGCATCGTACGGTCGGTGAAGTACGGGAACCACTCTCCAGCATCACCGAGCACGACAAACTTGGCGTCGGGTGGCGTTTCATTTTGTACCCAATTCATTGTTGTCATGTCGTCGTCATCAATGAACGAAACCATCGACGGACCGCCACCGACCAACGAACCCGACGCGTAGACGCCGCCAACGAAGATCATGAAACCAACGACGACAACAACCGACCCTCGAATTCCCCATCGAGCGACCGATCGCCATTGCTGCCAGTCCGCGTCGGTTCCATCTCCGAGCTGATGAGTGAGAAGCGAGTGCAGCGCGACGGCAGCGAGCATGACACCAGGGACGAGTGGAAATCGGGGCTCATTCATCACCAAGACGGCAAGCGCGAACCACGCCGGAAGGACACCCTCTCTTCGCCAGAGTAAAACCGCGATCCCGACGAATATCAGGACATTCCACACCAATATTGCATTTCCTGCGTGGAAGGGTCCGGACAACCGAGCGATGATAAGCGGTAATTCGTTGATGAGTCCTTCGTGCGTGGCGGCAGCGCCAGTAATCGTTGCCATGCCGTAGTTGTTGAGGACGTGTGTCCACCACGGTGCCGCCAAGATGAATCCTCCAGCAGCGACCGACGCGCCCCTGACCAATCCCAACAGCGACCGATCGTACGCCACGTACAAGAGAAGATAGCTCGTGGCGAAAAACGACGTGTACGTCGGGTGTGAGAGGACCATCAGTCCAAACAGCACGACTGACGATGCAAGCCATTGACGCTGACCGGTCTTGAACAGACGGACGCCACTGTAGAGTCCGGTAAGCAACAGTAAGTACGCCGGTGCACGAACGATCCCTCCGGCTGAGAGGTGCCACGACAGCACATCAGGGGTCGCCGCGAGAATGACTGTCGCAAGGCCCGCTATCTGCACTGAACCGAGTATTTCTTTTGCCAATGCATAGAATGGAATGAGGTAGAGTGCGATGATACTCCCTGGAAGGACTCGTGTGAGAAGTAGCGGGTCGGCTCCAAGGTCGAGCAGTACAGCAACCACGAAGAACTGCAGTGGTGGATACGCGAACGGAACGCCTCCGAGTGTGTAGTGAGGTATAGTCGTTGGGAAATGATACCCAGTGGCTTGTATCTGGTCGGCCATTGCGAGAAATAGCCCTGCACCGTACGCTGGATACGGATGTGTGATGTAGTACACAGCAGAGATGATGAGAGAGACGATCATCGCAGATACAAGCCATACGCGACCATCGTTGAACACTGGGTGAAGTGATGATTGTCTATCTGCTTGCACAGCGACGACGGAAGCGAGCACTGGTAAAAAAGCCGGTGATAAGAGGATCTCATAAGAAACATTCAATTTTCATTTAGAATATTATATGCTTCCGAAGGCATCTGGTCTACACAGTGTACTCTCGAAAAATCAGAATTTAGAACATTATAGTATCACAATATT
Source organism: Halocatena marina (assembly GCF_025913575.1). NCBI lineage: Archaea > Methanobacteriati > Methanobacteriota > Halobacteria > Halobacteriales > Natronomonadaceae > Halocatena > Halocatena marina. Next base: position 1,651,214 of record NZ_CP109785.1, on the reverse strand, counting down.
ATTTGATATGGTCTATCAGATGACATCAGGAATATTCACCCATTGTCTGCTGATTCGAGCAGGTCTTCAGTTGTCCGCTTGAGAATTTCGAGCCCCGCAGCAGCATCACGCAGATCAACGCATTCGTCGACTGTGTGTGCCTGTTCGAGGTGCCCCGGCCCCCACGTAACGGCTTCCATCCCAGCGTCGTTCACGAAGTTTCGGACGTCGGTAGCGGCTTCAATACCCCACGGATCGGGCAGCGTTCCAGTCACTGCATCGACGTGTGACCGAAGCACCTGTGCAAGATGTGTATCCGTTGGAACAGACGCTGCGGCATACTCTTGCACTCGTCGCCACGACGCGCCGGCGCCGTGTTCTGTCTCGAGGCGATCGAGCAGCGTCACAATCTCTCTGTCCACATCATCGAGCGATTCCGCCGGAAGAACGCGCCGATCGAGTAGAAGAGTCGCCTCCTCGGGCAGCACCGCCATGTTCGAATCGGTACCGGCTTCCATCTGTGTGACCGTCGCGTAGGCATGGCCGACGAGAGGGTCTTTGTTTTTCCGGAGGTCAGCGTCGTACTCCGCTATGATATCGAGGAGCTGGCCGGCCGTCTCGATAGCGTTGCTCCCCTGATCGGGGCGGCTCGCGTGTGATTGCTCACCGTAGACCGTAAGCTCATAGCACGCAAGTCCCTTCGACCGCGTGGCTACCCGAAAGTCGGTCGGTTCCAGAACAATCCCGTAGTCACCATCATATCCTTCTTCAAGGAGTGTTTTTGTGCCGGGATCAGCCGTCTCCTCACCAATCGCGGCGTGCAGAACGACGGAACCGCTCCGGTGTCCGTCTTTGAGTGTCTCTCGCATCGACCGGAGCGCACACAGCCCCACTGCCAGCCCTGTTTTCATATCCGCTGCCCCCCGCCCATAGAGCATTCCGTCTTCGATGTGACCGTCGTATGGATTATTCGTCCAGCGATCGGGGTCGCCAGCGGGAACGACATCTACGTGACCGTTGTACACCACAGTTGGATCCCCCGAACCGACGCGGGCAGCGAGTTGTGGTCTGTCCTCGTACGGCTTCTCCACAATGTGATGGTCGATATTATTCGTCTCCAACCAATCAGTCACACATTCGACAACAGCGGCTTCGTTCCCCGGTGGGCTCTCTGATTCGATGCGGACAAGATCGCGTGCGAGCGTTTCGAGTTCCGCGTCTCTATCTACCACAGTCATCCGTGATGATTCTCAGTAGTAACAACTATACATTGCGGTCGGAGGGACTTGCAAAGCAACTCTTTCGCGTCTGCAGGGGCAAGCCTCGGGATTTTCCTCACAATTCGTGTAGCTCAGCCATGGTTCCCGTCGAACAACTACTGATCCTCATCACTGCTGGTGTGGCGAGTCTCTTTATGGCCTGGACGATCGGTGCTGGCTCGTCTGGATCGGCTCCTTTCGCCCCAGCTGTTGGCGCACGCGCCATTTCTGTGATGCGGGCTGGTTTTTTCGTCGGCATACTCGGACTCGCTGGTGCCGTCCTCCAAGGTGAAAACGTCGCGGATGCGGTCGGTACTGGTCTCGTTGGCGGCGTCTCGCTCACCGCGTTAGCAGCGACAGTCCTCTTGTTGCTTGCAGCCGGTCTCGTGGCGGTCGGTATCTTCACCGGTTACCCAATCGCAACGGCGTTTACTGTTACAGGCTCCGTGATTGGTGTTGGCCTCGCTCTCGGAGGGCATCCTGCGTGGGCTGCATACATCGAGATCGGCACACTGTGGGTTCTCATCCCATTTGTTGGCGGCGGCATCGCGTATCTCACAGGGCGGCTGCTCCGATGTGATAGCATTTCCGAACACCACAGTATACCTGTCCTTGGCGCCGTTGTTGGTCTTGTCCTCGCGAATATCCCGTTTAGCCTTCTCGGTTCCAATTCAGACAGTGCATCGATTGCAGGGGTCGTTACGGCGGGACTTGAGCTTCCTATGTCGCCACTCTTTGGACAATCGTTCGTCTCGCTGATTGTCGCTCTCCTGTTAGCAGTCATTCTCCGATGGGATCTCGATTCTGATATCGAAAGCGCCCAGCGACACTTTCTGTTGGTACTCGGTGGCCTCGTCGCGTTTTCAGCGGGTGGCAGCCAAGTGGGACTCGCAGTCGGACCACTGCTTGCAGCGTTCAATGACGCCTCACTCTCGATTACAGTGCCGTTGCTGGCACTGCTTGCGTTTGGCGGTATTGGCCTCTTAGTAGGCTCGTGGATGGGTTCCCCACGGCTGATTAAAGCAATCGCTCAGGACTACGCTTCGCTTGGTCCACGGCGATCGATTGCCGCACTGATCCCCTCATTTGCGATCGCACAGACGGCTGTGCTATTCGGGATTCCAGTGTCATTTAACGAGATTATTGTCAGTGCGGTCGTCGGCAGTGGCTTCGCAGCGAGTGGTTCTGGAATGAGCACTCGAAAGATGTTCTACACCGTACTTGCGTGGGTGGGTTCATTCGCGTTTGCAGTTGTCGTTGGATACGGTATCATGGAGGCTGTCGAAATCGTATTCTGATGAGCGACAGTGAGTGTGCTATGCACCTCGCTACGCGGCCGGTGCTATTCGTACCTCAACTCACACTTTACAATCAGAGAACACCGTTTGTCTACTGGCACGTGCCTGCGACGACTACTCGTCGGATGGGAGCTTTTATTGATCAAATGAAGGAAAGCGTCTTTGGATTCATCCAAGAAGGGGAGTGGGTTGCGATCGTCGAACACGGTGAACGAATCAGTGCGGCATTGAATTCTGTCGGTATTGACGGCGAATCATTCGAAGAGTGGAACGAGTGGCGGCCAAAAGCCCACGAGCGAATCAACGACGATATTATCGAAAAGACCGCCGAGCAAGCGAGTGTCTCAAGAGGTGATGGTGAGCGGGCAGGCGCCTTGCCTGATGAAGACGTTCGAACTGCTGGCAAGGAACTGTCGGACGCAACCAACAATATCATAGAGGGCGAGATCAACGAGGCAATTTCCGAAGGAAAAGACGCCGTTACGTATGCGGCCCGTGCTGTCGATTCAGCAGGGCGAAAAGCAATTCGTGCGGCTGAAGAACCTGTCTATAAGCACGTAATGACGCAAGTTTCCCCGTGTTATTTCGACAACGAACTGATTAGTGCGAACGTATCACGGATACAGGACAACGAGAAAAACTACGTCTTTGAGGTGAACATTGTCGACGACGAACTCAAAGAACAGATCAGCGAACAGCTCGCCGCATACGAGGAAGAGATTGATCGCTGGCGAATCGAGACTGAGAAAAACACCCGGACAGTTGCGGCCACTGAAGGTGTCGACATGTCTGAATGAGTTAGGTTCTCACTACTCACTCAACCATCAATTGCTCATCAGAGCTGCCTTTCAATACTCCACAGCAGAAAAAGCTAAATTACGATTGACTGTGCTCAGATCAATGTCTGAAATCATACAGCACTGGATTCATAGTTTTCGAACCGTTAACACATTACATGAGTAAAGAACAGGATCTCTCTAATCTCTTGGCTGACAATGACTCTCTTGGTATCGTCTGCCACAACAATCCCGACCCGGATTGTCTCGCTAGTGCATTGGCGCTTGAGCGAATAGCTGACGAAAACAGTGTAAAAACAATCGATATCTACTACAGTGGTCAGATCTCACACCGTCAAACTCGTACATTCGTTAATCTTCTCGATATCAATTTACATTTATTCGATTTAACAATGGCGTTGGATCACGATCTCACGGCATTCGTCGATCATTCGATCCCTGGCATCAACAACGAGATACCACCCGATACACAGATCGACATCGTGATTGATCATCATCCAGCCGACAAAATCGACGCGCGTTTCGTTCATCGGGAGGATTCTGGAGCGACAGCGACAATTCTGGTCGGGTATCTTCACGATCTCGAAATCGAACCAGAAGCAGACTTAGCAACGGCGTTGTTGTTTGCGATACGGCGTGAAACGCTTGAGTTCATTCGCGGCGCGACGATCCACGAATACGTCGCAGCTGAGTATCTGCATCCGTATGTTGACCTTGATCTTCTCGGACAGTTGCTGACACCACCGTACACACCCGCGACGATCGACGCGCTGAGCGATGCGATCGATAATCGAACAGTGCGGAGTTCATCACTCGTTTCACACGTCGGTACAACAACCGAGCGCAACGCCATTCCACAAGCCGCTGATTTCCTCATCAACCTCGAAGGCATCAACACTGCCGTGATCTTTGGGGTGATTGAAGACGAAATACAGTTGAGTGCTCGTTCGACCAGTCCAAGCGTTCACGTCGGCAAGCTCTTGCGTGGTACCTTCGAGGGATTGGGAAACGTCAGCGGACATCGTGATGCAGCAGACGGACGAGTTTCATTGGGACTATTTTCCGATGTTGGGGATCGTGATACTGTCGTCGATCTTGCCGCCCAACTCGTCACGTACCGCCTCTTTCACGCGATGGATCTGCCTGAATAAGTTACTAACAAAGTGTGTGGTAAGCTGTCGAACCAATTCTGATGGTGAATTTCTGACTGCGAAACTGGTCGTTGAGCCATATCTGATAAGCCATCTGAAGTGTGCTGACTCTGAATGTCACTCCATCTGGATTATCATCACTTTGAGAACGCTGTACCGGACTCTGACTAGCTTGCTCACAACGTGCTGAGACAGTTCAAGTAGTAATTACAAAAGAAATACCAAATAGAAAATGTTAATTATGTATGGTGTAAGCAGACAAATGACGATGGATGATCATGGGCTTACCCTCTCTGTGGGAGATACAGTAGAAATGGATGACCACCGATACGTCGTCGCCAATATCAGGTCCATCACGATCGGGAAACGAAATGATCTGATCGACATCTACGATCTTGAGACGATTAATCCAGGCGATACCGACCGTCGATGGCGACCAGTATCGACTGACTATCTCGCATACCGGCTCAAAACAGACGCAACGGTCATCAGCCAGCGGAGTCTCGGACAGCGACTCGTAGATCGCGTGTTGGGATAACGCTCTGAGAAGAGTACATCACGGCCGAGACACCGTGTTCGACACCTGTGTTGTGATTTAGGGTCAGATAGTAGGCTGCTCTCGCAGCGAATAGCAGACCCGACAGGGGTGCTTGTCGAAATTAGTTCAAATGTTGGTGTTGGATCTATTACCATTCGTCACAGAATTCCTGGGTGACGTACACGCTCCTGCCGTCGATATAGACACCAATTCCTTGACTGTCCCATTTATCGGTGAGAATATTCTTACGGTGGCCTTTGGAGTTCATCCACCCATCGACGACTCGTTCTGCGATGTCGTCAGCATCCAGGGCTATGACACCACTCAAGCGTGCGAGATTTTCGCCAATAGCGTGGCACTTGCTCGGATACAGATCACCGAACCGGTCGTCGGGTCTCTCCCCTTCGGGACTAACGTGACTGAAATACTCTCGTTCTCCCATGTCATAGCTGTACGTTCGCGAGATCGTAGCTATCTCGCCGCTGTGCTCTAACTTTGATAAGTTGTTCTCCGTCCGAATCACGTTGACCCGCTTGTGGACACGTACTTCGATCTCGTTGGAACTAATCGATGCCTGTCCGTTTTCGATGCGTGTCGTCCCTGGAGGCCCCTGAACGGGATCACCAACAGACGCTCTGTCTGCGGAATCAGATTGCTCTTGCAGATCTGCTCCGGAATCTCCATCGATCGGTATTTCCCATACAAACGACCAATCTGGGAGTGGTTCCGGGGTTTCAATCGTGCTATCGGCTGCTGGTCCGGCATCAATCACTCCCATTGACACTCCGATTGAGACCAGAAACGACAGTACTACTACACAGAGCACGATTCGGATAACGACACCGAAGAAACGACTGATTATCCGACCCATGAGCCTGCAGTGCTGCACCAATACGTATGACGTATTACTCGTCCGACCGCAGCGCCGATCGATTGAACAGTCACTCGCTTTACTTCAGCCCGAAACAGCATAAAACCCGCCCGAACTGTTCACAACAGTGTCTTACAGAGTGTCACTCTGTTTTGTTAGACAGTCGGGACACTCCCGTCACGGCGCCGGTAGAGCTGAGTACAGTGAGTATGCTGTGACCGTAAACAGCGACAGCGAGTCGAGAGAAACAGCGAGAAACACCGTCTATATATCTACCTTATCGCCAGAGTCACTTAAAGAACCATCATCTCAAGTGATGCTTGTGCGAGACGACTAGTCACCTCTCCTGAGTGATCCGGTTCATACGACGGCACACGAACGCTATTGGTCACGCTGTCCACGTACTGTGGTGTGGATACCGTTTATAATCGGGAACTAGAATTATTTATTAGCACCACTTAGATATTTATACAATGGTCGATGGGGACGACACACAAGCCGCATTGTTTCAACAATCACACGCGACTGTTGATTCTGATGATTTTGATTTGGATGGCGTATTCGAGGTGCTTTCTCATTTCCGGCGTCGCTCTGTATTGTATGCATTCACGATGGATGATCAGTGGACACTGTCTGCACTCGCAACCACGCTTGCTGCATGGGAACACGCTGTCGACGAAGAGGCTGTCGATGAGCACATGCACGAGCGCATGTACGTTTCGCTCTATCACGCCCACATCCCAAAACTTGAGAACACAGGAGCGGTCCACTTCGATGAAGAGAGTGAGACGCTCTCTCCCGGAACGCACGCTGACACGATGTGCGAGGTATTAGATGTGGTGAGTAACCACCTTAACCATCATGAGGAGGTTCAACGGGTGGATCGGAACGCTGAATCGACCTAATACGCTCCGTCTCGATAATTCAACTGTTCTCTTAAGAAGTGTGGATACGGACGATCCGCAGTGATTGGATGAGACACGTTCGGAAAGAGTGTATCGGTGCAATCGGTCGGAGCGTCGGACGCACACTGTCGTCGATTCGATGAAGTTCACGATTGTTCGACTCGTCTATTTTTACAATATATTGTTATATCCTCTGTTAATTACATATTTTAGCTTTGTAAAAGGCCATACGACAATCGATTCGCACGCACAGAACTAGCGTATTATACCAGCCTAGTTTTCGTTCGTCGTTTACCAGATCTCTTCTGTTAGGGACCAAATTACGTAATAGTGATATTATATAAATAACGAGCATTTTTTACGGACAACTGTCGAGGTCCCTAGCGAAGAACGATGTCTCCGAACAGTACCGACACGGAACCACACGTGGATCCAGATCCAATCTCGCGGACACTACAGCTCACACTGGGGTCCGATCAGTCGCTGAGTACTGAGATCGTCATGGGCGTTGCGCGCGCTAGCGAGGTCGATCCGACGCAACTCCATCAGGCACTGCACGAAGTCATCAACCCGAGTGCATTAGATGCCCTGTTTCAGCCGAAAGCAGACGGCACCAAACGACCACACGGCACGGTCTGTTTTTCCTTCCATGGGTATCATGTCTCTGCCAAGGCGGATGGGACGATCACGCTACTCTCTGAATTCGATCGCCTCAAACAACAGGGAGTGAATCTTCTCGTGTGCGGTACAGTCCCAGACGCTATTCGTGATGAGTTGAGCACACGCCTGCTCGGCGATGCCGGCCGTGATCGGACAGCTCTCTTTGCACTCTCGGATCGTCCGACGCAAACAGCCGTTCACCGCCTCTCGGATGCACAAATTCCACAGCAGCGAGCACACGTAATTTCGACTGGTGATTCAGCTCGCTCTGCTGCAGCACAGACTAATACGACGCAGACCGATCTGGAACTGTCGAGAGTGTCTGGCTCGCTTGAAGACGTTCAAGCGGCAATTCTCCAGACACTTTCTGATCTCGAACACCACAATGAGACGTTTGAGCCAGCAGATCTCCGATTCTGTTTCGATTCACTGCGGCCATTCGTCGACAGAGCCGATCCCGACCAGATCACGACTTCGCTGACTCAGATCTGCAATGCCATCAAACAGCGAGACGGAATGGGACAGTTCCAACTTCCGTACGCATTTGACTCCTCACAAGTACAGAATGTGCGCCAGAGCTTCGAGATCGTCGTTGAGATGCGCGTCAGTGAACACGGGCCAGAATACCGCTGGCATCTCCAAACGAGTAACTTTACGACACGGTGGATGCCGCTCTGAGAGCGTTTCGACGAGGATCTTCTTCGGTACCATGATCCACTCACCACACGTATCGTTTGGAGAGCTATTCGGCGGTGAGCATGCCACACATGCGGTTTAGTGCGACTTCTACCTCACCTGAACTCACCATCGTTGATCCCATTCAGCGGCGGCAGTTTCCACTCACGACAGCCGAGCCTATCGATCCAATCCCAACCGAAACAGACCAGTTCTCCGCCCCAACTGACAGAGCAGTTGAGATCACTACAGAATATCTCACGCTTCCCTACGTGGTTCCGGTGTACGTTCGTGATACGGATGGGAACCGTCTGCTCCATGCAGAAGAACACGCGTACGAGCAACTCCCGGAGCAAACATACATCATTGAACTGTTAGCCCCCATCAAGATCTTCCTCCGGGTACACAGCACAATCACAATCGCTTCGTGGGAAGCGCACATGAAACTGGAGTTCACCGATGCGACTCGAGTCTGTATCGGTGCTCGATCGTATCACGAAGCTCCAGCAGGGACGATCACCACGACGGAAACACCCGAAGATATGGCGGCGGCGATTTCGACATTCGGCTCGGCATTGAAAACGACGAGCTGTGAACGATCACTCCCTTCCCTACGAGGTCATCCGCCCGCAATCGAACTCGGGGATCGATTCTACGTGCCGGACAATATCACACGTCCGGAAACAGGCGTTCGAATCGAAATCCCGGACCGCGAAGCACTGATCTACGCAGTGAGCCCGCTTGCCTACTATCTCGGAGCCGAGGTCGTCATTGGAGAGTTGCCTCGTATCGTAACTGAGAATGGGGTTATTTACCGGTTCGATCATTCGCTTCGGGGGTTCCAGAACGATGTCGAACGTCTCCTCAAGCAGGTTCTGTTCTTCGACTGTATCATACGGACGGAGGGACGCTACAAGATCGATCTCCACGAACGGACCGTTGTCGAATCACGTCTCCCATTCGAGATTACTGACCTGTATGATGCACCGTTATCAGAGCAGATCGAGCAGTATCTCGCCGTTCCGTTCGAAGATATCGTGGATGTGGTTCCCCAGTGGCCCCTCACGACACACGTCACGCCCGATGCTTCGATTCTCGAACAGCTTCCGTATCTCGTGAACTACCTGTCGTTCGTTCGGCCGACCGTACCAGCGTCCAGCACGAACGATCAGGTCGGACTCCAGCAGGAGATGGATGCGTTCATGCGTGGTGAGACACAGCTCCGGTCGGCAGAGAGCTTTGCACTTACTGATCGCTATATCACTCTTCCCTCGACCCCCACCTTGGAACACGCTTGGCTCGGACCCCGGATACCACTCCAAGCGAACAAACTCATCCCCGTTGCATTCCAGAACAAGCTTCACCGGCGCCAGTCAACCGACGAGATCGATATTACTGTCGTCTGTAATGATTCGGCGATGCTAGATGAGTACACAGCAGGGACGGCCCTGTACGGCGATCGAGACGAGCTTCCGTTCGATATCACAGTTCACCAAGACTGCTCTGTCGCTGACCTTCACGATTTGCTACGAACCGAGACTGATTTCTTTCACTACATCGGTCATACGATACCTGATGGATTTATCTGCCGCGATGGTACGCTTGAGACGGCTTCGTTGACAACGGTCGGGATCGATACGTTTCTGTTGAACAGCTGTCGCTCATACGAGGTTGGGACGAAACTGATCGAAGCAGGCAGTGTCGGCGGGATCGTCACCCACAGTGATATTGGAAATGACGACGCAACCGGAATTGGTCAGGTGGTGGCACGGCTGCTGAACTGCGGGTTTTCTCTCCGATCTGCGCTTGCAATCACGCAATCCCACCGGCGAACCGGCCGCCAGTACATTGTCGTCGGTGATGGGAGTATCCAAATCACGCAGAGCGAAAGCGGCACCCCGTACGTCTGCTCAATCACTCCGTCGGCGGATGCCCAGACGTATTCTGTCCAGCTCACGACGTATCCAACGACAGAACCGGGAATCGGTTCGGTGTTCACTCCGTTTATCGACGGCATCGATCAGTATTTCCTAACGGGTGGGGAACTCCCGTCGTTTACAGTCTCGGCGGATATGTTGGATCGATTTCTCCGGTTGGAGCGGGTGCCAGTCGTGCTCGGAAGCGAACTGGTGTGGTCGACAGATGTCTCTGTTCCGCCGCTCTCTCATTCAAACTCTGACGATGATCGGTGACGGCTCATTTCAATAATCCCGAACGGCCAATTGCTGAACAACGATTTTCAGCGAGCTATTACCGCGATCTGATACCTCGCGTCGACTCGGTGTGCTTTGACTGTCGTTTCACTGAGACAGCGCAGGGCGTCGTGAGATTTGCTCCTCCAGTCCATCTGTGTATCTCTACAACTGATGTTGCGTCCGTTCTCATCAATTCTACGCGTGGTGATCAATCGCTGCTGGTCGTTGCCCTTTCACTTGAGCGAATGGAGCTGGGCCGTTTTACGATGGCAAGAGCGAGCTCTCGGCTATCGATTCGTTGTCTGAGGTAATCCGACAGGCTGCTGTAATCGCCGGTGTGTTCGTTTGTGAGCGCGTTGAACTCAAGCTAACGGAGTTCACTGAGACAGCGTCCTGTTTGTCTCTCAGACGGCCGCCTACGTCCACTCCGGTAAAATGCTCTGAGTCGCCAACAAGCTCTCTCGCGCTAAACTGACGGCTAAGATCCGTGTTCGTACTCCTCTCTAGCTCAGTAGTGCAGGCTGCCGAGAGCTGATTCACACACCATACGGTGTTTCAGAGCTGATTCTGTGGATAGGGATGCTCCGAAAAATCACATTGGAACTGAGAACGCAACGGTACCTTGCTCACTCCATCGGACTCTCCACAATCGTCCCAGTGACTATGCTCATTGAGTGCGTCACGACTCCTCCCAACGGAATCGAGCGATATCCATTCTCCCCACAGCCGACGACTGGCCAACGACCAGTAGATCTACAGTTGCTGGTAGTTCTGGATTCTCTTCGTTATTGCGCGAGAGAATGTCCGGGTAACAACAGATTACCCGATCGTTCCACCGCCAGCGGCTGCAGCGTTACCGACTTGCGTCAGTAGGAAGCACATAACGGCTGCGACGCCGATCATGCGTGGGTGCTCTGCTAGGTACTGTGTTAGCGTTGTGCTTTCTTCCATTGCAAATGGTTCGATGGAGCATAGTCTATTAATGCTATCTTAACGATGATTACTTTAGATATATCAATATTAACTTAATTCTACTGTAGGTAATGTATTCTTACTGGCTCGTTTGAATATGTAATTGGGCCAAAACAATAGTTGTAATATACGTAAATTTGAGTATATGGTAATATTCTCGTACATGCGGCGTCTATGAGTTTTTGGGAAATCAGAGCTGATTCGTGTTCGGAGTAATAGAACTAAGACACAGTGTTGAACACTTGTTGGTAATGAGGTTGTCGTGGATGTTTCTCAGAAGGCTGCGTGGTACTGTTCATTGCAGCGACACGCATATGCCTGCATTACTGACGCGTCAATGATGGATCTCGTCTTTGGTTGCGAACTGAGCAAAGCATTATCGAACGGTTCGCATGGTCATTCATTTCGGATGGCTCCGGCTGGATTGACCAATACTGTACTACTGCGTCGTCACAGTAGGACGTTCTTCATCTCCGGGAACTGTCTAACCGCACTGATCGCTGCGACTCAGGTTTGGTTCTTGCCTTCCTGATACGCTTTGAACCCCTGAACTAATTTATACACGATATAGATGAAGGCGAGCGGCATAAGTATCAATTGTGCGACGACAAAAAGCTCTGGCCCACCGGGAAGGTGTTGGAGGAGAACCATACGTCGTTTGAAACGACGTATGGCATATGCTTTTTGATGAACCACCTCAAGCAACGGTTTTCGCGTGCTCTCTCATCTCGATTGACTCTCTTCTCAGTCACTGCAGTGTCAAACGTGCGGACCACACCGACTGGCGGATGGGGGGCATTCCGAGACTGCCTCTATCATATCCTATCCGCTCTGACGACGTGATCTTCTGCCATCTGGATGCTGGGACACACGAGCACCATAGCGTTCGCCCCGTGGTTGGAGATACGGTCTTTCTTCCATGGCTTCTGCAATCGCTCGTTCGTCGTCTTCATGCGGTTGTGGGAGTGTGAGTCGACCGGCAGGATACAGCCGTGAAGCGGGATAATCGTGGGTCGTAATAGCAACCGATTGCTCGGTTTGATAGGTATGCAGTTCGCGTTTGAATCCTTCACCCTGATCACGAGCATTTTTTGCGTTCCATCGTCGCCAACCCGGAACGTCACAGTCAAGCCTCGATACTTTTGCAATCCGGTACACGGCATCGTCAGCAGGATACTCGGGGTTGAGACATGCGACGGTTGTCGGTCCCTCTTCGGTGACGACTCCAGCTTGTTTTGCATCAGGGACCCGACGATAGAGGACGACAGCAGCGGCTTCAATCGCGTCGGATCCCCAGAGCGGAAGTTCGTGTCGATCGACCACGAGATCACCTGCTTCAAACGTTTGTGCACGCGGCCACGGTGTGATCTCTTGTTCGAGCTGATCGCAGAGCACTTGGATATGTGATCGTGTGTGTGCCATTGGGGTTTTCTCCTTCAAGGTCGATCTCTTATAATGTTTGCGTCACTAATTAATTATTAAATAGAGTGTAGTCGACTATTACAATATGGCATATGTAAATTTGATCGAAGATATTATTCTCATAATAGATGCATGATTGTGTTGGTTGCCGGCCAATATTCGATTCCTCCCGATAAGTGGCCTCCATGAGCGGGATTTCATCCGTCACTAAATTCATAATTGATATTTCAGGTTATGGTATCTAATGAGTAACGAAAACTATACTACCTACGATACTATTATTAGTGGATAATAGGTGATTAAGGGTACTGGATGATGTATCTACGTCGAATCCTGATCAATTTGATTTCGATCTCAACCGGGGAGTGCAGTCGAGACAATCTGTTACTCGTCCTGAATATCAGTGAGGGCAGTTCGGGTTGCTATTGCTCGTAATTGAACGTCCGCGAACCGAAGTTCGACTGTTTGAAAACACGTTTCCGATGGAACGAGACCATCGAAACTGAATTTTCCTTCCAGAAGGAGTGGGTGGTCAAGAACGTGTTCTGTATTGTCGACCAGTAACGGTGCTAATCCATCCGTAACGACAACTCTCATTGTCTATACGATAGAAGTGTACTTGTGTCGCGTTCGTTCATCTCACGGATCGTATCTGTCTCGAATCCCCGCGAAGTCTGGCTCATTACGGTCGCGCACGCTGTCAACGAATTCTACAGTGTTGCACTCCCTCCAATCCTGCCGTTACTGGTGAACGACTTTTCGATTTCGTACGGCGAGGCTGGAGCGCTTCTCACCATCTTCTTTGCCACATATTCGATATTTCAGTTACCAGCAGGAATTCTGGCAGACCGGATTGGTCAACGGTGGCTTCTCGCTGCAGGGATGATCGTGCTAGCGGCGGGGATTCTCGTTGCCGCCGGGGCACAGAACTATTGGACACTCGTTGCCGCCGAGGCTCTCGCTGGCATCGGCGGAAGCACCTATCACCCAACGGGGATGTCGCTCATTAGTGATTTAGAGCGTGGTGACACCGAGGGGAAAGCGATGGGAATTCATGGACTCGGTGGCGTCGTGGGAACTGCCCTTGCGCCGGCGCTCGTAGGCGGTCTCGCAGCACTCTTCGACTGGCGGTTCGCTCTCACGGTGAGCGCAGCGGTGGGTGTGGTCTATGCAGTCATCTTTTTGATTGTTTTCCATGACGTAGAGCCAGACAACGCAGCCACAGCCAAACCTGACGGCGGCACTGACGGAAAAGATGAGGCACACAGCAGTGCTGAAAGCGGAACGTCGTGGTCCGATCACAGCATGTTCGGGTCGGTACCACTCGAACGCTGGGTTGCGGTATTATTTCTTGCTAACCTTACCATCGCTACAGAGATTGGTGCGGTTCGCACCTTTGTGACGTCCTACCTCGTTGAGCACGTGGGAACGACTGCCGCGGTCGCCAATGGGATATTCTTCGTCATGCTCGTCGGTGCGGGTGTCTCCTCGCTTGGGGGCGGCTCTCTCGCAGACACCATGGATCGACGAACGCTCGGTTTCGTGGCAATGGCTATCTCAACGGTCGTACTGGGCACGACAACTCTCGTTCCGTTAGTCCTCATTGCCCTCTTCGTGTGGTTTTTCATTCTCGGTGTCGTGCTGTGGGCAGCGCTGCCCGCTATGAATGCCATCACGTCACAGTACTCCGAGCAAGCGTTCAGTGGGAGCTTGTTTGGTGTGATGCTCACAGCGGGGTCGCTTGGTGGCGCGATAGGACCTTTGTTGTTCGGTGTTGCTGCTGAGCAGTTTGGCTTGGGTGCAGCGTTTCCGTTGGTAGCTGGTGTGAGTGCAATCGGTGCTCTTGCATTTCTTGCGATGTACCGAATTTGAAACGTCAACTGAAAATCCTCGGCTTTTTCGCCCTGTCTCACTCTTGATCTTCGTCGCCTCCGCTGTTGGGCGGTCAGAGAACAGTGTACAAACAGACCTTTCTTGCGTCGGCCGTTCGTATCACAACTGACTCAGTAACGATCGGAATGGTTCGGTAACAAACCGATCACCAGTAGTTAATATGTAACAGACGTGTCATCTGCTGTTGGTAAGAGCTGCTCCCGCAACTCAGTAGCCGGGAAAGCAGTCATTCACTGAACAGACAGTGATGCAACATTGGGTTTAATAACGTTGAACGGCCCTGTATAACATATGACACATGATTGTTCATTTCTCGACAATCTCGATCTGGATGGAGATATTTCGTGGAGTCAATCCGATCGAGAGAATCACGCCGGTGATTTCGGGACAAGCGAAACGGACGAAGTCGAACCAGACGCTGTCGTCTTCGCAGAGTCAACCACAGACGTCTCACGGGTCGTTGCGGCCGCCAACGATCGTGGAGTGCCAGTCACACCCTACGCCGCGGGAACAGGATTAGAAGCCAACGCGACACCGATTGAGGGTGGCATCAGTCTCGACACGACACAGATGGATTCAATCGTCGAGATCGGGCCTAACGATCTTCAGATAGAGGTAGAAGCTGGCGTTATTGGCGATGATGTCAACGAAGCTCTCGAACGCTACGGGCTATTTTTTCCACCGTTGCCCTCATCCGGTTCGATTTCGACAATTGGCGGAATGATCGCGACCGACGCATCCGGCCAACAGACCGTCAAGTATGGAGAAGTCGCCGATTGGGTGCTCGAACTGACGGTCGTGTTAGCCGATGGATCGGTGATAAACGTTGGAAGCAAAGCAGCCAAAACATCGAGCGGCTACAATATCAAGGAGTTGCTCATTGGTAGTGAGGGGACATTAGGTATCATCACACGAGCGACGCTACAGCTCGCTGGACGCCCCGAGCAGATCAAGGGTGGACGAGCAGTTTTTCCGACGCTGACCGATGCTACCGAAGCCATCTCCGATGCGATTACCGCCGGCGTCGATGTCGCTAAGATCGAACTCATTGACGATCAGACTGCTGTGTTGGCCAACGACTACTCGGATACTGAACTACCGGAGAAACCGATGATCTTCCTCGAATTTCATGCAGACCACGGAATCGACGAAGAGATTGATTTCTGTCGGAGTATCTTCAACGCCCACGAGATGGAACATCTAACGATAGCCTCTGGTGCGGAGATGGAACGCCTCTGGCAGGCGCGCAAGGATATTACCTACGCCGCCGAGTCGTTCGATCCTGATCTCGGCCTCGGTCCCCCGGGTGACGTGACCGTCCCCATCGGGCGATATCCTGAGATGATCGCTGCGGTCAAGACCGTTGCCGAAGAGTACGATCTTTTCGTCCCCTGCTTTGGCCACGCAGGCGACGGAAATCTCCACTACCTCGTGCTGGCGGACTACGACGATACAGAGGAGGCAGCCCGTGCTCTGGAAGCCTACGCCGAACTCATCAAACGTGCCCTCGACCTCGATGGGACCATCACTGGTGAACACGGAATCGGCGTCGGCAAGCGGAAATTCATGGAACTCGAACACGGCGAGACGGCGGTTGAACTCATGCGTGCCATCAAACAAACGATCGATCCGAAAGGAATCCTGAATCCGGGGAAGATCGTCCCGCTCACGAGTGGATCTGATGACGAAACAGATGCGAAATTAATCTGATGACAAAGGGACAACCGCAGACGATAGACGGAGCGATTGAGGTTCAGAGGCACTTTCTACCACGTTTCTCTCATATGACTGATATTGAATAATAGCGAGACGTTATCGTAGACAGAGGGTTACTCGGCGACTTGTTCGGGAATCGCGTCGAGCTGTTCGAGCATTCCCAATGCATCGAAATCACCCCACAGCTCGGTGATCTCTCCGTCTTCGAGGCGCATTTCAATCATTCCGGTAACCTCAACTTCGTTTCCAGTTGGCTCGACCCCCATAATCTCGCCCTTCTGTGTGCCGTGTAATTTCCACCGATACATCACCGTGTCATCCTGTGCAATGATGCTCTCGATGTTTTCGTGGTAGTCGGGGAACGCATCTCTGTTCATCTCGATGAATTCTTTATATTCATCTCGTCCACGAATGTCTTCGGCGGCAGGGTCGTGCCGAACAAAATCTGCGGCAATGTACTCGTCGGCAGCACCGAGATCTCCGTTATTGAACGCTTGCTCTACGAATTTTCGAACAATCTCTGTGTTCTCTGATGTCTGTGACATATTTTCCACCCCAAGTACAAATGTATGCCATACATCACTATAAACACAGGTTTATCTATGACTATATTTTGTTATGTTTGTTGGACAATTCAAAACTAGAAAGTTGATAAATGTATCTGTGATTGTGAAAGAGTACGAACGTTTCGTTCAGTTGTGCTCTTCAGTTGATCAGATGAATAGGGCGAGAGGTGTTCGTGACCGACTCGTCCAGGACCGACTTCAGTGATATGTCACCGCTTTCTGTGTGGTGGAGACGTGCCAACGTCTGAGGGGAGGGAGCCGGAATCAGAGTCCCACTGCGCCTCAATCGTGGGGAAGCGTCGATAGCTGCCAGTCGCTGTAGTGCCAGCGACCCACCGGCAGGAGCGACAAGCGTAGATGCCGTGTCCCGTCGGGCAGGTATCATTACACTGTGGACACGTTCGGAGCAGAACCGGCTCGTGAGAAGCGAAGGTTGCTACTCGCGGTGGAAGTTCCCCGTTCCGTAAGGTCTCGATCACTGTCAAGATGTGGTGTGTACGATCACCATTCGTGTGCGGATAGACCGCGGCCAACTCGCCCGCAACGTAAAACGCCAGACACACTACCGGTGGACGCAAGACAGTCCGCTGCTCGTCAACAATCGTCGATCGAAGGGTCATCTCGTCAAATGATAGGTAAAGACGAACATCTTCTCGTGTGGCCCACGCACGAAATCGCTGAATCGCTTCGCGCGGTTCGCTAGTCGGGCCATCATCTGAAAGCTGGATAGTGGGTGGCCATTCACGGAACAACAGCGCATCGATCGTCCCTGTTGTGGCACACTGTCGGAGCGTCGTGAGACAGCTGTCGACCGGCTCTGCGAGGTACATCGTGCGGGCATAACAGACGACGGTGAGGTCTGTCCGATCGGGCATGCGTACATCACTTCACGGTAGAATACTAGAAGCTGCTAACGCACACTGTATAGATCTTGTTACTATATCTATACGTTCCAATGAATAATAACATCAGCGATGAATCAGACGAATACAATTCGCTTTATTGCCTTCCTGAATAGAAGAGACGATTGTCTAGCTTCGATCCGAGATCGAGCCCAAGGCAACGCCACTAGCAATACCGACTGCGCTCCACAGAGCGAGATCACCCGTTGCTACCCCAACGGCGGCCCCTGTTCCGACGCCAATCGCTGTCCATACACCCATGTTGCCGCCTCGAATTGTTTCTGTTACCGTCGCAGCCATACTGATACCAACAATTGGTATCGATATAACTGTTATCTATTTGCCACGCATATGAAAATCCAGAATAAAATCAATTAGAAATATAATATTTACATTCGTCCAGCCACCGGCGTGATTTCTGTCATTTCCTGTCTGCGGGTTGGCGTTACATTGTCAAGCTGGATTACTGTACAATCGATCGGCTATATCGGCATTTCATATTGACCTCAATACTACTACTTGCGTATCCATATTCATTCTCCATATTAATGTTGATATAACTAAAAATCATAAAGTTTAATAATTCAGTAAATGAGTAATGCATTGGCCATCTACAATTATTGGTATTAGATAATGTATCAATGATATACGGGTGGAATATGAACTGAAATAATGACACACAAACAAAGAAGACGACTTCTGGCGGTTGTTTTCGCGTTTGTTGTTACGCTTTCCATAGTTGTGCCCTTCACTGGGTCAGTGGTAGCGCAACAGCAGGTGGGAGACAGTAGTATCGACACGAGCATCGGTGTTGCACAACAGCACTCCGATTTCGGATTAGATGAGTTACAGTCCGAGCGAAGCGACAGCCTCGGCCAGTCCCCAACTCAGGTTCAATCGGAGGCAACGATCGATCCAGCCCTGAAAGAAACGAAAGGGAAAACGCGTGCACTCCTCGTTCTCGATCAGGCATCTATTGATCAGAAAGCAGGCCGTGACGAAATAATTAAAACGCTCAAATCGCACGCTTCGTCAACACAGCCGTCTGTAACGACGGCTGCGGACGATTTACAGAGCGTCACGGTCACGAACAGGTTCTGGATCGCAAACATCGTCTCAGTTGTTATCGATACCGATCAGACCGACGTTCGGTCGCTCGCTGCGATTGACGGTGTCAAGGCAGTCGTCAAGAGTCGCACCCTGTCGACCCCAACATCAAGCAAGACAAACGACAGCGTGCAGTCGATGGACGCACAATCCGCCGAAACTAACACTACCTACGGTCTGGACCAGATCAACGCGACCGAGGTTTGGAGCGAGTTCGACACGCGCGGCGAAGACACCAAAGTCGCAGTGCTCGACACCGGCGTCGACATCGATCATCCAGATCTCGATCTCTACACCGAAAACGCGTCTGATCCGACCTATCCCGGTGGGTGGGCCGAAATTGATGAGAATGGGGAACCAATCCCTGACTCCGAGCCACGCGATAGCGCCTATCACGGCACGCACGTCAGCGGCACTATCGCTGGCGGCGATGCAAGTGGTACCGCAATCGGCGTCGCACCTGACGTTCAGTTGATGCACGGAATGGTTATCCCCGGGGGGAGCGGGACCTCTGAACAAGTCATCGGTGGTGTCCAGTGGGCAGTTGGCGAGGGGGCCGATGTGGCGAGTCTCAGCCTCGGTGCGGGCTGTGGTCTCTTTGGACCCGTCTACTCGCAGGCGTGGATTCCTGTGGTCGAGAACACCAAGGCATCCGGGACGAGCTTTGTCGCTGCGGCCGGGAACTCAGGCGAGGGCTGTGTGGGATCACCCGGTAACGACTTTAGAACCTTCAGCATCGGGGCTTCGAATGCGAACGGTGAGATTGCAGAATTCTCCAGCGGTGGAGTCATCGATACGAGCAACTGGGATAATCCTCCAGCAGCGTGGCCCGATACGTTCGTTAAACCGAACGTCTCTGCGCCTGGCGTCGACGTCCTGAGTGCTGAACCTGGTGGGAGCTATCAGACACTTTCGGGCACCTCCATGGCCACCCCACACGTCGCAGGCGCAGTCGCGTTGGTTCATTCGGCGAACCCGGATCTCACCGTCTCTGAGATCCAGCAGGCACTCAACAAGACAGCGTGGAAGCCCGATGATTGGGAGGAACCTACAGAGCAAAAGGATACCCGCTACGGAATGGGTATCATCGACGTGTACAACGCGACAGAGCAGGTCGCTACTGTTGCACCGCAGTTCGAACTCGGCGACGTCAACGAGAACGATGCGGTCAACGTCGAAGATGTCCAACTGATGCAGCAGTACCTCTACGGCGAAGTCCCCGAGTCGTTCAACGAGAATCTCGCGGACATGAACCGGGACGGTGCAGTCACCACCGAGGATCTGAACCTGCTCCAGCGGAAGGTTCAGGACACGCTTTCTGAGGGCAAAATCGTGGTGTCGAACCTCTCTGTGCCCGACGAGGTCAGTAATGATGAGATGATCAACGTCACTGTCGATCTCGAAAATCCCGGCGATGCGGGTGCGATCCAAGAGATATCGCTCCACGCTGCCGAAAACGAAAGTGATCTCGGAGACAGCGTACCGGTCGCGAACGAAACGGTTGACATGGCACCCGCAGGGATCGACAATCCAGTTGACCGACCACACGAAACCACAGTCACGTTCGAAATCGACACCTCGGAGATCGGCGCAGGCGAGTACCATCTCGGGGTGTTCAGCGAAGACGATTCTGCAACTGACGAACTCACCGTTCTCGGTGCGAACTTCGAAGTCTCTAACCTGCATGCAGCCACCGAGATCGAGCAGGGCGAGGCGTTCGACGCAAACGCGACAATTACAAACACGGGTAACAGCGTGGGTACCCAAACCGTCGAGTACCGCTTCGATGGAGGAGTTGAGCAAACAACGAACGTAACGCTTGCTCCCGGTGAGAGCACCACTGTCGTGTTTGAGGATATCGAGACGGACGGAGTAAGCGCAGGCACCTACGAACACAGCGTCGGTACCGACGATGATTCGATGTCGGCCACCATCACGGTGCTCGAAGCGTTCTTTGATGTCGAGATCACCGATGCTCCCTCTGAGGCTTCGGTCGGTGAGACGATCAACGTCTCTGCTTCAGTCGAGAACACTGGTAATGCGACCGGCGAACAGACAGTGACGTACGATCTGATGCAAGACAATACCGAGGTTGCTGTCGTCGACTCTGAGGAAGGATTTGGTGACCAAGTCGTTTCAACACTCCGTGAGGAACTCTCTGACCGATACAACGTCACGCTGGTCGAAGACCAAAACGCGATGGAGGCGGTCAACGAATACGACACGTTCGTGATACAGGACCTCAATCCGTCTGAACTTGACGTTCAGGCGTTCGTCGAGGCGACCAACGGTCAACAGACCGGTGTCGTCTGGCTCGATGGCTGGGGATCTGGGAGTGACGCCATTCCTGAATTGGCTGATGCGACCGGCAATCCGGCCAGCACTAATGACGCTGATGACGGTGCTTCCCCCGTCTACTACACCGTCACGCAGGACCACCCGATCTTCGACGGAGTTGCTGAATCGGGCGAGACGGTAGACATTCACACCGCGAGCTACGCCGATCGCAGTTGGTTCAGCAGCTACGGTGGTCAGGCCATCGCCACCGTCGGTGCTCAGAATACGGGCCAAGGCGGTCCGGCCCTCGGCGTCGATGCTGCTAATTCGACGGTCCTTGCATCCTCGCTCGGTCGAGAGCCCTTTGTCGAAAACCCAGATATGACCGATGCGGCGAACAAAATTCTTGCAAACAGCGTAACGCACGTCAGTGGCTCGGCTGGTACGACCGATGTGACTCAGCAGAACACTTCGGAGAACGTCACGCTTGCTCCGGGAGACACTGAATCCGTCGAGTTCACGCACACAGTCGGTGATGATCTGGATATTTCGGCTGACTGGCTCCATACCGTCAGTTCCGAGGACGACACTGCCACTACACCGGTGACCATCGATGTCGACCGTGGCACCGTCAACGGCACTGTCACCGACGCAGTCACAGACACCCCCATCGAAGGCGCGACGATTGATATCGAAGGTGACGGCAACTTCACCGCTGTGACTGGCGCAAACGGAACGTACCGAATCGTGGACGTACCTGCCGTCACACACAACGTCACGGTGTCAGCCGATGGGTACAGTACTGTAACCGACTCAGTCGACGTACCGACGAACGACACCGCAACTGTCGGCTTCGAACTCACGCCGATGAACGGATCGATGAGCGGTACGGTCACTGCTAGCGACACCGGCGATCCGGTTGCGAACGTTACTGTTGCCGCTGAGGACAACGACGGAACCGTCTACGAGACGAAAACCGACGAGAACGGTACGTATACGCTTTCGGTGCCAAGCGGTAATTACGTCGTGAACGTCCTCGACACGCCATCGGACTACCAACCCGAGCAGGTTGTCACGGTCGCCCCCGGTGAGGAAATCACGGGCGTTGACTTCGAAATCACTCCGCGCGACGGTACCATCACGGGCACTGTGACAAACGCTGCGGGCGTCCCTCTCGCGGGTGCGAACGTTGTCGACGCCGATCAGGGCGCGTTCAATGTGACAACCAACGAGAGCGGACACTACGAGATAGAGGGTCTCGACCGTGGTACGTACGCGCTTCGAGCGAAAGCGGACGGCTACGACGCATCGGATATCACCTTCGTGGAAGTCGATGCGAACGAGACGAGCACGCAGAACCTCACTCTTGGAACGTTCTTCGAAGTATCGAACCTGAGTGCGCCCGACACCGCAGTACAGGGCGATACGGTCAACGTGAGCGCGACGATCACGAACATCGGCGAACAGCAAGACACTCGTACAGTCTTCTACTTCCCACCGGGCACTGATTTCGGTGGGAATATGATCGATGCCACATCTGATCTGTTCAAAGAGGTAACACTCGACGGCGGAGAGAGCACGACCGTAACGTTCTCCTATCAAATTTCGGAAGAGAGAGAACCAGGAGCGTACGAACACGGTATCTCTGCCGACGAGATCAAATCGACGTTCATCACGATTGCGGCTGCGGAAGATCCTGATGAGGCAAACTACTCGGTGTCTAACCTCTCTGCACCGACTGAAGCCGCTCCCGGAGAGGAGATAGCGGTCAACGCGACGATTGCGAACACTGGAAACGCAACCGGTACGCAAGATATCGCGTATGTGTTCAACAATACGACTGAGAACACGACCGAGATGACCCTCGGTCCTGACGAGAACGCAACGGTCGAGTTCACGTACATAGTGCCGGACGACGAGCGCACCTACGAGCACGGCATCGTAAGCGACGATGACCAGCAACTGACGAACACCACCGTCCAGAGCGGCGAACCAGAACCGGCGTACTTTGCCGTGTCGAACTTGACTAGTCCTTCTGTGGCCAGTCCTGGCGAGGAGATCACTGTTGAGGCAACCATTACCAACACCGGTGATGAACAGGGGACCCAGTCCATCTACTACTTCTTCATGGAAGCGTCGACGGTCAGTGAGTACGATCTCGAAACGTTCGGCACACAGGAGATGCTGGGTAACTTCCAACCGAGTGCCGTACCACAGCAGGTCACACTCGCTGGCGGCGAGAGCACGACAGTCGAGTTCACGTATCAGATCGCAGCGGATGCAGCGCCGGGGGATTACGAATCCGCCGTCTCTACTCTGCAAGAAGTCGTAACCCAGCCAGTGACAGTTACCATCGCAAACAGCAGTCAACAGGCGTCTATTCCACCGGCACCGGTGTTTGAGAACACCATATCGCCACCTGCGTTCCACAACGGAGCGCCCCCGGCGCCTGTCTTCGCGGGCGAACGTAGTGACTCAAGTGATGGCAGCAATCACCGACTCCCACTATCACCGAGTGAGCGGGCCCGACTCATCTGATCTCGGAACTCGGGACGTCGGTTGTATATTATTTTACTTGATCCGTGGGTGTGGCCCCACCAATCAGTTTGATGATCAACTATCGGTTAATCGTCTGTTTATGGATTTGCATATCCTCGATGGTCGTACGCGCCGCTGACACTCCATCCTCACTCCGTACTCGATCGTTGCGATTTGTTTGTATGTACGGGTGCTTATCAGCTATTGAAACTCTACTTTACTCTCGTGGATCGATTTCTTCTCCCGGAGCCAGCGATAGAAACCCGATCGATTGTTCTTCGAACCGTGTTTTGTCATCAACACCGGTTGCTTGACGCCTCGGTTCACAGAATTAGGGATAGAACCAAAGATGAACTGTTTGAGAAGTCCTTTCGCCGGTGAGCCGAGGATCGTCATGTCGTACGAATCCGACTGATCGATAATCGCCGTTGCGACGCTCTGACCGGTGACGATCTTTCTCTCGACGTCGACACCGTCCACGATTTGTGCAGCGGCATCGAGAATGTGCTTGCCTTCATTTCGTTGACTCTCGGTGGCATCTTCGGTAAGGACATGGACGATATCGATTGATGAACCCGACTCTCGAGCAATTGCGCGTGCCGTTTCGGCTGCCAATCCGGAGTGGGGGCCACCGCTCACAGCGACGAGGAGACGTTTTGGTCGCTCGTCTGCTTCGATGAGCTTCAAGACGAACACGTCTGACGGTGCTCGTACTATGATTTTCTCGACGGTCGCACCGCTGAGCAATCGTCGTCGTTGCGAGTGGTCGCTATGTACTTTCAGCAGCGTTCCGTGGCAATCGTACCGATCGATGATATTGGTAATTGCTCGTCGTTCGTTGTGTGTGAGACAGATCATCCCTCGTGTCGGTGCGAACTCTTGTGCCTGTTCTACGAGGCGTTCTGTCCGTCTACGCGCCGTTCGCATCAACAACTTGTCTGCTGAAAACGCTTCGTACGGCGTCTGATCTGGCACGCGAACAACACACGTGATGAGCACTTCACCGGCCCACTGACTCGCGATCGTCACCCCGACACGAAGGAGTCGCTCATTCGTCTCATCATTATTCTTCTCCAAAAGAGGGAGGAGAAGACGGTATCGGTTCGATTCTGAAATAGCACTGATAGGAGACGACTTGATTATCTTATCGAAAATGCGTGCGTCACTCTGGCCGTTTCCGGAGTATGGAGGTTGCATGCTCAATCAACTCATCTTCAATTGGAAGCTACAGCTCCCGGATATAATGCCGTTTCTCCCGTTACCTCCGAATAAAATTTGAGATGATAACGGAATAAGACGTGTTTTGATACAATACACTAACTATATGCTTACGTATTATCATTTGTGTTTCTCCCATTGTTACTAGTTATTCACATATATCAGATAAGTAATGTGTTATGAGTTAACATAACTCTTAGCACGTTCGCAGACAGAGTCTCTACTACCGGATCTGAGGTAAGTACATGTACGATACAATCTTGATCCCAACCGACGGAAGCGAAGGGGTTGAAGCTGCAATTGAGGAAGGCATCGACCTTGCCCACGTCACCGACGCAACGATTCACGTGCTATCAGTGGTCGATGACCGGCGCTTTGGAACAATCCCGGACGCAGAATGGGTTGGTCTCCACGAAGCACTCGAATCAGAGAGTGAACGTGCCGTCGAATCGGTCGCCAAGCAGGCTACTCGATCGAACGTAGAGGCTGTTACGGCTGTCGAAGAGGGACCACCCGCTGACTGGATCATCAAGTACGCCGATACAAATGACATCGACTGCATCGTCATGGGCACTCACGGCAGATCAGGGCTCGATCGGCTCCTTCTCGGAAGTGTTACCGAAACCGTCATCCGCCGTACCTCTATCCCAGTACATATTGTTCGCGTCGAGGATGAGGACAGCGAATAAACGACGAATCAGTCATTCAGAACGTGACGGCGACGCTAATAGTTCAAGGAGTTGTGACGGACAAACAGCATAGAGCGTCGGATGCGACCTTGCGTAAGCTGGATATTAGCTGAAATCCAATGCGGCAATCGTATGATCGACCTATTGTAGTTTCATGAAGGTGTTGGTATCGTTGTCGGTGAAAATTATAATTCTCCTGTAAAGGTAGAGGCCATATAAATAACAGGCTATATTCGAGAGGGACGTACTGTCTACATGCGTCTCGTCCAGGTACTCATTCCGGAGGGTGGTCGAACAGACATTCTTGCAGTGCTCGACGATGAGGGAATTGATTATGCTGTCTGGGAGGAGACTGGTCGTGGCGACTTCGAAGCGCTCGTCTCTTTTCCGGTCCCCGAGTCTGGCGTCGAACCCGTTCTCGATAATTTGTACGCAGCAGGCATCAAAGAAGAATCCTACACCATCGTCATGTCGACAGAGACGGTCATCTCCGAGCGGATCGGGGCATTGAAAAACCGGTACCAGGGCTACCGTATCTCTCGTGATGAACTCGTTGCGCATGCCGAGGATCTCGCGCCCGAATCCTCGACATTTTTTATTTTTTTGGTGGTGAGCACGCTCATCGCAACGACAGGACTGCTTCTCAATTCGGCAGCAACCATTATCGGAGCGATGGTTATTGCGCCACTGATGGGACCGGCCATCTCTGCCAGCGTTGGGGCAGTTCTTGCGGACTCTGATATGACATCGCGTGGTGTGACACTACAGGTAACCGGCCTGCTCGCCACAGTGATGACGGCTGCCACTCTTGGCCTGCTGTTGAAAGAGACGTTCCTGTTACCTCCGATCGATATTCGGACAATTCCGCAGGTCCTCGAACGAACCTCACCGAACTTCCTCTCTCTCTTCCTCGCGCTCGGATCGGGCGTTGCCGGTGCCGTGAGTGTCATCCGGGGATCTGGGTCGCCGCTCGTTGGAGTCGCCATCGCAGTAGCACTCATTCCTCCTGCCGCGACCGCAGGACTTGGCCTCACGTGGGGACATCCCGGTGTCTTCCTCACCGCAGGCGTCCTCGTACTGGTGAATCTGTTCGCTATCAATCTCGCAGCACTTGTCCTGTTGTGGATCGCTGGCTACCGACCCGAGAAAGGCGAGCACGCCTCACAGGCACTCAGAGCAGTTCGAATCCGCATCACGACCATTATTATCGGCCTCGTCCTGTTGTCGATCGTCCTCGGTGCCGTCACTTGGGCGTCATTCGAAGTTGGAACTGTTGAGACCAGTGCAAACACAAAGGTAAAGGCAATGTTCGACGACGGTCAGTTTGGTGAGCTGGAATTCGAAGAAGTCACTGTTGACTACAAACTTGATGACGTACTTTTCGGTGAACCAGCTGATGTTACCGTCGTCGTGGCGCATGGACCGAGTGCACAGTTCCCACCAGATGTTGCACAACGGATTGATGACCGTCTGACGAAAATGACAGGCGAAGATATCGTCGTTGATGTCGAATTTGTGCGAGGACAGAGCTCAACCTGAGAGTGTTTGTATAGAAAACGATATTGTGTGCTATGGCTTGTGTCGTTTGTTCAGAATGGATTTGGATTCGTTGGCTCTATACGACACAATGAAATCAGGGGTGTAGCCTCGTCATCTACTCCCTCCCCCAGTAGCTTCGTCTCCTGTCGTGGTGTCTTTGAAATCATCGTCTGTCTCTTGAGCCGTCGGCCCGATGTCGAGATCGGATGGCGGTTCCTCACCACGAAGTTGGGGGACGACGATTTGAAGGAACTGGACAACGACCACCATCAGCAGCGGTCCAAGAAAGATTCCGTACCATCCAAACAGGAGAGGACCGAGCAAATAAGCGAACATGACGAGGGAGAAGTGAAACATTTTCCCAGAGAGATACGGTCGAATATAAGTTCGGACGACATTGTCGAATGCTAGCGTCATGAATAGGAAGAACACGAGTGGATACCAGAGATACGCTGGGTTTCTCTGAATTGCCCCCAGTGCGAGGAACGCAGTAATAGCGAGGTAGACGACGGAGCGGCCAACCAACGGAACGAGCGTGAAAACGCCGGTAACAACCGCCAGTAGTATTGCCGCTGGAATAACGAGATTTCCCGGTGCAAAGAGATTGAACACGTTGTAGATGACCGCGGTCAGGATCATGATGACGAAGATAGTCAGCGTATATCCGAAGTAGATTGAGTTCAACCCCGTGTCGACCGCCTCGAGATAATCAATCGACAGCGTATCGTCTCCGAGTATCTGCTTTTTGCCCCACCGAGCGAGACGCTGATCCTCGACGAGGAGGAAAAACCCCAGCAGTAATGAGAGAAACATCATGAAAATCGAAGATGCGATAGCACCAATGAAGGCTTGGGCGTCGCCGAGTGCCGATTGTACCGACGGATTTTTGATTGTTGTGGTCGCCCTGTCGATTAGCTGATTCGGAGTATCCGGGACAGTACCCATGTTAATCGGTGACTGTGCGAGAAGTCGCGTCGCTGTATCAGAGGTTACGAACGTGGACAGTTGCCCAGCGGCGATCGAGAAAAACACGCCCAGGAAAAGCACAACCGGCACAACGATGAGAAGCAGCGAGAGCGCGGCTGAGAGGTTCTTTCTCTCAGTCTGCTTCCGGAAACGACGGTTAATCGGCCTCGCAACGTAATAAACAAACACGCCGAACACGACCCACGGTAGGAACGCGTACGCGACGGAGGCGATTATGCCGAACACGATCAGGCCAGCCACCCACCATTTTAGATTCGGTCGCTCAATGTGGATCTGTGTAGGTTTTGAAGCCATTCTCTCACACCTATGTGATACCATACAGCATCCATGCCGTTAGCGTTGCCGCTGAAAGCACACACTTTGGGCGAACTCTGCAGTCAGAATCTGTCGGTCGGAAACTGCCTTCGAAAAACGTTATTCCACTATGAGATACTCATACCGAGGCATCTTCTGGGTGCTTCAAAGAGAATTGTACTGGCTCATCCAGTTTGATCTTGATACCATTCCCGTTTGGGTTTCTTTGGACCGCGTTCAGTCTGTGGTGGGTGTCCATTATCGGACGATCACGAGCTTTCGAAGCACCAACCGGGATGGTGTGAATTGTTAAACGTTCAAAACTCACAGAAAAATAGAATGAAATAAGAGGCGAGAGTGAGAGAAATGCCTTCTAAACGATCAACAGCACTGAATCGACGGAAGCTACTTACCGTTGCTACGCTTTCGATAAGCAGCTCGATAGCTGGTTGTGCGACGCTCCAAGCTCGTCTCGAAGCGTTCCGACTCGGAACATTCGAGCGACCGATCGCCGCCGATTGGCATCTATCTCCCGGACAGTGGCCAATGAGAGATTACAATTACGCTCGAACACGCCATAATCCGTTTGCAACACCACCACGACACAACCCAGTACGTGCATGGACGTATGCCGTAAGCAGCTCGAATTTACAGTCGCTCGTCGTCAGCGATGACACCGTATTCGTTCGGAGCGAAGCAAGGCTTACAGCCTTGAACGCGACCGATGGTCGAAAACGATGGCACCGTTCTCGAAATAACAGAGAGCGTCTCATCTACATTGCTGGACGACTTTATAACGTAGCTCAAGACAGAGTGCGTGCGATTGCACCTGACGGAACTGAACTCTGGTCAACAGAACTGAATCGAGAATAGTACTCCTTACTTGAACGAACCGGAAACGAACAGCGCATGGCGTTCATCACAGTCGCTCCTCGTCTGCTGCCGAGACGAGATGACAGACATCGTCTGCAGTCCCCATCCAATTCAGGAACTGGTTCTTCGGTCGTCTCGTGTTCGTTATTCGTTTGCTCCCGCTACTGAATCCATCTCCTCGATGACCTCGTCTGCGTTTTTGATGGACGCGTCTTCGACAGCCTGTTCGATTGATCGGTCCTCTCTCTTGGTGCTTTCCTCGCTGGCTGCTCCACCGTTGGGACCGGCAACGATAGTTTCGATGTCATCGAGACCGAGCAGGTCGCGGGTTTCTTGATCGAATACCAAGCTCTCTAGGGACTCGCCATCCTCACGGACATCACTGCCAGTGAGATGCTTACCATATCGGCCAAGCGTCGACGACAATTCTTGTGGAAGCACGAACGTCGTGGAATCGTTCTGTCCGATCTCACGGAGCGTTTCCATTCCTTTGTCGATGACGGCGCGCTCGCCCATTGATTCGGCTGATTTCGCTCGCAGCACTGTGGAGATGGCATTCCCCTGTGCTTCGAGGATCAGAGAGCGTTTCTCGCCTTCCGCGCGAATGATATTCGATCGCTTGTTCCCTTCGGCTCGCTCAATTGCACTCCGTCGTTCACCCTGTGCTTCGAGAATCATCGCTCGGCGACGACGCTCGGCACTCGTCTGTTGCTCCATCGCCTGCTGCACCTCCATCGAAGGATTGACTTCGCGCACCTCGACGCTCTCGACACGGATGCCCCATTCGTCGGTTGGTTCGTCCAATTCTTTTCGGATTTTCGCGTTGATCTCTTGGCGTTTGTTCAGCGTGTCGTCCAGTTCCATGTCACCCAACACTGCCCGCAGCGTCGTCTGCGCGAGGTTCGACACAGCTCTCATGTAGTCATGAACTTCGAGAAACGCCTTCTTCGCATTCATCACGCGGATATAGACGACGGCATCGGCTGTCACCGGCGAGTTGTCTCGTGTGATCGCCTCCTGACGCGGGACGTCGATCGTCTGTGTCCGCATATCGAACGTGTACGTCTTGCTGACGAACGGCGGGATGAAGTTGATTCCCGGTTCGAGAATCTCTCGATACTCACCGAAAACGGTCAGTGCTTCCCGGTTGTACGCATCGACCATTTCAACCATCTGCCAAACCGTAACAGTGGCTATTGCGAGTATGACGACGCCAATTGCCGTAGCGATACTTATCTCCGGAATCGCTTGAAGTGGGATGTGTCCCACCATACAGAAGAGTTAGATCTCTGTATTGGTAAGTGTTAACAATACAACTACATCGGTCGACAAAGGAGGACTGATTCAGTACGGTCAACGACCAGACGAGTCCTTATGATTACCTACTCTGTTTGTGCCACGTCTACACTCCGTGCGCCAGTCGCACCCGTGTTGCGTTGCTTGAATGAGAATCACTTCGACCGTTCCACAGCGGCAACGACAGAAATACCATCTCTTACTGATATCGACTGAAGATGGAGCGTTTCGGTGTGACCAACGCCAAACAGCCCGACTCAGAGAGCAGCCGTCATTCGTCGGGTCTCGTCGGTGTTACTGGATACTATCGTGCATGACGTCTATCAATGGTTCGTTGGCGAATCGCGGGACACAGGTGATTAGCCCCGGACGGTATCGATCGCTGCTTCGATGTCGTGACAGAAATCAGATAAAACAGCTGTGGGATTGGGATCTGTTACCCGTGCCGCGAACCCCTGTACATCGACAGTGAATACGCGGGCTGCGGACAGATCCCCGTCACGGACTGTGAGATCGAGAATCGCCTCGCGGTAGAGCACGAACGTGCGAGACGCGTCGACAGCGAGGTGTTCGATCAAACGCTCATCGAGGGTGGCGAGCAGATCGGCAGCGACACGGAGCTCACACCGCTGTGATGTGTGCTCGGCACATGGCATAGTATTTACTAACACCCTCTACTATAAAAACCTCCGTCAGACACTCACCGCATCAGCTGTGAGATCATTGTATGGGATGTGCGCGTCCAACAGCAGGACGCAGGAGGAATAGGCCGCGAAAGTCGCTGTCTGTTGAGCGGAGACATCACTACAAAATCACTATTCACAGTCGAACACGGAAGAGAGACATACTATTTCTACTGTTGAGACAGTGCCAAGATATCCAGAGAATATCCCAACGAGCACATATCGGATGCGCGGGAACTGTACACGGAACCCGACGAACGTCGTTCCAAACCATGACCGACCAAACAGAACTCCTCCACCACGTGTTGAACCGCCTGCGCCCGACTCCGACGGCACGCGAAGCAACTGTCTACCGTCTGACTATCGGCGAGCGCCTGCTCCTCGTAGAACTCGATACGGTAACAGCTGGTCGCGTTGCGGGTGCTGCACACCGTCCCCCAGGCGATTCCTGCAACGATGTTGAAGGAATGGACGGATTGGCGCTCGCGGAATGGGCGATATCATCGCCGACCGGCACGGTAGCGAAGGCTGCGGGAATCGCAGCGCTGAATGCCCTGTCAGTCCCGGAACTGAACTGGCGGGTCGGCGATCCGATGGCAGCCATCGACGGTGCGGACGTTATCGGAACCATCGGACTGTTCCAGCCTGCACTCAAGAACTTCGACGCACGCGAGGTGCGTGTCGTAGAGCGCGAGCCAATCGAAGAGGTCGATTCACCATCGGGTGTTTCGGTCTCGATGTTCGGACCCGATGAGCACGAGGAAGCAATCGACAGCGTCGAGATTCTGTTTGTAACTGGATCGTCGCTCATTTACGGCGGGGTTGACACATATTTGCACGCCGCTGAAACGGTCCCAACGGTTGTCTTGATCGGGGCAACGGCTTCGTTTCTCCCTGGTCCGGCATTCGAGACAGGTGTCACGATGCTCGCTGGTGCGCAGGTAACTGATGCTGATAGCGTCCGGAGAGGTATTCGTGCTGGCGCGTGCGGGACCGATCTGCACAATTCTGGTCTCGACAAAGTGTACGTCGCAGCTGACTACTCACTGCCCGGACTCGATATGCGCAGATAGCGCGTTTCTACAAATCCAGACACTGCAAACGTGACGCGAAACACTGGCATCTCGAAATCTGAGAAATCAGTCGCGTATTTGACGACGGCCTAACACTCGGCGAACGCCCGGATTGGCATCGCGACCGTGTCGGTGGCTTTGATTGGGATCGTATACAATCGGAACGCTCTGTCGGAAAGTGCATCTAACTGGCACAAATTCTCTACGATGAGAACGTCTTCAGCCAAGAGTTTCGTGTGTGCAGGTCGATCGAGGTTCCGATCATCGTCAATATTGATCGTGTCGACGCCGACGAGTGCGACGTTCTCTACAAGGAGCCGGTCGATGAGTGATTCTGAGATGTACGGATACTCCCGGTAGTCCGCTGTCCCCCAGTGGGAATCCCAGCCGAAATTAAACAGTACTGCCATCCCAGAGAGATCAACACCGGCTGGAAGCACCGATTCACTGATAGCTTCGTATGGATCCCTTCCTCTGACATCGATAACGATCCCCTCGTTGATTAGTTCGGACAGGTCAAGTTCCGCGATATCTTTTTCGCCAGCATACCGGTGTGCAGGGGAATCGAGATACGTCCCAACTGATGTCTGAAATTGCATCTCAGTGATTTCGAACGAACACCGGCCATCGAATTTCGGTCGGGCGTCCTCGTGAGTGAGAAACGGCTCAATTGCTGCTGTATACTCCGTGTAGCTTCCGTCTGCGTCGTGTAATCGAAACCCTGGCATTCCGTCCCGAAACGTGTGTGTCAGATCGACGAATTCGACCATGAGCAGAGTACGAGAGAGGTCAAATATAAATATAGATCCAAAAAACGCCGTTCACAGACGACCGTACGGACTATTTGTGTGGCCACGTAGCTGATGACTGTTGTTCCAGAAACGCACGTATCTCTGTCTCGTTCTGACTGTTGATCCGATGTTCTGATCGGTAGAGACAGAAACGGGAGCTACTGCAAGCCAGTCATAACGATAACTACACTTTTCGTAACGCATCAATATGGGAGTTGAAACTACACCTGGTATAGAGAGTATGTAATGCCTATATTTGGCCGAATCGGCAGGCAGGAACTGGTTCAGATTACTCTTCAGGCGGGCGATCTTGTTGCACTATCAATCATATAGCCAAATTTCGGCGACTGCTGGCAGCGTTTCCACTCGGACGCCGGGCTAACCCGAACAGAGTGCCTCACTACCCGATTTCAGTTTCCTTCTTCAGCAGCGTCAGCGTATTATCGGCCGTCACAATCGGTGCGTGCTCGTATTCCCCAGTCAATTCGACCTGAACGAGCAGATCAACCGCCCGCCAAATCGAGTAGAGCAGCCACGCGAACGCGAAGTAGAAGAAGCGGAGTCCGAAATCCTTGGACGTCGTCGCGGCCATGAATCGTTTGATCGACCTGTACCCACTCTTGATCTCCCAGCGATAGCCATACTCTCTGAGGATGCCACGCCTCAGTTGAACATGAATACCGAGTTCTGTCAGTGGTCATCGTGTTCAGAGTTCTCTTTCCGGTGGTAGATCAGCGTCGTCTCGTGCCACTCATTATCGCGAGATGGAGTTTCCGATCCGTCTCGTTGCGGTCTCTCCCCCGCTTGAGCAGCCGCTTCGCCTGTGATCGTTCACTAGTCTGCATTCGCTTGGACACGATATACGAGAGCCCGCTTCGCCGCCATTGATTGTCAGCGAGATAGCATCGGCTCGCTATCTCCCTATCGGTGAGGGGACTGTACGGCTGTTCCCTAACGTACTATCATCGGAAGCTGGTGGGGCTAAATTGTAGGTCTCCAAAAACAATTCGTTCTCGGAACGCGTGATTCGAATATCGAACGCTCGTGTTTGTTAACTGGCGATCCGCAACACTAGTTGTTCGGGAGTAAATGGTGCAGACTCCGAGTCGTTCAGAGCACAGCCACTTCCTCCGACAGACGTGGCGATGAGACCACCAAGGAGGGTACGGCGTGACGGACGGTACATATCTGAGATCTATTCGATAAGCGTAAAAATTTATTTATTATTATATCCTCCTTATCTTCATTGGAAACTGAAAAATCATAGATACGCACTCTCTATCTTACACTCCTCTATCCATTGAAACCGCTAATCACAACTACAGGCTTTCTGAAGAGATGTGACCGAGGACGCTACACTCCCGGTAACGGCATCTTCGGAGCGTTCCACGCCAGTAGCACGGCTTCCCCAGACCTCTCCGCCAAAGCAATCACGACGAGAGTATCTTAGGAAGATCTGCTAGGGACGACAGCGTGTATGTTGGCTCCGGATCGTTCACACCTCGGCGTCTGTCGTCGAAGGGGATCCAGGCGGTATCGAGACCGAGCTTGTTCGCGCCTTTGACGTCCCTAAAGAGAGAGTCACCGACTTTCAGAACCCTGCTGGGCTCTACTCGCAGTCGGTCTAAGGCCAGTTCGAACGGATCACTCGCCGGTTTTACCTGCGGCACGTCGGTTCCAAAGATGACCGTGTCGAAGTGCTTTGTCAGTCCAACCGCCTGGAGTTTAGTCGTGTGCGTGTTTTCCGAACCGTTCGTCACGATAGCAGTGGCGAGGTCCGCTGTCGATTCGATGGCAGTGTCGGCACCGGGGCGAAGGGACACCGCCTGATTGTCTAGGACGTCGTTGTACGCTTGAACGAGTTCACTGGCGGGGACATCGGTATCAGTGGCCGCGGCCGCGGTTGCAAACACGCGGCGTTCGTAGCTTACGGCATCCAACTCTTCTGACCCTTCTCGAACGACTTCGGCCGCAAGTTCAAGGGTTTCGGGCTGACAGAACGGTTCTATGCCGGTTGCGGAACACGCAGCGTCGAACAGGGTTGCGGGATCTTGATCATGCTCGACGAGGGTTCTGTCGAGGTCAAAAATAACCGCCTCGTACCCACGTTGGGAGACGTGACTTCTCATACGCGTACCTCCGAGATACAGCTGAGTGAATTCTCTCTCAGTTCCGCCGTTGTCGCCGCGACGTATACGTCCGTTCTGTTGGCGGGGAACAGCCCATTTTCGGCGGTGAAGAGTTCTCCGAGTCGTTGTTCCTCACGGTCAGGGTGGTAGCAGTAGACGCCGTCGAGCCTACCACGCGAGAGTAACACCCAGTAACGCGTCGGACACCAACTCTCCAGTCGTCGCTTACACCGCGATTCTATGAGCCGGTCGATCGGAGTAGCTGTTTCGAACCGGTTGACGGCGACACCGTTGACGGTTGGGTCCGGTTCGGTGTCGTTTTTCTTCATAGTTCCTCCCGGTCAGCCCATTCGGGTGCCAGCAAGCCGAACTGGTACGTGTCCCTAAACTCCCCTCGTGTGAAGTGAGCGTCACGGGCAGTGCCTTCGTGGACAAACCCGAATCGGTCAAGGAGCCGTTCAGACGAGTTATTTCCTTCGAACACTTCGGCATCTACCCTGTGGAGGCCACGTTCGTTGAACGCGTATTCCAGTAGTAGCGACACTGCTTCCGTCGCGTACCCATTTCCCCTGTGTGTTTTAAAGAGCCAGTAGCTGAGTGTCCCCGACGTGTCGTCAACGTCAAACAGATTCACCGTGCCAGCAATGGATGCATCAACTCCGAAATGCTTCAGCTCTGTACCTTTACTTTCGCTTATATTCACCTGCCGATCTTGAGAGCACTCCTCATCGCACAGACAGATGAAGAAGTTGATGCTTGATTCGTCCGCGATGATGGATTCGACGAACTCTTGAACTTTCGAACGCGGCCATGGCGCATTAAAACCGAGGCTATGTCGAAACGCAGGGTTGTTCCGGACCCAACCGAGAATCGTATGGTCTCGGTCAGTCTGTTCTATCACTCGAAGGGCGACATCTGTCCCTTCCAAGAAGATGTGTCCTGGCATGTATATTTCCGTTAGAACGTGTGTAGAGACTCGGTAAATTCATTTGGAGAAATTGTCTTCCCATTCTTGGTGTAACGAGTCGATTCTCGTTGCTCGCCTCCAAACGGGTGTATCTATTAGTGGCTGTTCTGTGCCCATCTGTATGGGGCGACCAGGCCGTAATTCGGACGAGAATGGTCCGTCTGGAGCCGTGAATCACGGCGACTCGTTCGGACAACTCGCAAATACGACGCGCTTGGAGATCGTGCAGGTTCTCGCCACCGAAGATACCACGATCGGCTACACGGAGTTATTCGAACAGGTCTCCATCGGCGACAGGGGGCAGTTCAATTACCACCTCCGGCTACTCGTTGATGGGTATGTTCAGAAGTCTGAAGACGGGTATCGACTGGCCCAATCGGGAGTGCGAGCAGCCAACGTGCTCGCGTCGAACTCTCTGGAGAATGGTGCGAACTGTCAGTTCGAGCAGGTTGACTCGCAGTGTGGGACCTGTGGGTGTGAAGCAGTTGAAATCGGATATAGAGCAGGTGAGGGGATCGTCCGTTGTCCTGACTGTGAACGGCACCTGACACGGTTCGATTTCCCCCCGGCTGCTGTGGACACGTACACTCTTCAGGAATTTGTAGACGCATTTTCACGGCGAACTCGAGCGTACTTCAGGCAGGCAGACGACGGCATTTGTCCGTTCTGTGCTCACTCACTATCGACTGAAATCCAACCCTCGGCCGCTACTCAGGCTGATGAAATTCCGGTTGTTGGGAACTGCTCGGAGTGTCCTGCCGGGATCCGTGCGCCAGTTGGTTTACTCCTCTCGAATCGACCGCGAATCCAGTCGTTGTTTGCTGACTCGGAAGTTGCTTTCCGAGAGACTCCCTTCTGGGAGTTTGAGTGGTGTACGTTTGCTGCTCCCACTATCCAACAAACAGATCCACTTGTCGCGAGTCTCACGATCGAGGTAGCCGATACATCCGTTTCAGTACTAGTGAATTCGAGGGTAGAGATTCTTGAAATTCAGTACTGATGCTCGTTGGTGATGCTCTTGACTACTGCCGTCATCGTTATGCATTGATAGAAACAGTCTCAACTTCAACATCAATGAGTTAGTAACGAACGATGGCCAAAGCCGTTCTTCCGTTGCTTGATGAGCTTCGAATCCTTGCCCAAAACGGGTTAGCGTACGCAGATAGTCCGTACGATGAAGAGCGGTATACCCGGATATTAGATCTTGTGAGTGAATACTATGGTGAGATATCGGATATACCGAAAGCAGAGGTTCAATCCCGATTCGAGGCAGAGTTGGGGTACGTAACGCCGAAGGTGGGAGCGCAAGCCGCACTCTTCAATGAGGAGGAAGAAATTCTATTACTAAAACGAAGTGATGACAAAAAGTGGTGTCTCCCAGGGGGAGCGACTGAACCGGGTGAATCACCCGAAGAAACAGCCGTGCGCGAGACACGAGAGGAAACCGGTCTCAGCGTTCGTCCGGCAACTCTCGTAGGGCTCAATACACGACGACCAGACACTGAATACGGACCACATAGCCACGTTTCTGCAACGTATCTCTGTGAGATCACTGGTGGGACGCTCAGGGGCTCACACGAAAGTGATGACCTCCAATGGTGGACGATCGAACACGTCACCGAGTGGCATAAGGATCATCACAAATTCGCAATACGGGCGCAGAAAGAATGGATGGATGAATAAGTGTCCTACCTGCCAGTTGTTTCAGCTGATCTAAGATATACACAGTAGGATCTCAACAACGCCAAAGCAACGATACAACTGATAGCACATCAGTCGTTCTCTGGGACGACACGACTTCCTAATATCGAGTCGCGGTCGCGGATGCGATATCGATCTCAATCAGTGTACTCTGTGGCTCGTCAGAAAGTGCTTGGCGGTAGTATTCGGGCCACTCCTCCTCGTTGGCACCGAGATATTTCGTGAACACATCGCGCGCTGCCTCGTTGATGCGCGTGGAGTCTGTCTGTACGGTTCCCGTACCTAGCAATGTTGCCATCCACTCAGCGTCTCCATTGGTGTTCTTCTCGATCGAAACTGCGACCTGCGGGTTCTCCTGAACATTTGCGAGCTTCTTCCCACCAGTGAGGAGAGAAAGCGTCCCATCGTCGTAGGCGTACCAGACGGGAGCAACGTGTGGCCGATCGTCGACCGAGGTTGCAAGGTGGGCCATGAGCTTGGCGTTGCTGATCAGTTCCTCAACATCCGGTGAGACGCTCATACGAAGCGTTCATTCGCCATCGGTAAAGCTTGATGGGAGAAACAATCAGATTAATTTTATTTTGTGGGTCTGTTATACGCGGGCTGGTCGATCGCTCCACTGACGTTCTGGATTAGCTACTCAGTCGTGACCGAGCACTCCTTGTCGTCTCTCGCGTCGCTATGCGCGCTGGAAGAAATAGTAACCGGCGATGCGGTGGCGACGGCAGTCGGCCACCGGCAGCCCTCCCAGCCGTGCCAACATCATCGGGAGAATGTCCATCCCGTGTGTCAATCACCGTGTCTACTATGCCAACAGCGAGTTTCGTACAACTAATGAGCTCCGATCGAGAACGTTCGGTGCCACTCGAGGCTCCACTGCCCCCTGATGAAGAGGTTGAGGAGCTACTAGACCATCTCGAAGAGGCAGAAGAGTCGGTCGATTCGCGCAATCAACGGCGTGCAATTCGACGGACACGGTGGCTCCTCACACATCTTCCAGGAGTGAACCGGTTCGGCATCGACGACATCGCCCAGCAAATCGTCGGCGGATTCATCCTGTCTGCGCCGTTTGTGGTGACCGAGGAAGTGTGGCTGCTCGCCGCTTCGATGAGTAACCTCCAGTCAGCAATCACCGTCATCATGGTTGGTGCAATCGGATACGGGACGCTCTATCAAGCAGAGGATCGTGATGCAGACAGTGAACGAGGGATCAGTGGTGTTCCATTCAGATTTCTCTCACTCCTCGTGATCTCCTATGCGTCGGTTGCAATACTTGCGTTCGTCCTCGATGCACCAGCTACGTTCGCCGCGACACCACAGGCAACGTTCAAAGCAATCGGGATCGGGGCAGTTTTCAGCGTTATCGGCGCGGCAACAGCCGATAGCCTCTTCTGAGTGTCTTTGCTGTAAGAAGAAGACATCACGCAACGAGTGCGCTAGCCATTGACCGTGTTGTTCGCCCGAGTCACGTTACTTGACCCCGCTAGCACAATGTCGGCAGGGTTGTTCGATAAGAAATTATCTGTGACCACGATGTCGTTACTGGAGAGCAAGAGTATTCCTTGCACGCTATTTTCGGTCGCAGTATTCGCGGTGATGACGTTATCGCGGCTGTGGAGAAGACGAATACCGACGGCGTTCTGGCTGGCGGTATTGTCTGCTATCGTGTTCTGACTCGATAGATCTCCGAGATAGACCCCGTAGAATCGGTTCGAGACGGTGTTGTTCACGACTCGGTTGCTATCCGCTTCGGACAACCAGATACCAGAAATACGATTCGAGGCAGCTCTGCTGTTGCGTACCGTGTTGTTGTCAGCACCGATGAGGACGATCCCGTGTTCGTTGGCTGTCACAACGTTCGACCGGATCGTGTTGTTCGACGCTCCGGCGACGAGATGAATGCCAAACAGGGAGTTCGACGTAGCGGTGTTGTTCGTGAGCGTGTTGTCGTTGCTTTTCTTCTGCAGTGAAATTCCGTAGACGGTGTTCGCTGTGGCGGTGTTGTTCAGAACGGTATTATTGCTCGAACCAACGAGCGTGAGACCGACCCGATTGCGGGCCGTTGTCGTGTTTGTAATCGTTCCGTTGTTCACCGTGAGGTAGCGGATGCCGTCGTCCCAGTCCGTCACGTTCGCGTTTTGGACGGTAACGTTCGTGGTCGGTTTGCCAGACGATTCGACGAGGACGCCAGCAGTGCCGAACGTTCCTCTCCCATCGATCGCGTGGCTATTGCCGTCGAATACGACATTACTCGCAACGATTCGTATGCACGTCCCCGCACTCGTATTGGTGATGTCCGCTGTGAGTTCGTATCGACCCGGTTGGTCGATCGTGGTACAATCGTCGATCTGTCCAGCATTCTGTGTCCTCTGTTGTTCTGGTTCGAGGCCTCGGATCCCAAGGTACGCTGCTGTTATCAGCACGAGCAAAAGCACGCCCGTGAGCACCACTGTTCGAAGCGTGCTCGTATCGAGATCTACGTCAATCATACTCGGATTGGATCCAAACTGGCTGTGACACCACCCAGTCCATCAGTGGTGTCAATTTCGACCACGGCGCACTCTGCGTCGTCTCACCGACAGTCCACAGAATCCGTTTACTCATACCAGATACTCATCCGCGAACGGCGTATAGCTACCGCCACTCAAAGCATTCGTTATACTTTAATCCTAACGAGCGCATCACTCTGGCGCGATACCGCCCTCGTTTCTAGTGAGAAGGTAGAGTACGAACGAAGAGAGCCAATGTGAGCCGGCGTATTCATCAGTGAACGCTCGATCTAACCCACGCTCTGTGTGCTGTTTAGCGCTCCGTTCGAACGCCTCGACGTACTGGTGATCTTTCAGCGTTGACGCGAGTCCTGCCAAGCACCACGCTTTCGAGAGGTTGAGTCCGACTAGATGAAGTGCAACCCCTTCATCTCGATTCGGATTTGTGTGAACGGGTTCGAGGATCGTGTCGTAGGGTGCAGTCGTTACGTCAGGCAAGAACTGTTCGATCCACATCGTGAACTCGTTCCGGGAATAGACACGCCGCATGAGGTCAGCCTCTGTCAGTGACGGAGACAAGAAATCCCAGCCCAGCGGCTCGTATTCGACTGGATAGTTCCTATCCTCAGCGTAGAACGCTGTTGCCGTGTCAGTGACCGCGGACTCCAATCTCTCATTGGATAGTGTCCTCGCGTAATCAAGGATGCAGTGCAAGGCAAACGCGGAGTTCTGATGCGTTCCGACCCGAAATGGCCGCTTTTGAGAGAGAAATTCGGATTCGACAAGCATTACAATCGTTTCCTCCAACGGCTTGATAATCGATCTCCACGCGGCTGCCCGGTCATCTTCCCACAGACACAGCTCTGAGACGAGGTGTAAAAACCACGCCCACCCGTACGGTTTCTCGAAGGTCTCGTTGTCCTCGAAATGTTCGACTTCGCGCGCAATATTCTCGGCTGTGAATCGATCATCGATGCGGTCTACGATATCGGATCTTGCGGGATGCTCATCGAACAGTCGAAGCTGACGAATGAGCGCCCAGTGGCTGTGTACCGATGAATGCCAGTCGTAGCAGCCGAAAAACACCGGATGGCGTTCGGTCGGACGCTCGATCCCGTCGGGTGAATCGACCGAGCGTGCGTAGTGCGGAAACTCGGTATCGATCGAATCAAGTGGGTGATTCGAGAGGCGTTCTGCAACATCCGGTCCGAGTTGATCGCTCCTTCCCGACAGAAGCGCCTCCATTCTGATGGCTGTAAGCGGATTCATCTCTGCGATATTTCTCACGTA
Organism: Halocatena marina; assembly: GCF_025913575.1. NCBI lineage: Archaea > Methanobacteriati > Methanobacteriota > Halobacteria > Halobacteriales > Natronomonadaceae > Halocatena > Halocatena marina. The sequence goes on along the minus strand of NZ_CP109785.1, from coordinate 1,609,474 downwards.
ATTGTATTTAATCGGGTGGTGGTGTGATCATCGAGCACACAGCCATTGGTGACGGAAGTGGTTCGTCCGCTGTGATCTCGGGACTAGCGTGTTATGAGCCAACAACATCGATCCGCCTGTTTTCGTTAATACGACAACCAGCCCCGAGACGCACGCACTGGATTCCGATCGTGGCCGGTGTTCATCCGTTCTCGTTCCACCGGTACCACCGCGTGACCAACTTCACCAGAAACCTCCGACAGCACTATTCCCGAGGGATCGGCGATGAGACTCGAACCCGCATGATTGCGTCCGAGCTGATCGCCCGTGTGATTCGACCCGACGACGTAGTAGGGGCCATCCAGTGCCCGAGCACGGAGCAAGAGTCGCCAGTCCGCTTCATAGCTCGTGCGCCAAGCAGCCGACCCGGACGTGCTGTTGATGGATGAACCGTTCGGGGCACTCGACCCCATTACTCGCACGGAGCTACAGGACGAGTTCCTCGACATTCAAGCCGAACTCGACGTGACGATCCTGTTCGTTACTCACAGCATCGAGGAAGCACTCAAGATGGGCGATCGTATCGCGATCTTCGATGTTGGGGAACTCGTTCAGTACGACACGCCACGGAACATCTTAGCGGAGCCGAAAAACGACTTCGTCCGCAACTTCATCGGACAGGACCGTGAACTGAAGAAACTTCAAGTCACACCAGTCAGAGACGTGATGTCCGAAACGAACGATAATTTCTCGCCTGATGTCGTACCGATTTCTCCTTTGGATACCGCTTACGTCGCGTTTTCACGATTGCTCGAAACCGATGACGACCGTCTCCCGGTCGCCCGGGACGGTGAGATCGTCGGCGTCGTCGAGGAGGCGAATCTCCGTGGAACGACCGTTCAGGAACGGAGGTCGACCTGAGATGGTTGCTGTCCCGTTGGGAATCGTCGGTGGAATCCCGGCGGCCTACGAGTTCATTATCAACCACTGGTCGCAGTTTCTCCATCATCTGTGGACACACATCAAACTCGTACCGGTCGCCGAACTGTTGGCGATACTCGTCGCTGTTCCCCTCGGAATCGCTGCGACTCGGTTCCCACGCGGGAAATCAACCATCCAAGGATTCGGAAACACTGCCCAGACTATCCCAACCCTCGCTATCATCTTTCTCATGCTGCCGATCACTGGAATCGGTTTTGTCACGGCCGTTACTGGTCTGTTCGTATATGCACTCCTCCCGATTCTCACGAACACCATTGCGGGGATCGAAGGGGTTGAAGAGGGCGTCATTGAGGCAGCGAGAGGTATGGGAATGACGGATCGTGATATCCTCCGGAAGATCCAACTTCCGCTAGCCATTCCTGTTATTTTCGCTGGCATTCGAACGAGTTCGGTGATCGGCGTGGGGACCGCCTATCTCGCGTTTTTCGTCGGCGGAGGTGGACTCGGAACGTGGGTGCTTCAAGGGATTAAGCTGTACCAGATGGAGATGGCAATCGCCGGTGCAATCCCCGGCGCAGTACTCGCTATTACGCTCGATTCTGGCTTTGCTCTCATAGAACGGCACGTGGGCGGCGACACGCTGCACTCCGAAGATCTCGCAACCGGGTGAGGATCCTATCGATTCGGGAATCTTATACGAGCAATGATTATTTGTGCTCTGTGTAATTGAAACATTTCACCGAAGAGTGGGATTAGCGTGATACGCTCACATCAGCGTTTGACGCTACCATATCGCTTTCAGATAGCTATCCATTGGTATCAGCGTGGTCTGTCGAGAAATACGGTATCGGCGACGATAAACTCCATCAACACACTCAGACAGTCCACTCGCCGCGTGGCTGGTCTATTCAACACAGACATGGTACTGTTGAGGGCGAGACACCCAGCCCGTGGTGATACATCACTATCGTGGGATGTTCTATCCCATTGCCCGAAGGGGCACTTTTCTCGGTCGCATCTCCATGCAGTCACAGAACAGCGATAGCAACGACCGTGCGTGCTGGACAGGCCGAATATCTCTGAGTGATTGTGTCGTTCCTGATTTCACGACTTATAAACGGTCACGTGACTTTCGATAGTTCCACGCCGTAATACTGAATAGGACTCCGCCGAGCAAAAACCACGGATCAGCGAACAGAGTGAGAGTGGACTGAGGTCCAGTACGCCCACGCGAGAGCATCTGTTGGATGATACCCACAGTGCCACGTACAGTCAATACCGCTCCTACTCCCCAGACAGCGAGTGCTAGCATCCTGTGAGGAATCGACTGACCCCACGACTGGGTGGTTGCGAGTGCCACAATCCCAGCAATGAATAGCAACGGAATAGCGATAATATTCACTGCCAACAGTACACCCTTCATCGGATGACCTGCTAGCCAAGCAGTGCCGCCGACGGCCCAGTAGACGTGCGGAACGACGAACGCAAGGGACCACCCGCACGCCACGTATCCTGCTTGTGCTGTCACCCGTGATAGGATGGTCTCTTCAGCAGACTCTACTTCTGAATCTTTCATATCTCTTGAGTAGTACTGGTTTCACGATTATTACTCTCTCGCACCATTTGTTATGAACAGTCAAATCGAACCGTCAAAGTTTTCGACGAGACCTGTCTGCGATGGCAGCGGTCTTGATCCTTGGTCCCTCGTTGACCGAAGATCCTCTCGACCAGCGCACGCTCGCTGTGGTTGAGCACACGGCTACAGCGGCGTTGGCAAAGGAACGTAGAAATTTGTAGGCAGGGCCGAGGGTGATCTTATCCCACTTGCTGCGGCAGTGGTCGGTCTGTGGCGTATAGTGAACGCTACAGTTGCCGGCCGCGATGATCCTACACCGAACGGTCGCTGTTAGGGCGGAAAATACGTTCTTCGCTTCCTTCAGTAACGTAACCACGATCAGTTTTGTTAGGTGTAATTGAGTGTCGATACACTGTTCTTTGAACCGAGTCGAACAAAGTCCGCTGACTTTCCAATAAGAATGGTTGTGATGTTCACCTCGAAGTGATCCCAGTCGGCACGATCATCGATGACTAGTGGCCGTATTTTTGTCCTTTGTATGGGTACAAAATACGACTACGCGATCCGTTCACTCACATTGTCTGTAGTCTGACGCTGTTGATATGCATGTCGACGACGATAGAGGTAGGCCCCACCAACGACTGCGTTGAGAAATGGGATTGCTCCACCAATTGCATAGAGTGTTCGGGAGGGTGACCAATCTGTCGTTTCATCGACACGGCTCGCTTCGTGGTAGAGTGACAATGGCAACATAATCCAGCAGTTGATCGCTGCAATGGCGACAACACTGCCGACAATCCCGCTCGAGTAACCGGCAAGCCCGACCAAGAACCCAATACTCCAGATGGTTGTTCCAAGGATAATGAATCCAAGGTAGGTATCAGGCGAGATCTCAGGCAACGGTATTTTGCTGTTGTCTGCCTCGACAGTCGCTGGGGGACCGGTCGTTACTGCCGCCGCGCTTGTCGTGATCGCAGCGTAGTCATCGACAAGGTCGTGGGCATCAAGCCGCTCAATGAGAGCGACCAGCCCGTCTCCGTTGACTAATTTAACGTTCGGGGCCTGTGCGTTATTGGTGACACGGCTTGTAGACTGATGGGGCGTTACAATCACAACCATGTCAACACCCTTCTCTTGGCTCACAAGATTCACGGACTGCTGAATCTCTGTGTCGTCATCGGTGATGTCCGATTCGTAGCTTTTCGCTCGAATGACGTGCGTTTTCGGATCGGGCGCTTTCTTCGTGGCTGTTACGTCGGACCCACCACCGATACGCGTCTGCGAGACGGTCGTGGTCCATCCCCGGCGTTCCCAGAGATCTGCGATGAACTGCTCAAAACCGTCGGCATCCATCTGTTGTATCCGGGCGAGTAGGTCCGCTGACGTCTGGGTAGATGGCATCTCTCTACCCAGTGGTTATGCCACTAATATTTAATCTTAGTCCATCCCGCTTTGCTACTCTCGCTGTGACCCAATCATCTCAGGTAGCACGTTCAAGCACTGGTCTACATCGCATGTCCAATTGTATACTAGTGAATTGCCATACTGTTTGTTAATAATAACTTATAGTGGATTGATATTCGAACAGTAAACGGGATACATCTTAGCGCGACATCGTCAGCTACATCAAAACCGGTCGGGTCGGATCATCACTGTCAGTGGATGGTTTGGATTTGTATACTAAACTCTGATCAATCGTACGGCTCACTCACCACTTGAGCGTTCTGTCGAAGCTGATTTCGCAGTAGATTCCGGTGACGTAGTCGATGGTACTGCAGTTGCTGTCGAGGTTGTTATCGTCGCCGTTGTCGTTTCTGTTGCTGCTGTTTCCGTTGGAGATGGCGACGACGTTGGACTTTGTGTCGAAGTTGTTGTTGCCGTTGTCGTTGCCGTTGCTGTCGATGTCGAAGTCGGACTCGGTGAGGTTGTCGTCGTCATCGTTGTTGCTGTTGCTGTTGCAGTCGGTGACGAAGTCGGACTCGGACGTGGGTTATGCGTTGGCACCGGGGTCGGATCTGCTCGGGGTTGTGGCGTTGGTGTTGGATTCGATTTCGGTGTCGACGCCGGTGTTTGGGTAGCTGATGGTTTCGATGACTGCGCTGGCGTCGATTTTGAATCCGAGGGTTGGGATGTCGACGACGTGACAGAAGTGAGACGTGTGTCCGCCGTCATCTTTTGTTGTTGGGAATCTGTTGCAGTGGGTGATGTGTTTGCAGTTGATTCAATATTTGAACCCATACTGCCTTGTATCGTCTGATCCGCGGGTCCTGTTTCATTGACACCTCCACCAAAGGCGACGAGCAGACTAGAGACCGCTAACCCATAACCGAAAGCCGTAATCGTCGTAACCACCCCTCCGTCTGCTCGAATACCGGGCAGATGAGCGAATCGGTCAGCACTCCCTCGGTAGTTTGTGCCAACACCAACCGCCGTAATGAGGGGAAGCAACACAACCGAGAGAATGAGGACCACTCCAACAGCGATAACGTAGCCAAGTCCAACAAGCATATTCCGAACGGGTGATCCGGTTTGTAGGTTCAGTGGCAATTTTATCGAAGCCATGACTGTTTAGAGTCAGAAGTTTCTATAATAAGTTTTTTGCATTGATATGGTCTGCAACCCATACGTTTACTGTTATGTAATGGTATAAGACACCGTTTCGATGAGTGTTTCCACAGGTCGTGTGCTCGGCCAATAATATCAAATAGAACAAATTCTCAATAGAGTTGAATATTTCCACCAGTGCTATCTTCTCAGTTGTTGGATTGGCACACCGCTTCCCAGACGGTTTCATTCGTTAGTGGCATATCGAGATGATCGATCTCGAACGGCGAAAGTGCGTCTACAACAGCGTTCACAATTGCCGGGGGTGCAGCGATTGCTCCTGCCTCGCCAACACCTTTGACACCGAGTGGGTTGTGTGGGCACTCAGTCACTGTGGTGGCTGTCTCCATGGACGGAACGTGCTCAGCCTTTGGAACGGCATAATCTTGGAGCGATCCCGTCAACAGATTGCCGTTCGAGTCGTAGATGGCTTCTTCATAGAGTGCCTGTCCAATGCCTTGGACGACGCCACCGTGGATCTGTCCCTCGACGAGTTTCGGATTGATCTGTGTTCCCACGTCGTCCACCGCGACGTACTGTTCGATTTCAACGTCACCAGTTTCGGGCGTTACCTCGACGACTGCAGCGTGCGTTCCAAACGGATACGTGTAGTTGGGCGGCTCGTAGTTCGAAGTCGCTTCGAGGCCTTCGTCCGCATCCGAAGGATCATCGTCGATCATTGCTGCAACGTCCACGAGAGTGAGCGATCGGTCGGGAGCACCACGGACGGAGAACGCTCCATCGGCGAACGCGATGTCGTCGGGGGCAGCTTCGAGTGAGCGCGCGGCGATCTGACGACCTTTTTCGATCACCGCATCGGCGGTCTCACGGATTGCGCTCCCACCGACGGGCATCGCTCGACTACCGGCGGTGCCATGACCCTCGTGGACAGCGTCGGTATCGCCTTCGATGATCTCAATATCGTCGTGTGGCACACCGAGCGCACTTGCGACGATCTGGGTGTAGCCCGTCCGGTGACCAGTTCCGATCTCCGTGGTACCGGTTTTCACGACGACGTCGCCAGACGGCTTGACGTTGATGATGCCGCTCTCGCCCATATTTGGACCGACACCGCACGCCTCGACGTAACAGGAGATTCCGATACCCAGATATCGTCCGTCTTCAGACAGTTCTGCTTGCCGCTCTCGTCGGTGATCGTAGTCGATTAAGGAGAGTGCCTTTTCGAGCGACTGTTCGTAGTCACCACTGTCGTACGTATGGCCGAATCCAGTCTCGTATGGGAACTCGTCGGTTGGTATGAAGTTCTGTCGTCGGAACGTCACCGGATCCATATCGAGTTCACGTGAGGCCACCTCAACCAATCGTTCGATGAAATACGTTGCTTCGGGACGACCTGCTCCGCGATACGCCGCAAGCGGAGCCGTGGTTGTGAAAACGCCGGTTAGTTCGACGTGTGCTGCCGGAAGCGCGTACTGCCCAGAGAGCATGAGGCCGATATTCTTCGGGACGATTGACCCACCGGGCACGAGATAGCCACCGACATCGGCGATGCTATCCATACGCACTCCAAGGAGATGTCCATCTTCGGAGAGTGCTGCTTCGGCCTCGATATCCTGATACCGTGAGTGGACCATCGACTGGCAGTCTTCTGTACGGGTGGCGACCCATTTCACGGGCCGTTCGAGCTGTATCGCACACCACGACGCGAGAAGATGTCCCGTATACGGTGGAAGCTTCGCGCCAAATCCACCACCGACATCTGGTGATCGAACTCGAATCTGCTCTTCGGCCAGATCGAGCGTCTGTGAGAGATCCGACCGGACCGAATGGGGGTTCTGTGTGGACAGTTCGACGGTCAACTCGTCCGTTGATTTCTCGTACTGCGCGAATGCTGTACGAGGCTCCATCGCCGTCGGGATGACGCGGTTGATGACTGGATCGAACGAAACCGTGTGGTCAGCGCGCTCGAACGCCTCGTCGGTCGCTTCTGCATCGCCGTTCTCCCAGCGGAAGGCCACGTTGTCCGGCGCTTCTTCGTGAATAGTCGGTGACTCCTCTTCTTCGAGAGCAGTCCGAGGATCCGAAACCGCTTCCTGTCGATTGTAGCTGATGTCGATCTCACTGAGTGCCTCTCGGGCAGTATAGCGATCTTTTGCGATGACGGCTGCCACCGGTTGTCCTTGGAATCTAACCGCGTCGGTCGCCAACAACGGATATTCGGGAACGTTAGCGTCCGATGCTGGCGATTGAAGGGCGCTGGAAACGCCCGATTCATCGAGGTCAGCCGCCGTGTAGGCAGCGGTGACGCCATCGAGTTCAGCCGCGTCACTCGTGTCGATGCTCTCGATTTCGGCATGGCCGTACTGGCTGCCTTTGATCGCTAAATGAACCGCCTCTGGATGGTGAATATCGTCGGTGTATTCTGCTTCTCCGGTAATGAGTCGGGGATCTTCCCGGCGTTGGATCGACGAGCCGACGAGATCGCTCGGTCGGGCTTCGTCTGGATCAATCGTCTCTAACGACATGGGATCACAGCCAATAGCTCAGTGTGAATGTCCACTTTCATTGATTGTACTACTCTCTTGTTCACGTCACTGGCATATGTATCTACATATTTTTATCTGACAAATATGATTTTTGTATAGTAGTTTTCTGACCTATTTCGGTAAATAGCCATGCCGATGTGCCATCGCTCGGTCAGAGGATGATCGATATAGTGCCGTTAGCGAGCCTAACGATCCCAGATAGCGAACTCGATCCTAGAGTGCCTGGCGAACAGATCTCTGCCACGTCTATCGTTTATGTCTCGTCAGTGATGCCACGAACCTGATCGAATGGGAGTCGATAGGGCCACCCCGAGAATTGTTCCGCTTCTGTCGCCGATGGCGACTCATCCCACGGCCAACATTCGATCGTGAAGGCTTCTTCGTCCTGATTGACCCGAACGATACCGTAGCCCTCGTTTCTTAGCTGGCGATCCAGGATGTTTCTCGATTGATTCCCGACGTGTTTGGAATACGTGGCAAGGGGGATCTCAGGGTTCTCTACGGCGAGAACGCGTAGCTTGTTGTCGAACCCGTCCGTAAACTTACCCGTGTGCGGAAGACCCATCCCATGGGAGAGTGACGCCGTCGGTTCAAACCACCGCTGATAGCACGACGCTCCTGCTGGACCCGTGAATTGCACTGGTCCATCGGTGTGCTTGTGTATCCCGTGCCGTACGAGGGATGCAAAGTGAAGATCACCGGCTAACACGAGCGCACCCGCCTCGCCCAGGAGCTCAACGGCCCGATCACGTCCGCGCTTTGGATAGCCGTTCGATTCGAAACTCGTACGCGGTTGCCCGTCTGGATCGGTCTGGAGACACGCAAAACAGGTCTGCGTGAGACAAATTTTTGGTACGGTGCCACCATCAACATCGGCTTCAGTATCAGCCCCAGTGTCCTCGTGCCCCCATTTTTTGAGGAACTGTTCTTGGCGGGGACCCAACAGTTCTCGTTCGTCCGGTGCCGGTGTCTCGTCGCGGTCTGGTGGAGGCGACTTGAACTTCCGATCTTCCAAGACGGCAAAGTCAACGCCACCGAATCGGAAGGCGGTGTAATAAACAGCGATGTCGCGCTCGACGGGCGTCGGGTCGTACGGATCAGGATTGTGGTTGCACTGGACGCGCTGCACCGTGTTGACAAATTCGGGAGAACCAGTATAGCCTCCCTTCGGTATGACTGCCGTTTTCTCACCTCCATCGCCCCACAAGCTGGGCTGGTACACATCGTGATCGTCCGTCAGGAGGATGGTCGGCCGATCACGTGTCAGCTCCCGAAACGCCCACAGCCAGAGAAACCATTTGTAGAGAGCGTCGAGACCGGGATCGACCCGCGTTTCCATCCGAGTAGGGTTGCCTTCATAATATTGATCCCCACAGAAGACGAGCAGATCTGGATCGTGAGCACCCGCGTTCTCGATCAGCTGCTCGTACGGAAAGTAGAAGTTCGCTGGCGTATATCGTCCCGGCCACTGAGCCATCGGCAGCGGAGAGTCGCCCGTGCCCGCCTCCAACTGGCGACCTGTGGCTCTCGTGCAGCTGAACAAGCCGATCGTCAGTTCCTGCTCTGCGTCGTCGCTATCCGTGTCGGGATCTGCGGGAATACGACCACTGTATCGTGCCATTTCGCCCCTTACTCGTGGATATATCACGCGGTAGTCCCACGCACGGCCCGCGTCCCAGTCGTCGATGCGGAATAGTGCCGTGTATCCCGTCTCGATCGTTGCAGTCGTACGACGCCACGTCTGCTGACTTCCCGCTGGCCGATAATTGAGCCGCACCGTCTGTGGATCTGTGTCGCCGATCGGTACGAGCTGCGCCGACAGTTTGAGAGTGTCGTCGTCGAGCGAAAAGAGGGTACCGAGGATCGGTCCGAGAGAGCGATCGGGATCGTCGGAAATTTTTTCTCCACCCGTGCGCAGGTCGCGGAACCACCAGCGTGCGCCAGATTCGCCGGGTGGTGGTGAGGAAACCAGCGAAATGCCACCTAACAGTTCGTTCTCGTCTACGCCGTGGCGCATCGCACGAGTGCGAAGCGTACCGTCGGCATCGCGTGCCGTCAGCTGTACATCGAACTGTCCGTCGTCCCGTGGAAGGATGTCTACTTCGAGCAGTATCTCCTCCTCTGTTGTCGGCTGGGATGGATCAATTTCCTGTCTCTCGGCAGGAAGCACAGCGAAGTCGAGCGGTGCCTCCTCGTCGGTGTGCTCCCGAAAGCGGACCTGCCCGTCCGTTTCGAACGCACAGAAGAACCCACCACCGGTACCAGAGCCACGCTGGGCCAAGGCTGCCGCGCGATAGTCGAGTGCGCCAGCCCCGACGCCGATCAGAAATCCGCAGAAACCACCCCGATCAGCGTCCTCTAGGAGCCCCGTTCGGACGCGAAGATGCCCTGGTGCGTCGCCGCTAATGACTTCGCGGGTGAGCACGCCGACAGTCCGGACCTCGTAACCAGCCTCCCCGCGCAAGCATTCTATCCGACCGTTATTCAGCCGCCAGTCCTGAAGGCGGTTCCCCCAGAACGCTGGCCCGAGCCAGTGACGCGTGACCGTATCGGGCAGTGTCGCCACCGACGTGAGTGAGACGTTCTGATAGGCCTGAAACGACCGAGCCGACGGAGACAATTCGTGAAACGAGTACAGCGGATCGAAGAGACCGCTAACGATTGATTCGATCGCTGCTCCCAGAGTTAAGAGACCAGCACCGATCCATTTGAGAAACAGACGCCGGTCTACCCCATCAGCCGTTTCCCCTGACGTTTCGAGAAAGTCCGTGATTGCTGCGATCCCCCCTTTCAAACGCCGTTTGACAATTAGTAGCGTATCGATTACCATGTCACTAGTATTATTACAAAGCACCATGAGAGAAATTATTATTTATGTTATGACAATATTTATTTTTGAAAATGCAGAACGTATTCCATGGAAATCGTTACATCGAGCAGAAATTGCTATATTTCAATAGGATACGTTCGAGGAGTACCGTTTAGATATCCTCCACAACACATGTTCCAGTTCGGACGATCGGATTAGCGCGATAGCATTCCAGAGTGTCTAGATCCGGATACTCCGATCGAAACTATGGAGAATCGGCTATGGTTTGTCCGTCGTGCAACCATTCACCGACGTCGTGTGGAGTGCCTGGAGATCTACTCACATCGCACAGACCGTCGACCCTCATTTGGCTGAAGGTCAGGCAGCCTTCCAAGAGGAAGCAATCGATCGTCGATGGGACGCTCATCGAACAGCAAGAAGTACAGTGGGGGTTTCGAAGATTGGTCGATCTGATTCAGTATCCTGTAGAGATACAATTATTTTTAACTAGATCCAAAGTAGTTTGCGCATTCATAACTATTGTGATACAGGTGCGCGTGTAAATCGAGACTCGCTGATGCTATCGATGTAGTTGGTGACATTCCGACCGGCCTCAACGTATTGATCACCGATTTCGTCACAATCCACCGCCCGACGTCCTCTACCCATCTTCCCCAACAGTCATTGTCGATGCTATTAATTCATGGAGAAAATATTTATATGACTAATTTGGATATTCGAATATAATGAAGCGACGTGATTTCCTCACTGGCGGGGCTGCGATCGTCTGCGGGACTGGCGTTGCAAACGCCGTTGGTGGATGGAACACTGTTCAGCCGCAGATTGAGCCCGAATCTGGCGTCGGATCTATTCATCGCTCTTCAACCCAGTACGTTGTCGATGATCTCGGTACGACCGATCAGGTCTTCTCAGGACGGCTTATCACCGAACCTCCTGAGCGACGCGTATTCACCGACGCTGCAGTCAACGATGGCTCCGAAACATTCCAGCAACCCATCGAGGTGACCAATTTCGACACGGAGTTCTTACTACTCTTCGAAGCCCGGATGGCAACTGAGGATCGTTTTGGAGTCTATAGCCGGTTTTCTCCCGAGTGGATCGGTTGGCGGACCGTCTCGCTTCCACTGTCTACGCATCCGTGGGGTGAAATTGGACCAGAACACAGCGATGCTGAAGCACTCGTCTACACGGGATTGATGCGGTTCAGTAGCGATGCTACCCCTTCGTCTGGACGCGCTGTCGTCTACAACAGCGAGGGCACTGCGATTCGCAAACGTTTCTCGATCTCATCACACTGAATTCCATCACAGTGCAGCTTTTTCTCCTGTTCAGTGCAGAACGCTCTCGTCTCAATTCGAGAACACGCTCAGCGCGGGCCCGATACGTTCGTTACCAGTCGAGGCTTCCACCGCTCTGGTACTCGGTCACCTGCGTTTCGAAGAAGTTCTTCTCTTTGTTGAGATCAACCTGCTCGGACATCCACGCGAACGGGTTGGAGGTGTCGTACTGCACTGGGAGATCGAGCTGTTCGAGTCGGCGATCAGCGATGTGTTCGACGTACTCGGCGAACTGTTCGGCGCTCATTCCGAGAATTTCGTCCGGACACGCCTCGTACGCGTAGATTTTCTCTAACGAGACAGCTTCGGTGATCAGATCAACCACCTCGCTTTCGAAGTCGTCAGTCCACACGCCGGGGCTCTCTGTTCGAATCTCGTTAATGAGGTCCACACCGAATCCGACGTGGAGCGACTCATCTCGCATGATGTACTCGAACTGCTGGCCGATACCGACCATCTTGTTCTGACGTTTCAGCCCGAGCATCATCGCAAAGCCTGCATAGAAGAAAATCCCCTCCATAATGACGTAGAAACCGACGAGGTCTCGGAGGAACTCGCGGATATCGTCATCCGTCTCGATTGAGAAATTCGGTCGGTCGATCGCACGCGTCAGATTGACCACGAACTCGTCTTTCTCCTCGATAGAGGGGACCCTGTCGTACATCCCGTAGAGGTAGTCGGGATCAAACCCGAGCGAATCACAGCAGTAGATGAACGTATCGGTGTGAATCGCTTCCTCGTAGGCTTGCCGCAGTAGATACTGGCGACACTCTGGTGCAGTTACATATTCGTACAGCGCGAGGACGATGTTGTTCGCTGTAAGTGATTCGGCTGTCGAAAAGAAACCGAGATTCCACTCGACAAGCTGTCGCTCAGCATCAGTGAGAACATCTCCGTTCCACTGGGTAACATCGTCTTGCATCGGAATCTCTTGTGGAACCCAGTTGTTGTTAACCCCTGCTTCGTAGTACTCGCGTGCCCAATCGTAATCGACTGGCAGTATCTTGTTCGGGTCGTGTTCGGCGTTGTTGTTGATGATCGGCATTGCTAAGCAAATTGTGAATATTGTTTGTTGTCTATCATGCGCTACTGACAGGCCTCACACGTCGAATCTTCCACTCTGCAGAGTTCACTGTCGTCATCAGTGGGCTGTCCACCGTCGGATTTACGCTCTTTCGACGACTCGTTTCGATGTTGGGTCTTGCCGTACTCGGCCATGTCCAGTGTGGATTTCTCGATCTGGGACGCCCCAAGCGTTCGGAGGTAGTACGTCGTCTTCAGCCCCAGTTGCCACGCGGTCTTGTAGACATCGTCGAGCAGTGAACCATCCGTGGACGGGAAAAAGACGTTATGTGAGACCGACTGATCGATCCACGTCTGTCGATGTGCGGTCAGTTGTAGCTGTTGTCGAGGATCGATTTCGAATGCACCGCGGTACAGCGCTTTCAGTTCGTCCGGAACGGCATCGATCTCTTGAACGGACCCGTCGTGATATTTGATCCGATCGACCATCTCGTCGTTCCAAAGCCCACGCTCTTTCAGATCCGCAACGAGGTGGTCGTTGATAATCGTGAAATCACCCGACATATTCGACTTCACGTAGAGGTTCGAATACACCGGTTCGATCGACGGGGTCGTTCCGTTGATTGTGGAGACAGTGGCTGTCGGTGCAATCGCCATCGTGTTGGAATTTCGCATTCCGTGTTCTTCGACGTGTTCGCGGACGATGAACCAGTCCAGTGTTTCCTCACGATCGGTCGGAATGTCGCGTCCACGCGCTTCTTCGAGGCGATCGACGGTGTCCTGTGGGAGCAGTCCGCGATCCCACTTCGATCCCTCATATGATGGATAGGGCCCCCGCTCGGCCGCGAGTTTCGAGGAGTTGAGAATCGCGTGATACGAGACGAACTCCTGCCAGCGATTGGACGTTTCGATTGCTGTCTCCGAATCCATCGGGATCTCCAGTTCCATCAGTGCATCGTGAAAGCCCATTGTCCCCAAACCAACCGGTCTGTGCTGTGTATTCGAGTGATCGGCCTCGTCGGTCGGGTAAAAACAGCGGTCAATGACGTTATCCAGCATCCGCATCGCTGTCTCGATGGTCTCAGCGAGACGGTCCCGGTCGAGTTCGCCATTCGAAACGTGTGTTGCAAAGTTAACGCTCCCGAGGTTACAGACCGCGTGTTCGTCCTCGCTCGTGTTGAGCGTGATCTCTGTGCAGAGATTCGAGGAGTGTATCGTTCCGGCGTGATCCTGTGGCGAGCGGACGTTGCACGGATCTTTGAACGTTAGCCACGGATGACCCGTCTCGAACAGCCGAGTGAGCATCGTCCGCCAGAGACTCTCAGCGTCGACACGCTCGTACTGTCTGAGCGCTCCGCTCTCCGCTTGTTGCTCGTACTCACGGTACCGCTCTTCGAACGCTTCTCCCGACAGTTCGTGGAGATCTGGGACTTCGTCCGGGCTGAACAGCGTCCACTCCTCACCGCTTTCAACGCGCTTCATGAAGAGATCCGGAATCCACGCTGCCGTATTCATATCCGGTGTCCGACGGCGCTCATCGCCGGTGTTCCGCTTTAGATCCACAAACGCAGGAAAGTCGAGATGCCAGCACGCGAGGTAAGCACAGGCTGCCCCACGGCGTTTCCCCGATCGATTGATCGCAGCCGTAACGTCGTTGCTGATTCGGAGGAACGGCACAATGCCCGTCGATTCGACACCCGTCGACTCGATGAGCGCACCCGCAGCACGCAGGTTTGTCCAATCGTTCCCGAGGCCGCCACTCCATTTTGAAAGGAGCGCGTGGTGCTTGTACGAGTCGAAAATGTGTTCTAAGTCGTCCTGTACTGTTGTTAGATAACACGAGGAGAGCTGAGGGTGGGTCGATCCACTATGAAAGAGCGTCGGCGTCGAAGGCGTGAACGCTCGCTTCGAGAGCACGTCGTAGAACTCCTTTGCCCGTCGTTGTGGCTCGTCCTCTTCGAGTGCGATTCCCATCGCAACGCGCATCCAAAACGCCTGTGGGAGTTCGAGATGCGTTCCATTCTGTTCGGTCTTGAGAAAATACCGTTGATAAAGCGTCTCAAGTGCCATGTACTCGAACTGCGTATCCCGATCCAATTCGAGATACGCTGCGAGATCTTCGATGTCGAACTGCTCGATCAACCGTTCGTCGAGAATCGAAATTTCGACAGCCCGTTCGAGATTGGTGACAAAGGTCGCGCGATACTCTCGATCCAACTCGAACCCTGTCAGATCTTCACCGATTACTTCGCGGTAGTACCGTTGCAGGAAGACAGCTGCCGCGATTCGTTTGAACGCGGGTTCGCGCTCAACGCGTGCGGTGAGCGTCTGTAGGATAGCCTGATACACCTCATCAGTCGATGCCCCATCATAGAGATTGCGTTCAATTTCGGTGATGAGTGTCTCGTACTCGTCTCCGGAGCAGTTCGCTTCGTAGCCTGTGCGTGCACGGTCGAGAATCGACCGGATGTCGTCGGTTGTTGTTGTCTGTTGACTCATAGATTATCTGAGAGATTCTGGGGAGTGGAACGCCCGAAGTCGTCAAGTTCGGCATCGAGAACCGCATCGAGTTCGCGCAGGAATTCCTCTGGTTCGGAGAAGGCCTTGTAGACTGAGACGAATCGAATATACGCGACCTGATCTAAGTCGCGCAGTTTTTCGGATGCTAGTTCTCCAATTAAACGAGACGGGACAATACACGTCTCGTGATCCTGAAGCTCGGATTCGATTGTATCCACTACATCCGTCACTGCCTTTTCGGTCACCTGCCGCTTCTCGACGGCTCGCTCGACCCCTGCACGAAGCTTCTCACGGCTAAACGATTCGATACGTCCATCGCGCTTTTTGACCTGAAGTGAGTTCCATTCCGGTCGTTCGTACGTTGTAAATCGGAACGAACAACGCTGACACTCACGACGCCGTCGCACCGACATCCCGTCGGTGCTCGTTCCGGTATCGATAACGCGTGTACGATCGTTCCCACAGTCCGGGCAGTCCATAGTTATCACTCATTCGTCCCAGAAGTGTGCCCAATATGTCGGGTTTGAATACCTCTGGCCGCAATATTTGGTGTCTTGCTGCACCCACATAAACGCTTCCCAATCTAATTGAGGTAATACAAGCAAGGTTGATTTACGACTCGTTTCGTATGAACTGTGGGTCAGAATGTGAAGACGTAGCTGTAGAGGTGACTGCGAGAGGTAGAGGAACATTTCCTCGTTGTCGGATCCATATGTGGTTGGTGGCGTCGTTCGTGTGGAACTTCGTTGATCTCTTAACTGACTTGTCTGACAGGATTGTCGTGGTACTGTATATCAACCCACTATACTTTAGGACTGCCTAAAATTCGGAGTGTTTATGATGTATTAGGTCAGCCTAAATAATATGATTCAGGGAGATCGGTCTGGTGGCCGACCAACTCGTCGCGGTGTGCTGAGGAGCGGTGGTAGTATTCTCGCTGGGGGATTGCTTGCTGGATGTACGGGCAATCCTTTTTCGTCGACATCTTCGACGAACGCCTCTCAGACAGCGAACGATTCGACCGCACCGGACGATTCAGGGTATTCGGTGACGATGGCACCAATGGGTGAGGTTTCGTTCGAGTCACCCCCAAAACGAGTTTTTACAGTCTTCCCCCAGTACGCCGACATGGCGGTCGCTCTCGGATACGGTGATAGCGTGAACGCGGTGTACGTTCCGGAAATGTCTGGAACAACGATGAATCACTACTACGACCAGCTGGACGGCGTCTCGTTCGCTTGGAAAGATCTTGCGGATCCGCTCAGTGATGGTCTATCGAAGGAGCTGCTTTACAATCTCGAAAGCGATGTCCACCTTGCTGACCCAGCGTGGGCCTCAACGCAGAAGAAGTGGGACCAATCCGACGTTCAAGAAATTCAGCAGACACTCGGTCCGTGGTTTGGAAGCTTCTACAGTGGGACGCACGCTGATCCACCGAAGGCGTACGCTGATCGCTACCAGTATTACACGCTCTGGGAGCTGTTCGGGAACGTCGCCAGCGTGTTTCAAGAACAAGAACGATATCGAGCTCTCAAGCAGATCTATACGGATCTGCTCTCGACGATCGAATCGGGACTTCCGCCGAAAGAGGAGCGGCCAACAGCTGTTCGTGTGACGCTGAGTAAGGACACATTCTGGACGTACCATTTGAATCGTCCAGGCTACTGGTTCGCCGACACTCGTCCACTCGGTGCAATTGATGCGTTTGCCGACCGTGATTGGGAACAACTCTGGGGAAAGATCGGGTACGAAACGATGGTTGAAGCGGATCCTGACGTGATTCTCCATCTTTGGGGGGTGACTCCGAACTACCAAATGAGCGATGTCAGAGAAAAACTGAAAAACCATCCAGTTGGCCAGCAGCTTTCGGCCGTCGAGAACGATCAAGTGTACGCACAGGGCATGCGCTATCAAGGTCCAATTATGAATCTGTTCCAATTAGAGATGACTGCCAAGCAGCTCTATCCCGAGCAGTTCGGTGAGTGGCCCGGATACGTCGATGGAAATCCGTATCCAGAGATTCCAGCTTCGGAACGACTGTTCGACAGGAAACGCGTTTCGGATGCCATTGCCGGGACGGACTGAACGCGAACTCGATATGTATATGTAGTCAGTACTAATCTCTGGGAATTGTTTGAAGTGTGATAAATAAGTTCGTGTAAGTACAAGATTCTGACAACTGGTGTTGAACTCTGACTTTCTTAGAATATATTATTTATTCAATTGTATGTCAATTCACGGATGATGGACTACTCCGTAGTGCCGAAGACACACCTCGTTTCGGGAAGATCTTCCAATGTCGATCGATAAATCAAAAATAATAACACATCAAAAACGAAGCCAACAACCGTGGATATTTTGAATGTACATTGTTGGGCTGGATACTATGTTAGATGTGGCAGCTTATTCTATCGCTAGTGAATCGGATATTCGTGCATGGATTGCTCTATCGAACAGAGAATTCGAACTGTTCGGGCTGTTTCAGCTGATTTTGTATAGAATTCCGGTACTATGATACATACGTTGTTAACATGAAGGATACCTAATTATAATACATAAAGGATATTTGAAGAAAGCGAGGCTATTGCGATCTACGAAACAACGACCATACAGGCTGTCCACACCATTCTATACAAATATCAGAGATATCGTCTGTATGACACACTATTGACTGTTGGATGCTTTGATCATACTTGTTCTACAAGACGCTAATCCATACTGGCCCTGTACGATGACATACATTCATTGTGCACCTCCTTATCAGAGTGTAAATGAGTAAATACTTCTAATTTAGCTACTACCTCAGAAATCGTGTAGATCTGTCGTCACATATGAATTATTGGAGCAACTAGTAACTCGGAGTATATCCGACGGTCTCTGCTAATATGTCTGATTGATGATCTTACCGATCCTGTATGCATGATACGTATTGGAATGGTCACCTAATCAGCTGTTGATTGACTCACCAATTATCTCTGAAAATGTACGTAGTACATTACACACGTACGTGTGTAATTCTATACCTAATGCTGGTGTATAGTATTATCAAACCTTGAACTAAATATTTATCCACATACGAAGTTTAAGACGATAGCAGAGGGCGCTGTTGGTGTGGAACGATCGATCCTACTCCGAATGCTGTTCGTTGGGTCATAGCGGTTCGTGAGACGGCGACATCATATTGTAAGATGAGTCTGAGTGGCTGTCTGGGTGCGATATTCACAGAATGGATACAGACGGGGGTCACCAATGTTGTCGGTTTGGTTGTTCTATTGGAAGCAGTCGATAGGAACAACTGTGATCGACACTACGGTACGCTGCAGTGATGAATGACGATTCGTCTCGGGTCGATTGCTCCTTCGATACAATATTGTTAGATCACGCATCATACTTCCCCACGTGATATTTATGAGGAATGGATTCAAAAATAGTGACATATGGATTTCAGCGAACCGGAAGAAGCCACACAGATTAAACGCGCACTCGATGATTTCATCGAACAGGAAGTAACACCGCTCGAAAACAAACATCCAGAATTTCTCGGCGAAGACTACGAACGCCACATTGTTGACGAGGACAACTATCAAGTCCCAGCGTACCGCGACGTTATCGAACAGATCCGAAAAAAGAGTGCTGAGGCGGGCTTTTACGCGATGGGAATGCCTGAAGCGGTTGGTGGTGGAGGGATCGATGTTCTTACCCAATCAATCGTCACAGAATATCTCTCGAACCGCCCACCGGGATTTCACACAGCCATAACCAGTGGTGCGGGTGGGCCAACACCAATCCTGCTCGCGTGTGACGACGCCCAACGAGAAGCGTATCTCAATCCGCTGATGGACGGCGATATCACAACCTGTTTCGCACTCACTGAACCAGCTCACGGAAGCGATCCCCAATACATGGATGCGACAGCCGAGAAAGATGGTGATGAGTGGGTGATCAACGCCAACAAGTACTGGATCTCGAACGGACCGTACGCCGATTTTGCGATGGTGTTTGCGCGTACGTCCGGCGAAGACGGTGAGTACGAGGGAATCAGCTGTTTTCTCGTTGACCGCGACAATCCGGGATACGAAGTAGCGAAGGTCCACCGGACGATGGGCCTTACCCCTGGTGCACAGGCAGAACTGCGTTTTGATGACTGTCGCGTCGGCGAAGACAAGGTCTTGGGAGAAATCGATCGTGGCTTCCAGACCGCGATGAACTGGATCGGTGCCGGACGTATCAAGATCGCTGCGAGTGCTGTCGGTAGTTCTCAGTACTTACTCGATCTCGCAACCGACTACGCGCGCGACCGAGAGACGTTTGGGAAACCGATTGGTCACCGGCAGGGGGTTTCGTTTCAGCTTGCAGATCTGGCAACCGATATCGAGCAGGTACGCCAGCTCTATCGGTATGCAGCGTGGAAAATCGACAGCGGAAAGCGTGCTCGAAAGGAAGAGTCAATGGCGAAACTCCGCGGAGCACAGCTCAACAACGACGCTGCGGACGTTGCAATGCAGGTCTACGGTGGTGCTGGCTTCATGAAAGACACACCAATTGAACGCCAGTACCGATCAGCGCGAGTTCTCAGGATCTTCGAAGGAACCGACGAGATTCAGAAACGAACCATTGCACGAGAGCTCATCTGATTTCATCGTCGGGGGCTGTCCTCGTTCATTATCCGTGTTCATTGTCCGTGTTTTGTGCCTTCGTTTTCAGAGAGTGTGCTGTTGGTAGCAACAGCTACTCGGTGTGAGACTCCGACTCTGCATCGATCGATCGCTCCCGGCCGTACTTTTCGGCGAACGTCTTCTGAAGCATCGTCTTTTTCACCTTTCCCGATCCAGTCTTTGGAAGGGTATCAAGAATTTCGACGACGCGGGGATGTTTGTATGGTGCGAGCTCATCGAGGACATACGATTTGATTTCATCAACCGTGAGCGTTGCACCCTCGGTGAGCGTGACGGCAGCGGCAATGGTCTCGCCGCGTCGTTCATCAGCCAGTCCGAACACCGCTGTCTCGTTGATTGCTGGATGATCGTAGAGAACGCGTTCGACTTCTGACGGATAGACGTTGTACCCCGCGGTAAGGATCATCTCCTTCTCACGTCCAACGATGTAATGATAGTTATCCGGATCGCAGTACGCGATATCACCAGTCCTGAAGTATCCGTCCTCCGTGAACGCTTCCCGTGTACTCCCCTCGTCCCGATAGTAGCCCGCCATCACCTGCGGCCCTTTGAGAACGAGCTCGCCCTTTTCGCCGACGGAAACTTCCTCACCGTCCTCGTCGATAATCTTCGAGCGAGTGTGTCCGATCGGCTGGCCGACACTTCCTACACGATCACCGAGCGTCGACGCGCGGACTGCATGGGTGGCGGCAGTCGTCTCTGTCAATCCGTATCCTTCTGAGACGGCAACGTCGAACGCGGCTTCAAATCGCTCGTGAACCGGCTCGGGGAGCTTATCTCCTCCTTGTCCTACTCGCCTCAGCGTGGTGAGATCGTGTCGCTCTGGATCGTACGCTTCGAGGAGATCTGTAAACATGGTTGCGACCCCGATAAACGCCGGTACATCGTACTCAGCAATCGTTTCGAGCACGAGATCGGGGTCCCACTGATCCGGTCGCAACAAGTGCATCGTCCGTCCAGTACACAGCGCCGACATCATCCCGAGCAGACCAGTGACGTGGTACAACGGGAGTACCGTCAGCGCGTCTCCCCGGACCGGTCCGGCAGTGTAACTTGCGACACTGTTAACGATCTGTACTCTGAAATTCTTGTGTGTGAGCAAGACTCCCTTTGGCTGACCAGTCGTCCCCGATGTGTAGGGTTGAAGGAGGATGTCGTTGTCTCCCCGTTCGACAGTCGTTGGGTCGCCACGCTTTGTGAGTCCCGCAAGTGTTGTGTCGGTATCGAGTCCCGCGCCGATTACGTCGATACCGAGATCGTTTGCAACTGGACGAGCGTGTTCTGCGCCACTGGGCCCCACGACGACCGCCTGTGCGTCGGAATGACTGAGTTGATGTTCGATCTCACGACGTCGATACTGCGGATTGAGTGGACTCACGACAATCCCTGCATGAACACACGCCCAGAGAATGGCACAAAAGTCAATCCCGTTTGGGAGGTAGACGCCGAGTCGGTCGTTAGGATCAAGCCCGTGCTCAGAGAGACCGCCAGCGATGCGCTGGACTCGATCGGTGAACTCGCGGTACGTGACAGTTTCACCAGCGTGCTCGAGCGCTACTCGATCGGGAAACAGCTCTGCCGATCGTTGTAATAGGTTCACAACAGTTCCATCGTGCGGCGGTTGCATGAGTGTCTCCGCTGGGACAGGATCCATACTGTAGCGCGTTCGTTCGTTTCCATGATATAGATTGTGACTGTCACGATCTTCAACACCATCTGCGGACGGATGAAACAGTAATTGGACAACACTCAACGATTCACGGTGATGCACGTGTTTCGTGGCATGGTGACCGGAATTATTCGATACTTCCTACACTATGCATCTGCCGTAGTGAGTATGGACGCTCTGCCGACACGTTTATACTCGTTTCTCCGCCACTGTTTCATATGACTGGGCAAGGGTGTACCTGTGACAGAACAGCATGAGCATCTCCAGGAACGGATCGGTGAAACACACACGACTGTTCAGGGTCTCGTTGTCGAAGCGGGAAAGGTCGCGGAGTTCGCTCGGGCCGTTTCCGACGATAATCCCATTCACTACGATCCAGAAGCTGCGAAATCACGTGGATTCGATAGTGTACCTGCACCACTGACGTTCACCCGAACGGGAGTGTTTCCTCGCTACCGTACTGGTGCGGAACTCGATCTGGGGTTCCGACCAGCGTATGTACTCCACGGCGAGCACAGCTACGAGTACGAACGTCCGCTCCTTGTCGGAGACGTTGTGAGTGGCGAGACGACGCTCGTTGATGTCTACGAGCGTGAAGGCAGCCGTGGTGGGACAATGACGTTCGCTGAAGTCGAAACTGTCTACCGTGATCGTTCCGATGAGCGAGTGCTCGCTGAGCGTGCGACAGTCATCGAAACTGACGGCGCTGTCACGGAATCGAGTACCGACCGTACTCCTCATGGAGATCACGATGATGGGCACAGATTATCTGACACCGACCATTCACTAGAATCACAAAGCAGCGAACAGATCGAACGAGCGACTTTGCCAGACAGTTTGGTCACAGAGACGACAGCTCCCGATCCAGCTCGGATGGGCACACTCGAAGTGGGAGACACAGCTCCGACGGTGACTGTCGGTCCGCTCAGACGGCATGATTTCGTTCGGTATGCTGGTTCGAGTGGAGATTTCAATCCGATTCACTACGACGAACCATACGCGCAGGCCGCGGGGAATCCAAGCGTATTCGGACAAGGAATGTTCACCGCGGGGATCGCGGCTCACATGGTGGCCGACTGGTTCGGGTTAGATGCTGTGAAAATGTTCTCGATCCGGTTTCAGTCACAGACATGGTCAGGAGACACGATTACCGCGAATGCCGAAGTGACGAGTGTCAATATGGATGATGGTGATGAGTACGTTGAGGCTGATCTGCACGTCGTGCGCGCAGATGGTGAACGAGTGCTCACAGGGCAGGCGACAGCCGTTCTGCCAGAGTAGTGTTGGTTGATATCGGTTGGGATAGGGATGGACGAAAGTTCAAACGGGTACTGTTGTGCTGCACCGCTCTGTCGTGTGTGAGTGGATAATATCTGCTTGGGGACAATTATGCATGGAAAACACGAGCGTGAAAGCTACTAGTACTACGTGGCCGGTTCTCGGCACAGATGTGTCTGTAAACACAAGGCAACTGTCATCTTCATCTAGGGTCGTACCCATGAGTCCCTGATAATCAAACAATAGTCATGTGCTCTTGTGGTTGACGGCGAAGGATCACACCGACGATTCGTCAGCGAGCATAACACGACTCAGAATAATGATCTTGCTCCTCTTACTGTCTTTGAGTTACGTTGTTAGTATCTGTATCAATTTCTTCAAGAGCGTACTATTTAGCACTTCTTTGTATATTGTCGGAAAATACAGTGCAGTTCGGTGTTCAGGAGGTATATACGCACCGTTAGGGGTGTTATAACAAACTAAAGCCCGAATATTGTGGTGGATGTAATGAAAGAAATAAATAAAAGCCTCGAAAGAGTCAATCGGAGAACGTGTTTGAAAGGACTCGCAGTGGGTGGTGCTAGTCTCGCTGGAGTCAGTGGATTTACGGTGAAGTCGTCAGCGCAGAATGGTGAAATCCCAGCGCCCTTCTGTGGTGAAGCGAGTCTACCCCCACAAAATCCTCCAGGTGGACAGGCGGGACAGTGTATTGGTTGTGTCGAGGACGTCTGCGACGGGCCGACTGCACTAGAACCATTGTTTTCTGGACTCTCTGGCACCTGCTTTACACTCCCGGCAGAGGACATTCCGGAGGGTGCCGACTACCTGACGCTCAAGGCGGGGCAGAACTGCTTCCTCGCAGAAGTTCCTGATAACCTAAGCGGGGACGTTACGTTCTGTCTTGAGCAAGTCGATGGTCAACCACCGATGCTACAGGATATCAGTAACGCGACATTCTACACGTGTGCGGGTGAGGACCCCCCAACTGCCGAGGTCGTGGAGGTCACCTGCGAGGGGGTCAGCATCGAAACCACGAATATCCCAGATGGTAGTACGCTGCAGGTAGAAGTAACGTACGGTAACGGGACGACACAGACAGAAGATGTGACCGTAACTGATAATCAGGCATCTGTTACTCTGGAGCCCGGTGATCTCAATCCGATACACGTAAAGATCACGTACCAGCCAGATCCAAATGAACCACCCGTGTTGTTGTATGACATGGGTGTAATGGCGTCAGACGCACCGTGCGGCGATAATCCTGCGGTCGTCGATGTGGATGTCCGGTGTGATTGTATCACTATTCAAACCGAAAACATACCCAGCGGTTCGGTGTTGAACGTAACGGTCATCTTTGAGGACGACTCCGAAGAGACGTACACCCCAGAAGTCGACGAAGACGGTTTGGCAGAGGTTGATCTTCCGGGGGACCGAAATCCGTCGCGTCTCATCGTGATGTTCAACGGAGACACAATATTCGACGAATTCGTGGAGGCAGCTGATGGGCCGTGCACGAAACCAGTGTGTCCGCCGGGACTCAATATCGCGTATACGCGCAAGTATGGTGAATGGTGGCCTGATACCTACGACGATATTGGCGAGGAGGTTGATCCGGACGTCTTCTCGATCGAAGGAGGCAAAAAGGAAGTAACGATCTGTGCCCCGTTCCCGTTTGCCGTCAGCTACGCGACGCGAAAGAAGCGACACAACGGCCGACACTGTTGGGGCGACGAAAAGGATCATCACGACAAGAAACACCGCGACAGAAAGCAAAACAAGCACCACGGTGATCCCACGTCGTGTGATTGCTTTAAGGACTGTAAAGAACATAAGCCAGTTACTGCCGAACCCGTCGACGGCCAGTTCTGCGCTACGATCTCCTGCGTGAACGATGGCACGCGAAAGAAGGAATCGAAAATCTGCTGGTTCCGGGTGCATTGCCCCGACGAAAACGGAAACAACCACAAGAATGCTGACAACAATCTGAACAACGACAGCACTCACGAAGATAAGAAGAAGGAGTTGAAGGCACGGGAGAAGAAGAAAGAGAAAGACTCGAAGAAGGAGTTGAAGGCGCGGGAGAAGAAGAAAGAGGAGAGGGAGGAGAGAAAAGAGAAGAAGGAAGAGAAGGAAGAGAAGGAAGAGAAGGAGAAGAAGGAAGAGAAGGAGAAGAAGGAAGAGAAGGAGAAGAAGGAAGAGAAGGAGAAGAAGGAAGAGAAGGAGAAGAAGGAAGAGAAGGAGAAGAAGGAGAAGAAGGAGAAGAAAGAGAAGAAGGAGAGAAAGGAGGACTCGGAGGACTCAGAAGACGAGTACCCACACGCGTGTTGATGTACACGATGTAAGCTATTGTTGAATCGAGTACTAGCGAGTGACGATCAGACAGTGCCGGAATCGGCACCCGCAATACTGATTGGGCTTTGACACCATTTAGACGGGTCGAATGTTCCATGTCAGATAAGGGACAAATCACGGACGCAGGCACCACCTCCGACTGAAGATTCGACACACCCATTCTCATCGCTATTCGAGTGAAGCCAAGGTGTGAGAATGTTCGGTTGGATAGTCACTCATCACAGCTAGACAGCAGAACAATGATAACGGAGTGAACGCTATGGCGTGTCGTGCACGCACTAAAGCTGGGAAACGCCGAATTTGAGGGCCGCAACAACGCGTATCTCCTGCAACACACGGATGAGACAACACTGATTGATACGGGGATTGCAACGGCTGAGACCGACCAGCAACTTCGGGACCATCTTGCCACACATGGTCACGATTTTAGCGATATCGATACTATCGTTTTGACACACTGGCATCCAGATCACACTGGTCTCGCCGGTACGATACAGCACGAGAGCGGGGCGACTGTCTACGTTCATGAGGCCGACGCGCCGATCGTCCAACAGGATGAAACGGCGATAACGCGACTGCAAGCGTTACAACGCGAACGATTTGATGAATGGGGAATGCCCGCTGAAAAACGGAGTGAGCTCCGCAAGCGGCTTGATGGTAGTGACGCAATCGCGGGTGATCCTGTGAGCGTAGAGACCATCACAGACGGAGAGGTCCTCGAAGTTGGTGCCGGTGAAATCCAACTGCGCGTACTTCATGCGCCAGGTCACTCTGCCGGTCTGTGTTGTTTCGAATTCGATGGAGCGAACGACTCTTCGGAAGCGTTCGTCGGTGACGCACTCCTTCCTGTTTATACGCCGAACGTCGGCGGTGCGGATGTGCGCGTCGATCGGCCGCTCGAACGCTATCTCGACACACTCAAAACGATTTCAGAACGAGGATATTCGCGAGTGTGGCCCGGCCACCGCGACGTTATCGATAATCCTGCCGAACGAGCGCAGTTCATTATTGACCACCACCGAGAACGTGCCGAACGAGTCAGTCGCGTGCTCGCCGAACACGGTCCAGCGAACGCGTGGGAGGTGAGTGCCCATCTCTTCGGCGACCTCGAAGGGATCCACGTCATGCACGGACCAGGTGAAGCGTACGCCCACCTCGATCATCTGGAACACCACAATATTGTTGTGTCAACGCCCGATGGCTATGCCCTTCGTTCGGATGCCAAATCGATGATCGATACAGTGATTTGAACCAGCGGCGATTTCACCCACGACGGACAGGAGACTCCCAATATTGTGAATTTATGTCATGTGATGCGGTTGTGTGAGTGATAGACAACATGTCGTACGTTCCGTGAAGGCGTATTATAGTATCGGCGACAAGACAGTGTCCGTCTTCACCGCACTTTTATATCATTTGTATACAAATTTGAGCCATGAAATACCACGATTCCGAGACAGCGAGAGAAGTAGCGAATCGCGTACAGGCGTTCATGGACGATGTCGTACTCCCACGGGAACGGGAGGCACTCGCAACAGGTGAACAGATCACGGACGACGAAATCAGCGAGCTGTGGGAGATGGCAAAGGAGCGAAATCTGTTCGCTCCACAGATGCCCGAGGAGTACGGTGGTCAAGGACTAGCGTTCCGCGACATGTTGCCTTCCTTCGAGCAGGTGGGTCGTTCGCTTATTGGCGCGATTTCGATTCGTGCGAACGCACCTGATGAGGGTAATATGCACACTCTCGAACTAGTCGGCTCTGAAGAACAGAAAAAAGAGTGGCTTCGTCCCCTCGTTCAAGGTGAATTCTCGTCAGGATTCTCGATGACTGAACCGATGCAAGGAGGTGGGTCGGATCCAAAGATGCTCGGAACAACCGCCGAGAAGGACGGTGACGAGTGGGTCATCAACGGACACAAGTGGTGGACCACCGGCGGCAAAGAGTCTGATTTCTTGCTCGTGATGGCCCGAACAGACTTAGACGCTCACCCCTATGCCGGCACGTCGATCATTCTCGTCCCGACTGACACAGACGGAGTGAATATCGTTCGCAATATCTCACATCTCGGCGGACACGACATCACCGAACGAGAGTTCGGTCACGCCGAGATCAAGTACGAAAACGTTCGTGTGCCG
The DNA here is from genome assembly GCF_025913575.1 of Halocatena marina. Taxonomy (NCBI): domain Archaea; kingdom Methanobacteriati; phylum Methanobacteriota; class Halobacteria; order Halobacteriales; family Natronomonadaceae; genus Halocatena; species Halocatena marina. The sequence goes on along the minus strand of NZ_CP109785.1, from coordinate 1,582,044 downwards.
GTCGAGAATACAGTCGGTGAGGAGGGACAAGGATTTCAGATCGCGCAAATGCGGTTGGGTGGTGGTCGGCTCACCCACTGTATGCGGTATTCCGGGATGGCTGAGCGCTCACTCGACATCGCGAAGGCGTACCTGAGTGAACGGGAGGGCTTTGGTGAACCCTTGGCCAACAAACAAGCACTTCGTCACCGGATCGCTGACGCAGAGACGAAACTGCACATGGCCCGAACAGGTGTTCGCCACGCTGCCCGTGAACTCGACCAGAGCGAAGCTCGCATCGAAGTCGCGATGGCGAAAGTGTTCACAGCGAACGTCACGAACGAAATCATCGATCTGGCGGTGCAGTGCTGTGGCGCGAATGGGATCGGGAAAGATCTCCCGTTGGCGCAGTTCTACGAGAACGTCCGCGCATTCCGCATTGTCGACGGCGCTGATGAGGTTCATCGACGCTCGATTGCTCGTGACGCCTTCGAAGATATTCGAGAAGAGGAGATCAATCACGTTCTCCGATTCGATCCCGACCGACGCGCAGAAAGTTCAGCTGACGAATAAATCGCCGGTGAATGGTCTCGGTGAGACGCTTTGGAACACGTTCCACCAATCTTACACAGATGGCTGTTCCATCGAATCGCTCAGGTGCGTCGAGTACACCACTATTCAAGAGGAACGCGACCCGCGGTTCCCCATCTCTTTAACTCTCCCGGCAGCATCGATATGCTGTTCGCACTCTCATCACCCACTGATCGAGTGAATATCATCGACAGCGCTTTCGTGGTCCCAGTATGCGTCTTCGGGTATCGTATCGAACCAGCCAAGTTCTACTTCGTCCCACGGACCGAAACTGGGATCATCCGCGATAGGTTCGCCAGTCACGGGGGTCAAGCGGAGAACCACGTCGTAACTCACCGTACTCAGTTCCTCGCTACCCTCCAAACGGCGAATTAACTTACTTACACGTTCGACAGAGGTGACGCTGACCTCGACACCAGTTAGGGTCTCACTCATCTGCGACCCAGCAGTGAGCCAGTCTTTGCCCGGATCGACTGGTCCATACGGCAACCGCCATCCGTGAGTGCTGTCCATAAGTAACACAGCACCTCTCTTGTTGGTGACACCGACTGCAGCCAACCCGCTGAGGGACGCAAAGTAGTCGAATTCGTCTCGTTCACAGACGATCCGCTCTTTCTCGAAGGCGATCCCACGCCGCTTGCGGAGACACTCCGGATCGGAAAACGATTTCATATTCTCAACATAGAATCAAGAATCTTAAATTTTATGTATAGAATTGTATACATTCCCAATCAGCAAGAAACAACAGAAATCGGGATGTCCTATCGGCCATTGAATTCCGGTTCGTAGTCGTCTTCGGCGAACGCCCGCGCACCCTCTTCGTGGTCATCGGTCTGCAGTAGTGTCGAGAATATTCGACGGTCGTATTTTCGTCCCTCGTGGAGGCCTGTCTCTGCAGCGACATTTCCGGAGTCTTTCACAGCACGGATTGCAAGCGGCGGCTTCGCTGCTAACGTCTCGACGAACGCATCGACTTCAGCGTCGATATTTGCGTCGGAGTAGACGTGGTTAAGGACTCCTTCGCTTGCTGCACGCTCGGCAGAGATGTGTTCGCCAGTCATTGCGAGTTCCTTTGCGAACGATGGGCTGGCGAGACGCGCGACGTACTGGACTCCGCCGGCACCGGGGAGAAGCCCGAGATCGACCTCAGGAAATCCGAGGCGACTCGACTCAGACGCAATTCGGAAGTCACACGCGAGCGCGAGTTCGAGTCCGCCGCCGAGACAGTAACCGTGGATCTTTGCGATCACCGGTGCAGGGAATTCGATGATTGAATCACGCATCGAGTGGGGCTCGAACGCAGCGGGTGACACCCCTGAAAAGCCGGTGATATCCGCCCCAGCACAGAATGCCCGATCACCGGTCCCCTCGATTACAACAGCTCGTACCGCGACACCGTCCGCCGCTTCATCGTGCTCTGTAAGGAGATCAAGTCCCGATTCAATGTCCTTTCGCATTTGGCCGTTCATCGCGTTCAGCGAATCCGGTCGGTTGAGCGTCAGCGTGGCGAGACCCTGTTCTTCGTCGAATGCTACGCGGACCGTCTCGAATTCTTCGTGCATCTACTACCGCATCAGGTGCCACGTACAAATACTTCTTCCCCAACCTCTCTCGAACGATCGAGGATTCGGGTGTCTTTCCCGTCGTCATCGCTGTTCTCTGCCCCATCTGGTGCGGCCAGCGAGAATTCTGCTCTGGTGCTATGGCACTTCGGTTCGTTTCTCCATCTTACCAGTACCGGAAAGCCAATCGGAGATAACAAACATTTATTCCTGCTCTTACGGATCAACCATCGTATGACAGTCGTAGACCACGTAGCTATCATCGGTGCCGGTATCATGGGATCCGGAATCGGACAGAATCTCCTTCAGAATGGCTATCAAGTAACGATTCGGGATATCGAACAGGATGTACTCGATGATGCTCGAGAGCGTATCGAGTTCGGTAACTACGGATTGAATCGAGCGGTAGAGGGAGGATATCTCACCGAAGATGAGAAAGCGGATGCTCTCGATCGTCTTGAGCTCACTACGGACATCGAAGCGGCTGTCAACGGAACGGACATGGTTATTGAGGCTGTTCCGGAGGATCTTGCTCTCAAAGGCCGGGTTTTCAACGAGCTATCTGAGGTGACGAACGATGATATTCCACTGTATACTAACTCCAGTGGCTTTTCGGTCGCTAGCGTCTCCAACGCTGTCGAGGATCCGTCTCGTGTTGCTGGGGCTCACTTTTTCAATCCAGCACAAATCATGGATCTCGTCGAGATTGTCAAAGCAGAGGCGACCGATCAGAGCGTGATTGATCTGATGACCGATGTTGTCGAAGATATCGGGAAAACCCCCGTCATGGTCGAGGACGCTCCCGAACGATACGGGTTTATTGTCAACCGAATCTGGGGGGCGATGGTCGAGGAAGCCAGACAAGTGGTGCGCGAAGGGATTGCATCCGAAGACGATGTGAATGTTGCGATGCGTAAAGGACGTAATCTTCCTGTTGGTCCCCTTGAAGGCGCTAGTATTGGTGAGGAATGGGACTAGGAGTGGATTACTGAAAATTTCTGCATAGATTGATATTTCTGATGATCAAACAATTGATCTAGGAGTTATCGAGCAGTTTTTAGTGAGCGAAAACTGAAAAACACGGAAGTGCCAGCAGAACGTTTTATTTCAACACCCGTCCCGGTGGGACATGCAAAAATTTATTACGGTTAAACTTCCAAAAATATGGTAGTATCACCGCTCTCACGGTCGAAATGGCTAGAAGACCAAGTGTATACATTGAAATCATTCGACATACGAAAGCAATTTAGTCGATTTAGAACACTGTAGGCATAATCCGTTAACAGAAGCTGAATGCTAGCGGTGAAAGTTTCCACTCATATAAACGATACAGTTTGCTATCCAAACAACGTCGTTCAAACGTCATCAATCATATTTTTGTTCCCACCAATGTCAAAATATCTTCATTGGTGGGTCGGTTAGCGCTCAAAATCAAAACCAGCCGCCTATTGACGACCGGACATGGAAATCGTTTTTTAGGTGATGAAATGACTGTTACAGGTGACACAGGAGACTCGTCAACTCTACGCTCTTTACCTTGCCCGATTTGCAAGCAGTTTCGGTCTCATCACCTTGCTCACGCTCCTTCCGACGTACATTGATCTGTTCGATCCATCTGGTGTCGTGATTGGCCTCTTCACAACAGGACTCACACTCGCACAAGCGATCGCAGTCATCCCACTTGCTTGGGCAGGCGATCGGTACGATAAACGATCCGTCCTCCTTGGTAGTCTCGGGATTGGCGTTCTCGCGTACGGAGCGTTTGCTGTCGTCTCATCAAGTACTGGATTCATCCTCACACGTGGTCTGCAGGGGATTGCCGCCACGGGGATGGGACTGATGAGTCTCGCTCTCGTCGGTGAACTTGCTCCATCTGGTCGTCGTGCAAACATCATTGGAATGGCAAATTCGTGGCGCTTTGCTGCTGCGATTCTCGGAACGCTGAGTGCTGGTATCTTGTACCAGCTATTCGGATTCACAGCCGTATTCAGTGTCCTCGTCGTGGTTGTTTCGCTCGCGTTCGTAACCGTATGGCTGTTCGTCGAGCCTGATACGACCAGCGTCCAAGGATTCGCGTTTACTGATCTCGCGGTCAATCGTCGTATTCTCACTATCACGAGCTTTCGAGCACAGTACGCGATTGCAGTCACTCTCGTACGGACGTGGATTCCAATTTACGCCGGCGTCTCGGCCATGAAAGGGGGATTAGCATACAGCACGGCTGTTGTCAGCGTCGTGATTGTAGCGGAGAAATTCACAAATATGCTCAGTCAACCGTATATGGGGCGTCTCTCGGATCGATTCGGGCGATCACTGTTTGTGTTCATCGGCGGCAGCCTCTACGGTTTGGTGGCGCTTGCGGTACCGTTCACACCAGCATTTGGTACTGCGCTTTCGCTCCCATCGAGCATCCCCCTCTTGGGAGCGCTATCGCCTGCGTTCGTCCCCCTCGTCGTATTGAACGGATTTCTCGGGATCGCGGACAGCTTCCGAGAACCGGCCAGCATGGCGCTGTTCGCAGACGAAGGAACGGCAAACGGGGGTGTTGCCAGCAGCTTTGGTATTCGATCGATCGTGTGGCGTCCAGGTAGCATCATTGCCCCAATCATCGGCGGACTGCTGATGACAACGGTCGGAATCGAGTGGGTGTTCTACGCCGGCGCACTCACCGCATTTACTGGAGTTGGGTTGTTTGTTGGCATTCTCGGCTACACGCATGGCCGAACTGCACTGACGAAGTGGTAACCCGAACCGCTGCGCTATTTTGAAAGCACAGTAGACTACGATGATTGCTTTGTGGTCGGATTACTTTCGCGGTACGATCCGGCTCGCTCGATGGTTTCCGTTTCGAGGAGCCCGTCGAGACGACGTTCAAACTCCGCTTGATCTCATCCCGATCGCGTCGTTGTCGGAGGAGCGTCAGCGACTCTTCTCGATCTGTGTTAACATCGTCCAACGATGACTTTTCTCAAAATCATGTTGTATAAGTGCTTAAAAAGACATTATCTCTATTGGGATGAAGGGAATCTGTGGTTCTCCCTGACGGCCGCTGTGTGAGCGTGCTGATTGTCGAACAGCCGATTCAGCACCTGATAAATTCGATCACATTCCCAGCACCAAGTGACCAGTGGTCGTTGTTGCGGTCACATTTCAGCTATCAAAGCTGTTTTCGATACTTGTGTTCGGCCGTCTCGACTCCTTCGAATTTGGTTTCGACGGTCTCGAACCGATCGAAATCGTGGGATTCGTAGAAATTGACGCCAACATCGTTCTCTGCGAAGACCACAAGTTCGTACGTCGATACCCCACGATCTTTGAGTTCAGTCTCGATGCGTCCGAGCAGCGCGGTGCCAATCCCGTTATCCCAGTGATCGGGGGCAACGTAGATGCGAAAGAGCACCCAGCCATTGTGCGCAGCGTCGAAGGCGGCGTGTGCGAAGCCTACTGTGGAGTCTTCCTTGGATGCAACGATGAAGACGTGTTCGTCGCGTTTTGTAGCGCTCCGAAGATCACTGAGATCGTACCACGCGTCGACCACCTCATTGACCGCTCGCTCACCGAGGAGTGCGTCGTAGGTAGCATGCCACGATCTTCGGGCAGTCCATTCGATAGCAGGGGCATCAGCCGGTGTTGCAGACCGGATCTGAACAGGGGACACGTATTTCACATTACTTGTGCGCTCTAAATGGCTGTCGGCGGATTGTGAACGGCACGCACACGCTGTCCGTCCGTGGTCCAACTATCGACATCAGTCGAGACGCTCTGTGCTATCTGCGTCGAGCGACTCCAGTACGGTGTTCAGGTCTGTGAAGAAATCGAGATGTCCACGGTTTGAATACGTGTACAGTGTCGATGTTGGAGTGTTGTCGTGGAGGTACTCGCCGAACGCGTACGGCGCGAAACTGTCGTCGGTACCGTGATGAATCTTAACGGGACATAACACGTCGGCGATGTCAAATTTCCAATCACGGTACCTGAGATACGCATCGCGGGCTGGTCCACGGGCCCCGGCTCGAACCGATTCACGAGTGTTTTCGGTCATGAAACGCTGGCGGTCGGGATCGCTGAGCACTCGTCGATCAGCGTTCGAGAGCGATCCCGAGAGTAGTTTCACGGTGAATGTCTCGGGTGAGAGCTGTTGGGCAGCAAGACCGAGTATCGAAAATGCTGGAACGAAGGGAATTGGACCGAGCGCGGTAAGTCGCTTGTACACCCAGTCGAGTGGAGCACGTTGGTTGGCCAGCTGTGGTTCGGAACCAACAGGTGCCCAACTACAAACGAGTCCGACTGTCGTAACTCGGTTCGGCAACGCGACCGTGCACGATAGGGCCGTCGTTCCACCGCCCGAAAGGCCGACGACATCGAATTGATCGAAGTCAAACTCACTCGCTATTTCAGCGACGTCCGGCGTATAGCTGAGCAGCGAGTAGTTCTGATGGTAATCACTCCTCCCGATTTCAGGACGATCTGGCGCAATTACACGATAGCCTCGCTCGCGTGCCGGTCGATCGAAGAACCATCCCTCGTATCGACTGCCGGGGCTGCCGTGGAAGTACAAAATGGGATCGCCATCAGGATCACCACAGTCGAGATACGAAACCGTCCGTTCATCGGAGAGTGATACAGTCTTTGTCTGCCGATCCACCCGTTCTGAATCAACCCCGGAAAAAGAAGCTCGTTCTATATTAGATATATTCCGAATATAGTGTTTATAGTGTATTAGCCTTGTGATACAGACCACAGAGGTCGTTAGAATCATTGGACAGAAATCGTCTGAGACAGTACGATCACACACGTCGGCTTTGATTAGTTCGACCGAATCGCTTCGACGCGATCGGCGTACCGTTCAATGTATGGAGGAATGGCCTCATGTTCTTCGATCTCGTCGTAGGAGAGCCAGTGAACCGCAGCAACTTCATCTGGAGCACGCGGCCGTGCTTCACCACCTACATACTCACATAGCGTGACGATGTTGAGACACTGCGTTCCGTCATCGGTCTCAAACGTCGAGCTGAGAACGTACTCGACATCACCAACCTCGACACCAACCTCTTCGGAGAGTTCACGAACAGCAGTCTGTTCGATCGTTTCGTTTTCGCCAGGCGGTTGCTCGACTTTGCCACCCGGGAACGCCAAGCGACCGCTCGCATGGTCTTCTTCGTGGCCCCGTTCGATGAGCAGATATTCGTCGTTACGCACGACGACGCCGTCAACGTTTACAACGTACGCGTATTCATCCATCCCGCTAGCGCTCGATGCATTCGCTCTTAACTCCTCTGATGAAACACATGTCTCCTAAATAACTGATGCACGTGGGAACGCTTCTGAGACGATAGCAATTAGAGGAGCTCAATCTGAAAAACAGAGTGCGAGACTATACATTCGGCCGGTTGAGGTGGATCCGATCTCTGTCACAAATCGATTGGCCGCAGCCATCAGCGGTTTGCTCATGTCATCCGGAAGCGCTGCTCCCAGTGACGACACTCTGTCGGCGTGTGCTGTCACGTGATTCGCGGTCCACGGGACTGGGTCGAGAAGGGTACACTCACGGTCGAACTGCCATCCCCAACCTTCGAACAGTCGCCTGAGAGATTCTGCTGGATGAAAGGTCAGCGCGGGGCGACCGGTCGCCAGTTCTGCTGTGGCATTCTCGATAGCGAAAAGTTCACGAATAGGGGCATCCGAGGGGAGCGGATCGTAATCGTTGATGACGAGATGACAGTTCGGGGCTGCAACTCGTGTGAGTTCGTCTGCGATCGTCGAGAGAGCTGGTGGCGCGAGGACGTTGCATAACCCATGGGCAGTAATGAGGTCGACCGAGTCGTTCGAGAGCGGAATCGAACGGAGATCTGCTTCTATCACTGATAAACGGTCTGTGACATTGGATCCAACACGACGACGTGTTGTTAGGGCGTGATCGCGCTCATTCGTAACGGCGTAGACGCGAGCAGCATCATTCGCAAGGAGTCCACCAGTCATGTTGCCGACCCCTGCACCAGCTTCGAGACACCGTGCTCCAGATACTGGACGGTCATCAAGTGCAGCGGTGACCGTACGTGGAATATCCATTCAGTTGCTCCGTTAGTGGTGCAGTTGCTCTGGGACTGGGCTTGTGTTGTGCCGTAACTGTTCGATCAGTGATCGCTGTGTGGCTTCGTTCATCCCATCGTAGCGAGTGGCAGCATTGAGAGTCATAGAGACGAGTTTCGGGTCGCCGGCGTTGACGACGCTCGTTGGGCCGCGTGACGCCGCGAAATCGAATCGCTCTCTGATTTCATCTGGCGTGGCGACAGGTTCGTACCAGTTTGCGAACGGTCGATCGGTTTCTGGAAGTTCGTCCGTCGATGGCCACGATCCGTCCGCGAAGGCCTTGATTACGAGCGTGCCGATTCCTTTCTCCGTCGCACGCTCCAGCACTGCCTCGTAATTGTGGTCTGCGCTAGTTGCGCAGACGACGGGGTTCAGCGGAAACATCACCGTTTCGAGGTCGTCGATACGGTCGATCGCATCGAGAATGAGCTTCGGAGCGCCGTGACTGGTCAGACCGAGATGATCGATCTTTCCTTCGTCCCTTGCCTCCCGAAAGGCATCGAGCGCGCCGCCTTCCTCAGTGATGGTATCTAGTTCCTCCTCATACTCGAGACCGTGGATCTGATAGAGGTCGATTTTCTCGACACCGAGACGGGTAAGCGACTGCTCAATCTTGTGTCTTGCTCCTTCGTATTCGCGTTCTTGTGTCTTGCACCCGAGAAATATCTCGTCGCGGTGCTGGCGAAGCTTTGGACCAAGCTTGAGTTCTGCATCGCCGTACGTCGGTGCGACATCGAAGTGATTGACGCCGTAGTCGAGGACATGCTCGACCATTTGGTTCGCACCGTCCTGTTCGAGCCAGTTGAGAGCGATCGCACCAAACGTCATGATAGTACTCTCGTGTCCAGTTTCGCCGAGAACGCGCGTTTGCATAGGAGCAGTTATGAGGGGATGATTATAATGGTTGGCAGTAGATTACATCATTTGTATCAGCAAACCACTTGACGACGACCAGAACCACGTCGAAAAGTTCACGGCATGATACGGTACGAAACGACCATCAGAGCATCACGAATGCAGTGTCATCTGTTCGATTGAACGACGGCACAAGAACAAAGGATCCTCTCGCTGTATTTTTACGTATGTCAGGGACCGTGACCGAGAAGCTCATCGACGCACATCTCGTCGACGGACAGATGGAACCGGGCGAAGAAATCGCACTGGAGATCGATCAGACGCTGACGCAAGATGCGACCGGCACAATGGTCATGCTCGAACTCGAAGCCATGGAGGTCGAGCAGCTCGAAAGCGAGTTGTCTGCCCAATACGTGGATCACAATCTGATTCAGGAGGACAACAAGAATCCCGACGATCATCTGTTTTTGAAAAGCGCCTGTGAGAGGTGGGGCGTTTGGTTCTCCCCCGCCGGAAATGGCGTCTCACATCCCGTCCATCAGGAACGGTTCGGGGTACCGGGGAAAACGCTGCTCGGATCGGACTCGCACACACCAGCCGCAGGTGCGATGGGCATGCTAGCGATCGGCTCTGGCGGACTCGATATCGCAATGGCAATGGCTGGAGAGCCGTACCACGTGAATATGCCCGAGGTGTGGGGTGTCGAGCTGCGTGGTGAACTCCCCGACTGGTGCAGTGCGAAAGATGTGATTCTCGAAATGCTGCGGCGTCACGACGTCGATGGCGGTGTCGGTCGTGTTATTGAATATCATGGAGCTGGATTGGAGACACTGTCCGCGATGGATCGTCACGTCATCGCAAACATGGGCACTGAGCTAGGTGCTACAAGCACCGTGTTTCCCGCTGACAACACCGTAAAGCAATTTCTCGCTCGACAACAACGCAAAGAGGATTTCAGCGCGCTGCACGCAGACGATGACGCCGAATACCACGTGACGGAGACGATTCAGCTCGATGAGATCGAGCCATTAATCGCAAAGCCATCCAGTCCCGGGAACGTCGTTCCGGTGACTGACGTGCAAGGTGAGGAGATCTATCAGGCCTATATCGGGTCGAGTGCGAATCCCGGGCTGCGCGATTTCGCGGTTCCAGCACAGATCGTGGACGGACGACGAGTCCCGACTGGGGTCAGCTTCGATGTCAATCCCACTTCCCGACAGATGCTAGAAAACTTGACGGAGATGGGCTTTCTCGGTGCGCTGATCGCAAGCGGTGCCCGCATCCATCAGGCAGGATGTAACGGATGTATCGGTATGGGTCAAGCACCTGCTTCTGGCCGAAACAGCCTGCGCACGGTTCCACGGAACTTCCCCGGACGCACTGGCACCCGCGAAGACAGCGTCTTCCTTTGTAGTCCAGAGACCGCTGCTGCAGGAGCGCTCACCGGCGAAATCACTGACCCACGGACGCTTGAAGAGACACACGATATTGAATATCCAGATTGGACCGACCCCGAAACGATCATCATAGATGAGACGGCGTTGAGTGCTCCACCAGAAAATCCTGGTGGCGAGTTGGAGAAGGGACCAAACGTAAAATCACTGCCAGATTTCGAACGCGTGCCGAACTCAATTACAGGTCCAGTGCTAATGAAAGTCGGTGACGACGTCTCAACGGACGAAATAATGCCTGCTGGATCGGACGTACTGCCGTATCGATCGAATATCCCGAGGATCAGCGAATGGGTGTTCGATCAGATTGAGCAGGGCTTCTACGAGCGGGCGCAAGACCAGGGACCGCCGTGGATGGTGGTTGGTGGCTCGAACTATGGGCAGGGTAGTTCACGCGAGCACGCGGCCCTCGCACCGTACTATCTGGGAATGAGGGCTGCACTAGCTGTCAGCTACGCCCGTATCCACTGGCAGAATCTCGTAAATTTCGGAATCGTGCCGCTCGAATTCGTTAACAGAGCCGATTATGCAGCAATTGAGCAGGGCGACATCCTTGAGCTTCCCACTGTTCGTGAGGACCTGCAAGACGGCTCCGAAGTCACCGTGCACAACGCCACGCAAGACACTCAATTCCCTGCAGAACACAGTTTGAGCGCGCGTCAGGTCGAAATTGTGCTCCAAGGGGGACTAATCGAAGATTATAAGAGCTGAAACGATCAGAGAGAACTCTACCGAGCTGAGACCATTCCGGAATCAGGGATTCCATAACTTCATACAATAGTTTAGAAAAGAATTATAAACTCGAATCAGCACATCTGAATATGTGGTTTAGAATAGTCATGTTCGAGTGGTAGAGGATGGAATTTATCAAGCAGGGTGTGAATAATCAATTGAGTGAATCGAAATTCTTGTGTAGCTATGAGACGAACTCTCGCTGAGTATTGCTACATCATTCTTAGTCGAATGGAACCCACCGAACGCTGATTCCAAATATCACACTGGAAAGCATATCGTGTCTACACCGAATCATAAGCTTTCTTCCAAAATCCTTTTACTCATTCTGATGAGTAATTCATAAAACTGGAGGGTATCTCACTGCTTCGTCTCCTTCATGAGTAATTAGTTATCAACGACTGAATGACTATTGTCTCTCTGAGGATCAGCGCTTCGGACATCACGAAATGATGGCCTAATAGTACTGATCCGTTCATTGGAATCGAATCGCAAGCTTTCGCTTTCAATAAAGGTAATTGGGTTGATCGTGACGGGGGAACTGTGTGGATTGGTTATAAATATGGAAAATAAAGAAACTAAATCAGTCTCTTTCACCGATGTCGAGATCGCTCACCAGAGTTCAGTTCCGTGGGAGGGCGATGTACAGATCCAGATCAGCACGTCTGATTCGGCTGAATTCTCTGTTCGCTTGCGTATCCCCGAGTGACGTGACGATATTACTGTCGAAGTCGATGGTGAATCCGTTGCTATCGAACACAACGAATATCTCGAACTGAATCGGACGTGAAAAAACGATCGAGTCACGCTCACGTTAGCACAGAGTGTTAGTCAGATGGTTGCCCATCCCAATGTCGAAGCTGATACGGAGGCATTTGCACTCACTCACGGAGCACTCATCTACTGTCTTGAGGCTGTCGACAATAACTGCCCACTCCATCAGTACGTCCTCGCTACGGCGGCCCCATTCGAGGGCGAGTCACTGTCCCCAACACATCTGTCCGGGAAGACGAACTCTATCTACCGGTCGAGGCGACCGAGCACGAAGACACGACGGTTACGGCAATTCCGTACTACGATGGGGGCAATCGAGAAAACCGACGTTCGAATGAAAACATGAGCGTATTCGCAAGATGAGTGGCTGGTTGTTGTTACCCCAGTGGATTGTTCCACGACCAGGTTGTCCCAGGTGTGAAGTCATGTTTGAGTTGTGTGATTCGAGCGTCGTATACCGAAATGAGATGCCCATCAACTATCCAGATTTTGTCCTCTTTCTCCCTCTACCAACTCTTTTCGTTAATAGTGCGACCCGAGAAAATTGATCCACGTCGGGCTTCCACCACTCTGGCTAAACTGACCGAAATTGAACGTCTGAAATTACGAGCGTACGACTGTAATGGACACCGGTTCAACGTGGACAAAATAAGGGACAGTGTGGTCATTAAACTAGCTTCCGGTCACGTCGGAAGCTCATAACAGTCGTAATTCTCATGTGCGATAAGCGCATTGATAACAATCGTCGCGGTATTTTATCCGTAGTGATTGGTGCATTCTCTTCTTTTTGTCAGTTTTCGTCCAGTAATCGTGGAACGGTCGGTCCCGAACGATCGGATCGACGTACAAATAGACGACCACATCATGGGCAACTCGACGAGTGGGGTGCATGGCATCCCGGAAGCCACCTCGGATAGCGGTCTCGAACAGCCCGGACTCGTTTTCGGTGCGCTTTCTGCGGCTGCTGTTCTGGATATCTTAAACGGTCACAGCGACGTCATGACAATATCCAACATTGTCCAGACCGTGACGTCCTTCAGTGTCTCGTGACGCCTATCGTATCGTCGGGATCTACTTCCCGACGTCGTTCAGGGTCAATAACACGCCGTCGGTTCCTGCAATCAGTCGGTGTAGCCAGCGCAGCGAGTCCCTCTGGCTGTACTGGGCTCATCCTCGGCAACAACGTACAAATCGGTGTCCCAACATCGCGAAACTGATGATTGGTTGTTCATTCGTACTCACTGTTGAACCACTTGCTATCTTTTGATATATCTGTTAGTATATAAAAATTCTGTCGATGCTGCGAATGATGAGAGATTCTCTTCGAGGAACGTTCTTCGGACTACACAGCACCTTGCTCATATTCGCTGTCGAGATGATCGTAGACTCACATCGAGATGATAAATCTGATTCGCAATATCGTACACTCGTATGACTAATATGATTTAGCTCATTAGACAGATAACCATCGAGGAGATATTTCCAACTGTATCTTCTAAAGAATATATTCAATTGTCGGCGCACACGGAGACGTTGGCTGCAGCAGATATTCCATACTGGGCTGTGTTGTTAATCCAATCTCACGATTCAGGCGAGTTGCTCACAGACTACCAATGGAAGCTCAGCACCGAAGCACTCGGTGGATGTTACGATATTCCTCGAAACTGTACGCTCGCTGATTTGGCAGCGACACTCGACGTGAACATATCGGCAGCGAGTCGGCTACGCCACCGAGCCGAGTGAATGAGTACATTTTGGGATAGTAATTCCGACGTGTGTCAGTGGTGGCTCGACTGTTGCTCGTTCTCTGAGAGATCTCCGTTTTACAAGTCGGCCAAGATGTCATCAACATGAGTCGCTTGCTTCAAAACAGACAGCGACTACCGCCCAGAGCTACTATGCTTCCTCTTCGGGAAATGAGGTCTCAACCATGCCCGATGCGTTTGCGAGCGACGATGCACCATCGCTCCACTGCAGAATTTTTTGCATATCTCCTTCAATCTCGAACTGGCCGCTCATCAGACCATCGATCGGTCCAATATTCTGCTTGATCAGCTCCTTCCAGTTGGAGTATGTACCGTGGTAATTAAACCCGTAATCGTACTCCGCGATATCATCAACGTCAATGGGGGTCGCGTCATGGACCTCTCCGTCGCTAACTTCTGCGAAGAAAGCAATGCCATTTTCGATGTCATCGTCGGTGTACTGCTTGGCTTCCTGATATTCATCATCGACTTCGACCTCGAAAACGAAATCTCCGTTGAATCCCTCGCCCCAACCCTGACCGGTTTCGTGATAGTCGCTTTCAGTGTTTACTTTGTTCATCCACTCGTTAATCCACGCTTCGCGTTCGTTGACAATGTCAATAGCCATCGTACATCTCCCGTTCGTGACCGAATGAGTAAATTGTTGCCCGGGGAATATCCCGGTTATTATAAACACATCTCGAATGAGATTGACGTTGATCGTAAACTGTGTGATTATGGAATTTATGACGATGGTATTAGTTTCCATCTCTAGGCATCCCCAATTGCGTGGTTATCACAAAAAGCAAAATGCTATATTCTGGACTGTTTGTGTAATCAGTAAATATAATTTTTGATATATTTACATCTACCAACAGTAGATTGTTGGAGTCCTAAAATTGGCCAACAATGCATGACAACGCACACCTCACTGCTAAGATATTTGTTCGTCATCCATATGGATAATGTATATCTGAGGGAGAGGTCCTCGCACTATCGGTGGCTGCGAGTCGCTCCGTCGGTTATTCAGTCCGTTGAATTCGAGCGAGTTACGGATAGTTAGATTTCACGGATAATATATCGATAGTACGCTGTTCTGACTACCGAGTAAGCTTCTACCACATTTGTTGTCGACAACAGCCAGAGAGTACTATCGATCCTGAGTCGGATATCTGATTCGAAGATGTGGACACGCGAACGAACTATGGACGTTCGCTAATAGTATCATATACTCCGATGTCAAAATGGAGGTTGGTTGATGTGACAACGTCACACTTGTCATGCCTGAGTAGTGCTCTGTCTTTGGTACGCATTCGATTCGTGACGAGTCGATGGTCGTCACCCGAAAAATCTCAGAACGAACTGGTCGAACATGATGCATTTACCTCCCAACGAGTCCAATCGTCGAAGCTGATCGTTGTTTGTCCATCTCCCGCCATTGTGGGTGGAGTAAATAGTGATATGAGATGAGTACAATCACCCTCATTCAAATTTTCGACACAATGATTATGTTCATACGATTGGATACGCCACTGATGCACGAGTCAGCAGATACGCTGTTTGATATCCGGGACTATGGCGTAACCGACGATGGCGAACACTATGACACCGATGCGATACAGTTCGCACTCGATGACTGCGCTGCATCAGGTGGCACCGTTTACGTTTCGGCTGGTGATTATCTGTCAGCAGCGCTTACCATACGCGACCAAACGACGTTACACGTTGCTGCTGGCGCGACGTTGCGATTCGTCCGCTGATGCCTCGATATTTCCAACGGTTACGAGTCGGTGGGAGGGATAGAACCAAGCCGGCTTCCATCCGTATTTGTTGATTACTGGTGCGGACACCGTCGAAATTACGGGCCGTGGAACCATCGATGGTCAGGGGACTATTGGTGGGGGTTTTATGATGATCGATCTTCGTTCCCCTGTGCGGAACATTTGAATAATTCAGATGTCGAATGAAGTGGGTCAAGACACGAACAGCGCTCGTATCGCCGCAGTTCGGACACTATATCGTATATCTACGTCTATAGAAGTATTTATTAGATGGCAAGACGCATCCAAAAAGGATGAACTACGACGTGGCTTTTATCGGGACCGGACCAGAGCCGCACAATCAAGTGTGGGGAGAGAGTGCGGCGATGGCATATCGGCATGGATGGGGATATCAACAGCAGGATCAGTGTGCCCTCGTCTCCTGTGCAGACCTTGTTCTCGAGAACGCACGAGCGTTCGCGGATGAGTTCGATATCAGTGGCGAGAACGTCTACGAGGACTACGAGGAGATGCTGTACGAGACCGATCCGGATATCGTGAGTATTGCCACGCCAGTGCCGACTCACGCGGATATCGTTGTGGACGTAGCAGAAACAGCCGTACCTGATGCGATTCATTGTGAAAAGCCGATGGCAGAGACGTGGGGCGATTGCCAACGAATGGCGATCGCTTGTGACGAACAGGAGATCCAGTTGACGTTCAATCACCAGCGCCGGTTCGACCCACAGTGGCGAGCAGCCAAGGATTTGCTCGACAGCGGTGAGATAGGGACGCTCGAACGAGTGATGATCGGTGGGAAAAACCTGTTCGACTTCGGGACCCATCTGATCGATCTGTGCAATTTCTACAACGATGAGTGTCCTGCTGAGTGGGTTCTTGGGGGAATCGACTACCGAGAAGCGGACGTCCGCTATGGAAGCCACAATGAGAACCAGTCAGTTGCGGTGTGGGAGTACGACAACGGCGTTCGCGGCTTCGCCTCGACTGGTCACGTTGGTCAAGCGATCATCGGTTGCCACAATCGACTCGTTGGAAGTGAAGGAATCATAGAGGTTCACCCGTACGACGATGACGCCGCCCTCCGAATCAACCGATTCGATGGAGAGGGTTGGGAAGCAGTCCTGCTCGAAGAGCCGGAAAGAACCACTATTGGACTCGGTATCGAACACATCGTGGCGTGTCTGGATACAAACGAAAAGTCCCAACTCGGAGCAGAGAATGCGCTCAGAGCGATGGAGATCATTTTCGGAACGTATGAGTCCGTCCGTTCTCGCGGCCGGGTCGAATTCCCGCTCAAAATCGAGGACAATCCACTGGACGCGATGGTCGAATCCGGCGATCTCCAGCCCAGTTCGACTGAGCTGTAGCGAAGTCCCACTCTATTCGAGTTGCTCTATAGGTCGTTGATCTCTGGTACGGTAACGGAGCTTTCGTTCCCAAGTGAGACACGGGTATGTTCCGGGGTGTCCGGATATCTCAATATGCTGTTCGATGGGAATCCGTCCCCAGCGTACGTCGATCACGTTTCCGAGGCTGGATTCGATGGCATCGAACTGTACGGAGTTGACGCCAACGTCGAAGCTTTTGGCGAACGATGCGATGAGCGTGGGTTAGCGTTTGTCTACATGTCGGGAGTCTGTCCGCCATTGAACCGTCCGGACCGATTCGACGATGCAGTGGCGAACGTCACGGAAACAATTGCTCTCGCTGAGCGGGTCAGTTATCAGAATCTGAACGTCAAGGCTGATCGTGTTCAAGACGATCTTGATGAGAAGAGACAGCGAGAGAACGTCGCCTCTGTCCTTCGTGAAGTGGCTCCAGTGGCAGAATCACCGACACTACGCTCGTATTGGAGCCCTCAACGTGCGTGACCACTCGGGCTACCTGATCATCTCCGCTGTGGAGGGGGCAGAGCTAATTAAGACGGTCGACAGCCCGAGCGTGAAGCTGCTGTACGACTTCTACCACGCACAGATCACGAGTGGTGACGTTATTCGAAGCTTCCAGAATCATCCCGATCTGATCGACCATACGCATAGTGCAGATACGCCCGGTCGCCATGAGCTTGGGATGGGCGAACGTAAAGTACGGGAATCTCTTTGCTACGATCGCGGAGAAGGAATACGACGGCTACGCCGGTTGTGAGCTCTCCCCAATTGGCGACCCAGACACAGTTATGCACGACGTGCGTGCGCTCAGAGAGCCTTAGCACGATCATATTATCATTATCGTATCTCCGATTCGTGTAGTGAGTAGAGGGTCCTCGTATCCAGAGGATGAGGACGCAGTCACCGTGATTCAAATGAACGACCGGCCGGACGTTCTGGACCTCATGGACAAGGGTGACAACACAGGAAGTACATTTCATCGTCCACGTCTATGCTGTGTGAATCCACAATCGTCAGCGTCCTTCTGACGAATACTTCGGTTTTCTCGGTTGTGATTGGGTTGGTCTACGCACAGTAATTTTACGAATGAATGGGGTCGTGGGTCGTAGTAAGCCGACATTCAACGGTCCGGATATCACACCCCGTGTTGCGTCTTTCCCAAGAGATAATATCGCTCGACGGGTTGCTTTACTATCTCATGTCACTCAATTCCGACGCCACGTTCATCCTCAGTGGATTTGCCGACGAGATCGCCGCTGACCTCGATACGCAGCTTGATGTCTTCGAAGAACTCGGTCTCGGTCATATTGATCTCCGGAGCGTCGACGGAACCAACATTCTCGACTTGACTGAGAAACAACTCGTTCACGTCCGGAACGAGCTGAATCGGCGGGATATCAAAGTCGCGTCGATCGGTTCCCCAATCGGGAAGATCGACATTACCGATGCGTTCGAACCCCACCGCGAACGATTCGAGCACGCACTTGACATTGCTGACTTCTTCGAAACGGAGTACATTCGGCTGTTCTCCTACTGGATTCCCGAACGAGAGGAGCCGGCTGACCACCGCGAGGAGGTGCTCCATCGGATGGAGACGAAAGTCGATCTCGCAGAGGAAATGGGTATTACGCTCCTCCACGAGAACGAGAAGGATATCTACGGCGATACCCCCGCACGCTGTCGTGATCTTCTGACGACGATCAATTCGTCGAACTTCCGCGCGATCTTCGACCCTGCTAATTTCCTCGAAACCGGATGCCAGCCGTATCCAGATGCGCTTCTCGATCTGATCGAGTACGTCGAATATCTTCATATCAAGGACGCCGAGTTCGGTCAGCGCGGAGCGATTCGACCCGCGGGTGATGGAGATGGTCGGATTCCAGAGATTCTCGGTGCGTTCAAACGACGCGGATACATTGGATACGCTGCGCTCGAACCGCATCTCGCACACGCTGGTGAAAAGGGTGGATTCAGCGGTCCGGAAGCGTTCGATGTCGCAACCGACGCTCTCCGAGCCTGTATGGACCAGGTTGATTGTTCATACGAATAGCGCGTCGACAGTGGCTCCTGAGCGAGAGCAGGGTGTCCATTACATGAGTACCTCCGTAAGGTTCATCTGAGTATCCGCAGCGTCCCGCTATTCGCCGTATCAGATCGTTGGTATACGAATTGGTTCTTGCTGAAGGTTCGAGAAGTAGTGTAAATTGGTGACAACGGAGATTCGAGAAGTAGTAGAAAAGGCTCAGTATCTGATTCAAATATGGTACCCATATCACGTTATAACTAATCTCACGTTTGGAATGTACTCTTAAGCAAACAGATCTTGACAAGTAACTCTCATTGTTAACAGGCATACTAACAAGGACACCAGTAGAACGAATTATTCTGGTTGTAGTAGTAATCAGTCGTGAGGACAGCGACTGTGCGTCTGTGAGGGCAAAAGTCATCGCCTGATCCGTGACTACTTGCTGCAAATATTCGATGTAGTGTCTTGTGTGATATAAACATCAATATGTCTGTCAGATATTCGCTGATATTTTAATGTGTGTCCGCAATATGACTTCTGTATAGTAAATAGAGGATATCTGTGTTAATATGTAATACGTGTTTTGCTATCAATAACTGTCCGGTTAGAAATAGATTGTTGATGATTAACAATTTCCGCGTCTATCGCAGAATCATTTTTCATTGAAAAATATCGAAGACAGATATTGACGTCACTCAGCCTCGCCTCATTTTCGCCATTAGTTTGATGAGTGAACATTTATGATTCAGTAATCGATAAGTACGAGATCCTGTTTGCAGCGGTTGCTGGGTGCAATACTTTTTCAGAGACGAGGCCTCAAACACCAGAATGAGTGCACACCTGGAATCAGAACCCATCAACATGGATGGTAGAGTCAACGATTACGTATGGAAACGATACTGTGTCAAATAGAACTATCTCTACTGAGAAATGCTCTGGACCGACCCACTACGATCGAGGCAACTGGCTCGAAACCAATTCCAGACAAACCACGTATCACGTGTGGTGGAGGTTTAGGAACCGATGGGGAGGCTGCAACCACGCGCAGACATGCGCTGGTCAGCGCGCTGATTTGCGGGAACGACACTCGCCCGACATGGGCACCGAATGCGTATAGCCATGTATCGCAACGGCCACGTTGGGATTGTCTTGCTCTTCCTGTCTCCGTTTCTGTACACATTTCTCCGGGCCGGACGACCGTTCTTGGCGCTGCTCTCGTTGGGTGTGCTGGTGATTGAACCGCTGCCGAACCGCGATCAACGGTTCGATGGCTTCCGGAATCGGGGAACGAGTCATACATTCCTCACGGCAGCACTCGTTGGTTGGCTGTGTGCCGGAGGAGGCTGGGTGCTTGGCACGTATGTGACCGCTCCAATCGCAGACTGGCTCTCTACGACTGGTATCAACGCGTTCACGTGGATCGTTGTCCGTTTTTCGGCACTCGATGCACCGACACTCTCGGCTGTTGGTTGGTGTGTCGGGAGCAGTGGGATCGTGCTACACCTACTCGGAGACATTATTACAGGCCCCGGGGTTCAGCCACTGTTGCCGTTCTCGAAGCGACGGGTATCATTTGTCGGGCTGCACCCCGATAGCAGACTTGCCAACGGACTCCTGTTCGGACTCGGTGCAGGTGCGATCTTGCTGGTCGCGTTGTTGGCGACACCGCTTGGGTCTGTGCTTCAAACAGGACTGACGCTTCTCTCTGACATTCCGACCCCGTAGCCGCAGGCAGAATGGTAAGTAAAACGGATTCCCGATCAGAGACTGTCACTGGGTTGATGACCGATGGTTCTACGTGAAATGTCCACTTCGAATAGCATCAAAAGATGAGACGGGAAGGAGGTTGCCGGTGGTTATCAGGAGTTCAGTCCGAGTGCCGCCGCGGCATCAAGAAGACCTGATCCCTGCTCGTTGCTTGACAGTCCGATATCTTCGGCCGCGTCTTGTAGTTGTTGACGAGCCTCGGTGTTCGTGTAGCCTTCACTCATGAGCAGCCCACCGGCTCCTGCCACGTGTGGACACGCCATCGAAGTTCCACTGAGAGTGTCGTAACTGTCGCCGTTATACGTCGAATAGATGTCTGCACCGGGTGCGGCGATCTCTACTTCGGGACCTGTCGATGAGAATTCCGCAAGTCCGTCGTTGTCGTTCGTTGCGCTCACTGCGATAGCGTTCGGCTCGGCTGCTGGGTAGCCCACACAGTCGGTACACGGACCACTGTTACCGGCAGCAGCGACAACGAGAACGCCTCGATTGTAGGCGTATTCGACGGCGTCTGCTACTGCGGACGACTGGCTGCCACCGAGACTGAGACTAGCAACATCCCATCCCTGATCGGCGACGTATTCGATACCAGCAGCGATGTCCGAGTGCGATCCACTTCCGAAAAAGTTGAGCACCTTGACAGCGTGGAGGGTCGCGTTCGTACTTACGCCAACGACACCCTCGGAGTTGTTCACCGCGTTGGCAATCCCCGCACAGTGAGTACCGTGTCCGTTGTCGTCACCCCAGTCGTAGTCACACCCGAACAGGCAGCTCGTGACTGCGTGTCCTGATCCGAGATTGTCCTGAAGATCTGGATGGCTGGCGTCGATCCCCGTGTCTATGATAGCGATATCGGCTCCGGAACCAGTGTGACCTGCACTGTGTGCAAGATCGGCATCAACGCGGTCGATGCCCCACGGCTTGGATTGGGCAAGCGCGTGCATCTGACCGTTCGCTTCGATATACCGAACATCAGAACGCTGCTGCAATCCCTTCAGCGCCCGTTTTGGTACCCGCATCGTGGCTGCATCGAACGAAAACTCTCGAACGGTCTGATCTGCTGCCGTGAGTGCTGCCTGTCGTCCAGCATCGTGATCATAGCCAATGTTGACTTCTATCACGTCGTCTGGCTTTGCTGAGGCAAGCCCACTAATACCGCTGAGAGTCGCGGCTCCACCGATTGTCCGAAGTAATCTACGTCTAGTTACTGAGCTGGTATTTTCCCACATACCCAAAAAATAATTATTCCAAGGTATTATATATTTATTGATTTCTAATATAGTAGATATATTAAAATGTATGAATATATCTATGTTGTAGCAGACGTACGCAAAAATGACTCAACAGAATGCACTTCTGTCTTCAAAGAATTTGTAGATGGATCTAGACGTTCATGCCAAGGTTCGTCTCTTCCTCAATTCTGATACTCCACGTGTTGAGAATGTAACCAACGATTAGAATATTGATTAGAATTATCAACTCATTATATACGATCACTAAGTATCTTGCTCAAACTATCGTTGAGGAATGTTCTTCTATACAATCCGTATTATGCTCAATAAGGAGTGTGATGATGACGTTCTAACAATCAAATTTTAATTAGTTCAATTTATGAACATCAGATTACAGATGGTCTCCAAGGATCTCGCTCATCCTTTGAGATTCGACTGGAACGGGTACGATTATAGTTTGATCAATGGTGACATTATAACAATGATACTCAGGTGTGACTCCCTATTCAATCACAATCGAACGGACTGTATAGCGGTGTGACTGAAACGGTACTCATTCCTGACGAGAGGCACGGAAATGGGATTTGTGTGCTACACTAGCTAAGATACGTTCAAGATTCAAATATAATTGTTATCCGTCATATCTGGTGTGGAAAACGAACTGAAACAGTAGCTCAGTCCCCACTCATCAATAGGATAGATCGTCAAGTTACTCATTTCTGCTGCACATACCATTGAGTGATTATTTATAGCACAGCATTATCTACTCTTGGCGTATAGCTGACGAGTCGTTATAGACGGAAATAACGATACAACCGCCTTCAGATACCGTTGCGGAACGAGCAGTACACCGAACAATAGCAAGTCTAGACCACGGCGTGCATCGATTACTTCGCAAAAGTTTGGACGGCGGGCGAGCAGGCGCTACACTCAGAGCGAATCGAGAAACGCAGCACCAGTCTCGATAGAGGCTCTCGGGTCTTCCGGTTCGTCGTGTTCGTAGATGAGCCACTCAACGTCTGCTTCGTCCGCTGCGTCGGCACAGGCCTGCATATCAACGTCTCCGTCGCCGATTTCGCGAAATTCCTCCATCTCGGCATCCATGTCCTTCATGTGGACCATGTTGATTCGGTCACCGTACCGCGATAGTAGTTCAACAGGATCTGATCCGCCGACGAGTGCCCAACCGACATCGAGTTCGATACCCACCCGAGGCGCGAGTTCGGCGAACCGTTCGAATGCAGTTTCGTCACCGAAATCCACGAATTCGTGTGCGTGATTGTGGTAGTGGATCGGCCAGTTGAATTCGCTTGCATCAGCCGAGAGTGCTGCGATTCTTTCGGCAGTTCGCTCGACGGCAGCCTCGGAGTCAAAGTGACTCTCGTCGAGATATGGGACGACTGCCGACGCACAGCCGAGCGTCTCGTCATAGAGTTCGTACGCCTCGCCAAGATCCTCCTCAAGCTCCCCGATGTCGACGTGCGCACCGGTTGGTTCGAGTCCCGTTTCATCCAGCGCTGCAACAATCTCTGTGGGATCTACCTCCTCCAGACCGCCAGAAAACTGCACTCCATCGTAGCCCGCATCAGCTACTCGGTCGAGGATTTCGAGTAACGGTTCATCCAATTCGCGCACGCTGTATAGGTTGATGGCTGTCTTTGCCATACGATACGTTGACCCATGCTCCGTATTGGTGTTTCGATTCCTGAACGCTCACAGTTCATCAAAACGCTCCGTGATTGAACGCCCTCGCGTCATGCTTTCTTGTACTCACGTTGAACTGCCATTTCGGTGGCGTAAGATTGGCGCTGTCGACACTCGAAATCTCCAGTGAGACTCCCACATTCATACCGATTATTGGAGTACAGAGCCGATATTCTTTTCACCCACACGTTCGCATCCTCTGACGTACATGAGCGAAGACTTCCGCATCGCTATCGCCGGCATCGGTGCCGTCGCCGAGATGCACGCGTTATCCATCGCCGATATTGAGCACGCAACACTCGTTGGGGGTTCGTGCCGGACCGAAGCAAAGGGTCGAGCGTTCGCTGAGACGTACGACTGTGAGTGGTACTCCGAAACCGAGCCGATGCTCGAAGCGACAGAGCCAGATGTTCTCATAGTTTGCACGCCGAGCGGCGCACATCTCGAACCGACGATCACAGCGGCCGATCACGGCGTTGATGTTCTCTGTGAGAAACCACTCGAAATCACGACCGACCGCATCGATGAGATGGTCGCCACAGCAGATGCAGCAGGCATCACGCTCGGCGGCGTGTTCCAGCAACGGTTCACTGATTTGCTCGGGAAAGTCCACGAGGCAGCCGTTGACTCCCGCTTTGGCCAGCTCTCGGTAGCGAATGCGTACGTTCCCTGGTGGCGCGACGACGAGTACTACGACGGGGCGTGGCAAGGGACCCAGAAGCTTGACGGCGGCGGTGCGCTGATGAACCAGTCAATACACGGTATTGATGCAATCCAGTGGCTCGTTGGTGCCACGATGGATCTCGCGCCAGATGAAAACCCAGTTGACGAAGTCATCGCGTATACAGCCCGTCGGAGTCACGACGACGAGATCGTGGAAGTCGAAGACACAGCAGTTGCCATCCTACGGTATCGAAACGGTGCGCTCGGCCAACTTTTAGGCGCGACGTCGATGTATCCGGGGTCTCTTCGGCGGATCCAACTGGCTGGGCGGGATGGGACCGCCGAAGTCCTCGAAAACGAACTCGTCACCTGGCAGTTCCGTGATGAATACCCCGCGGATGATGACGTGCGTGTCGAGTTCGGTGACACGGGGGATGCGAGTGGCGGCGCGGCTGACCCGATGGACATCGACTACTCGACCCACCGCCGAAACATCGAGGCATTTCTCTCGGCACTGTCGGATGGCGAACCGTACCCGCTTGATGCCAGCGAAGCGCGCAAGGCTGTCGCAATCATCGAAGCGATTTACAAATCGGCAAAAACAGGGCAACCGGTCCGGCTTTCCTGAGCAGTGTTCGCTCCTCATGGTGTGTCGCTTTCAACTGATCGAGTTCTGGCTCCACCAGAGCGTCAACGGCAGTTTTAATGTAGCACACTGAACGTAATCGTGCATGGAAATCACGAACGTCGAAGCATACGCCGTCAGCGTCCCCCTCGTTGTTATCGATGATGGGGGCATTGCGCCGTACGTCACGAACCACGGTCGAGTAGAAGAGATGGAACGGATGATTATCCGAATCGATACCGACGAGGGGGTTACCGGCTGGGGTGAGATGCGCGTCTTTCTCTCGCCAGCGGCCACCAAAGCGGTCCTCGAAGACGGAATTGCCCAGTGGGTCGTCGGTCGGTCACCGTTCGAACTCGAAACGTTTCGTCGCCAGATCTTCATCGAATACACCAATGTGGATATGTTCTTTGCAGCCATCGAAACTGCCTGCTGGGATATCGTCGGCAAGGTGCTCGAGCGGCCGGTGTACGAGCTGCTAGGCGGATGGACCGCTCCTGTGCCAACAGAGCGAACGAACACGCCCACCCGCAAGAGTGAGCGGACGGTCGATATCGCGTACTGTCTCGGCATCCTCTCACCAGAAGCATCTCGCGAACACGCGGCTCGTGCGTATGATGAGGGATATTCTGTGTTAAAGACGAAGGCCGGTCGAGACTGGCGCGAAGATGTCCGTCGCATCGAAGCGATGCACGACGAAGTCGATGGCCGACTCGACTTCAGATTAGACCCGAATCAGGGATGGTCGTTGGACGAGGCAGTCCGTGTCGCGGCTTCGCTTGAGGATGCAGGTATCTATCTCCAGTATATGGAACAGCCCATCCGAGTCGATTCTCACACCGCGTTGGCTCGACTTCGGGAACGAACGCGCCAACCGATCGGCCCGAACGAAGACACCTACATCCCTCGGAATCTCCGAAAGCTTATCGAACGAGGCGCACTCGACGTCGCTGTCGTCGATATGACGCCTGCGGGCGGTATCACGGCGCTTCGTCAGCTCGCTGGCATCGCTGAGGACGCGGGAGTGCCGCTGGTTCACCACTGTGCGTTTGACCTCGGGATCCGAACCGCAGCCATTCTCCACGCTGTCACCGGCATTCCTGGATTCACGCTGCCCCCTGATTCGGTTTACTACGCGTGGGAAGAGGACATCTTGACCGATCCCCTGTCTGTCGAGAACGGTGCTATTGCGGTGCCAGACGGTCACGGACTGGGGATCGACGTCGACAAAGACAAAATCGAGAAGTATCGAATTCTGTAACCACATTTCGATCAGTGTACGGTCTGTTCCCATCCACCGCCCGGTTTTGTCTGACTCGTTGTCGAGCTCTTTGCGACGAATGGATGCCCGTGACGCCTTCAGAGGGAGTGATGACCAACAGTTAGATAATCACCAGATCGGTTTGTTTGGCAGCCAGTCGGTGCGATCGGCCATCGCGTCGGCGTACTCGGCAGCCATCGAGTCGACGCTGGAGTACGCGAGCACGTCTTCTTCTTGATACCGTTTGTGCATCTGCTGGAGCGCGTCTTCGTCTAGTTCAACGCCGAGTCCTGGCTCGTCGGATGGAGCAATCGCCCCGTCTTCGAACTCGATGGGGGATTTGATGACGTCCTCAGCCATCCACGGATAGTGAGAGTCACAGGCGTAGCGGACGGTGGGCATTGCTGCCCCGATGTGGGCCATTGCCGCCATCGACACACCGAGATGAGAGTTTGAATGCATCCCAACCCCGAGGTCGAACGTCCGAGCCGTGTGATCGAGTCGGAGATTACCAGTGAGTCCACCCCAATAGTGGTGGTCACTCAGGATGATATCGACTGCTTCTGTGGTAACGGCCGGAGCGATATGATCGAACTCGGTGACGTACATGTTTGTAGCGATCGGGTAATCGATATTCCGCTTGAGCCGAGCGTGGGCGTTCATCGAGACAACCGGATCTTCGAGGAACTCGATTCGGAGGTCGCGTTCGCGCAGCTCGCGGGCGATTCGCGTCGCCGTCCCCACTGTCCACGCACCGTTTGGATCGATTCGCATCGGCGTGTCTCGACCGAACTCTTCGGCGAGCTGTTGCAGGGTCGCTATTTCTTGGTCTGGTTCGAGGACGCCGCCTTTTAGTTTCAGTGTTTCAAACCCATGGCTGTCGACGAATTCACGCGCCTCCTCAACCATCGCCTCGGGAGACATAACCTCTTGGGGAGCGATCGCGGCCGATTCAAAGTCCGAATCGGCATATTTGTAGAAGAGATACGCCGAGAAATCGACTGATTCGCGCATCTTTCCGCCAAGGAGATTATAGACGGGTTCACCAACGATTCGTCCAATGAGGTCGAGCAATGCTGTTTCGATGGCTCCGTACACCATGTCATCTCCGACGTTGTACCGGAGACGGCGATACTCGTAGGGATTCATTCCTTCGACGTGACTTCTGGCGCTTTCGAGACCGGCAATTACCTGCTCGTCCCCGTAGGTCTCACCAATCCCTACTTCGCCGTCTGCAGTGGTTAGTCGAACGATAGTGCGGGCGGCAACCTCACTGTGGGCTCCCCAAGAGTTCCGAAGCGGTGGTTCTCTGTGAGCAACCGGGATGATCTCCATCTCGTTGACTTGCATGGTCGATCCTCTCGCGGTCGGGTTGTTAATCTATTGGTGAGTGCAATCTCAGACAGTATCGGACTACATATTCGAGTCACGACTCGGTCTGGGCTCCCCGTGTGATCTGTGCTGTCCAAAATCGGCTCGATTTTCGGTTCCCGTCTCGGGAATCTGACTGCCGGTCAATCCTTCTCTTCGTCAGTACAAAGACCGAACGATGCTGCTGTTATACTGGTGGATGTTACAGGAGTACGATTGTAATCGCACCGGGGCATGTGTTGATACGGAGATTGTGCACAATTCGACCATCAGTTCTAAACAGGCTATGATGATTGGACTTCAATCTCTATCCGTTTGGCTGTACTCAGCACCTGACCAGTCACGTCCTCCGCAAAGTGCCGTCCTTTCAACACCTCGGCCGATCCAGCGACACTGATAGCGCCATACTGTACTGTTTCGTTACCCCGAATCGGGGCAGCTACTGCATTGATGGTGTTAAAACGTTCAGATCTGCTAAATGCAACACCATCATCCCGGATCTTCCGAAGCTGTTGATATAGCGCTTCTCGGGTTGTGATCGTCTCTTCAGTAAACGCCTCAAGTCCCCGTCGCTCAATAATAGTATCAATACGGTCATCCGGCATCAAAGAGAGGATAGCCTTTCCAGCAGCAGTAGCGTGTAGTTCAATTCGCTCTCCATCAACCATCGGCGGCGACCAGTGATCGGACTCAACAGCGTGGGAGATACGGATCCCACGACCTTCCTCTTCAATGTAAAGTCCGGTGTATTCTCCAGCTGTCTTTGTGAGGTTATTGAGATAGGGTCTGGCAGTCTTGTATAGCGTTGTCCTCTCTCGCATGCGCTCACCCATCGCAAGCGTCCGAAATGTAACATCGTACGTGTCGCCGGTTTTTTTCACATATCCAAGCATACGTAGCGTTGACAGATGGTTGTACACTGTTCCCTTCGAAACGTCGGTTTTCGATGCGAGTGCAGTCACACCGAGTGGACCGTCGACAGTGAGCACCTCTAAAAGTTCGAATGATGTCTTCGTCGCTTTGACCGGGTAGTGGTCGTCCGGGGCCATTGTGTCTCTCTGTATTGTAGACTATTACATATGTATCTGTTCAACTGTGATAAATCATAAAAATATTTATGGCTAGTGTTGCTGATATGCTGAAAATTAACATGCGATCGTATCCGTCACCAACTATTATACTGCATATTTTGGAATGCTAAGGCTGTTATGTGCGTTTTACTCTGGTGAACACGAGGGGGCCTCCGAGTTAATTCGTCTTGGTCGATAAGATCGTCAATGCAACTGCTTTGCTTGTTCGCACTGGCCCGACGGAAGCAACTGCTGTTGGTAATCTCCTGACGCAGGCGGTCGCTGCCGGAACCCCACCAGAGATCTCAACCGGACACCGACTCGTTGAGTCGGTGATTGAGATCATCACCCATGAACCAACGAACATCGACGAGTGGAAGGCTGCGAAGACATCGATGCGAGCGCTTCCGACCGAATGAAAGCGTGGAGTGATCGTGTCTCAGCGCGCTGTGTATCCTCCATCGATGCGAACGATCTCACCGGTCATATACGACGATGCAGTAGACGCGAGATAGACGACAAGCCCCGCGAGATCTTCTGGACGCCCCAACCGTCCCATCGGTGTGTTTTCGAGCCACATTTGCTCCATCTCTGGATCCGCTTCGAGCACGTCTTCGACGAGGTCAGTGCGCATGTATCCTGGAGCAATCGCATTCACCCGGACGCCGCGGTCTGCCCACTCGACGGCCATCGATTTCGTCACCATCAGCACGCCGGCCTTCGAGGCGTTGTAGCCGACCTGTGGCTGTGGGACGTTGACGTCGTAGGCTGACATGGAGGCGATGTTGATGATCCGTCCAGTCCCTCGATTGAGCATCTGTCGACCGACGTGCTTTGCACAGAGAAACACGCCGGAGAGATTCACGTCGATGATGCGCTGCCACGTTTCGTACTCCATCTCTTCGGCTCTCGCGTTCGCGGCGATCCCTGCATTGTTAATGAGTATCTCGATCGGTCCGAGTCGGTCGACAACCGTCTCGACCATCGCCTGCACTTGTGTTTCGTCGGTCACATCCACCTCAACTGCCGTTGTGGTTGAACCCGTCTTTTCGAGGACCGTCGCTGTTGATTCGGCGGCATCGATGGTTACGTCTGCGATGGCTACGTTTGCTCCGGCCTCTGTGAGTGCGATTGCCATCTCCTCACCGAGACCACGGGCCCCACCCGTGACAACGGCAGTCTCTCCATCAAGTGAAAACTGATCTAGCACGCTCATCGGAACTTAACCATCATCGATAGTCGTCAATAGTAAATATTTCGACTGACATAAAAATAAACAGTGATAACATATCAACGTATCGTGCGTGGTTCGTCCCGTTCGTTGTGTCGAACGGCTGATTTAGATAAGATTTAACACGCTCTCGCGCAGACTATCCTAGCGTCAATAAATGAAAGCAGCTGTACTGACAGACCACTGTACGCTTTCTGTAGAGGAGCGCGAGCGGCCGACCCCCAGCGACGACGAAGTGCTTGTACAAGTGAAGGCGTGCGGTGTCTGCATGACCGACTATCACATGTATCACGGGACGTTTCCCGTCAGTTATCCACTGATACCAGGCCACGAGAGTGCCGGCGAGATCGTCGCCGTCGGAGATGCTGTTTCCGACGTCACTGTCGGTGATCGTGTAGCCATCAATCCGTCTATTCCGTGTAATCAGTGTGGTCAGTGTATCAACGGGAAGGAAAATCTCTGTGAGAACTTCACCTCGATCGGTGGTGCTGCCGATCGGATCATCGACGGTGCCTTCGCTGAGTACGTGAGTGTACCAGCGGGATATATCGAACCAATCGGAGAACTCGCATTTGAAAAGGCCGCGTTCGCTGAGCCGCTCGCCTGCTGTCTTCACGCAATTGATCAGGTAGGGCTCAACTCCGGCGACACTGTCGTCATCATCGGTGCTGGACCGATCGGACTGCTCCTCGTTCAGTCGTTCCGAACCAACGGTGCAGGCACGATCATTGTTTCCGAACCGGTCGACGAGCGACGCTATCTCGCACGCGATGTGGGTGCAGACTTCGTCGTCGATCCCGGAGAGACCGATCTCACAGAAACCATCGATGTTCTCGTTGAGCGTGTCGACATCGCTGTCGAGGCAGTTGGCCTTCCGGAAACAATCGAGACAGCACAGTCACTCCCTTCAGCAGGTGGTACCACGCTTATTTTCGGTGTTCCTCCGCAGGACACTACTGTCGAAATCAATCCCTTCGACATCTACTACGATGAACTCGAACTTGTTGGGACGTTCTCACTGACTCCGAACTCATTCGTTCGCGCAGTGACGCTACTCCAGCGGGAACGAATCGATCCTGCCGCGCTTATTACTGATGAGTACGCGCTTGAGGGACTACAAGATGCGTTCGACCAGATGGAGGACAAAGCCGGGCTGAAAAAAGTCATCTATCCAAGCGATAGCGACTGAGACGTTGCTCCTGCTCGTTACCGAATTTGGATAATCTCGAGAATCCTCTCGGTCGTCCTAAACGCCGAAAAGCCACTACAACAACGAACCGTTCGAGTATGAGTTCGTCTGCGACAGGTGTTCTCTTCGGTCTTAGATTCGTGGTGCTCTATGCGTCCACGCCCTGATGGTGCGATTGGACACAGAACGCTATCGGTTATCTAGCCGCCAGCTGTCGATTGGTACCTGCCCACCGTCGACTCGGAGTTCGTGGCCGTTGATGTAGTCACTGGCCGGTGCGGCAAGGAATGTGACGGCCTCTGCGATGTCCTCCGGCTCGGCGAGCCGGTCAAGCGGGTTGTTGTCGAGGATTTGCTGTCGGACAGCCTCGCTGAACCCCTCTGTCATTCGAGTGTTCACCCACCCGGGTGCGACGGCGTTTACGCGGACGCCGTCTCGTCCGAGTTCGAGTGCAAGACTCTTCGTCAGGCCGAGCAGACTGTACTTTCCAACGTCGTACGCTGGTGACATCCCAACACCGTTTTTCGTGTGTATCGAGGTGATATTGATGATTTTC
The DNA here is from genome assembly GCF_025913575.1 of Halocatena marina. Classification (NCBI taxonomy): domain Archaea; kingdom Methanobacteriati; phylum Methanobacteriota; class Halobacteria; order Halobacteriales; family Natronomonadaceae; genus Halocatena; species Halocatena marina. Next base: position 1,550,401 of record NZ_CP109785.1, on the reverse strand, counting down.
CCGTACCCTTGCTCGACCATTCCATCGACAACCGCTCTGGTGCAGTTCACGCTTCCTCGAAGGTGGATATCGAGATTCAAGTCGAACGTGTCATCGTTCTCTTCATCGAGAAACGGCCCAGCGTCACCAACACCTGCGTTGTTCACAAGAATATCGACCGTGCCAAACGTTTCGGTCACTGTTTCGATCATTGTTTTGACGTCCACTTCGTCGCTAACATCAGCTCCGATACCGATGGATTCGCCCCCTTGGTTCTGAATCTCCGTGGCTGTCTCCTTGGCAACAGCAGCGTCAACGTCGTTAACCACGACGTGTGCCCCGTTTTGCGCGAGTTTCTTTGCGGATGCTTTCCCCATTCCTCGACCGGATCCGCTGATGAGCGCAGTCTGACCTGTAAGATCACATTGCATATGTTCATCTGTGATGTGCATCATATTTAATGATTGAGGGTGTGGGAAAAACCCGCGTGAACACCAAGACAGGACGCTCAAACCAATATGAACTTTTTAATACATAATATTTAATATTCAGTAGCTATCTGTCCTTACATGGTGAGTATTGATGAGCAACGGTAGCAAGAGACGTACATTCCTGAAAGCTGCAGGTGTCGGATTACTGGGTGGACTTGCGGGGTGCACCCGCGGAGCGGAGCAGAAAACACCAGCGGATTCCGAAACAAGTAGTTCGGGCGAAAGCAAAACAGTCTCAATTCCTCTCAAAGAATATGCAAAAGCTAACATCAAGTGGACGAAGTACGATGGTGATTCAATCAATATTGGAGCGGTCAAACATCCGTGGGTGGATGCGATCAAGCCAGCTGTTCCGGTGTTCGAGGAATTAACCGGTATCAATGTCAAGTGGAACATTCTTCCGGAACAGGAGTTTCGAACGAAGCGACTCACTGATGTGTCGACGGGTGCTGGCAAGTTCGACGTGATCTTTATGGATCAAGTGGTCAACCAATTCCGGCAATCTGGATGGATCCAGCCACTCGATCCATACTTCGATAGCGGAGAGCTCTTCGATGAGAGCTGGTATCAACCGAATGATCTACTCGGCGTCTGTCGAGAGGCAGCTCACGGGGCTGGCCGCGCCGACATGTGGACCGGAATGCCAATCACTGTCGAAGTGTTGACGACGTTCTATCGCAAGGACCTCTATAAGAAACACGACCTCTCGATCCCGAAGACATTCGCAGATCTCAGAGCAAACGCCAAGATCATCCACGAGAACGAAAACGGCGTCGTCGGTGGTGTCGCTCGCGGTCAGAAAGGCTATGGTATGAATATTTACATCCAGAACGCGTGGATTCGTGCGTTTGGCAAGAAGCTGTGGAATACCTATCCTTCTGACTCTGCACTCGACTCCGAGCCAGCCATCGCAGCGGGGAAATCCTACATCAACCTCCTCCAGAACTACGGTCCAGCGGGAGCAGCCAGCCAGACGTGGTCCGATGCCCTCTCGACGATGCAGTCCGGAAAGGCAGGACACATCTTCGCAGACGCTAATCTGTTTTGGGACGGACTCACTGATCCCGAAGCGTCCTCTGTCTCAGATTCGATCGGGATTACGAAGATGCCCGTCCCAGACACGAGTGGTGGTCGGTTCGCACCGAACGCCTTCACGTGGCAGATCTCTACCTCGAAGAATGCAAAGAACTCCGAGGCAGGATTCTTGTTCATGCTGTGGGCAACCTCGACTCCCACAATGAACTGGATGCACGTCAAAAACGGTGCTCCCTTCCCAGTTCGTGAATCAACGTGGCTAAACAAAGACTTCAAAAAACAGGTGAGAGCGAAGTACGCTGAGGTATCGTTGCACTCACTCAAAAACGCCATCGGAGACCCGTTCGATCCGAAATATCCTGAGTGGGGTCAGAAATACTCCGAGAAATTACAGACCGCTATTGCCGGTAATCAGTCCGTCGAGAAAGCATTCCGCTCGGCAGCGAAACAGGCTGAACAGATTGCGACGACAGGATGAGTCCAATCACTGACGCAAGCGACTGCAATACGGCGATATAAATGTCAATGAATACACCAACACAGTCGGAGGTCCGGCAGGGAATAAGCGTTGCGCGTCTCCGAGCGCTGTGGAACGACTATCTCCCGTACTGGTTCATGACGCCGATGGTGCTCATGATGCTACTCGTTACCATCTTCCCAGGCATCTACGACCTCTATCTCAGCCTCGTTCACTACGACTTGTCGAGTCCATCGACAATGGGATCATTCGCCGGGCTCAGTAACTTCGAGACAGCGTTTGTCAGTGGCGATGCCGTCCATTCGTTCGCCATCACGATCGCGTTCGTCGCCGGTGCACTGGTGCTGGAGACGTGCCTCGGATTCATCTTGGCCGCGCTCGTGACCGGCGTCCGCTCCGAACGGATGCAGACGTTCTACCGGGTAACATTCATTCTCCCGATGGCTGTTGCCCCTGTGTCGCTGGCGACCATCTTCCGTATCATGCTCAATACGGAGGTCGGCGTCATTCCGTACCTCATACAGACGTATACGCCGTTCGTAGCACCGAACTTTCTGAGCGATATTCCGTTGTTGACGGTCATCACAATCGATACATGGAACTGGACACCGTTCATGTTCATCATCTTCTATGCTGGCCTCTCATCGATCCCCGACACCTTGGTCGAGGCATCTCAGGTTGATGGTGCGCCGCTCTGGCGACGATACGTACACGTCATCATCCCGTATATGAAGCCAGTGTTGTTCGTCGCAATTCTCATTCGACTCATCGATCTACTCCGTACGTTCGGGCTCGTGTTCAGCCTCACCCGTGGCGGTCCCGGCTCAGCGACGAAGCTAGTAAGCATCAACATTTTCGAGACTGGCTTCAAATTCGTCGATCTCGGTGTTGCGAGTGCTATCGCTATCGTTTACCTCATCTGTATTGTCGCGCTCTGTAACGTGCTTATCGCGGTGATCGGCTTTGAGGGGGTGTGGGACTGATGGCGACGACCACCGATCCGAAACACCCGTCTCGACGCTTCTCAAAAGAAACACGGAAACAGCTCGCTGCCATCGGTCGTCACACTGTTCTTCTGATCTGGTCGTTTATTGTGTTGTTCCCGTTGTACTGGATTGTCTCGATGTCACTGAAGCCTCCACGGGAGGCGATCTCGCTGCCACCTGATTGGGTTTTCTTGCCGACAGTGTACAACTACATTCAGCTCGCAGCGGAATCGAGCTACGTCTCGGCGTTCGTCAACAGCCTCGTCATGGTGGTCTCGTCGGTTATTCTCGTCTTGCTCATCGGCGTGCCTGCGGCGTACATTCTCTCGCGGTATGATGTGCCCAAACAGCGAGACGTGCTCGTATGGATCCTCTCCTCACGGATGCTCCCACCCATCGCTGTTGTGATTCCGTTCTTTGTCATTTTCCGGGCGCTGAACCTCTATGACACGCGAATTGGAATGGTGTTGATGTACATCACTATCAACATCTCGCTCGTCGTTTGGGTGATGAAGGCGTTTTTCGACGGCATTCCAGAGACGCTGGAGGAGGCTGCACGCGTCGATGGGGCGACTCACTTCCAAGCGTTCTTGCGAGTTACCCTCCCATCAGCCAAACCTGGCATCATCTCGGTCGCCATCATCAGCTTCATCTTCGCGTGGATTGAGTTACTGTTCGGACTTGTACTGACGAACAACCGTGCAGTGACCGTGTCGATGCAGGTCTATCAGTTCATTGGAGTTCGACAGATCGAATGGAGCCTGCTCGCAGCCGCCACGACGGTCATCATTATTCCAGTGTTGTTGTTTGTCGTTGCAGTTAACAAGTACCTCGCTGCCGGACTCAGCTTCGGCGTGGTGATTAAAGAATGAGCAGCACACACCCACACGAATCGCTCGTCGATCACGCCCGCACGGCGGGGCTACACAGCCGTACTGTAAATCAGAATAATGGCACGGATCAGCATTAACAACGTCACGAAGCGCTTTGGAACAGGCGACGGTCAGATCATTGCTGTTGACGATGTTTCGATAGACATTCTTGATGGAGAGTTCGTCGTCTTCGTTGGCCCGTCGGGAAGTGGCAAGTCGACGTTGCTCCGAACCGTTGCTGGGCTCGAACAGCAAAGCGAGGGCGATGTAATCATCGGGGACACCATCGTCAACGAACTCGGCCCTCGTGCTCGAGACATTGCAATGGTGTTTCAAAATTACGCGCTGTATCCAAACATGACCGTCGAGGGGAACATGTCCTTCGGGTTGAAGATGTCGACTGATTACTCCTCTGAAGAGATCGAAACGCGCGTCAGGAGCACCGCAGAAATGATGGGTATCGACAATCTGCTGGACAACACGCCTGGTGAGATGTCCGGTGGCCAGCAACAGCGGGTCGCACTCGGGCGCGCGATCGTTCGTGATCCCAACGTCTTCTTGATGGACGAACCCCTCTCGAACCTCGATGCAAAACTGCGTGCCGAAATGCGTACGGAGATCAATCGTCTCCAAAACGAACTCGACGTGACGACGCTGTACGTTACGCACGATCAGACGGAAGCGATGACGATGGGAGATCGACTCGTCATCCTTGATCAGGGCGAACTCCAACAGGCAGGAACCCCGCTCGAATGCTTCTACAAACCAACCAACATCTTCGTCGCTGGCTTTCTCGGTTCGCCATCGATGAACTTCTTCGAAGCTATCCGAGCGGACACAGCGCTCGAAGCTGACGGATTCGACTACGACCTCCCCGAGAGGCTCCATGCGTCCGCTAAAGGACACGAACGCGTAACACTCGGTGTTCGCCCAGAGGATATAGACGTCCTCGAAGACACAGAGAGTGGCAACGACATTTGCTGTACTGTCGATGTTGTCGAACCGATGGGGAGTATCAACTATCTGTATCTGAAGCCGATTGAGCAATCGAGCGACGAGACGTTTGTCGTTGAAATCGATGGCCAGCGTCCAATCAAAGAGGGTGAGGAGCTGTATGCTCGTGTCTCCGCGGACGTAGTGTATCTCTTCGATACCGAGACAGGTGAGGCGATTCATCATCGAAGCCTCGCTTCAGAGGTCGAAACCGAACTCTCCGAACGGCGGACTAACGTCAGTGTAACATCCGAGGGATAGAACGTCTAACCGTTGACTATTCCCTGCGTCGACTATTGGCGATCCTGAACGCTCTCCAATGAGGAAATAGACCGTATACAAGACAAACTACAGAGCTACAGAATGGATACGTGACTGTTTTTGTCTCACTATCCCCGAAACTAGAGTTAGTCACGCGCGGCCGATGAGCAGACAGTGGACGTATTGTGCCTCTGGTCTTTGCTTGCACACATAACAATCAAGTTAACTCGCAACGAGAGCGGACATATGCACATAACAGACTTCGAACTATTCTCTGTTTCACCCCGGTGGCTGCTCCTGAAAGTGACGACGAGTGATGGGACCGTCGGATGGGGCGAACCGATTGTACAAGGTCGTATTCGGGCAGTGAGTGGCGCTGTCAAGGAACTTATGGATTCGTATCTCATCGGCGAGGATCCACTGACCATCGAAAAACACTGGGAGACGATGTATCGGGGGGGCTATTTTCGGGGCGGTCCTGTTCTAATGAGTGCAATCGCTGGTATCGATATGGCGCTCTGGGATATTATGGGGCATCATTACGATGCCCCTATCTACGATTTGCTCGGCGGACCTGTTCGATCTCGACTACGAGTTCACCACTGGATTGGCGGAGAAAAGCCAGAAGACGTCGCCGCATCTGCCCGCGAGATGGTCGAGGCTGGATACTCAGCTCTAAAGATCAACGCTACCGCTGAGTTTCGCATGCTGGAGTCGCCAGCAGCGGTGAACGCCGCGACAGAACGATTGAAGGCGATGCGTGAAGCAGTCGGCGACAGCGTAGACATCGGCGTCGATTTCCACGGCCGTGTCTCATTCCCGATGGCCAAGCGTATGGTCAGCGAACTCGAGCCGTACGGGCCGATGTATTTCGAACAGCCAGTGCTTCCAGAGCAGAACGATCGACTACGAGAGATTGCTGCTCATACCGCTGTGCCGGTGTCGACCGGAGAGCGTCTCTATTCGCGCTGGGACTTCAAAAACGCCCTCATCGATGGAATTGCGGGCGTCTTCCATCCGGATGTCACACACGTTGGTGGCATCTCTGAGATGCGAAAGATCGCTACAATGACTGAAGCATTCGATGTGGCACTCGTTCCCCATTGTCCGATTGGTCCGGTTGCTCTTGCTGCAAGTTTACAGGTCGGATTCTGTTCACAGAATATCGTTGTTCAGGAACAGAGTCTGGAAGTTCACGACATTGAAAAGAGCAGCGGCCTCGATTTACTGGAAAACCCGACGGTGTTCGAGTTCGAAGATGGTTATCTCAGGCCGTCAGACCGTCCCGGGTTAGGAATTGATCTTGATGAGAGCACAGTCAGAGAACTCGCCGAGTACGACATCAACTGGCACAATCCAATTTGGCATCATGATGATGGGAGCCCTGCTGAGTGGTGACAGTAACAGCTGTTTTCCATCATACCTTTCGTCGAATACTAAGACGGAATCTAATTTCCATTCTTGGCTGCTAATTATGTTTCTATCGAAGGGGGATATATAGCTCTGTCAGAAGAGCTATCACTGGTTCCTGAACAAGTTATCTAACTAGGCTCAACACTGGTCTCACGTTCGTGTAAAACGTTGTTAGTGTGTGTAGCGACATTGAATCGATACATCCATATAATATTGTATGGCTTATTTTTATTCACTATCTACGAAATTTATTAGATAAAAATTGTTATTTGGAACAATTGTTAGACAAGATCATTAATTTCCATATATCGACTAATTCATTGGTGTCTAACCAGACGCTCCGTTGGATTTCATATGCAGTCTCTTCTGATTATGGTGTTCAGTCGAATCAAGGAGCCAACGATTAATAAACATTCCAATATTATAGAACATTGATTACAATACAGTGGGGCACAATGACGAGAATCCTCCTGTAGTATCGCAACCGACAGTAGTATTTGTACATGTCTCGATTGTAGATACCAGCAAACGACGTTCGTGCCTGCCACTTTGATCATCCCCGAGAGCTATCTCCCTCCATTCAAGAAAATATGAACTCCCGGCTATGGCGAGAGAAGCGATAGAACACGGATTGAGAAACGGGACACACGATATTAGAGTTGTGCTGCAAGAATGCCGTGCAACCCTCGATGAAGTCGCCGAGAGAACGATTGCCGACTGATTCCTAATTCGTCTGCCAGTTTGGTTAGTGACGTTTCTCGCGGGACTTGAAAATAGCCACGCTCAAACGCGAGGAGGACTGCTTCGTGCTGTTTGGGCGTAATCGTATTGGTTGTTTTATCGCTTCCTGCGGGTCGGTGGACGACACGCTGGATCGTCAGCGGGAGATCTGTGAGCCGTGGTTCCTCGTGGAATGCATCGAGTGCAGCCTGATCGGGTGCACGGAGTTGAAACACCCACTCCTCTCCTGTTCCGGTGGCGTGCTCGACGATGAGTCCATGATCGCAAAAGGCACCGAGGAGACCATCGGCGTCAGCAGCCCACTCGATCCGATAGAGGGTTTTCGTGATTGTCCTTTCAAGAGCAGTTAGTGTCGTGACCCGGGAATCACTGCGCACGCTGCGTTCGAACGCTGCCGTATCCGATTCGCCAGTCAGCCAGCAATACGGTACCGGACTATCCTCTACTGGAACACACTCGACCAGTTCAATCTGAACGCCTGGTGTCCCCAACACCTCACCAAGTGTGAATGTGTCACTTGGTAATGACACTTCTACAAAGACAGTCATCGGATGTACTCCCGTCTACTCACAATGGGCGATGGCCTTTCGTTTTGTCGCGTGTAGACGTTGGTATCACCACAACTGCTCATATTGACGGAGGGCAACGGACAATACTGCAAGCGGGGTCGTTTCGTCTGTAGGGTGATCATAGAGCGTCTATCTGAATGCGTAATACGAGCAGTCGTTTACGAGCCGGTCCTGTATGTGGCTATACCAATCTTGTAGCGTGGTTTGATGGTGTGGGTGCTGGCGTTCTACCAAAACATCTTCGTGACGAGAGTATGACTGATCAGAGATCTCATCAAGAAGAGCGGAAGGTTGATGATCACTGGGGTTACCCATTGTATTTTCATCTATGACTATCTCACACCTATTACTTATAAGTTCATATGCACCCTTATTAAGTATCGAATTCCAATAACTACCACATGAATCGAACACTTGAGATGGCCGAATCTGAATCACTGGAAATATTCACTTCAGCTACATATCTGGTAACGCGAACATAGTAGGCTGTGATGCGTTCGTATTCGATGATACCATTTAGCGCAGAACAGTTGCTTAGTCGGGGGTGCTCATCATAATCGTTCGCAAACTATTCAAGCCAAAGTATCCTTCAATCAAATAGATGTACAACAGCATTGGACGGTCTTGTGATGAAGATCGCACACTCCACATGGTCCCCGGACATGTTGACGTATGATACGAGAACGCGCCAACTGAGTTAATCGAAACGACAGACCGTCTCTGCGTGCCAGCGTACTACAGCTTGTATGCTGTACATAGCGTGTTAATAAGAAGTGTATTGAGTCCTCGATTGAGTCGCCGAGAAAACGATTGCCGACTAATTCCGACTTCGTCTGCAAGTTCTGTTAATGATTTCTCTTGAGGAATTTCGAAGTAGCCGTTTGCCTGTGCAATCAGGAGTGCTTCCTGTTGTTTGTCGGTGAGTCCGTACAGTGGTCGCTCCGGGTCATCTGGATTGTGATGTGCGTTCTGGACCTGCAGAACAATCCCCTCGTCAGCACAGGCTGCTTGAAAAGCAGCCAGCGGCTCACGACTTTGTGCTCGTATCCGGAATACCCACCTATCATTCGTCCCTCTACCACTTTCAACCAACAACTCTGGGGTATGTATATGCTTCAAGAACCCGTCCATGTTGTCGGCCCATTCGATCTGGTAGAGACGGCGGCCAGCACCCTCATTGAGGTGCACCAATTGCGCAACGCGCGGATCGGCTCGGACTTCAGCTTCGTACGCATCGAGATCGAGATTTTCAGCCCAAAAATACGGCACAAGCGTGTCGTCAATCGGAATAAATTGTGTCAATTCAGCGAATGTATCGTGTGCTGTTAAGACCTCTCCGAGGTCGAAGTCAGCGGTATCGATAGCGATTGTGGCACGAATAGTCATCTGGCTTGTCTATTAGCTTCCCGTACAGCCTAATGGCTGTTTTCATTACTACCTCGATTCACATGCACTCTTTTTTAAGTGCAGCGTGTTTTGTAGCGGACTTCACTGGTGAAAGAACACCATTGTGAATCACTCATCACGAGTGATGCATCGCTCCGCTGGTGCTCAAACCGAGAACGGTGATATCTGAGATATTTTTATTGGTTTATCGATATTTTTGCTATCATTCTGTGTTCCGATGGTTGATCGGTTTCCGAGCTGTGGTCGTTACCACACTTATTTTATTTTCTATGAGGTTAATATCCCAGTGTGGATAGTGGGGTAGTCCGTTTTTTGAGTATTATCCTACCAGATGTAGCATCGTGAGTATGTCTGACTGTACTGGAGAGCTCCTGTATAAAATATCGCGTTGAGCGACTCTGAGTACACAAGTTGCCAGTTGTTGTTTCACAAGTTTATGTGAAACATGTAGTTCGTCGAGCTAGACCCAGTCGTAGACTCTGATGTAGTCAACCTCCATGCGCTGGGGGAACGGTGTGCTGGCATCGGGATTGCCGGGCCAGTTGCCACCGACAGCAACGTTCATGAGGAAGAAGAATGGACCGTCATCGAACACCCATTCGTACCCCGAGTTCTCCACGTCGTACAGCGTGATTGTGAAGTAGTGCTGTCCGTCCACGAAGAATTTGATAGCATCGGGGTACCACGTGAGTTGGAAGACGTGGTAGGCGTCGGCGAATGATCCGTTGTTGTAGGAGCCACCGATGCTGTTCCCGCCGGAATACCCAGGCCCATGGATGGTGCCGTGCACGGTGTCGATATCGTTCCCGATCAGTTCCATAATGTCGATTTCACCACAGTTAGGCCACCCGACCGATCCGATATCGGCACCGAGCATCCAGATTGCAGGCCAAATACCCTGCCCCTGTGGGAGACGGGCACGAACGTCCACACGACCGTACTGTTTTTCGAACGTTCCAGCAGTGGTCATACGCGCGGACGTGTAATCAAAGCCGTTGGCTTGCTCTTCGCGGGCTTCGATGACGAGATGATTGTTCTCAACCCACGCGTTCTCACGTTGGTAGTACTGGAGTTCGTTATTCCCCCACCCGTTGTTGTTACCACTCTCGAAGTTCCAGATGCCTTGATCGATTGACCCCTGATTGAATTCATCGCGCCAAGTGAGCGTCCACTCATTATTGTCGAACGCCTGCGTGTGCACCTGATCCGAACCTATGTTGTCACTACCGGATGTAGCACTCACGGTCGAAGCGATGGCTGTGCCACCGAGTGTCGCCGCCGCGGTCTGCAGGAAACGTCTCCGCCGGAGTCGTTTGCTGGTCGATTCGTCTCTCGATCCGCGTGAACTGTCGTCGATCATTGTCTTCACTCTCTGTCGTCGGTCACTGACTGCCTCAAGACGCTAGTGGGATAATCTCCGTAACCGACCGACATGAATAAATTCAACTCTATTATTATAAATTATTCTATCATAATATGATTGTTTTGATAGTAAGATAATATTATATTTATATATTAATTTGGCGAATTGGTGAATCGGATGCGGTGTCTGGTCACGGATGACTGCGATTTCAGACTGCTTCACCGAATCTCACACGATCGTTGATGTACAGACTACGTGAACACCACTCGGATGTCGGCAAAGCGTGTTAGCACGAGCCCACCACGGTAGAACGAACTGAAAATAAATGCCGTCGCGTCGTCAGATGCACCCGTATCGAATGAGCGCCATTACTAGTGTCTGTTCGTGAAATATCAGGCAGGCACGATCTTGTATGTATTCCACGTCCGCAGCCGTCGGAAGTGGCTATACCCGTTGTCGAACCGCGCCTTGACCTCTAGTTCGCAGATATCTTTTTCACCCATCGAGGATTCCCAGTCGTCCGTGGAGACGGTACTTGATGGTTGAAAGCCGATGAAGTTCGTCCGCGTATCATCGTCCCAATCGCTGTTCAGTTTCAGGTGCCACTGGTTGTAGGTGTTGTATGCTGAAGACTCATCCACAACTTCGACGTTCGGTTGGCTGTATGACCACGACAGTCCGGCCGTCGCGTATCCGGTTTCGTATCCGACACTCACACTCACCGAATATCCCTGTGTCGTCGACCCACTCTTCGTTCCGTATGGCTGCCACTGTCCGTAGTCGAGATTCGTATTCCCCATCTCACACTTGTTCCATCGGTGGAACACTCGTCCCCAATCGTTCTTGTACTCGGAGCCGAACGCTTGGGTCCCAGGTTCGTAGCCAGCAGGGGTATGGAACGCATGGGCATCTGCTTCTGAACTATTGGTCGTGTCTTTGAACCAGTAGTTGGTCATCCCTACTACACCATAGGGATCTGAAGCATACTCTAGATCAAATTTACCGAACTGTTCCATGTTTTCCGTGTCGGTAACTGTTCCGCCAGCCATCGTGGTGACCTGTTGCTCCGAGGCTTTGATGTTCGAGGAGAGTTCAGAAACGCGCCGGTCGAATCGATTGTGAATGAGTGCTTCTGCCCGTCCGGACTGCATCTCTGCACGTGTGGTGTCTTCGCCAGCGAGACCGACGTATGAATGGGCCCTCCCGTTCGCGTCGAGACCGTAGGCGTATGCCACTACGTTGCTCTCATTGGCTTGCGGTTTGCTTACCCCGATGGCGTCTACCGAGCGGCCGTTTTTCCGCTCGTAGTCTCGAACAGCGCGCGTACGAATCTCATGACGCTGTTTTTCGGAGATTTCAGCCCCTCCCGACGATGTTACTGTATGAACGTTGCTCCCGCGTAGTGGTTCGTCGTTCGATTCGAGACGTGCGCTGGCGAATCCAGATCCCATGGCAAGGCCCGCCGCCCCAACTGCTCCGGTCTTGAGGAGTGTTCGTCTGTCGATATACTTGCGAGTACGTTTTGTGGATTGATTTTCTCTCATCTATCCATAAAAATATTAATTCTAATAGTATAAATATTTTATTATGCTAAAATAAAAAGAGTTACTTGTAGATACATTCGTGTATGTAGTTCATATTGGCTCATTGTCTCAATCGTGTACTATCCTTGTAGGAATGGAGGCACTCTGTCGTTCCGGTCGTAGACGAACACAGATGGTCTCTGTAATGGTAGAGCACGGATAGCCGCCGATACATTCGTGCATCTCGACGGTCTCTCTGTTCGGTAGACGAGGCTTTCGTCTCGAATCGTGACTTGCCGAAGCGACACGTTCTCTGATTGTTCGAACAGACGCGACCAGTCGTCAGTTCAGTGATGGTCGGTTACACACTGGACAGATTCTTGGCCGCACAGCATCAATCTTCTAGGGGGAGGATCATGAGCTCATCAATTTTACAAATCTTTGCGATCGTCATAGGTCTTGGAGTTGCCGCACAGGTGCTTGCTGATCGGTTTCAAGTGCCAAGTGTCCCGTTTCTCATCATTGCTGGGATTGCAATTGGGCCAGAAGGTCTGGGACTCCTCACACGCGAGACGTTCGGTGGTGCATTGACTCCAATCGTTGGGTTGAGCGTCTCGATCATCATCTTTGAAGGCGCGTTCAACCTCAACACCACGAAACTTCGACAAGCACCCTCGGAGACACTGGGTCTGATAACCATTGGTGCGATCATCGCCTTCGTGGGAACGGCTGTCGTGGTGCACATCGCTGTTGGAGCATTGTGGGGCGTCTCATTACTCGTCGGTGCGCTTCTCGTCGCAACTGGTCCAACGGTTATACGGCCGATACTTTCGGTTGTCCACGTTCGTGAGCGCGTTGCTGCTACCCTCGAAACTGAGGGGGTTGTGAACGATGTAACCGCAGCCATCTTGGCTGTTGCAATTTACGAAGCTGTTACCCTTCAGGAAACAGATTTCACTGCTTTTCTTCGAGCGTTCTTTAGCCGTCTCGGAATTGGAGTTCTTATTGGGTGCGTTGTCGGTCTCTGTGTTTGGTACGTGCTCAAGCATATCGATCTCTCTCCCCGGAACGCACCCCAATACTCGCGGCTGCTCGTCTTAGCGAGTGCAGTCGTCGCACACGCGAGTGCAGAAACGTTCTCTGGAGAAGCGGGCATCGTTGCGGCAGCGACGGTCGGTCTCCTACTCGGAAATACTGACCTCCCGTATGAGGCGAACATCGCGGAGTTCAAAGACGATCTGACGCTACTCGTGCTGTCATTTATCTTCATCATGCTCGCTTCCTTGATTGATTTCGATTCGCTTGAGGCGCTGGGAGTTGGCGGTCTTATCGTTATTCTTGCTGTCGTATTCGTCATCCGCCCGCTGCTCGTGTTTGTCTCGGCGAGGGGTGATCGATTTACGCTTCATGAAAAACTCTTTATGAGTTTCGTCGCGCCACGCGGCATCATTCCAGCGAGCGTTGCAACGCTCTTTGCACTCCGGATTCAGGAGGTCAGACCGATCTCGGCCACTCGATTGGCTGGGACAGTGTTCCTTGTGATTCTTGTTACCGTCGTCTTTGAGGGTGGATTTGCACGTCACATCGCAGAGTACCTCGATGTTATTCCACAACGAGTCATCATCATCGGAGGCGGTTCGGTCGGGAGAACGTTGGCCGAACGGTATTTAGAGGACGGTCAACGAGTCGAGATCGTCGAGTCAGATCGAAAACAGCTCGAAGCAGCACGCGATGCAGGATTCATCGTCCATGCAGGAGACGGGACTGATCCCGATGTCCTTCCTGCTGCTGGTATACGGAATGCAAAATTACTCGTCGCCGCAACCGATGACGATGAAGCGAATCTCCGCATCGCAGAGCTTGCGATCGAGACGTTCAACATCACATCTGTGATCGCGCGCGTCAATATGCGCGAGAATACAGAGCAGTTTGAGCGTCTCGGTGCGGAGACGCTTCCCACGTCATTGACTGAAGCATGGGCTGTCGGCGACTTGACCGATGAAACCAGTTGGATCGTCCAGTTCCTTCGAAGTCGTGCGATTCGTGAGTTAGTGGTGAAAACGCCGGATCTCATTGGAGTAACGCCCGATGAGTTCGAAGCAACGCTACCACAGAATACGATCCTCGCTGCTGTTGTCCGAGATGGTGAAATCAAATCGTGGAACAGTTCGTTCACTTTCGAGCGCAACGATTCACTCATCCTTCTCGGGTGGGAGGATGAGATTCAGCGAGTCATCGATCAGTATCCCACTCAGTGAGAATCACGGGTCGTTATCAAATCTATGACCGATGATGTCTTCGACGGACTCCAGCCGCGAGATGTTCTTCCGGCCACGTGAGGGATAGTGTTCACCGTCACCCTCGATTATGAACTCTCATTGTCGATTATCGCTTCAGACAGAGAAGCCAACCGTTATTTTATCTCCTCACAGACCCGTGTGGCATGACCGACACCCAGCACCCGTTGACGGCACACGACGTTCACCACGTTGGGCTGACTGTTCCGGACCTCGACGAAGCGGTTCATTTCTTCGTCGACGTCCTCGACTGTGAAGAACTGTACCGAAAAGGCCCATTCGGTGATTCTGATGGTGACTCGATGGAACGTCGCCTCGACGTTCATCCAGACGCGACAGCGTCGCTTGCGATGTTGCGGTGTGGTCCGACGACGAATCTCGAACTGTTCGAGTGGGATGCTCCCGATCAAGATGAGAAACCAACGAAAAACTCGGATGCGGGAGCGATGCATCTCGCACTCCACGTCGAACAGATTGACGCGGCTGTGGCTTCATTGGACGATCGAGACGACGTCACGGTGCTCGATAGCCCACAGACGAACAATGATGGACCAACTGAGGGCTTGACGTACGTATACTGTCGAGTGGAGTGGGGATTGTATCTCGAACTACTCGAAGCACCTGATCGGATGCCGTACGCTGACGATACCGATGAGCGGCTGTATAATCCTGCGCCCGCTTGGTCGTTTAGACCCAATTATCCGGAGTAACGGTTCGACTCTCATCCACGAGACAGCGATAGTTGAGCAATCGTCGTGAACTACTCTCTTCTGCCGGCGGATAAGCTAATCTGGGCTACAAATGCCACCCACTCCGTTGTAGCCTAATGACATCGTGAGTGACGCTGACGGAACTGTTTTCACCTCCGATATCCACACGGCCTGCATGTCCTCACGGCACGCTTCGGAGGACGTCTATGCAGAGACGCTCTCTGTCTTCGAACACACCGATCACCCGAACGAGCCCCTGACCTCGCCAGAGATTGCCGATTCTCTTGATTGCCCCCGTCGGACTGCCTACAAGCGACTGCAGAAACTCGTCGATCTGGGCGCGCTCAGGACGAAGAAAGTCAGTTCCAGTGGACGAGTCTGGTGGCGACTATCAACTACCTCGACAGACGACCTCGATGCTTCGAAAAGCGATCGGAGCGAACTCGAAGCCGGGCAGGCAACGAAGTCTCGATATCAACGCTTCGTTGAGCAGAGTCTCGTAGGCGTCTGCATCATTCAGGACGGAATAGTGAAGTACGTCAACCCGACATTCACCGATATTCTTGGCTACACTCCGGACGAGGCACTCGGTGAATCAGTATTGGACTTCGTGGCGGAGGACGAACGAGCCAGAGTCGCTGAGTACGTCCGCCAACGTGAACACGGTGAAATCGACGTTATTCGGTACGAAGGACGGGGAAAACATGCAGATGGGACAGCAGTTGACGTTGAAATCCACGGTGATCTCATCGAGTACGAAGGCGAGCCAGCGATCCTCGGGACACTCGTTGATATGAGTGAGCGAAAAGAACGCGAACGCGAGCTCGAAGACTATCGAATCGCTGTCGAGAACGTTCGCGATGGTGTGTATATGACCGACGCAGATCGCCGGTTTACGATGGTCAACGATGCCTACTGTGAGTTGACGGGCTATACGCGCGAGGAACTCCTCGGATCGTCCTTCTCCCAAGTGGTCGACAATGAAGGGCTATCGCAGTCGGCGGAACTGATCCAAGATCTACGTGAGGGAGAGCGTGACGTTGCGAGTACAGACAGTTACCACTACACTCCCGATGGTGAGCGAATTCCCGTCGAAAATCGATTCACGATCCGTCCAGACGATGAGGCATTCCAAGGGACGACTGGCGTCGTTCGAGATATTACGGATCGTCTCGAACGCGAACGGGAACTACGAGAGCAGCGCGATCGCTACCACCGTCTCGTCGAAACCTCATCCGCGTCGATCGTCATCTACACTGCGGATGGGACGATCGCGTATGTGAACGACGCAGCAACCGATCGACTCGCAGCCAACGCGGCTGATGACCTCCTCGGCGAGTCGGCAATCGAGTTCGTCCATCCAGATGACCGTTTCGAGACGACCGAGCGGATCCAACGCGTTATTGACGAACGGGTGGCTCATTCACCAATAGAAACGAAACTTATTGATGCAAACGGCAGACTCAAGCACGCAATTCTGACCAGTACCCCGATCATGCACGAGGGTGAGCCAGCGGCACAGATCGTCGTCAACGATATCACCGATCGCAAAGAACGTGAGCGTCAGCTCGAACTGTACGAGACGATTTTCGAGACAATTAACGATGGTGTGTACGCTGTCGACGGTGAGGGATACTTTACGATGGTCAACGAGGCGTACGCCAACATGGTGGGGTACGACCGCGAGGAACTCTGTGGCGAGCATGTCTCGTTGATCGTCGACGAAACGATCATCGCTACCGCCGAGGAGGTTGAAGCGGAGATGAGGAGAGGGGAGGGCGATGAACCGAAGGTCGAGGCTGACCTCCAACGATCCGACGGTGAGACGACTACCGCTGAGGCGACGTTTTCGCTTCTGCCGGGTGAGGCTCTTCACGAGCGGGTCGGTGTTGTCCGGGATATCACCGAGCGCAAGGAACAAGAGCGTCGACTCGAACAGCAACGTCAGGAGGTGGCCGCGCTTAACCATCTTCAAGGTGTCGCACTGAATGTCAGTGACATAGTACTAGGACAGTCCACGCGAACCGAGATGGAACAACGGGTTTGTGAGCGTCTCGCTGCATCAAATGTTTACGACTTCGCCTGGATCGGACACACCAGCAGGGATGGCCGAGAGCTCACCGCTCACGCGGCAACTGGAGCAAGTGGACATCTGACAGACATTACGATCTCACTCGATGAGAACGATCCAACTGGACAGGGTCCAATTGCTCAGGCAATGAATACACAGTCTGTGCAGCTCTCACGGAACATTTGTGAGGACCCTGCCTATGAACAGTGGTGTGAAGATCGTGACTGCCAGACTCACTCAGTGATTGCTGTGCCGATCGTCTACAAAGGTCGACGGTATGGCGTCTTAAACCTCTATACGGAACGTTCGGCGACGATCGGCGATATCGAACAAGCGATTATTCGGCAACTCGCGGAAATAGTAGGTCACGCAATCACTGCACTCGAACGTGGAAAATCGCTGCTGGCAGATCGAATGATTGAGGTCGAATACTACTCCACAGTGCTGGCTGAACCCCTCGTTTCGAAGGTTGATGGAGCTCTCGAGCTTTCGAGCGATCGGGCAATCCATCTGGACGACGATGACTATCTCCACTATTATACCATTGACGGACTCACTGCCGAACAGTGTATGGAACTCGTCGATGAGTTTCCATCGGTGACGAGCGCACGCGTTCTCATTGAGGAAGGTGACCACGTTCGTATTGCGGTGCGGATGACCGACGATACGTTAGCGGCGCTGTTTTGGCGGTTCGACGGACGGACGAAATCCACCGAGATTACGAATGATGAGTTGCGAGTCGTGGGCGAACTGCCAGCGACAGCAAACGTCCGTGCGGTTACAGAGGCTGTCGAAGAAATCCACCCCGACATGGAATTTGCTGGCCAACGATACATAACCCGCCAGCAAGTGTCTCCGGGTGAATTCCGAACTGTGATCGAAGACTCACTCACAGACCGCCAACGGACGGCGCTTGAGGCGGCGTGTTACTCAGGATTCTTCGATTCTCCCCGAGAGAGTTCTGGAGAAGATGTTGCCGCATCACTCGACATCAGCTCCTCGACCTTTCATCAGCATCTTCGAAAAGCTCAGAAAAAACTGCTGAATGTGGCATTTGGTAACGCCTTACAGTAGTTATCGTCACTACCTCATATATCCGCCATTCTGATTATGACGTTTCGCGCGGTAGATTATGCTGTATGAGGAGCGAGAGACAATCACCGTCCGGGACTATGCCGATCCAGTCGGCGATATTCGCCGACCCACGACAGCGCCAGATTATTGCCATACTACGGGAGCGATCCGGTCCGATATCACAGCGTACCCTTGCCAGTCAACTTGCTGTACGAGAGGCGGATGAATCGCTGGCACCGGTAACTGAAGTAGACCACCAGCGAATTCTCATTGATCTGTCCCACCGGTGCTTACCAGCGTTGGAAGCAGCAGAGTGGATCGAGCGACAATCAGTGGGCATCAGTATAACCGAACACGTTCCTGTCGAGGGGATGGATGTCTGGCTCTCGGGAGTAGATGATCCCGCCATTCCGTGGGATGCGCTTGCGGTCCTTCTTGCACATTCGCGTCGTCAACACATCATGTCGATTATTGCAGAGCGTACCTTGCCTCTTCCTCTTGGTGAACTCGAAACGGCATTGAGATCGTCTTCACGATCACAGACAACGGATGAGGATGGGGACGGATCCACACTGCTTGCGACACTCCATCATGTCGACTTACCGAGGTTAGATGACGTTGGACTAATTGAGTACGACAACGATGAGAAAACAGTTGTCCGTCACCGATCGCCTGACACGATTTCTGACTGGCTACGTACGGCCAACACGGGCGATGGGACGGACATCGACGTTATACCCTGGGGCAGGGGTTGGAGAGAACTCCCATCGACTGTTGTGGAGGCGATAAATACGGGCGAAGAGTGGACGAGAATTGTGCGCAAGCGTCTGCAATTCATCTTGGGACGGAAAAGCACATGACGTGTTGGTGATTGTTCTCGCCCCAATCACAGGGATTTGGTGAATGTGGGTAACTCGATCTTTGATCAGTGTACTCCTATCAAATCTGCCGATGTACAGTAGTGTTCGGGACCTCGTCTAAAACCGTTTCTTGAGTCTTCTATCGCGGATAAACCCAATCGTGACGCTGTCGTTCGCAGAATATTTTTCGATGTCGAGCCACTCACTGAAGCTCGCTGTTATTCGCTCCTTCCTCGATATGTTCTACGTACTGGATATATTCATATTTCCATTCCAAGAAATCGTCGATTATTGTTCCGAGTGAGTCGCCGACTTCAGTAAGCGAATACTGTACCTTGACCGGTCGGTCGTTCACCACTTCGCGGTGAACTAAGTACATGTCTTCCAGCCCCTCCAGCGCGTTTGAGAGTGCCTTATCCGAAATTCCATCAAGTTCGTCTTTGAGCTCGTTGTATCGAAGACTCTCTTGATCGAGCAGTATCTCGATGATGGTTCGAGTCCATTTCCGACTTAGAAACTCGATTGCAACTGAGGCACGAGAGTCCCCTTCACCGAGCGCTGGCTTGAAGACATATTCACGGTTGCCGTTACTCATGTCCAGCTAAAGATTCACCAAGAAAATAAGCAACTCGCTGATGTGGGAGTTATCACGAACGGGTAGTAGGATAGTTAGCTTGTTTTACTCATCAAATGATGTCACAATGAGACGCTAAAGAAGAGCAGTAATAGAGAAATTCAGCGACAACTACACAGCAGGGTATTCACTTACTCAGACTTCATCTACTCAACCGTTTCCAACCTAATAAAATGTAGTATATATTATAATTATATGCTATGGCGTTGAAGTTGGAATCGGGAATCCGATATGCAGATCAAAGACGGATCGAATATCAGACGTGACTCTTGGACTGTCGGGAAGACAGTTGGGACTGTGATAGTTGGTTGGACACACACTATTCAGAATAACCGGCCACATCGTACCGAAGTTAGCTCGACAAATAGTGTCATTGGAATGAAAGCTGACAAACAGGGTGCTCATGGCTAATCTCACATCAATAGTAATCGCCATCTCTTTCTCATTCGCAACCGGCTTTTTCACCACGTTATCGTATGTCGAAAAGCCTGTCTGGGGTCTCGTGTTTGACAGCGACAATCCACGTGTCACGGATGAAAACGCGCGGTTGATTCACGCAGAATTAAAACGTATCATCAATATTGCCCCACCGACGATGGCTACTGTCGTCAGTAGCGGTACAGTACTAGTTCTGTACCAAATGTGGCAGCAAAACTTCGGAGAGTCAGCGCTAACAGTTGCCGTTTGGCTCTTTCTGAGCATGGGTTACGTGATTTCGCAGCTCCGAGCTCGTATCGCTGCGGTCAAATCGGTATCTTCAGACGGTGATATAGACGATGTGCGAGAGGGTCTCGGCGGTCTTGTCACAATACATCATATGGGACTGATCGCTACTAGTGGAGTGGTCATCCTACAGACCGTATTGGTTGTCTTGCTGTAGAATCTGGACGCGATAGACGGTTGTTTATTTTCTCAGTCTTACTGCCATCAGAATACGATTGGGAATCGTAGTAGCTAAGACAGAATATCGAGCTATCTTCTACTATTTTTACTATTAGTTAGACACGAATTCGGACAGATCTCATAGAGACGTCACCGGGTCAGACAGTGACGGGCTGATAGAGAGTGAACGACATAACGCCGAGAAATCTAAATACGGCTATCAGCAGTGAAAGTACCTTACCTCAAGTAGAGGTAATTACTCCTCGTCAATGCGATGAACTGTACTATATATTAGTATTATGTCGTTCCGGTACTAAGGAGTTAGTGGGTAACACCAATGCAAGTTATCGAAGGATTCGATACAGAGTTCATACCAAGCATCGCCGAGCCAGCATTTGAGAGGACGTACTTCGGAGAGCATGCGGATGATCTATTGGTTATCGACGCGAAAAGTGGAGCGCGTGCGTACCCAGAACGGATTCTCAATATTCACCATATGGTCAACGACATAATCAGTAGAACGCCTGTTCTGGTGTCCTACTGTCCACTTTGTGGGAGTGCAGTCGCATATGACCGCCGAATTGATGGGCAGACGCTGACATTCGAATTTGGAGGTAAAATTGTCGAGAACAATCTCGTGATGAGAGATCAGGAGACTGGCTCAGAATGGAAACAATCGAGCGGCGAGTGCATCCGTGGAGAGCTTGCAGGGACCAATTTAGAGTTGCATCCAGCCCGGATGACGACATGGGAAGCGTTTCACGCAGCACATCCCAGTGGAGTCGTGCTCCAGCGTCCAAACACGGAGCCGACTCTGTTCCAACAGTTCGCTGGGACAACGACGGGACTGCTTGAACATCCAGCGGGCCGTGAGGTGATGGACGCTGCGTTTAGCCTCATTCGAGCGGCCAATCTTGCTCGAAATCCAGAGACTGGGACCGAGACGGTCAACATCCGGCCATTTTTACGACTTCTCCAAGGGATGGTCGAACTCCGGAGTTGGATATCTGAAGAAAACGAAACCGGAATCGGCTACAAGAGTGATGCGATGGCTGTGTTCCAGCGTGAAGATACGTTCGGTTACCTCGCGCTGCATGGAGGACCTCGTGACTGGGAGAAGCGGGGTCCATCGGACATATCATCGAAAACCAACGTGCTGGGTGTAACAGTTGAGGACGAAGCGGTTGGCTTTGCTCGTCCACGGATCGAGACAGCCGATGGGATCGTGATGACACGTGTTGGTGGTACAGATATTGTTGTCTTCGCAACTGATGAAGAACTAAACGCATTCGAAAACCCGGGGTTCGAATTCAAGCCTACCAACGATCCGGCGTTGTTCGAAGCGGATGATGCGCAGTGGAACGGAGCCACCGGTGAGAGTGATGACGGCCGGACGCTGTCACGGGTATCAACCTCGTGGACGTACGCGTACGCGTGGCAGACCGATCATGGCGCTACTTCCTTTTATCCTACAGAGAGTTAGTGAACGCACGCTGAGAGGCTGCTCTCTATGGACGACGAAGTCGATCAAAGACGGGCAACAACAATCAAGCGAAGTACGGTGCGTTCGTTCGATCACAGCGGTGGGAGCAGGTGAACGCACCATCGTATGCTTCATCACAGTATCGACCGATCACTCCGAACACCCAAACGGTGAATGATTCAGCATGCTGATCAACCGCCATAGATAACGAGTACGAGTATGGACGTAAAGCCAGCCACGTTGTGTCGTTTTGGGGCGTGGGGACAGATTGGCACAACTGCTCTTGCCGTAGCGTTCTGGTATTTTGGAATGACCAACGGCTTGCTTGCCTCGTGTGTCGGATACCTTCTTGTCACGATGGGCGGTATCGCAGGCATAGCCAGAACAGAGTCGGCTATTGTTGGCCCTCTTGTCTATCCATTCATCGTTCCTGGCGTCGTCCCACTCTATTACGTTGCTACGCGATAAACAGTACTCACTGATCAGCTGTCTCATTCTGAGTCACGTCTGTTGTATGGAGCTTCAATACCATTAGAGAATCCTATTCATTCCCTCTCCTGAGTGAACACAGTGGCAAAAGTTGGCAGTTCTGAGCACAGACAGCGACCTATAACTCAAGAATCTGAAAGCGGGATCGATCGAAATCGGTTTGTTCTTTTCTTTAGATAATCGTCGCATGAATTGGCGACCCGTCGCTCGAAAAGAGTTTCGTGATCTCGTTCGCTCGAAGGGAGCTTGGCTCATGGGACTTCTGATAACGGCTGGAGCGATCTATCTCATGGGAGACGAACCACCTTTCGTCCAGAACCAACTCGGAACCAATGTCGTACTCGCTGCTTTTCAGCGGCCGGTCGGCGTAATTGTGCCCTTGACAGCGATTCTGATTGCATACAGGTCGATCGCTGGTGAACGAGTATCGGGCAGCATCAAATTTGCTGTTGGGTTTCCACAGACCCGATCTGATATACTTATTGGCAAGATTCTCGGCCAGTCCGTAGCTCTTGGAGTTCCATTGATCGCCGCCTTTCTCGTTGCTGGTGCCACCGGGATCGTCCGTATTGGTCTCTTCTCTCTGATCGGTTTCGCCAGCTTTCTCGGTCTCTCGTTGCTGTACACGCTCGTGAACGTGAGCATTGCCACTGGCATTTCAGCGGCCGTCTCACGACCGACCCGGGCAGCGGCGGGGACGTTCGGCTATTTCCTCGTCTTCTTGCTGTCGTGGTATAGGATCCGTAACTGGATGTATTCGCTCGTAACGGGAGAGACGCTGAACATTTTCACTCCGCCTGCATCGGAGTGGCTCTTTCTGTTTGAACGACTCAGCCCGATCACAGCGTTTTATTTAATAACAAATCGGGTGCTCGGAGTCGGCAACGGCGCGAGCGGATATTTCAACGTTCTCGGTCAGTTTCAGGCGAGTATTACGACGAATGCACTCGTCTACGACCTCGTTTTTACCGACCCAGCTCCGTTCTACCTGACAGAGGAATTTGGGCTCGTGATTCTCGGACTCTGGATCATCATCCCGAGTGCGCTTGGCTTTCACGTATTTCGAACGGCTGATCTCTCATAACAATGCCTGCTATCAAAACGACTGCTCTGACGAAGGTGTATGGCGACGTAACAGCCGTTGATAGTCTCGATCTCACCGTTCGAGCGGGGGAAATCTTCGGCTTCCTCGGTCCGAATGGCGCGGGAAAATCCACAACAATCGCTCTGTTGATGGACTATATCAAACCGTCCCACGGTGAGGTGAAGGTGCTCGGTTCCGATCCACAGGCTGACGTGCGAGCGCTTCACAACCGAATCGGAATTCTTCCCGACCGATTCAGTCTGTACGACCGACTGACTGGCGAGGCTCACCTCGACTACGCGATCGACGCGAAGGGTGCTGCTGACGACCCGAAGACACTGCTCTCCCAAGTTGGACTCACCGAAGCGGGTGATCAGCGGACGGAAAAGTACTCGCATGGGATGCAACAGCGGCTTGCGTTGGCGATGGCGCTGGTCGGCGATCCCGAGCTATTGATTCTCGACGAACCCTTTACTGGTCTCGATCCGAACGGCGCGAAGAAAGTCAGAGAAATCGTGTACAACGTGAATGAACAGGGGACGACCGTTTTCTTCTCCAGTCACGTTCTCGGACAGGTCGCGCTTGTCTGTGACCGAGTTGGGATCCTCAACGGAGGACAGTTAGTTGCCGAAGGAGCGGTCTCGGACCTTCGGACGGAGGCTGGCATTCCTGACGAACTCATCATCGAGACGACTGGCGTTCCGGACGACGCGACCACAGCCGTCGAGTCCGTCGATGGTGTCGTTGATGTCGAGAGAGACAACGAGACACTCGTTGTCAGTACCCTCCGAATGGATAACCGACGGAGGATTCTGCGGGCCATCGAGGAGGCTGGCACAACAATCGAGACGTTTTCACTCCGAGAGGCTTCTGTTGAGGAGATTTTTACCACCTACGCTGGCGAGTGAACGCCGACCGTGCTCGGTTAGTACTCACTGGTCTTCTGCTGTATCGTTGTTCGTTGGACCAGTGAGACGCTGCTTGATATCGATGCAGAAAAAGCACCCACAGAGGGCCTTCGTCTGTCATAAGAACGAGGGATGAGTCTGGGAGACGGATGTGTAAAATCACGGAAAGATCACCTCACAGCAGGTATTGTCCATCCTGTACCTGAATCGGTCGGTGACGCCGCTGTACTCGGTACAGCCCTCTTGTGTCGGTACCTCGGTTCCAATTATTCCATCTCAGCGTTGCATACGAGACATCAACACGGCGCGATTACCTGAAGTACAGTGGCGTCGTTGTCGGAAGTGGACTTCTGGCGGGCTGTCTTGGTGGTAATGAATCAAGCTCCGCACCTGAATCGACTACTACAGACACTCAAACAACCGATACAGCCCCGAATGAGAAGACAGCCGCAGCAGACGACTCCTATTCGGTAACGATGGCACCGATGGGTCCGGTTACGTTTGACGCTGTTCCCGAGCGCATATTCACCCGACTGACTCATTTGGCCGGGATGGCCTTCGCACTGGGTCGTGGGAACGACGTGACCGCAATGCACGCCCCCGACTACTATCACGCGCTCTGGAATCAGTTCACGCCCCGTCTTGAGGGTGTCTCGCTCGACTGGACAGGGCTCTACCCCTCGTGGGAGACGAGCAAAGAGAAACTCTACGAGTTAGACAGTGATGTCCATCTCACTGATCCAGCGAGCGTGTTCTCGCTCGAAAACTGGATGGACGATATCGAGGAGATCAGCGAAAACGTTGGCCTGTGATTCGGGAACAACTACAGCGAGCGGCACGCAGAGCCACCCGCAGGGGTGGATGACTATCAGTACTATGGACTGTGGGAAATGTTCGAAAAGGTCGCGGCAGTCTTCCGAGAAGAAGCACGATACGAAGCACTTGCAGAGATTCGTGCAGGAATTCTCGACTCGATCGAGAGTTACCTCCCGCCAGACAGGGAACGGCCGACAGTGGTGATGATCACTGCGGCTGATCTCGAACGAGATGTCGATGCGTACATGCTGAATATACCGGGGGTCCTGACGGCACACACGCGTCCGCTTGGTCCACAGGACGCGTTCGATTGCACGATAGAGCTGGGGCTGTAGTCGACTTCGAAGCCCCGCTCGAAGCTGATCCGGACGTGATACTGTTCCTCGGTGGTATCCACCCCAATTCGAACATGCAGGATATTCGTGAGACGCTCGGAGCAGCTCCGGTTGCATCCGAGATCACCGCGGTTCAGAACGACCGTGTCCATCCATTGAGGGCGCGATATCAGGGACCGATCCTGAACCTCTTCCAGTTGGAGATGAGCACAAAACAACTCTATCCGGAGCAGTTCGGTGAGTGGCCAACGTACGTCAAGGGACCGTATCCCGAGATTCCCGAATCCGAGCGGATGTTCGATCGACAGCGGGTTGCGGAGGTTATCAACGGAGACATCTAACAATGGAACGAACTGAAAATATCCTGCCAACAGCGGGTTCAGAGCGGCACGAATGATTGAAACGACGCTTGTTGACCTCCGCGAACAGATTGAGGCACTTTCGAACGAAGATGGAGCGTTCTATCTCATCTGTGGACGTACTGGATCGCAGCCCGTTCCGACCACAGGGCTTCGATTCGAAAGCCGACCGACTGCGCGCGCAGCAGCGTGGACGACCAAACAGTATCGAACTGCTCTCCGTCGATACGACCCACGGCTCCCCTCTCACGACATTATCGTGTGTCAAGAAGCAATAGAGACTGAACCAACTGAACAACTAACTGTTGACGCCAGTGAATAGACAGTGCGCCAGCGCCGGGAGACACTGTACACGATGGAGAACGGTGACATCACGAGAAGTGTCAGTAAGTCCGACTCGATCAATTACTGACCTGATTCTACTTTGTGCTCCGTAGTCGATTCCGGTGTTCGGACCAGAGCGTCTCGTACACTGTGAGTCCTACGAGTAAGGCGGTAAGCAGTGCCAGTGCCGCGAGCGCTGGTATCTGGAGGGCTACTGGTATCAGTACAACAGCCACGATACCAACGCCGAGTCGGAGATAACTGACTGTTCGATGGTCGCGGAATCGGAACGCGGTGTGACCAAGCAAGTACAGGCCACATCCACCACAAAATGCAATGGCTGGAATCAGCGCAAGCGGCTCGCCAACGTGAGCAATGGTTTGTTCAATCCCCACCGCGACAAAGATGATGCTCCCAACGATCAGTAGATGAATGTAGCTGTACGAGTCTCTGGCCATGACGGCCCGAGCAGTGCCAATCTCCTTGCTGAGGCGGTTCTCGGCAGCAAGAACAATGTAATCGAAATAGAGCCACCACAACGCGATCACGAGAATAATACCGAGCAGCGCAGCTCCGATAACTGTCAGAGTCAGTGGAATTCCCCCTGCCCCGATACCAATCGCGATGAGCGACTCGCCGAGAGCGATGATCATGATGAGGCGGTGGCGCTCAACGAAGTGTTCGACGTGAACGTGAAAGCCCTCAACCCCACGGATAAACACGATGCCGTAATCGATGACAATAGCGAGGATCCACAGGATAGCCTGAACTGATCCATCGAAGAACCCAGCAAGGACGAGGAGTGCAGGTCCACCGAGGAATCCCGGTGCAATGCGACGGACCGCGGTTTGTGTTTCTGCCGGTGCGACGACGATGTAGAGAACGATGTGTAGGAATCTGACGATGAAGTACGCGATGCCGAACAGTACTGCATCATCACCGAAGGCGTCGGGAACGGCAAGTGCGACGATGAGCATTGCTGCCATCGCAGCCAGCACCACGAGCCGAGCGGACATTACCTCCTCTGCGTTGACAACACCTGTCAACCACGAGTAACAAACCCACGCCCACCACAACACGCCCAACAATGCGGCGCTCTGTGCGAGTCCAGTCCACGTGAGATGATGGATGAGAAAGCCCGTCACCTGCGTGAACGCAAACACGAACACGAGATCGAAAAACAGTTCGAGTGGAGTTACGGATTGTTCTCGATCGTCTACACTTGACGATGTATTTACTGGTGGATCGGTTGTACTCATTTACAATACTGGCAAAAACGGTCGAATCTGTATTAAACCTCTAGCGGTAACTGCTACTCTCCCGTTCGCGCACCGGAGTCGGTTGATCAAGGTCGTACTAATCAATGAATATATGACACTTTTGAAGAGGCAGATCTGTGAGGTACTCTTCCAGTGGGTTCGTAGCTAGTATCAATCGCATTGGGTTCGCAGTGCTTGAATACGCTCAATACGCTCAGCTGTCGGTGGATGCGTAGCGAACGCACGCCGTAGTAGAGATCGGATAGGAAGCAGTCCCTGCGGAGTCGAGAAAGGTGGTTCGATGATAGCGAAAGCAGCAATCTCTATACGTCTGAGATCGGACGACGGACGGTCAGCAAGCGCCATATCAATGCGCTCAAGGGCAACTGCAAGCGCAGCTGGATTACCAGTGATGGCGACGGCTCCTCGATCAGCGGTGAACTCACGTGTTCGTGAGAATGATGCCGTCAGCAAGTGTGCGAATATCCAGACCGGAAAAACGAAGAAGAGACCAAGTGCCACGAGGTGATCGGCGTAACTCGCACGACTCGGTTCACCGTGTTTTACACCGGTGGTCGGTCCGAACAGCAGTTCGAGGACTCGCTGAGCAGCACCGAACGGAAGAGCTGCGACGGTCATCACAGCAACATCGCGGTTTTTGATATGGGCGAGTTCGTGAGCAAAAACAGCCTCAAGCTCCTCATCAGGAAGTGAATTCAGAAGGGCTTCACTCACGATAACTTGAGCACTGCTCGGACGAACCCCAGTTGTCATTGATAATGGCGTCTGTGTCTGAGCGACAAAGAGAGTAGGCATCGGTACGTCGGCTTGCTGGGCGAGCGACTGGACGAGCGCACGTGTCTGGGGATATTCATCTTTCATGGGTCGAGCATTAACAGTCGCAATAGCGTGCTCTGTTGCGTTTCGCTCACTCCAGAGCACCACCCCAATGACGCCGCTAGTTGCGATACCAACGCTTATGACAATAACGGGTGCCCTGAGTAGCTGGGACGGATTTGGGA
The DNA here is from genome assembly GCF_025913575.1 of Halocatena marina. Taxonomy (NCBI): domain Archaea; kingdom Methanobacteriati; phylum Methanobacteriota; class Halobacteria; order Halobacteriales; family Natronomonadaceae; genus Halocatena; species Halocatena marina. The sequence goes on along the minus strand of NZ_CP109785.1, from coordinate 1,521,683 downwards.
CGAGTAAAAGCAGCGAGAGTCCCGCAAGACAGACGATGAACCCAGTAGCTATCGCTGCCGCGAGACCAGACACACTTATCAGAAAGAGCAACACGACCATTTTCACGTGCAAGTATCGGACAAACGCCCAATTCATCAAATTACAATATCAGCCCAAATTTAAAAATTATCGGATGGGAGATGATGGCGTATCGTCGAATAGACAGCGAACACCAGTTCGAAATCCGCTCACAGTGGGTAACCTATCCACGTCTACTTGTGTTATGAGGTTCAGTACTGTTCATGGTTGTCGTTACGCTTGGACAACGTCTTCGATCTGATTCCCTTCATCTGCATCTTCAACAGCGTGTGGATACAAGTATCGAAGTGTACCGAAGTACAGATGCGCCATATCTAATATTCACAGGAGGACGGACAAATCCCGATGTTCAAAGAGCGGAGTGTAAGCGATGCGAGACTATGCCACTGAACGTGGGATCCCCCCGAAAAAGATACGCTTGGACGACAACGCGCAAGACACAAAAGGAAACGGATACTTCACCCGCCGAATCGTCGATTCTATTGATGGTACTGTTGAAGATATCTATCTCGTTAGTTCGTGTGTTCACGCAAACCGAGCAAAGTACATATTCAGACAGTGTTTTGGCGACGAGCACAGAATCGACACGTCTCACTGTATCGAGACAGACGATTCTGCGAATTCTGCTGAAAAAATTGCACGTCTTCGACAGAGTGACCGAGAGTTCTTCGAACAGATCACACCCGGCGATGTTGACGCAGTTCAGCGACGACTCGCAGAGAGTCACGACTACTACAGCTGGTTGTCAGAATAGCCAACTGAGACAGATTGACGCTGATTGAGTAGACCTCTCAAATATCGGTTCGTTAATATTTAATTCGATCCTGTCGATGAATTGGCGTCACGATAGCGGAGTACCGCCAGCTCCTTTTGTTTTGCTTCGATCATTACGTCGGCATCCGTTCCGTAGGTACGGATTGGTCCTGTGATGTAGTCGCTGTGGCTTTGGGGTCGGATCGAGGAATCAGCCCTGTGCAGGCGTCGAGATTCGCTGTAGTGGATGATTGGTGTCGTCTCCCACGTTTTAGTCGCGCGTCTGAGCGCTTCGCAGCGCGTCAGTCGCCGGCTCGTGAACTGATGATGGAGATCATCGTATGTGATCGGGATTCCAATACGATCATACACCGCGTCGATCAGCTCTGGAACACTCCAGAGTGATTCAGTGTCGTCGTTCTCGACTGTCAATCGTTTCTGCACTGCTGGTGAGAGTTGCTCGAAATGTTTACAAAAACGCCTGCCGGTTGCTTCTTTGTCGCCGTAGTGCGCGCCGATGTGGATGTCGATCGCGTTGTACGGTGTCTGTGAGAGTCCCATCACATCGAATATCGTACCGTGATTCTCTAAATCCGTCACCGACCGCTCGACGACAGATTCATCGGGACTTGCTAGTTTCACAAAGTGGCTCGGATGGAATGTGAGACGGATATCGTGCTTGCACGCGAACCTCCCGACTTCTGCGAGGTGATGTTTGATTATCTCAGTATTTGGCAAATCGTCGAGTTCGTACTGATCAAACCACGGGATGAGATCGGAGGTAATCCGATAGTAGTAGATATCATGATTGTGGTTCCACACAATGATGCGCTTGAGATCACGACAGTTTTGTTCTGTGAGCTTTCCGGCGTAGTCGAGTCCACGCTCTTCGAACGTAGCTTTCTGCATCCCTCGATTCGTTCGAATACCTTCTTTCCGGAGGGTGACGTTCTCGACCGCATAGCCGTAGCGCGTCATAGTGGTAGTGAACTGTCAGGTGTTGACTTCGGTTTGTTCTCGATTAGATGTTTTTTCGGAGCTCCATCTGCCTTTGCTGGCGTTTTCACAGTGACGTGTTCGTGTGAATTTCGGCTGCCTGTCTCCTCGCTCAAATTCTTCGAGTGCGTCGAACCGATTGATGAGACCGTCGTGGTTATCGTACCATCGCTCATGTGATCGTGCTACGTGCTCACAGATCGTGCTTGAACTGGGAATCAGTCCACTGGCTAGAATCAATGTTTCTGATTCCATGTCTCTTATTCGATCTGCTCGTACTCAGTATTGTCGTACACTACCATTCGAATCGACTGTATTTGTAAGCACTACTCAATCATCACTAGCTAATACAAAATAGTCATATCATTATCATCAATCTCATTTATTGTGAAGTACCGTCTTGACAGCTCACGCGCGTAGAACCCACGAACACGACGAACACACTGGCGTCGTGTCCTATGATGGACCTTTGAGAGAAGAGGATGTTTGACTACTGGACTGCGTTGACGAGGTCCTTGATCTCTTGAGCGCGGCTGTCATCGGTGACGAACTGTGAGAACACCCACGAGAGTTGGGTGACGATGGCATCGTGACCGTTCTCGGTGAGTGCGTATTCGTTGGTTCGCTTATCGAGTTCGCTTTTCTCGACGAGTCCCATTTCGACGAGATCGTCGAGGTTGGGGTAGAGTCGACCGTGGTTGACCTCCGAGTCGTAGTACGCCTCGAGTTCGCGCTTGATCGCCAGTCCGTAGCGCGCCTCTTCGGAGAGGATAGTGAGGATTCGAAGTTGGAATGCGGTCAGTTCGGGAACAACGCTCGGTTCATCGAGGTCTGCTACTGTCGTCGACATACTACCGACTGATGACAGTGACTTATGTAATACTACTCAACCATCATATGAGCATTTGTTCCATCTCGCCGAGTACGCCTTGGGTACTGCTTGTACTAGCCGTGAGCGAATCGGTGAAGATATGAATTCGATTTCTGGTGGTACGTCCCCAATGGGTTTTTACACATAGATATTATATTTGGAATCAATGGGTGTCGAATCTCAGACAGAGAACCAAGCAACTGGAGAGCTTGCATCGTTACAAAACACGCTCGATAGTGAACAGGTCACGTTCTCAGATACGCTCGCTGATGAGATTGAAGCCGCGGTTGACGAGACCAGTTCCCTCCATCGGTACGACTATGTGGTTGGAGTGGTCTCCAATTACTTTATCAAGGAAAATCACGTTCACTTCGACATCGTTCATCGGAATACGCCCCTCCACTGTGTAATCTTCGAACAGCGACGGTCGTCTGTCACGACTGATCTCGAAGAAGGAATGAAGGTCGCGATCACTGGCGACGTCGGGTTCCATGCGCCAAAGAACTACTGCTCGATTGAAGCCACAAACGTCGTCGTTATCGAAGAAAACCGCCCTCAACGGTTTTACGAGAAGATTCCGATGTTCGTGTTGATCGTCCTTGTTGGATTGTTCTTGATACTGTTGCTGTTCGGCGGTTATCTCGTGCTGAGTTGAGTTCGGCGGATACACAGCAACCGGCGAAAGGATGAGCTCTATCATACATGAGCGCGACACGAATCCCACGTCCGTTGCTTTGTGAACCGATTCAGCACATCAAATAGTCATACTTCACTGATATTGTGTACTGTACTTGATAACGTACACGAATGATCATTCGATTATCGATTGTGATCGAACCACCAGGCAACGAAATCAATAGCTTTAAGCCATAGTGACGGGAGAAATGCGTCTATGGCAGATCTTATTGTCAAAGCTGGAGTTAGAGATTCAACCGACGCCAACGTCTCAGCTGACTTTTATGACGCTCTCGATGAGGAAGTCCACAACCTCATCGAAGATGCGGCTCGACGTGCCTCTGACAATAACCGCAAAACTGTCCAGGCACGCGACCTCTAAAGCAGCACTGAAACCATCGGCATAAACCACGTCCGTCGGTACAGGACGGATCAATGTTAGTAGTGTAGCAACCGTGTACAGCGACGTTGAGAACCGAGAACAGAACCACTCTGTTCGCATAGACATTTATCAATACATTGTCTGGACAGAGTAGATTTTGAGTACTTCATTGTGCTCGTCGTATCGTAACTCGACAACGACAGTCAAATATAGACCGTCCGTCTCTCGATGGGAAAGTGACAACGACATATCTGTTCTTCTCATTTATGTTTAATAATACTGCCATTAAATACGACAAGATTTATTACAATGTTATCCATCTTGACAGTGGGAATGGCAAACCATAACAGACGAAAATTCCTCCAATTGACGGGTGTAGCTCTTGGAACTGGTCTCGTGGGTACAAACATCGCAACAGGAACTCCAAATGAGAATACACGGTTCCTCATCGATCTGCGAGAGGTATCACGCACCGACGTGCCGAGTGATATCGAAATCATTCACGATATCTCCCAAATCGATCTGCTAGCGGCTCGTGGCGATGCAAGTTCGGTCGGCGACGCAGCAGCGACCACACCGGATCTGACGGTGTATCAAGACGATGCAGGCCCAGTGGTCGAACGCAGCGGACCGTCAGTCGATGAAGGTGATCGAAATCACAACCACGATGGTCCACCAAAAAATAGCGAGTATCAGTGGGACAAACGCATCCAAAATGTTGGCGATCTAACTGATAAGCCTGGTGGTGGCACTTTTATTCACGATACGACGAAAGGGGCAGGATCCCGTGTAGCGGTTGTTGATACCGGCGTTTATGACGCTCATCCCGACCTCGCTGATGTTGTCAATGATGAGCTTTCAGAGAATTTCACCACGGATCAGTACGATTGGCGGCCGAATGGGGCTGGTGATCATGGTACGCACGTCGCTGGAACGATCGCTGCAACGAATAGTAACAATGGTCCCGATGGTGGAGTTCTTGGCACTGCACCCGAAACCGAGATTGTCGCGCATCGTGTGTTCTCCGGGGTCGAAGAAGAGGGGGCTACGACTGGAGACACGGTCGCAGCGCTCGCTGCAGCGGCAGATAAAGGGTGTGATGTTGCGAACTTCAGCGTTGGGTACATAAACTACGACATCGAGAAACATCCCGAACTACTAGAAATCAAAGAGGTTTATCGCCGGCTGACTGAGTACGTCCGCGCGAAAGGTATGGTCTTTGTGAACTCCGCAGGAAACGACTCAGTCAACATGAGCAAAGAAAATATGCTGAGTCTCCCAACTGAAGTCAAGGGCATTTTCGGCGTTTCCGCAACAGGTCCAATCGGCTGTGGTTGGGGCGGCAAGCACAGCGACAATGAAGAGAAGTGGCTCACAGGAAATCGACTGGAGGAGCCAACGACTGAGCCTGCGTTCTATACGAACTACGGGAATGCGGTTGATGTCAGCGCTGCTGGCGGGAACGCTGACCTCGAAGCACTCAACGGTGGTGTTGAAGGAGCAGAGCGAGACCTTGTCTACTCGACCATCTACAAGACTGACGCGAGTGGAAATACAGTTGCGGGCTATGGCTGGAAAGCGGGCACCTCGATGGCTGCTCCGCAAGTCACTGGAGCAGTTGCACTTATCCGCTCGCTTCGACCTACTGCCAGTGTCGAGGAGATCGAAATGCTCATCAGAGAGACAGCAAGCAGTGCGCCCGGTGGTGAAACCTATCATGGGGCAGGACATCTAGATCTCAAACGTCTCATCAAACGCGCCCGAAAGTAATCGCAAACCCACTACGCGAAATTGCAGTACCCATCGTACGATTGGATGGGTTTGTCACAACATCTATCATCTCAATCTACTTTTTCTCCGCTGACGGCGGTCAGGGTGTCAGTGGTCTCGTGTTCTATCCTCTGTGTCCGTCGTCGAGTGAGCAGTATCCTTGGTCCGTGGGTAACCCCCATCCAATCGCTTTCTGGTTCTGAATTATAAAAGACACTATGGCGGTGAGCATTCTCCTGTTGATTGGCTCATTACGTTGAGCGACAGTTAGTAAACATCGGTTATATACATCAGAAGAAATCATATCTATGATAATACCTATCGAATGCAGAAATAGTGTAGATAGTGGATTTTGTAGCGATATACCAATAGAATGTGATTCAAGCACCAATACTAGATTAATATGAGAACTTCAGGCTTCAATAATAAAACAGCAATATAAACTGATGCGATACAGTCAGACGAGTAAACATAATGTGAATATGATATAGATGGATTTCTTTTGGAATGTCCAACGGTGACATTGAATTTCTAGCGATAAAATGTAGAATTGACAAATTAAATATAGTCGGGAATGCCGATCCATTTCAGTTGGTAGAGACACGTGCAGTCCAATAGTTTGTAAAACAACTACAGCCCGCTGCCTTCCTCTCAGTCAACGGGTCCGAATTGAGGACTCCTCGGGAACTACACGACAGTTTGTGGACAGACATAAGTGACTGCCGGATTGAACATACTAGTATGGAGAAAGTATGTACCTGTGACGACTGCAGACAGAAATATCCTGTATCGCAGGTTCAGACTCGCGGTGATCGAACGGTCTGTCGATCGTGTATGGGGATTGAAGAGCGGGCCTTCGAATAACCGACCAGCGCTCACCACCGGCGATCCTTAGTTGTTGTAGCAACTATCTACCAAACTGCCATCGTATACCAACATGTACTGTTCATCAAAAATCATCGCTGATTCATCTCTGTTGTTTGTGTCAGAATCATTCTTGCTCCTGTAATATCACAGATCACCATGGGGATCACAAAGTACCGTAGATTAATCATGAATAGATCAATATACATATAGATTTCAAAAATACCACGATATTAGTCAGGAAGGAGTAACCAACAGACGAAGGCCAATGATGCGACCAGTCGTTTATACGCCCTATAACGCTCTAATCAACCGCTTCTCATATGTCTTCGAGTATATTTAGATGATGTATTAGACATATGTGATAACCATCCATCATTAGCAAATATAAACTCCACCTCAAATTCAGCAATTCATGTATGGATATGTACAAAAATAGTGCACATGAAATGGCTCAAATAGTTGCGCGCGTAGCGTACGACGCAATGACATTAAATAAATGTATTCACACTCCGATTTTGATTTATCGTTGTTGGAGATCGATACTAACGACCAACGTTTATCATCGTTGCTGATGGAGCCAAGAGACTTCCGAATACGCGAAGTTGCTGGATAAGTATGCCTCGGGATGATACGAGCCACCGATGTGACCGAGCCGTGTTGATTAAACCGTGACAATTGTACAAATGTCATGACTCTCGATGACAGATTCGGTAGCGCAAATGTACGTTCCTGTAGTGCTCCATTCTGTGAAATACTTATGATCTGATCGTGTATTAGAATACAACCGTCGTGTGGTTACAAATGAGATAGGTAGCAATCCGAAACTATCACAGTAGATGGCTGATATGCAAAATAGATTAACAAAAAATGATAAATTTATTTGTTGTAGATGAGTATTATATTATTAGTCGATACCACGCACTGTTGACTCCACCGAGATGATCCTCGTGGCTCACGCTGGATCAGGATTTATGAGTTCGAGATCGATCTACAGCAATTAAAAGATCAAGAACCGAGTGTCCTCAAGGCATTATCGAAGAACGAGTGAACGCTGCACTCGTCGTTACTGGTTTCTCATTTTCACGCTAGAGTCAACTACGACGTACAGCCAGTACTTCGTATCAATCACTAAATCTAACCATCTCTCTGTTCTCAAATGATATGCGGTAGATTATGGTACGCACAATGAAGGATTGCCAATCTGAACTACATCATAATCATCGATGATATACACCCGATCATAAGATTCAACTCAATTTCGAGAAGACTTATTCAACAGCGATAAAGTACGTACTTCAACTGCCCCATCGAGCGGTCGATAGTCTACAAATGAGTCACGTTCTGTTATCATTTTCTAGTGGCGAATTAGTACCTCTATGTGAGCAAAAATCCATAGCTGTATCGGACATCTTTAATAGTTCGTCGTTCGAGATTCTGGAACTTCTGAAGATGATTATCTGCTCTGTGGACGACTGTTTCCCAATGCTTTTAACTAATTAGTTAGTAAGTCCGATAATCGATGAACACGGAGACAGCAGACGAAATAATAGCAGCCACCTATCGTGCACTCTGCGAGCACGGGTATGCTGATTTGACGATGCAGTGTATAGCGGACGAGTCATCAATGACGACAGCTGCTATTCATTATCATTTCGATACGAAAAAGGAGCTCTTGAACGCATTTCTTCAGCACATAATCGATCAATTCGAACAACAGTTGCCCCACGATGCAAGCGATCCGCGCGAGCGCCTTGCTTCATTCTTAACTACGATTTTCACTCCTGCCAGCACCCGTGAGGACGACTTTCCGATTGCTCTCATGGAACTGAAGGCACAAGCTCCCTATCAGGAGATCTACCGAGAGCGTCTCCACGATATGGACGAGAAGATGCAAGCTATCGTTACAAGTGCAGTTCGTGATGGTATCGACGCAGGATATTTCGACGATACTGATCCAGAAATGGTCGCACGCTTTGTTGTCACTTCAATCAATGGTGGACACGTTCGTGAGGTTGCCCTCGCCGAAGATCCAAACGAAACCCGGCAGATGATCGAAACGTATCTTGAACTGCAACTCGGCTGGACACCAGAGGTGGTTGCGTGAGCTTTTTTAAAGGTCAAGAGGAACTCGAACTCACCGACGGCGATATTGTCAAGCCACTAATCTTCCTCTCGTTGCCCATCGTTATTACAAATTTACTCCAAACTGCCTACAATCTTGCTGATACGTTCTGGCTCGGACAGTACTCGACAGAAGCGCTGGCGGCCATCTCATTTGCTTTTCCGATGGTATTTCTCCTCATTTCGCTGGGAATGGGACTCTCCGTCGCTGGTAGTGTTCTCGTTGCTCAACACACTGGTGCTGGTGAGACTGATCAGGCAGAGTACGCCGCCTCACAGACGGTTACGTTCGCGTTCCTTGGATCGGCACTCCTCGGGATTATCGGCTTCCCGTTTGTGAGACCGTTCCTCGCCTTTCTTGGAGCGTCACCAGCAGTGCTCCCCGGAGCGACAGCTTACATGCAGGTCGTCGCGCTCGGATTACCATTCATGTTCGGATTCTTCGTGTTCATCTCGTTGATGCGTGGGGCCGGTGATACGATCACACCAATGCTCGTCATGCTCGGGACGGTCGTACTCAACGTGATCCTTGATCCGTTCCTCATCAACGGCTGGACGATCGGTCCGATTGCGTTCCCCGAGTACGGTATCCAAGGGGCAGCCATTGCGACCGTCTTTTCTCGAAGTCTCGCGATGGTCGTCGGGCTCGTTATCATGGAATCTGGGGCCCGTGGGATTCAGATTCACCTTTCGGATATGAAACCCGACTTTCAGTATCTGCGCAAAATTCTACAGATTGGCGTACCAGCGAGCATCGAAGGCTCCGGTCGCGCACTCTCGATCAATGCTCTCTTGATCGTTGTTGGGTTATTCTCGACATCGGTTGTCGCAGCCTTTGGAATTGGAACACGCGTTTTCTCGGTTATCTTCTTGCCAGCGATTGCCGTTGCGCGTGGGGTCGAAACGATGACTGGACAGAATATCGGTGCCGGAAAGTACGATCGGGCAGAACAGGCGAATTACATCGCTGCGAAGGGGTTGTTCGTTATTCTTGCACTCGCTGGTGTCTTCATCTACCTCTTCCCATCGCCGATTGTAAGCGTGTTTACCAATGATCCAGCAGTCCTTAGAGAAGGAACGACATTCCTACGATTCGTCTCCCTCTCTTTCGGATTCATCGGAATCATGCGCGCGTTCACCGGTGGATTCCGTGGTGCGGGGGAAACGATGGTCGCTGCCACGATCTCGATTTTCACACTCGCTGGTATCCGTCTCCCAATCGCGTGGGTTGCGTCACAGAATATCCTTCCAACAGATGTTTGGTTTCTCGGTCAGTCTACTCCGAAAGGAATCTGGGCTGCATTCTTTGTTTCAAATATCGTCGGTGCAGTAGTCGCTTGGCTGTGGTTCCAGCGCGGGACGTGGCGCAAAGGCGATCTTACTGAATCGAACGTCGACGGCACCGGCATGGACGCCGTTTCAACGAACGACTGAAGATCGACACGAAGCAACGAAGAATATTTGTGACATTTAACATCTCCTGTTCATAGTATCTGTACGTCTTTTAACAGGCTCAAGCACGAACGTCACTTAGATAAGTCGATCTGTTTGGTAGAATCTGAATATTCATCAATAGTCTCAACGGTGATTCGGTCGGCGCTGATCTTCTCGATGATAGCTCCCTTCCCACCAACGGTGTAGGTCTCCTCACCAGTGTCAAGAATAATTGATGCTTTTCCGGATAGTTGACCGATCGTCGCAGGCCCGTTGTCGGAAGAAGAGCCAGTATAATCAACTCCGATAATTTCTCCCGAAAGATCGCGTTCGCGTCCAGTACGGCTGTTGTATCCTTCAACTCGAGCTGTGATTGTTGCCTCGTCTAATAAGAATGGCTCGACAAAACGGATGCACTCACGTATTTCAACGAACGTAAATGGAGGTGTTTCACTCCGATCGGTGTAGATTGGATCGTGTACTTCCCAGAGACAGGTCAGGAAAAACCAATGAAACACGTATGCTGTGACTCGGTCATCAATGAGCACTCCGTACTCGCGTGGGGAATGTACGTGTGGTGCATAACATACCCGCGTTCGATCGGTCAGGAGGAAGAATGCACTCGGAAGCTCACGATGGCGTGCTTCTGTACAAACTCCTTGGAGATTAGTTGGCTCAACTGGGAGGATCTCATCACGATGTGCGTAGAGAGAAATCTGAACGTAGACGCCGCGTTCGTGAGCTTGCTGAAGAAGTGGCCGTAGATCGTAAAATTGATCGGGTGTAACTGCAAGTTGAATGTGCCATTCGGCGGATTCGATGTCTGAGCGGGCGCGATCGAAGACGCTCTGAAATTGCTGTACAAGTGTTATGTCGTACTCGGCGGGATTTGGTTCGTGCCATCGGGCTTGGATCTCTTCGACGGCATTTTCGAACTGGTTGATTTGCGCTTGTAGACCAGTGAGGGCTTCGGCTGGGTCATTCGCCCTCGCGTACAAGCGGTCCTGCTCGTAGGTCACGACATATCCTCGATCTTCGAGATCGCGTACGACATCATAGATGCGTGGTTTAGGAACACCGCTCGCGTCGGCGAGGTCGCTGGCTGAGATTGCGCCAAGTTCGAGCAACGCTACGTAAGCATCGGCCTGATACGGCGAAAAACCTGCACGTTTTAAGACGACAACGAGTTCGTCTGTGTCCATAAAATAGAGTTAAATCGAGGAGAAATAAGTGCAATCTTCTTCGTTCTAACTATCACGTCTCCTTCCCGTGTCGTTTACACTCATTATTCAAGATGTTACGATTGGAGGTAGCTACAGGGTTCGTCCTTAGTACGAACCGTACGGGAGCCAATCTGTTGTTACTGTCTGTAGGTCAGTAAACAATAAGCCGATTGATGATGTCAGCGTAGTTTTCGCTGAGTGAGATGGTTGTCTTTTCTCCATGACGAGCACGCTCGATGAGATCATCTGATTCAAGACGATTGAGGTGATGTCTAATTGTGGATGTGTCATATGTGAGTCTGTCTGCGATCGCTGATGTGGTGGTTTGTATGTTAGTAGATTCACATATGGCGTTGAGAATGGTAGCTTTTGTTTCGTGCTCTTCGACGGCTATCACTGTCTGTACGTCGGCAGTTAGTGTGTCGTCGATTATTGGATCATACTGGCGACTTCCCTGTTGAGTTTCGTAAGTAAGAGCCTCCGCTTGCACGAGTACACGTGCGTGATGGTCGATGGCCATTCGTGAGTACTCTGTCTCTTGAGCAACAGCTGTGAGTGTCTGACCAGATGTGACGGTAAGTGTCTCGTATATTGTCCGGAAAATGTCGTTTTCGAGGAGTCTCTGGGTCTCTCCAGAGTCTGATACGCTCGCTGAAAAAGGAATGGTCGGTGCGCTAAATCTGCGACTATTTCAGCTGCACAACTGGTGGGAATCATCCAATATTCCCTGACCGTCCAGCTCAGCCATTGATGATAGTAGCATTCACACCTTTCTACCACTTAGAAGATGGGACAAATGGTCATGTGATGGATAATGAGTATTAAGTGCGATACTATCATCAACGAATAGTATGTCGACGACAGTGGCAGACACTGATGAACTGGGTATCGCACCCGAACTATCCGCATTCCAACAGCGTATTCTCGCCATTCTCGCAGAGGAGGCACGCTACGGACTGGCGATCAAGCGCGAACTCGAGGCGTACTACGACTCGGAGATCAACCACGGTCGACTCTACCCCAACCTCGACGATCTCGTCGAAATGGGCCTCGTCGAGAAAAGCGAACTCGATAAGCGAACCAACGAATACGCACTCACCGAGAACGGTCACGACGCAATTGCAAAACAGTTGTCATGGGTGTTTTCGCGTTTTGTCACAGACGATAGTCGCGCTCAAGAGATCAAGGACCTCGTCAACGCAGTCCAGTAGTCAAACATCCTCTTCTCTCAAAGGTCCACAGCACGAACCGTGTCGTGTTGTCTTCAAATCCGTCTGAGCCATTGAGATACCTTTGTGCAGTGTATGGGTGCTGCTTCGAAGATCAAAGGAATCGAAGAGATCGGGATGTAGGTACGGACGCTCATTGTGTCCGTCCATCTCGCTGTCGACAGCTCTTTGGGGAGATCGAAAGATCCCTCAATTTCAAACAGCAGGATACAGCTCAATGATGAGCTTGGATCGAACTACAGGGCATGAGTGCCTTACCGTGGAATACTGTTACTTTCTGGGCTAGTGACCTGTGGCTTCTAAGCCAACCACACCAGCAATAATAAGTCCAATAAATCCGAAACGAACGATACTAGAGGTTTCGTCGAAAAGAACAACACCGAGGACAGCGGTAGCAGCTGCCCCAATCCCCGTCCAAACTGCGTACGCTGTTCCAATCGGAAGCGATTGTACTGCTTTCGCTAGCAATACCACACTGATCGCCATTGACACGATGGTAGCAACACTAGGAATTAGCTTTGTGAATCCCTCTGAGTATTCGAGGCCTATTGCCCAGCCAGTTTCAAAGAACGCAGCAACAATGAGATATACCCATGCTGAGACCATCTAGAGAATGAGTAAGTCTTCGCATATAGTGGTTGCTGAATGTGCCATAAATGATGAAAGGCATGGTTCTTCGGTATAATCCATGGAGAATTTTGAACATAATTATTAACCACTATATTACATCGTAATAATGGAATAAGAGTGGAAATAGATAGTACACGGATGAGGTCATTTGCTACAACTCACTCATTGATCGATCTCTCAGATCACCACACTTTGTGATCGTCGCATTCATTGTCGAACTGATCAGGTGGGTAGTCAGTTATAATCCAAATGTGCTAATCAAACAGCGTACTCAATATCCCCGATGGATCATCGAAAATCGAAATAGTTGCTTGTAATATCCTCTCCACCATCTCAGTCATTCTTTGTGTTCGTCGACAGAGATGGTATCTTGTCGGCATCAGACTGAGGCAAGCGTAAATATCACAGTGGATGACTGAGCTAAGCAAAATATCTTGATATTTCACAGCTGTTGTTCTACGACAACGCTCGTACTAAACCATGTCGGCGTGTTATTATCGAAAACGTTCGTTGAGTTGGTCATCACCGGTATTATCTACAATAACCTAGACACATTGATTTCGAGATGGACGAACGAGAAAATCGTCAGACGATTCGGTGAACTGCATATAAGACGTCGAAAATATGTTAATAATTATTGCGTTGACGGTGTATCTCAACATGTGGTTGTAGAAGAGAGACGCTCGCTCATCAATACTACCAACCTAGCAAAAGTACTTTCTCAATTGTTGGTAAAGGACTACTTCATCTCGTGACTGTTGAGCAGTGCTGTATAACCTGGTTCGTATTCTGGTTCATTCATTACTGTTCGAGAGTCTACTCTGACTGACCGGTGTACCGTTGGAGTCCATCCGTAGACTTAATTCCCTCACGACAGAACAACCACTTCGGTTCCTTTCCTAATTATGCAAAAAGACCCGGCCGATACCACCAATTTACTCAATTACTCCCTGCAATCACATACGTTTCAAACCAGCAGGTGTCCGTTCGGGAGATCGCAGACGACGTAAACCATGAGGATGGCAGCCCTGACCCGAATGTCGAAGCACTGTTTACGATCGCATTGTCGTGATAAATGAGCTGAAAGTGGTACACAGAGACGTAAGTGAACGATCGTTCTGGTGATAGGAATCTGCCATGAGTTTCATGATGAAGTATAAATACATATTCGTTTATACCGAGATCAGGTTGTTACACTTGTACAGTAGTAACTGTTTGAACATTTTCGTATTGGTATTGCCATATACAGTTATATAGAGTGCGATAGAGAGATGAAACATTAAATGGATCAAGAGTATAATATACAAGGTGTGGTACTGATAGAAGGATTCTCCCTCATTGCAACCAGAGTAGGCAGCGTAGATTCACCTCAACACAAGAAAACTACCTCGGCATTGTCATAATTTATAATATATAATTAATCAATAAATTATAGCATCCAGATAAAGATGAAAAGTATAATGCGGGCTGGTGTACAAAAACAAGTCGAAATCTACGATGGTTGCGTACGAATCTGATTCGAGTGTATACGAAGATCACGATCAGGAAGGCGGTAGGAGGGTCTAAATGATAGACGTCATCATCTACGACGCACTTATTGTTACAATAGACGAGAAATATAGGATCTATAAATCCGGGACGATCGTCATTAACGATGGGCGAGTAGATACCATTCGATCCACCGAACCTGACGACCGGACAACTGAGGCGGAATGGGTCATTGATGGTACGGGAAAGTTAGTAATGCCGGGGCTGATCAACGCTCATGCCCATCTCGAATCAAGTGCGCTTCGGGGTATCTACAGTGATCTAAGCTACAGTGAACTGCTGGTCGAGATGACCATACTTTGCCAAAAATTGGCAAAGAATGAACTTGATTATCTGGCGGAAGCGGGAGTGAAACTGGCTGCGTTGAACTTCATCCGCAATGGGATAACCACAGTTTGCACGATGGATATCCGACCGGAACTCGGCGTTCCGATACTGGGTGAGTTTGGTCTCCGAGCATTAACCGGTCCTCTCATTTCCGACTTATTTTGGGATGAATCGATTTCACGTCAGCTGAGCCGGGCTGAGGCATTTATCGAAACGTACCACGAAACGTACAATGGACGAATCCAAGCGACAGTATGCCCTCATGACGATATGACATTGACGAGGGAGATGTGGGAGCTAGTGGCAGAAACTGCTCAAAACCACGATGTTGTCGTTCACACTCACTTACTTGAAGACAGTATCTCGAATCTGAATGCGCGTGCCAACAAGGGAGAAGACTCCATCGGTTTATTGGACGACGTTGGCCTTTTAAACGACCAGCTGTTGGCTGCCCACTTTCGAACCGCCGACGAGGACGATGTCCGACGTATCGTCGATGCGGATGCGAGTATTGCCCACTGTCCATCGGTCTTTGCGTACTGGTCACCCGATACTACGTGCGAATGGATGCCGTTACCAACGTTGCGTGAATACGATGCGACCGTTGGTCTCGGACTCGATGATCACTATTATCACGACAACAACGACTTGTTCAACGAAGCACGCCAGACCAGATTGATGGCAAACCACGAGTGGACTGCGAACCAGATCACTTCTCGAGAGCTCGTCCGGATGCTAACTCTCGAAGGGGCTCAATCACTTTCAATCGAAGACCAGACCGGATCAATCGAACCTAATAAAAAAGCAGATATGGTGATTCTCGATATCGACAATCCGAACTTCAGACCACTCAATAACATCTACTCGCTGATTAGTAATACGGCGACAGGACGAGACGTTGAGACGGTTATCGTCGACGGGACTGTTCTTATGCACGATAACGAAGTTCGGACAATAGATGAGGAAGAAATCTTCCACGAAGTAGACGAGGCTGTCGAGCGCTACACCGAGGAGACTGGTTGGGAGATAACCTTGACCGGGAGTAACCGCCCCGGAACGCTTTCGAATGTTCTGGACCTACCAAAACGTGGACCAGCGCATATCGTCAGCCGACTGGCTTACCAGAGCATCAAAGACCACTTCTCGCTGTGATCAGCGAAGAAAAATCAGTTCGAGCATAACTGCGAATGCTTATTCGGGATCTTATCCGGACTGTAGAGTGCTTTATGTCTTGTTTGGGATGATATTCCACCCAGCACGTAAACGGTGGTTGTGTCGAACGTAAGATGCCGTATCAATGCTCCGATCGCAGTTTATCAGACCGTTGCATTACTCTGCTATCGGTGCGCGGAATTGTTATCAATTATTATCTGATAAACCATAATATCTATTTATTCTATTTAATTACAATTCTAGATAATAGTTATTTAGTGATTTGTAGCGAAAGTAATATTACTGAGTTCCGTAATTATTGGATTGATGTTCGTAGGCATCGACCATTCGACGACAGGTGTAAAGACGTGTCTTCTCTCAGAAGACGGGTCAAGCGAGGTTGTCACCGTTGATCGTTCGCCTGATGAAGACTGCGACTGGTCTTATCTCGAAATACTACAGGAACACGTCGATCTCAACGATATCGAAATGGTATCATACGGATATAGTTACGGCGACAATATCGACAGCGTTATTGATATCACGCAGACAGAGAATCGAGGAATCGTCGACACGCTTGGTCTCGGCCACGAATTTGGCACTGGAACCCTCATATATGACGAACTTCAGCAGTCGGGTATACCGACGACCGTCTTTCCCGGTATTCACGACGGTTTGGATACGATACATCCATATTTCAGTCATTACTCACCTCTCACCGGGGCTGACAAGTTCGCAACTGCCCGGTACGCCCAAGAGGTCGTTGAGAACCACATTATCAGTCCACAGGCTCAAGAGGGAACATTCATCGCCGCAAACGTTAGCTCGTCTGCAATGGCGAGCTACGTAGATAGAGGGTCACTCCGTGGGGCGTTTCACTGGATCGGACTCATTCACGGATGGGGTGATGTCGAATGTCTTCGTCAGATCCAGCGTGGTGAACAGGATCTGCATGATGCATTTATGAAATCGGGGCTCCTCTGTCGATCAGGGTACGAGTTCGAAGACGTGAAAGGTATCCCACCCGAGGAACTGCTGGAACTGGTTTACTGTGCAACACTGCACAACGTCTACTCGCTGGTGCCATTTTCCGAACATCTGGGGTCTGGTCTTGATGGAATCGTCCTCAGCGGTCGCTTAAGCCGAATTGAAGAACCGTTCGACATGCAGGGTCGACTGCGGGACGAACTCTCGGAAATCGCGCCGGTTCACGTATGTCAAGGGAAATCCACCGCGCTTGGAGCCGCGTTCGTCGCCCGAGACGTAGCATCTGATGCGTCCGAGACGCTCGGCGTGCCGATACAGTTTGACAGTGCAAACACATCTGCGAGGGCTATTAGATCCAATGTGTAGGGTGTTCGTTGCCGGACCGATCGATTTCCACAAGATATCGGATGTGGTCGACTACCGATTAACGTATCGAGCGTCGCTTTCCGATGCTGGATTCACTCCGGTTGACCAGTACTCCGGTGCACTCGATCGAGTAGAAGGGATACTTGATGACGAGACTGATGGAGTGTCCAGTATCCTTCGAAATATCGATGCGTTACCGGACGAACCGTACGTCCACGCCGTTGGTCACGCCATCGCAGCGACTTCTGTCGAGGAAGTCATCGCTGATCCAAAGAAAGTCCCCGAGATCGCACCGGAATCAGTCATCTCGGACATTGTTGAACGAGATCTCGAACTCCTCAGATCGTGTGATGCGATGGTGGCGTATCTCCCGTCTCCCTCCTGTGGCACGACTGTTGAGCTGCTCCACGCCGTCGAGAACGACATTCCTGCGTTCGTTGTGAGTGAATCCCCGTCGATGTTCATTCAACAGTACGCTGATGAGTGTTACGAGACGTTCGACGCGGCGCTGGATCGACTCCTCGAACAGTTCGATCCAGAACAACGAGGGGAACGAGCTAAAAAAGGCGAACGATGAGCCCCAGAACCACCGACGAATCGAATGATACTACCTTCGACGACGAAGAGACAGGAGACGCTCTTGATGAAGGTTCGGAAGACGGTGATACTGCTATTGTTCTCAGAGGCAGTCGTCTGTCTAAGTCGTACGGAGGTGCATTCCCGTTCACGACAGCAACAACCGTACTAGAAAGGATCGACATCGAACTTCGTAGACGTGAGATCACGGGAATTGTAGGAGCAAACGGAAGCGGTAAATCGACGTTGTTGAAGATACTTGCTGGTATTGCCGCTGCTGATTCCGGGACTGTCGAGAGAAATGGCACCGTTGGCTGGTGTCCACAATCAAGCCGGCTCTACGAACGACTCACTATCCGCGAAACCTTCGAACTGTTCGGCGCAGGACACGGTCTTGCTGACAGTGTGATCGAGAACAAAACGAACGAGCTTGCCGAGAAACTCGATTTCGTCTCTGATTTGGATACACTCATCGAAGATCTGAGCGGAGGGAACCGTCAGAAAGCCAATCTCGGGATTTCACTCGTTCACGAACCGGACATTCTCTTACTCGATGAACCGTACACGGGATTCGACTGGGAAACCTACCTCGCGTTCTGGGAGCTGACAGACGAACTAAAGACAGCTGGGACCGGAATCGCCATCGTCTCACATCTATTACGAAAGCGAGATCGATTCGACTGTGTGTACAAACTCGAAGACGGGGGCATCCGGAGGAATGACCGTGACGAATAAGTTCGTTACCGGCGTCCGGTCCCACGGTCGAGCGTTCTTTCGTGCACGGGTGAACATCGCGTTACTCGTCGCTCTCCCGATCGTAATGATCGAAGGTTTTGGGCGTGCAATGGGAGTTGTGCCGGATCTACCGTTCATGGAGGTTGTGCCTGCGGATCAGGGTCGGATGCTCGGCGCTCTCTTCAGCACCGCGTTCATCACCGGTCTCCTCGGACTGTTTCAAATCGTTAGTGCACAGCAGGCCGACCGGCGATTGGTTCGGACTGGATTTTCGCCCGGTATGCTTCTTGCTACGCGTCTGGCGACCGTTGCTGGATTCGGACTACTTGTTGCAACAGTGAGCTTTGTGGTCTTGTACCGCTCCCTTTCGCCGAATGCGCCCGTCATTGCGTTCGTCTCGTTGGCTCTTGCTGGTATCACCTACGGACTACTCGGTGTGCTCGTGGGCGCAGTCGTACCAGACGAGTTGACCGGATCACTTGTCCTCGTGTTTATCGCCGATATCGACGGATTCCTCGGCGTCGGGCTCAAAAATACGATCGCTGTCAAGACACTGTTCCCGCTCCATTACCCGCAGACTCTCTTTGAATCTGCGGCCCTCGACGGAGCTGTTGCGGTCGAAAACGTCGTTGGGGGGCTCGTCTACGGCGGGGTGCTTGTAACACTCGTAGTACTCGTGTTCAGACAAACAATGCGCGTTGAGGGGCTAGCATGAACATCGACCGCATCCAAACAGCACTCGGCCTTCGATTCCGTCAGTACGCCCGTGACCGCCTCTTCCTAGTGCTCCTCGTGTACCTACCCGTGATGTACGTTGGTCTGATAAGTCAAATGACACCGTCTGTCGATCTTCCCGTTCGCGTCTCGGTCGGGATGTTGACACTGGAACTGATGCGACCCATGGGACAGATAAACGGGGTCGTGATGACTGCAGCAGCGAGTGTTTTCATCACCGGTATCGTCGGATTGTTTACAATGTTTCGGAGTCGAGATGCCGATCGTCGGCTCGTTCGCACAGGATTTGGCTCGACGAATCTCGTTGTGTCCCGTATTGGCTTGTTGCTCTTGGTTTCGGTCGTTGCTACCGCGTTTGGAACGGGAGTACTGCTGTTCAGCGTCTGGCCGAATCACCTCGGGCAGTTCGTCTTCGGTGTGATTGTCCTTGCAGTGACGTACGGTTTCGTTGGTCTGGCCGTCGGCCAGACGGTCGACCGTCTCGCTGGACTCTATGTGATGTTGTTCGTCCCCATGCTCGACATCGCGGTATTCCAGAACCCCACGTTCATTCGGGGCGATCCGCCGACGTGGATGACGGTCCTCCCGAGCTACCACGCTATGCAGGTCATCTTGGATGCCGCGTTCGGCGGTGGTGCACGACTGCTGAATGTGGAGTTAGCAGTAGTTGTTCTCGGACTCGCTGGACTGCTAGCGGGCACAACCTTCCATCGTGCGGGGGTGATCCACACGTGAACAGCGTTGGTCACATCCTCGTTGCTACGCTGTTGGTAGCCAGTGTTATTGCGGGTGCGGCCGGCTGTGGCGTCTGTTCCGATGATGTCACGCAGTCGTCGGTACTGTCTTCTGAGGATAGCTCTGAAGACACTACCCGCACGACAGCAGGAATGAACGTGAGCGAGAACCGGATTCAAACAGCAGTCAATGACTCTCGAGCTCACCTTCTGAGTCAGGCATCCAACGACCATTGGTTTGCTAATCTTTCGTATCGAAATGAGACGGCACCGCGGTCTGTTCGAATCACGCTCAACTACGCGCTCATGCTCGAACTGATCAACGGATCCGAGCAGAGCCAGCGAAAGGCACTGTCGTACGCGCTGTCACAACGCTCTTCTAACGGTGGATGGAACGACACGACGGCAAACTACGCAGCCTTACTCCTCCTCCGGCAAGCGTTTTCTGGAGCGCATCAGGAGGTTATCTCCGACATCAAACGCGAAATTGAGGACGAGAACATGACGCTACACCCGTTCGAAGGAGAGACATTCCTGAATGCGTCGTTTCTCACACGACTGTACTATCTCAAACTGAGCGATCGGTACGACCGCTCGGAGCTGTTCGATACCGAGTCGGTCAATGGCGGCGCAGAAAACATCGCAAATATGACTCCAGCGTTCGAGGATGGCTTTGACCCCGATAAGCGCTTCATCGTCACCTACGCTGTTCTCGGATCGATGACGACGAGTATCTTCATGGCGGAGATCAACAACAACGAGACCGAGGCAGCTAACGATCGGCGCAAACTCGCAGAACAGATCATTCTCGGTCGGCAGGGGCACGACGGAAACTGGGAAGTGACACAAGGAGGCGTCCGAGCACTCACCGCGTTAGCGGTACAAAACTACACCACGGAAAACCGAACCGTTGAGAAGGGACTCGACGCACTCCAGCGAATGCAACGCGACAACGGACGACTGCCGCCGTTTGCCATGTCGGTCACAGATACGGCAGACGCACATCGGACGCTCCACCGAACTGGGGTGTCGAAAGACAACGAGACACTCCGTCGCGCCGCCCAATGGCTTCTTGATGTTCGAACCACCGCTCCGAATGGATCGAATCCAGCACCAGCAATACTGTTCAGAACACATCACGGGGCCGGCTGGGGATTAGTTCCAACAACGTACAGTGATTGGGACGACACAGCGTTGGCAATCGATGCGCTCAACGTCTACGACGACCGGCTCACGAATCGCTCAGTGCAGTTTCTCTTCGCGGTGCAAAACAGCGATGGGAGTTGGGGCGCGTACATGACGGACTTTGCGCCGCTCTCGGACCGTGAGCGCCAACGGGCAATCGATGAGATTGGCCGTGATGCGTACGAGGGATTGTTCATCGATCCGGAAGCGCACGCTGTTTCGGCACACGCGCTCACAGCAGTCGGTGAGGCCGGATACACGGTCGAAAATAACGAATCTGTTCGCCACGCTGTCGAATATCTCATCGAGAACAACCAGCCAAACGGTCTGTGGGGATCGGCGTGGTACAGCGACTACGCGTACGGAACATCGGCTGTTCTTCTGGCATTCGAGGAAATTGGTGTGAATATGAGTCGCCCTGAAGTGCAGCAAGCCACTCGGGCCCTCATCGAGAAACAGAATTCCGACGGCGGTTGGGGTGAACACTGGACACCGGACGACTCCGACTATCATCGCTGGGGATCCTCGACCGTTGAACAGACGGCGTGGGCGGTGCAGGCGCTGTTAGCAGCGGAAGTGTCACCTGATCATCCGGCAGTTCGTCGAGGAGTCGATTACATCCTCGATCATCAGCGTTCGGACGGATCGTGGACACCGCATGCCGCATTCAAACTAGGAAGCGGCGTGCCGACGTATCGGAATCCAGTGTTGACACAGACGAGCGGATTGCTGGCACTGACGATGTATGCCGAATCGAAGGATATCTCAACTGCTCCAAATGAAACTAAATCTGGATTGTTGTCCAGAGTAGTAGTGCTGGAAGTACTCGTTCCGATAGTATCGCTGGTCGCTCTTCTTGGCGGATTCTTCATCCGCCGCTACTGGAGATAATGATCGTACTAACAAATATTCAACAAAATAAAAATGACTCATGGTAGTATCCGCCAAACCACATTTATGTATTATAAGCTATATTCGGAATATGTGGAATATATGATCTGGAGCGAAAAAGAGACGAGTACGAATGGAGGAACAGATGGATTGGAGTAAACGACTCGCCAGATTCATCACTGATCACAGCCGCAGTGTCATCACTGTGCTGTTCGTGGCGACTCTCATCATCGGTGCAGGGAGCGTTCACGTCGAGGAGTCAACATCGTTCGAGTCTGTCGAGGGACAGTCGACAGTGATCGAAAAGAATGGATACGTACAACAGCACTTTGGCGGTGATAGAAATCGGACGACGCAGGTGCTCGTCGTCACACGGAACGAGACTGGAGATGTTCTCTCGAAGTCATCGCTTATTCGGTCTCTCAGCTACCAGCAGTCGCTTCGAGAAAATCAGACAGTCAACCGAACCCTCGTCGATGAAACTCCGATCACGAGTGTCGCAAGCATCGTTGGGCAGGCTGCCGTCCTTCAGGACCAACAGACGGACCGTCAGAGGGGGAAAATTCCGCGCGGACATACACAGACAGCGGACACAGATCGTCCTGAGTCAGCAAACGCAACCAGATCATCCCAAGAAGCCTCGACACCTCCGATCGACGAGCAGATCAAACAGCTGGAATCGATGAACGCCACCGAAATCGATCGGTTGGTCACCAATCTCTTCAGCGAAGACACGACGAGTCCGCTTGGAGAAGTCGGTCTCCAGTTGCTCTCGAAACACTACGAACCGGGAACGGACACCGCAGACGCGCGAATGATGGTGATCAACCAACGTACAGCGGTGGATACGACGAGTGGTGCAACGCTGACGGACCGCACCACCGACGCGCAGGTGGCTGTGCGTGATCTTGCTGAATCCCGGGACAGCGCCCATGATCATGCTATCTTTGGCCACGGATATATGACGATCGAAGAGACGAATTCGATGGCAGATAGCTTCGCTATTATTGGACCACTGACATTGTTGTTTGTTCTCGGCACTCTCCTCTTTGCGTACCGCGATCTCTTGGACATCACGCTGGGCTTCTTCGGCATCTTCCTCGTCCTGCTGTGGACATTCGGTTTCATGGGCTGGGCAGGGATGACGTTCAATCAGATGATGATAGCAGTCCCTGTGCTTCTCATCGGACTCTCGATCGACTACAGTATTCACGTCGTAATGCGGTACCGGGAGGAACAAGCAGAGGACAATCGGAGTATTCGGGATGCCATGCGTCATTCGGTGAGCAAAGTCGGTGTCGCATTGGCACTGGTGACTGCGACCACTGCAATTGGATTCCTGACAAACGTCACAAGCAGCCTCCCAGCAGTCCAAAATTTCGGTATCGTAAGCGCAGTCGGGATCGTCTCGGCGCTGGTGATCTTCGGGGCATTCATTCCGGCACTGAAGATCGAACTGGATAGTCTGCTCGAACGGTTCGGATTCGACCGAGAAAAGCGCGCTATTGGTACGGACAAGAGTCGGCTGAATTGGCTCTTGATGCTCGGTGTCCGGGCTGCACGCCGCGCACCTCTCGTTGTGCTGCTTACTATTGTACTGGTGAGTGCTGGAAGTGCGTACGCGGGAACACAGGTTGGCAGTTCGTTCTCCGAAGAGCAGTTCATTGCTGATGATCCACCAGAGTGGACTGAATCGCTTCCGGATTCGCTCGCACCTTCGAACTACACGGTCAAAGAGAACCTCCATTACATCCAATCGAACTTTCAGTCACCGGAGAAACAGACCACCGTCCTCATAGAGGGGGCAGTGACCACACCCAAGACGCTCAAACAACTGAACAAAACTAGAGAGAAGGCCACCCAATCGGAGACAACGTACGTCGGACCGGGTGGAGAACCTGCCGTACACACGCCACTATCGCTGGCTCATCAAGTTGCACACCGAAATAAAACTGTTAACAAAACTCTACGTGCAGCCGACATCGACAACGATGGCGTCCCCGACCGGAACATCACTGCAGTTTACGACTCGCTGTTCGGAGCGGCACCCGATCAAGCAAGCCAGTTGCTTTACCGTGACGATGGAGAATACAAGGCTATCCGGATGAGTATCTCAGTCGGTGGCACACACGCACCAAGCCATGTTGCTTCGGAAACGAAAACAATTGCCACGGCCGCAGAACACGATGGTGTCACAGTCACCGTGACCGGCGGGCCAGTCGTAGACAAAGAATTGATGGAGCGGGTTACGGCGACGGTGACCGAGAGTCTCGCCTTGACCATTGGTCTCGTCTTCCTCTTGCTTCTGGTTGCGTTTCGATTATCGGGAAGACGAGCGACACTCGGTGGATTGACATTAATTCCGACCCTTCTCAGCGTGAGTTGGATCGTTGGAACGATGTATCTACTCGATATCCCATTCAGCTTCACAACTGCTGTCATCGGGAGCATTTCGATCGGACTCGGAATCGATTACGCTATCCACATCACTGAACGATACAGTCACGAACTGACGCAGCACAGTACCCCGTGGGAGGCACTCACAAAAACCGTCGAAGGGACTGGCGGGGCACTTTTGAGTAGTGCAGTCACGACCGCCAGTGGTTTCGGTGTGCTGGCGTTCACGTTCCTTCCAGGACTACGACAGTTCGGTGTCATTACTGCGCTGTCGATTGTGTACGCATTCATCGCCAGCGTGCTCGTTCTGCCTTCGTTACTGATACTCTGGACGCAAGCGGTAGGTGAAGATCTCCCTGCAGGGAAGAACAACCCCGTAGAAAAGACAACGACGAACGATTGAGGAGATACAATGCACGATCACGTTCCGTCACGACCATCTGATGACATCGACCTCAGAAATTCGACCCCCGACACCAGCGTTACCAACGGCAGTGTCACGCCGTCTGCCGTGTTCGAGTGGCTCAAGAACGAAATTCGTCCGGTGGTCGACGACCGTATCGACGATATCGTCGATGACTCCTCGTTCAGTGAGCGACTGATGTATCAAATACGAACGGGAGGAAAGCGTATCCGACCCGGACTCACACTCACTGCTGCGGAACTCTGTGGTCTCGACCGAGATCTCGCACTCGATCTCGCGGCGGGAATTGAGCTAATACACACCTACGCGTTGGTTCACGACGACTTGGCAGACGGCGACCAAGTACGTCGTGGAGAACCAGCGTTCTGGGAGGAGTTCGGCCAGTGTGATGCGATCAATATTGGTGATATGCTCTTGGCCCACGCGCTCGAATCGCTTCCCGAAGCAGTCATTCCCCGAGCAGTTGCGACAGTTCGGACGATGACAGAGGGCCAGCAGCTTGATTTCGACTTTACCAATCGGCGAAACTGTACTGTTGAGGAGTATCTCACGATGGTCTGGAAGAAAACCGGTGTGCTGCTCGATTTCTGCATTTCTGCACCACAGCTGGCCAGTGGAACGACGATCGGAATCGATCAGCGGCGGCTCGGTCGACTCTGGCAGGCGTTTCAAATCCGGGACGATGTGCTCGATCTTGAGCAGGGCAACGGCAGAGATAGCATAGGCAACGATATCCGTGAAGGAAAACGAACGCTCATGGTGGTTCATGCTGACGAGGAAAAAATCTACGACATTTTGGATAAGCCTCCGACCGAAACCTCTGGTGCTGATATTGACACTGTCTGTGAGCGGTTTGAATCGAATGGCAGTATCGGCTTCGCTCGCCAGCGGATGAAAACAAACGCCAGCGACGCTATGAATGTACTAGCTGCTCTACCAGACTCTCACCAACGAGATCGGCTTATTGCACTCTGTCAATTCGTCACAGAACGGGGAACTGATTCACAAGGTCAGTAGCACTGCTCGACTCACTGAATCCCAGTCGATTACAAGCGATGATGGTTATCTCTATTTGGATCCCACGGTAGAACTGAACCCGGTTTTATCCAGTACGACCGGCATTTCCGGTGATTGCTGATAACTGATGATAGTGTGATCACCTCTGAGACGGATGTATTTGGATATTAAAACAATTAGGCAATGATAGAATAAAAACATAATTGCTAAAAAGTACCACCGCATCTACTAACTCAGCATATCGGATTAAAAATAAATACGTGACATGCGCATAAATGACGGTTGTAAACGCACGCAGACTCGTATCGTCCGTACATCCACGTTTCACGATGTCACCACACAGCGCAGAAGTTACCCGTAAAATACAACATAGGGAGTGAAAGATCTGAATATGGCTGTAGTCACCAACTTCACACTGTTAGCAGGTACTGTCGGGATCGGAGCTTTAGCTCTCGTAATCAATTCAACTCAAGCAACCACGTTGCTCGCAAAGCGAATTTCGAGAATGGTCCCCTGTACGTTCGCCTACTGGGGAATGATCGCGTTCGGGATGTTGTTCGAGTTGAAAGATGGAAGTGTTTCACAAGAACTCCCCTTCCTACTGGGTGCAGCAATCGTCGCCGTGTCATTCGCTAACTGGGGTCAGTGGTTGATCAACGACCTCTACGATAAGGACACGGACAAACATTCAAACCAAAACCGAGCAACAACACAGAACGAAATCCCAGATAGAATAACACTGCTTACGGGAGTCGCATTGTCCGTTTTCGGAGGATTGTTTGCGTTCGCGATCAATGCATACGCTCTTTTCAGTGTGCTTGGATTCATCGTCGTCTTCGCAGCGTATTCTATTCGACCAATCCGATTGAAATCGAATGCGTACACTGCAATGCTCTCGATTGGTCTGTTGGGAGGCTGTTGTTTCCTCCTTGGATCGGCGACGGTTGTCGATCAGCCGTCACCGTTCACGGGACTCATATTCACACTGATAACACTCGTGATGACAATTAACGTCTCGTATAAAGATATCAAAGACGCAGAACACGACGAGAAATCAGACAGTGAGAACTTCGTCGTCAAATTCGGACGCGATCGCGTCCGACGGCTGCTCATTGTGGGACTTCCTGCCTCCTACTTTATTTTCGGGATGGTGTTTCAACTCTACTCTTGGCTACCGATCTTCGCGGTTCTGGCGCTGGTTGTCGTATATCTACTATACGACAGAACTGACAAATATCATCGGTTAGTGTATGAGCTAGATGCGATCAATGGGATCTACTTGTTGATGCTTGGTATCGGATACTATGGGATTCAGGTGTCAATCTTGTGATTTTACCGGAGTGAAATATCTCGACGCTGTGGATTGGCTGAATAGAAGAGGAGTACGTTGGCATCTCTTCTCTTCTATTGACGATAAACTCGCCATTATCATTTTAACATAATAATATCGTCATTAATCGTGAGCAGACACGAGAACGGTTAATCTGTTGTTGTATGAGACAGTCTCCACAAACACTCTGGGGTGTATATAGTTCTTCTCTGTCACTGTATAAATACCTGATATGAAACGCTGGGAATGCGTACTCACCGGATGCACCAGTGATTTTAGCAGTTATTAGATACACTTCTGCTGGCTGCTCTCCAGTGGGGAACACTCTCATCCTTGCTTTGCGACGATGAACTGTCCATGGGCATCACCGACAGGTGTAATTCGGTCCCCGTCCGCGATCATTGCGGTGTCGTAATCGTCCCGAAGAGACACATCTACGACTACAAAGAACTTCTCGTTTCAGTAGATGATACAGTCCTCTTGACCGCTGTCCGTGACGATACAACCGCGAATCTCTATCAGCTACCACATCCAATCGACGCAACCCGCTCACCGAACGCGACAGACACAGCAGACCAATCTAACGTCCCGGGAGTATCTCGATTAATCGATCATCACTGTCGGTGTTGTGACGGATGGCCGTTTCAGAGAACAGATGCGTTCCCGACCATCGCTCAGTAGCCTCTGCAGCGTTCAGTTTCACGGTTCAACGAGTCCATTGATCGGTTTATTCACTCATTGATTATCACAGAGGAGGCAAAAGATGAACAGACGATACGATATGGATCGGCTTTTTAATTGGACGAAATCGGTGTCACTCGCCGTGATGATCGCGTATCTCTTGACCAATATTGCTCTCGGTGGCGAACTACCGGGAAGTCTCGTTTTGCGTCCCGTCTTTGGGGTTATCCTTCTCACGGCTGTGCCGGGATATTTGCTCGTTGCACTGCTCAGGGTTGATGACCAGCCCTCCGGTCGAACCGCTATCTACGCGGTTGGTCTCAGCTTGACTATCGTGACTGTCTTCTCGCTCATACTCAACGCTGCACTGCCACTGCTGGGCTTCGATCGTCCGCTCACGTCGAGACACCTGACAGCCGCTGTGTCGGTGCTCGTGCTTGGATTGAGCACTGCTCGCTACACTAGCAGTCGATCCACCTCGCCGCTACAGTCGCTATCGCTATCGGGCCGCGATTGGGTTGCCGTCGTAGGACTGAGCCTGTTGCCCGTGTATTCAGTACTCGTCACGATACTCACCGACGGCGGATCTAATGGATTACTCATCGTGCTGTTGTGCTTGCTCTCGATCGTACCATTGCTACTCTGGTGGTGGGAAGAGTCGTCTACCTTGGCACCCTACGCAATCTGGGCGGTGTCGGCGTCTGTCCTCTTCCAGATGACGTTGGTTTCGGGCCATCTGTGGGGCTTCGATATTCATTTCGAGTATTTCACGGCAGCAGACATCCTCAACAATGAGTACTGGGATCCAGGGCGGCGATCCCCGAGTAACTCACTTGCAACGGTCACGCTGTTGGCGGCCGTCTATTCGAAGGTTACAGGACTGGATCTCATCTGGGTCTACAAGGCCATCTATCCGTTGCTCGTATCGCTACTACCACTCGGCGTCTGGTATATTGTACGGAGCACCTTCGAGGACCGCTCCATCGCTACACTAGCTCCGTTTGCGCTCGTGTTCTACTACGGCTTTTTCAAAGATATGCCCGACAAGCAACTGGTTGCGGGACTGTTCGCCGTATTCCTGCTTGTCGTGTTTCTCGATGACGGACTATCAGACATACAGCAATGGGTCATCGGTATCTCGTTCGCCATCGGACTCACGTTCTCACACTACGGCGTTAGTTTGTTATTCGCCGCGTTTCTCGGCGGTACCGTCGTGGCTCGCCACGGACTGCAGGTGCTGACTCAGACAGATATCGACGGTCGAATCTCTCGACCGGGTCTCATCGCTTTCCTCGGGGGATTCTGGATCGTCTGGTATCTATTCTCTGCCTCCGGAGTGAACTTTTATCGCGTCGTCGGAGTCGGCTACGAGATCGTAGCGTCATTGCCGTTTCCGACGACCGAGCGAAGCGGCGCGGCCTACGCAACGACAGGATTCACGTCGGTATATTGGATTCTCTATAAGTTCCTGTATATCGCACTGGTGGGGCTCATCGGGGTCGGAATGATCAGCGCGTTGTATTCGACTGTCACTAGCTCTGACGATGCCAGATCCGTCGAGTATAGCCTGTTTTCAGCCGGTGTGTTCGCATTCCTCGTTGCGTCGGTCGTCTTCACGTTCGGGATGGGGTTCGACCGGACGCTCCAAATCGCTCTGTTCGTAGTTTCGCCCTTTGCGCTCGTTGGATCACGAACTGCGGTCTCGATCGTTTCACAACTCGCTGGCTTTCTTCCACGGAGTGATCTCCGATCGCGCATCGATGCAATCCCCATTGACGGTCTCTTTGCGGTGTTTCTCGCCGTGCTGTTTCTATTCAGCTCAGGCACCATCTTCGCGCTCGCTGGTCAGCAAGTACCTCCATACAACATCAACATGGACGAAGATGCCGGCTGGCCGGTGTACAGTCAAAGCGAGGTCGAAGCCACGAGATGGTTAGCGAACCACGCAAACGACGAGCCTACCGCGGTTTACAACGAATGGAGTCATATCAAAAGCAGAGACGGGTTGCTCGTGAGCGAGGTGGTCCCTGCGGATGAGCTGGAGCCAATCTGGCTGAAACGAACGTCACTGAACCATAGTGCATACGTTTACGTGAGCAAGAAGCCGATGCGGAAGCTGAATAGCGACAGCGAGTACATTGATGTCCAAAAGACACCATTCTATACGGAGACTCTCTCGACGGCTGAGGTAGTGTACAGCAACGAACAAGTGACGATCTACTACGTCTCGCGGTGATCTCGTTGCTGTCGTGCTGGCAACGAACTTGATGTCACTTCGCAATGTCAAGATTCGTTCAGCGAGACGAGAGATAAAGATGTCCCAGACTATTAGGCGTTGAGATTTCCTACACTGACCCATCCAGCAGAGAGATTAATCTTCGAACCGGCCATCGTGCTGGTGAAAATGTTGTCTTTGAACGAACAGTTAGCAAACGATCCACCGTTCTCAGTGCGCGTGATGATCCCACCGATTGCGTTCGCACTGTTTTGTATCGTGTTTCCATGAACTTGGAGCGCTGTGATCTCATCCGCGTCGGCAAGACATCGTACCGCTGATCGATACTCTCCGCGAAAATCATTGTTTTTGATCTGGTTTCCGACGCTGTTCACACCTTTGGACGCCCGTACCGTGATGTGATCTCGATCCGTTCGTCCCAGGTAGCTATCACAGCCGCTAACGGTCGCATAGCTGCATCGATCGAGTTCAATCGATGCGCCCCGCTCGCTGGCGTTATGATAGAGTTTAGAGTTGGTGATCTTCCACGAATTTCCACGGGCGACGATCGCCGGACCGCCGTTGTGTCCGAACCAGTTGGTGTCAACACGCACAACACCGACAGCGGGATGTGATTCTTTATTCGCACCGCCACGAAGACCCACTCCTTCGTTGGTGGTGAACTGACAGCCTGTAAAGTGGTTGTCGTCAGTGCTTGCCACGGAACCAGCTAGCCAAAATCCGGCCTCAGGTGCGGAATGGAACCCACAATTGATGAATCGGCTGTTCCAGAATGCACCATAGACGACGTTGCCAGCACTGTTGTTCTTCTTATTCCCGTCGAACGTGATGTTCTGAAGAGTGCATGCCATTACGTTGCGCTTTGGCGGATCTGGCGTCGTTATCAGGTCGGTATTTGCTCCGTCTTTGAGCTTGATCTTGGTCGCGTTATAGCCTGAACCCTGCAGCATAACGCCGTGGGCAAGCGTGAGTTCGCTACCGGCGTATGTTCCTGGTGCAAGACGAATGACAACGTTACCCCCTGTCCGGTCGATCACTCGCTGGATCCCCTCGATCCCGTCGTTGGGCGTGAGATAGTACTCGCCCGGTCGTATCGACGAATTGAGCGCGTCAGGTTCGATGTTCAACGTGACCCAACGCTCGCCGTCTGAGAGCGTCCGTTGGGTTCCACCTATCTGATTTGCGTCAGTCACCTCCCAGATCGTGCCTTCGGCTTCGTTTGCTGGAGGGCGTTCCTGTTTCGGTCCGATGTAGTACTGTTCTGTGATTTGATAGACTTGATCGATGGTCATTAGCGGCTCCGCAGTGTGATCTCGTTTGTCGTCTGGTCGGTGCAAAAACGAGCCGGCGATCACAGCGCTACTCGCGCTCACGATCGCTAAGAACGTTCGCCTTCTGATCGACATCGGCTCGTTGCTCATTCACAGAAAGAAATTCTCCCCGAGAGAATTGGCTATTGTGTCATTGAGTGTGTGGAACTACTGATTATCGCCTCATTGCGCACCCAGTAAGATCAGCAAAACGGACTCTCTCATAGTGCCAGAACGTAAACCAACAAACGAATACATGTTATTTTAGTGATTCTAATAGGCAATTAGTTCGTATGCTTTCTGTGCGAGGTCCATCAACCTTCCAGATTTTATGAGATAATGTGGAACCGGCTCAGCACTGTATTTGCTTTTGTAGTGTGCAAGGGACTCGATGTTTGCGTTTCCGAGATCGTACCGGTCGATCGAAGCGAGTGCTGGATCTGTGAGTATGTCTTCGATGATACGCCAGTGCAACAGTTCGTTAGCGCTCCCGCTCTGGCGGTCAGTGCGTGTCCCACCCTGGAGGGAATACCCTGTGTCGTTCGAGTAGACCACTGTGATACCACTGGCAAACTCTCCGTCGGACGTTTCGGCGACGTAGACCCGGATACGATCTCCAAGCGTCGCCACAAGATCACGAATATACTCCCACGACACCGGATAGTTATCACCCTGCTCGTTTCGACGGGCCTTGTGAGCCGAGTAGATGTCTCGCGCACCGTCGACTCCTTGGATTGTAACAGTTACTCCTGCATCCTCCGCATCCCGAATACCCCGTCTGGCTTCACGACTGAACGACTGCAAAAGACGCTCGGGAGTTATGGCATCGAGCGGGAGCTGGTAGGTAAAACGCGTCTCGACATCGAATCCTGCCCAGAGATAAGGACGCGGGTCGGCGTACTTAGTGCTACAGGACATCCCAAAGAGCGTGAGCAGATCGTGGGCAGCCACATGATCGAGTATCGCGCTGGTGAATTTACGGTTTACAATCTCTTGCTTGCGTTGCTTGGGGCTCGTCGGCATCAGTATAGGTCCCATCTGTGGAATTCCGAATCCAGGCGGTGGAGAGATGACTGCCTTTGCGAAGAGCTCGTTTCGAATAACAGCGGGAAGTAAGCCAATTAGCTGCTCTCCTTTGAATCCTCCATAGAGACGTAGTTCGCCTCTTGTGTAGTTATCGAGGACCTGAAGCGTCTCGGGTCTGTGAGCCCATCCATAGCCGGTAGTCGGAAGCGCATCGTCCCATTCAGAGAGTGTGAGTGTCTTAATGTGCATGATATGTATACATATAAGATATACAACAGTTATTATTTTATCATTTGGATGGTGAGCATCACTGATAGCATGTTATTCGGCAAATTGTCATTTTCGAGCTATACCTCGTCAGTTCGAGAGACGAGGACAGGATTATCTGGTTTGTTCGCGAAGTAGTTCTCGACTGAGAAATAATTCACGGTTTAATAAGTCATTCCATTCGCTGAACTGGTTGATATTTACTACTCATTACATCTAGCTCACAGCCATGACCAAAGATGACCGAAGGGCCGAATAAAGGAAACACAGAGGTTGCTCCTACAAACGAACAGATAAGAGTGATTGCTGACAGCATCGACGATAGCAGCACGTCGGCACGCTCGGGTCCCAATCTCATAGACGGAATCCTCACAAACGGCGCAACAATCGAACGTGGGGACGGCCACAACACTGGTGGGACAACTGAGCCAGAGCACTCTGAGGCGGTCTGTACCGTACTCGTAGCAATTCCCGCGTACAACGAAGCAGCCACGATTGGCGATGTCGCACAGCGAGCCAGTAAATACGCTGATCACGTCCTCGTTATCGACGACGGAAGTGAGGACAACACAGCCGTCTTAGCGAACGAAACAGGTGTGACTGTCGTCGAACACGGACGGAACCGTGGATACGGAGCGGCTCTCAAAACAGCATTCGAGACGGCATACAGATTCGATACTCGCCACCTCGTTGTCCTCGACGGCGATGGACAGCACGACCCCAGCGATATTCCCCGGCTCGTCGCTGCCCAAGAGCGTACCGGCGCACATCTCGTCATTGGTAGTCGGTTTGTCGATGGAGCCACGTCGAACGCGTCCTTATATCGTCGGATGGGGCTCAAAACGATTAACGCTCTAACTAACCTGAGTCTTGGGGTCATCCGTTCTGACTCTCGAGTGAGCGACACCCAGAGCGGGTTTCGCGCGTACAACCGAGAAGCGGTCCAGTCGCTCGCAACAGACAAGAGCATCGGAAACTCGATGGACGCAAGCACAGACATCCTCTATCACGCCCACCACCGCAACTACGCTATCGAAGAAGTCGCTGTCGCGGTCGAGTACGACGTAGCGAACGCGAGCACGCAAGCACCCTTGTCCCACGGTGTTGTCCTTGTGCGGAACATCCTAAAGACAATCGAGCGCGAACGTCCGCTGACAGCGCTTGCTGTTCCGGGATTCGGTCTCACGTTCGGTGGACTGGGCTTTGGCTATTGGACAGCGACTAACTACATCCAATCGGGAACCTTCCCGGTCGGTCTCGCGCTTACCGCTGCATTTCTCATGCTCGTTGGGACGTTTGCCTGTTTCACCGCGATCGTGCTCCACGCACTCAGCACCTACTTTTCGAACACCGAAATACAGCGGGGACAGATTCGATGAGATCACCAGTCGAAAACGTTCTCTCGTTCGACCTCGAACACTGGTACTCGGCGACGCTTCTCCGTGATGCGGTGACCGATCCCACCGAGCGTATCGAAGAATCAGTGGAAATTGTCCTCGATCTCCTCGCTCGTCGAGGAGTGAAGGCGACCTTCTTTGTTGTTGGTGAGGTTGCTCGTGACCATCCTGAGCTGGTTGCACAAATCGCTGCCGATGGCCACGAAATCGGCTCGCACGGACATACACACCGGCCGTTGTTCGAACTGACCCGTGAGCAGTTTTCTCATGAGATAGAACGCAGCACCGCGGCGATCCAGGACGCCACCGGCACGATGCCGGTCGGCTTTCGTGCCCCAAACTTCTCGGTGACGCCGCGGACACAGTGGGCCATTGCGGTGCTCGAGGCGAGCGAGTATCAGTACGATTCGAGTGTATTTCCCGTTCGAACACCGATGTACGGTGTCACTGGAGCACCCGTTCGACCGTATTCGATCGACCCGACTGCGCCCTTTGAGGATCGACCAGCAGATCACGCA
Source organism: Halocatena marina (assembly GCF_025913575.1). Lineage (NCBI taxonomy): Archaea > Methanobacteriati > Methanobacteriota > Halobacteria > Halobacteriales > Natronomonadaceae > Halocatena > Halocatena marina. The sequence continues at coordinate 1,486,814 of NZ_CP109785.1, read as the reverse complement.
CTCGTCGAATTGCCGCTCGCTGTGTTCCACCCCCGGTTTAAACTACCGGTCGCCGGTGGATTTTATGCTCGGCTGCTTCCGACGCAACTGCTACAACGGGGAATACGAACGCTCAACGCACGCGGGCTTCCAGCAACGATTTACTTCCATCCGTGGGAGTTCAACCCTGCTGTGAAGACCCCGTCAGTCACGGCACACAAGCGCTTTGTCAGCTTCCACGGAATCAATCGGCTAAAATCGAAGCTAGAGACACTCCTCGATACGTTCACGTTCACGACGGCTGCCTCGGTTGCCCGCGAGTACGCCAACGAGAATGATCTCGTATCTTACGACACACCGTCACCAGTTTTCCAGAGCGAGGACAGCCGATGAGTGAGACGAACACGCTCACGCTACAAGCGGTGTGTCCCATAGACACCCCCGAGTGGAACACCTTTGTCGAGGCACATCCGGACGCAACGGTGTTTCACACTGCAGAGTGGCTACACACCATCGAAACGATATTCGAATACGAACCTCGACACGTTCTCCTCACCGAGGGCGACACTGATAATGAGGATGGAACAGTCCACGCGGCTGTGCCAGGATTCGTCGTCTCTGAAGGATTCGGACAGAGTGTGCTCAACCCCTTTTGTGAGTACGGCTTTCCGTTAATCGACGACGCTGTGGACGTTGCGGTGCTTTCAACACTGCAAGATGCAGATGAAACGCGTATTATCAAGGACACCGGTTGGAGCGGAGTGTGTGGGTACAACGCGGCTGGCTATGGTGGTGTCCCGACCGGCTCGTCAATTCGGTTGTCACTCGACCGACCGTTCGATGAGCTCTGGGAGTCGGTCTTCGAAAAGGACGTTCGCCGGTGTGTGCGGACTGCACGCGATCACGGTGTCAGCGTGATCGACGGCTCTGTTGACGCGTTCTATCCACTCTATCTCGAAACGATGCAACGGCTCGGGAGTCCACAGTTTCCCAAGCAGTTTTTTGCCTCGCTTGCGGACGCGTTCGGCGAGTCTGTTGCGATCTTACTCGCTCAGCACGATGAGGACACAATCGCCGGTGTGTTCCTGTTCGAGTGGGATGATACGACGATCGTCTGGACGCCCGCCTCGAAACGCACTCACTGGGACCACCGACCGAACCATCTGCTCTACGTCGAAGCGATCAAGCGGGCCTGTGTGGCCAGTCGATCGGTCGTTGATTTCGGCCGATCTCGTCGTGGCTCGAGCGTCCACAGGTTCAAAGCCCAGTTCGGTGGATTCGACTATCCACTCACGAGTTTCGTTACGCCGCCGCATCGGGCTGGCCGCGCGTCACTCGACGGATACGGCCGGTTGTCGACTATCACGCCGTACATCGCACCGCTCATCACTCATCCCTCTGTGGGACCGACGTTGAAAAAGCTAATCCATGAATAATACAATACTCATCGGCCTCGCCTCGATTGTCGCGCTTGCTGGGACGACTGTCTACTGGCGGCGACGCGAGCGAATGGTCCGCGAAAGCCTCGCCGTCAGCCGTGATTGGGAGACGAACACGACGAACACTATCGAGCAGGAGGATCGACACGCCGCGAAGAAAGCAGCCAGAGAGCTTGATACGACGGTACCGAAACTCCCCGAACGGATCACTGCACTGGATGAGGAACGCCGCGACCTGCGCCGCGAACGTGACGCCGTTCGGGAACGGTGGGCCGACGCATGGTGGACTTCCCAAACCGATGTGCTAACAGCGGGCGGCGAGCCAAACGTCCTGTGTGTTGCGTTCGATCGCTGGGAACTCCCCGACGCTCGGGCGTTCGCGAAACGTGCGCTGGATGAGGACGCAATTACCCTCGTAGTTGCCCGCGGTGATGCCTCGTTTGCTGTCGCGGTCGGCGACCCACTGGTCGGTACGTTCAGTGCGGATGAGATCGCAAACGAAATCGTCGAACAGGCTGGTGGTGGTGCGGGTGGTAACGACCGGTTAGCGGCCGGCGGGGGAGCAACAGCACCGCTCGATGAAGCCTGCCAGCGCGTCAAAACGGAGTTACCACGATCACAGACGGTTCGTGTGATCGGCGTCGAGGCCGAGAATGAGCCGTGAGCAACAACAGAGGCAAGCCGTGAACGACGAGTGCATGCTCGAAACGACCCGCCGAAAACACTTGCTATGAAAAACCGACTTCTTGCTGTTGGTTCTCGGCTCGCCGACCGGTATGGGGTCCTCCCGATTGCCGGAGCGATCTATTGGAAGGTCGATACGGCATACTGCCTGGTTCGGGTTGCGACGATTGGTGAGTTGGATGCAGAGATCGCAGGACAGTCAGTCCGGTTCGACCTCTCGACGAGATCTGAATACCGACGGGCGAAGAATCTCGGTGGCGAACGAGCTGTGATCGAGGCGCTCCTCTCTGAACTGAGTGGAGCCGAGACGGTCTGGGACATCGGCGCGTCTGTGGGGACATACACGTGTTTTATTGCAAGCGCGCTGACCACAGGCTGTGTCGTCGGGTTCGAACCAGAGTCGACAAATCGTTCCCGCCTCCGGATGAATCTCGAACAGAACGAGCTCACGGGCTGGGAGATCGCTTCGTTCGCTCTGTCGAATGAGAACGGGACGTGTACGCTTTCATCGGAGTTCGTGGAAGCGGGCGCTGGTCATCACTATCTCTCATCGGATGGAACCGGCCCCACAGTTGAAACGAGACGAGGAGATACGCTGGTCGATAAAACAGAGTACGCGCCGCCTGATATCGTCAAAATCGATGTACAGGGGGCTGAATTAGCCGTCTTGAGCGGGTTGCGTGGCGTACTCGATGGCGTTCGCTCCATCTTCCTCGAAGTCCACCCGGACAAATGTGATCGATACGATACGACAGCCGAGGAGATCGAGGCGTTTCTCACCACGTCAGGTTTTTCGCTCACACAGCTTGGCGAGCCGACGACCCGTCGATCCGGCGTCTATTTCATCCATGCCAGTCGATAATCCCATCCCGTCTCTCCACGAGGTTGATCACGAATGAGCTCCCACGCCTCTCAATTCGTTTGGACGAAGGCCCGTTTCGTCCGATGCTTTATTCACTCTTGCACATGTTGAAACGTCAGAAACCAATATTGTTGTGAGCTGTATCGACTGCATAGTTATATAGTTACAATATCACCACACATCATGCCCGAACAAAAAGCGGACGATCAATCGATTCTCCTCCCGGTCAACGATTCTGGAAGCAGTATTTCGTGCGTACGGTCGCTCGGCAAGCACGATATTCGAACCATCGCCATTTCAGAACACCGAGACAGGCCAGCATTCGCGTCTCGGTACTGCGATGAAACGATCATTGTTCCGTCGCCCTACGACGATCTGATTGCGTACAAAGACGGCCTACTATCAGCTGCGGAGCGGACGGACGTGCACACGATTATCCCACATCGAGAGATGGACAGTTACGTACTTTCGAAATACCAAGCCGAATTCGAGGAACACGTCGTCCCTCTTTGGCCTTCGTTCGAGAACGTTAGAATCGTACACGATAGTCTTCGAATGGCCGACGCTGCCAGAGCAGCAGGCATACCGACTCCGGAAACGTGGTCGTTTGAGGATGTCGAGGACTGGGATCGTGAACTGATCGTCAAGCCCCGGTACTCGATCCTTACGAGTGACTACGTGAGCTCACTCTCCCCGAGCGACTGCGAGGGGAAAATGGACCCGGTGTACATCCCACCGAACACCGAACCGGATCTGGAAACGATTCAAGCAGAGATGCACAAAAGCGACAGTCATATCCCAGACCACATTCCAATCGTGCAAGAATTCATTCGGGATACGCGAACTGAATACGGCTTCAGAGGGCTCTGTGACGATGGCAATTCTGTGTTGACGTGCCAAAAGCGCCAAGTAAGGGGAACGACGTACGCTGGCGGTGCGAGTGTTTTTCGTGAAACAATGCGTGATCCTCACATCGAAGAACTCGGGCGGACGTTGCTCGAACATCTCGATTGGCACGGTCTCGCCTCGGTCCAGTTCCTCCGAGATCCCGAATCAGGCGAGTACAAGTTCACCGAGATCAATCCGCGCGTCTGGGCGTCGCTCGAGATGGACGTACTCGCGGGGGCTGATTTTCCGTACGCCCACTGGCTGCTGGCGACCAACAACGCAGATCGCATCGATCCAGATTACGACGTCGGAACCGGAAACCACCTTCTGATCGGTGAGCTGCAGTATCTCTGGAGCGTTCTTCGAGACGAATATCCTCTCGTCGAACGGCCACGATTCCGGCGGGCGCTATGGGACGTGCTCTCTTCGTGTTATGACCACCCACACTTCGATTACATTCATCTCGACGATCCCGGTCCGTTCGCCCGTGGCGTTCTCAATCAACTACCAATTGGTGGTCGTTCAACAGGCCAAGTCGCTGGCGAATGATTCGACGAACAGTCCTGTTCTCAGCGATCGATACTCACGAGGAGGGTCCGGAATACACGCGCTGTTGCGATTCGAATCCTCTCGACGAGTACGAGTAGTGAGACGGCGTAAATTGCTCCACCCAAACCGATGAGCAACGCTATTTCGAGCACAGGAAGGGACGCGAGCGAGACAGGAATGAGAAACCACAGACAAAGCCCCATAATTAGCGCTGAAATCACTTCTAACAGGATTTCTGTGACTGGAACGGTAAACGAGAGTATCGAGCGGATGTATCGGTATGTCAGTCCCGTCTTGAGTATCATTGCCCCTGACGTGGCGAGTGCAGCGCCAATCCAGCCCACGGTCGCAATAGCGAGAACGTTCAAGACGATGTTGAGAAGGATAAAGACAACGTTCGATCTGAACATCAGATCAGGCCGATCGAGTGCGTTGATTACCTTACCGAAGACGATTTCGTAGCTGTGGAACACACGCGCAAGAATAAGGACAGCAACGACGGTCGCTCCGATACGATACTCCTCTCCGAAGATGGCTAACAGTGACTCGGCGAAGATGATACCGCCAACGAGTCCTGGAATCGCCATAATACCGGTGTAGACGAGCGAGCGTTCGAGCAGATCGGTTATCTGTTCGGTTTCGTCTTGAGCCGAGAGTTCGCTGACGTTGGCGAACAAGGTTGAGCCGATCGCTGAGGCGAGCAAGAAGAGCACGCCAGTTATCTGCCAGCTAAGCTCGTAGACGCCAATGAAGGCGGGCACAACAAACAATCCGAGGATGAGTGTATCGGTCCAAACCCACGATTGTGTAGTTACAGCCCCAACCCAGCCGTACTTTGCGAACTGAAAGAGGCTCCGAAAGTGACGTTTGGTCGGACGTGTCAATCGCAGCGTATTCAACACTACTCCCACTCCAATGGCGAGCAGTTGACCGATGACGTATCCAGAGAGAACACCGACCAGTCCGTAGTCCAGCGATACGAGGACAATCCACGACATCAACTGCCCAGCGGCGAATACGAACTGGAGCAAGCCAGCCTGTGCAACGTTCTTTTTTCCGATCAATCCCGCTTCGATTGCCTTCCGAATGAGATAGCAAAATGCGCCCGCGAGCAAAAATGGCACTACCAAATCCCGACCGACGTACGCTGCGATCTGCTGATGGAAGATGATGACGATGATACCAACGGGAGCGAACAGTCCGAGACGAACCAACAGTGCCGCAGTGAAAAACTCCGCTCGTTCGGTTCCTTCGCTGATTCGTTTCTGTGCCGCTTCGACGATTCCGAGATTTGTCAGGAGGTCGAGTACTCGGACGACAGCGACGAACAACGAATAGATTCCGAGTACCAACGGCTCCGTCGCTGCCGCGAGATAGAACACGCCGAGGAAGATCGCTACTGACAGCCCGATCCTCGTGGCAAACGTTCCGATCGATGACCGGAGTATCTTCGTATAGCTCATGGCATCTGTGTGGTCAGCAAACACTCGCTTTTCTGTTCGATGAACAGCGGATATCTCTTTAGTGAGTTCAACACACGACGCTCTCGGTACTCAGACACGCTCACGTCTCGGTGAACGGTGTGTCTTTTCTGAGCGTGACGTCTCGAAATCCTGCTCTGTGAGTTGCCTGTGTCGTACGTACCTATGTTCTCTCTCACGTGGAAGATTCCGAAACGATACAGAGTCGGAGATATCCTTCATTGTCGTAGTACTGCACAAGAGTTGAGTATAAATATTAGCTCGTTACGTCGTGCTGATGCAAGGAGCAATCGCACTCTCTGTCCTGATCTGCAGCTGCACAGTCATCGTCGTAGTGCTCGACATCCTGTCGTGACTCGGATCACGAGAGATATCCGAGATCAGCGAGTTTTTCTGCTAATTCATCATTATCTGGTGTGGCTTCGTGTTCGATCGCTTCAGAGAATCGATTCGGGAACGAGGATTGTGCATCTGACATCGAGATCCGAGGAGCACCATACGTGATCTCGTTTCGGCCGTACGTGGACAGCAGCCCGAGGATGGCACCAAGTGACGTGTTGGGACGCCAGACTGGACTCTGAGTGCCCCGAAGTAATTTCTCTGCGACGTATCCAGACCGCTGGAGGCGTGATCGACGCTGGAGTACCTGTCCGCCGTACTGATCCCAGAGTCCCGTTGCAGCGTATGCGTTCAACGTGATCGTCCGTCCAGCGATGTCGACGTTCTTGTGCGCCCAGACATCACATCTGGCAGTCCTGTCTGCAGATGGGCCAACGGTCCAGACTTGTTGCCCGTCCATGTCGTGCGGGATTTGACGGCCCTGCGCAGCGAGTACGGTGGGAGCGATGTCGACGCTAGAGAGGAGACCGTCGTAGTCCTGTCCCGCTGGAAGCCCAGCACCGATGAAGGTGATTGGAATGTACACCAATTCGGGACACATCGGATCAACGTGGCCGAACTGTCCGCCGTGATGCGTCTCACCGAGACACTGCCCGTGATCGGAGGTGTAGACTACCAGCGTCTCATCGAGCAGCCCCTCTTCCCGAAGGTATTCGAGTACAGAGAGGAACCGTTCCGCCGAGTTCTCACAGTCTTTGGCGTACAGTTTTCGGAGGGTCTCTGGTTCTGGATAGGCGCTGAAGAACGATTCTGTCGAGTCCCACACCGTATTATCGTACCCATAGGGAGCGTGCGGGCCAACATCGTGAATGAAATGAACGAATGGAGGATCAAGCTCCCGAATCGTCTGTTCTTCAGTCTGGTGGTTCCATCGCAACGGTGGTTTCTTTGCAGATTCATCGATAAGCCAGACCGTCTCTGCATTGAATCCGATGTCATACTCTTCTGAGCTGAAGATGGCTGGTTCGGATGCGAGACGATCTTCTTGAAAGCGCCAGACCTTGTGCGTTGCCGGATACTGACCGCTCGTGATTGAGGGAAGTGCGTTCGCCGTGAAGGTGCTAGCAGCGACCGCCTTTGCGGTTACACCTTTCTCTCTTATCTTCTCCGGGAGCGAATCGTATCGGAGCGCATCAGAAATGAAGATAACAACGTTGTTGACAGCATCAGTTGACGAAAGAGCTGACAGTGGAGGTTGTGCTCCCTCCGAGAGCGTCGATTGCATACACTAAGATCTATCCCCCACTACTCAACTATTGACGCATTCAACGGACGATAGCAGCTCTCTGGAGATTGTACGAACTGTTGACGTGCTACTGGCCGACCGTTTGAGTGGTGTGGAATTCGTCGATAGCCCGTTCATAAACCTCAATATGGCGCTTGGCAATGTTCTTCCACGACAGACGCTCTGCTTGGTGTGTGCTGTTGGCAGCCATTTCGACCCGTCGTTCGTCATCTTCGAGAAGTTCGATGATCGCGTCTGCAAGCGATTCGGGGTCGTCCGGCGGGACAACGAGCCCAGAACCAGTTTCACCGACCTGTGCCGGAAAGTCACCAATCGAAGTGGCCACGACAGGCTTCCCGAAGGCGTGAGCTGTCGAAAGCGCACCGCTGTGCCCTTTTGTTCCATCGCCGTTTGTTTCTTGGTACGGTAATACGACGAGTGCGGCCCGCGAGAAGAATTCGCCTACGGTCTCGTTCGGGATGAAGTAGTTGTGAACTTCGAAGTGTTCACTCTGCTCCTCGATAATTCGTTTTGTTTTTGCTGAGAGTCGACCGTCACCAGCAATGAGGAGCGTCACTCCGGGGATTTCTTGAGACACAATTTCGATTGCCTCGGCCAGCACGTCGAGACCCTTTCCTGGGAATATGTTCCCGAAAAAGACGAGCGTGTGCGGTTCTTCTGGATGCTGCTGATAGTCGTGCTTAGTGAAGAATTCGTAAACGCCGTGTGGAATGACGTCAATACCACTAAGGCGTCGGAGTCGGCGAGTGAATGCTGTCTGCTGCTGATCGCTGTGAACGATGATTTGGTCGAGACGAGCGTCTGGAATTGCGACGTTGAGGAGTTCCTCAGCTGCTCCGAGGGGATTCGATAGTGAGGTCACCGGTGGTGGAACTTCGTGATACGTCACAACGAACGGATAATTATCATCTAAATTGTGGACTTTCGTGAAAAACTTGACTTGTGGAAAGAAGTCAGTCGGATCGTGAATAACGTCTGGATCGAACTCCTGGATGCGTTTCAGGTTGCGGTAAGAAAACAGTCCTCGCACGTTGTTTGCAATATCGAAATTGAGCGTATACATATCTGGGATAGAGATGTTCATGGTCCCAAATGCATCGACCGTCTCAATGTCGTCTGAGAAAATATCATCGGCAGTCGTTTCTGCCGGTTTGAACACGGTGACGTCAGCATGGTGAGAAACAGCATTCGCGAGTTCCGCAGCGTAGTGCGGGAGTCCTCCCTTGTTCTGGGAGAGAACGTACGCAATCTTCATAGCCAGAACAACCAATTCGACTGACTTATACACCATCGATAGTTGAGTGCTTCTGTGAGTCTGAGAGAAAATTCAGAACTGCAATCGACTCAAAGAAGTCGAATGGCACTCTCGTCGTACGATTACGCTCCTCGTTAAATAGAACTAACCACTGATTGAGGTCTCCACTACGAGCGCATACCTATGTATACAGCTATAATAGGAGAGTCCATGTCCAGTAGTAATCGACTATGAGCATACAGGAATTATGTCTACAACGACAAAATAAAATGAATGTTAGAAAATTTGGGAATGGGATTGTATCATGACTCAGTATGGTAGTTTAATGAGAAAAATGAAGCACGCTTTTCTAACTTTTCCTGGAATGAAGCCAAAGGCGCTAAAACGAAATATACTAGTAGCGCTGTTCTATCTGCTGGCTTTGGGGATTTTGTGTTCGCTGTTGTATTATCTATTTTGAGAGTAGAGTAAAGTACATTATGCATTGGCTGGCGAAGCTCTTTTGCATGTTGTCTCCATCGGACACAGCATGGTTGCTACTAACGAACTGTATCTCGATGCTTTGTAAATTGTTTCTGGAAAAGTGTCCAGAACACACGAACTTGATTGAGATAGCGGTTATTACTTCAAGGAGTGGAACAGATCCAGATGGACCGACTTGTGTGTGACTCGTTGATACAATGCAGAGAGAACGAACAGAACAAAAAACAACATTGCCCAGAGAGTCACAGAAAGCTCGGCGAACACCGGGAGCTCAACGCTTGAGAGCGTCGTTACCACCAACGCCACAACTCCAATCGTTAGATAATAGGTAGCCCACGTCACATCATCGGCTGATACGACTTCCATATAGAGAGTGACCTGCCGGAAGCCATCGGCTTGCGTAACTACCTTCCGGTCGGTCTGATACTCAACAATTCCTAAATCATCGAGCTTCGGCAAATGGGTTTGGTGTAAGGAGTTATAGACGCTTTCTCTGATATTCCGTGGGGGCGGCGTCTCGCCAGTTTCCAGTGCCGCCACCTGTTCGGACAACTCCCGCAATGATATCGGTTTTTGCGACTGCTGGAGCTGTTCGAGTACCCACGTCCGTCGTTTGTTTCGCAATACGTCGTGAATTTCGTATTTCGTGAGTCGAGCCGTTCGTCGTGCCTCCGCTATCGATGTTCGCTTGGTGACTTTCATCAACGTCCCCCACGTGAGATTACTGCTCTAGGTTTCATCGCCCCTGTTTCAACCATCGTCAGATCAGCTAGTGGACTTGCGATCGCCGTGTTAGATTCGAGCCCCGCTTTGTCTGTAGCTGCCCGTTCCGCGTACGTTTTTACGTGTGATTCCTCTGGAAAAACAACAGTGTAATAACTCTCTATCGACATGTGTGCCTTCTATAACAGATGTGATAGTGCGTGAATTGTCGCTTAATACCCATAACTTGAGTCTTTGATTGTATATCTACATAATAAGTTTTCTGTCCACAATTAAAAAATATGTCACATTATCTGATGACTATGTCGTAGTCAGATGGGGACTCTCTCTCCAGTTCGTCATTACAGCGTTATTATCGTAATGGATAATGCTACACCATATAATCATGGAACCACTCTCGGCGTGGCGATTTCTTTTGGAGAATGGAGTGGATCGTTTGATCAGATAATATCACGATCGCGGAAGTACAACAGACCAGTAATCGGCGCGAGAGCAGTCCATACGCAGAGGACAAGCGCCGCGAACGCATGAGACGTCACGAGTGTGTTTGCCGTATTCGTAGACGTCACGATGAGCGGGTGACCGTACTCGAACTCCGCGAACAATGTCGTGAGCTTGATGTAGGCGTTGATTGGATTGATTCGCCCAAACCAAAAGAACCACTCTGGATAGGAACCACGGTGTGGCGTGTGTTCGATGCCGAGCCATCGGAGTGCAGTCCATCCAACACGGAACGTAACGAAGGCTGCAATAGCGATCGCAACCGCACGATTTGAGCTGTCAGCATACGCCGACGCGGAGAGTCCGATGCCGACAAACAACAGCGCGTACAAGATAGAAACGATTGTAAGACCAAGGGTTCCGAGGAATGAGCCGTTCTGGAATGTTAGCTCGACGATCAAGCCAGTGAGTACAAGTCCGGTGACGAGTGGGACAATCACGACTGTCGCGCGACTGAGAAACTTCCCAATGTAGGCATCCGACCGGGAATTGGGGAGACCAAGAAGAAAGCGGACGCTACCCGTCTCGCGTTCTCCGACGAGTGCGGCATAGCTCCCGATGAGTCCGACAAGCGGAATGAGAAACGATAGCGCGCTCCCAACGCTAAGGACGGCAAATCGCATTGACGGGCGATCGAGAGTATAAGGGGCTGGATCTGCAACGGCGAATGTTAGGCCAACAGCAAGCACTGTAAACACAATGACAGCACCCGCAATTGATCGAGGACTTCCGATAAACACGAGGGTGAGAAGGACAGCAACGGTGAGAAGCCCGCCAACGGCTGCAACCGCAAGAGCATCACTCGCAAGAGAGAACAGCCCAACTGCGATGACTGTGCTCAATGCGAGAATAGCCGCAACTGCTGTTCCAGTCCGTGAACGATAGACGCTCCGAAGATCTCGTCGGAACACATCACAACGGCTCACTGTCGGTCCTCCGTGTAGCGCGAGAACACGTCACCAAGCCCTGTTTCTCGGACTGTGAAGTCATGGAAGGTCCCAGTGTTAGCCGCCACGTTCAATACGCGGAGCTTTGCCTCTCCGGTGTTGTCGCACGCAACCGTGACGGTGTCGTTGTGAACTGCCACATCATGCACACAGCCGAGCGTCCGGAGTCCATCAAGTAGTCCGTCAGTTACGCCCATCACATCGAGTTCGATGGTGGTGCCCCGTTCGAGATTCGTTCTGAGATCTGCAACGCTGCCAGTCGCTGTGAGCTTCCCGTCTAAAAGTATCGCTATACGATCGGCAACCGCTTCAACTTGTTCGAGGATGTGACTGGAGAAAAAGACGGTCGCACCGCGTTCAGCTTCAGCAATGACGAGATCGCGGAGTCGTCGAGCACCGTTGGGATCGAGACCAGTCGATGGTTCATCAAGGACAAGCAGCTCTGGTGAACCGACGAGTGCAACAGCGATGGCCATTCGCTGGCACATCCCTTTCGAGTAGCTGCCAGCGCGGCGGTCAGCAACGTCGGTCATTCCGATCCGTGCGAGCAACTCGTCGGGATCGTCGTCTGCATTCTTCGTTTCAATCGCGTGTTCAACGTGTTCACGGCCAGTAAGCCGTGGGTATACACCGTACCCTTCGAGGAGAAGACCGGCCCGACGGCGAATATCGGTGGATCTCCGGTGAGCGTCGTGACCGAAGACGTGCACCGATCCACTGGTTGGCGTCGTAAAATCGAGCATCATATTGATCGTTGTTGATTTTCCAGCGCCGTTGGGACCGAGAAATCCGAATATCTCACCAGAGCCAACAGACAGTGATAGATTACTTACGGCAGTTACGTCTCCGTATCGTTTGGTCAGGTTGTTTATTTTGATTGCTGACATGGAAGGCGTTGTCCAATTCGGACTGGCAACGAGCATAAATCTTCGGCCACCGTGTCATTTCGGTATCGACCCGTCGATCACTCCCAGTACGTTCGAAGAATTCAATCACCAAACGATCCGTTGGACTGCTATATGGGTTATATCATCAAATTGATATTCACTAGTCAGTCCCCATTTTGGAGGCGTCTTTCTCATGGCCCGTGCCAGAAAGAGCGTCTCAGCATTATGTGTGGGGATGATATCATTCACTCCCATTTCTGTTCCCGTTCTCGGCGTCCAAGCCAATGGACTGATTCCCTTCGAGAAGTGAGATGAACGTCTGCACTGTGCTGATTACCTGCAACAGCGCCAAACTCCTCTTTACCACCAGTGTGCCGTTCAGAAACTTGTATGTACAAGTTTCCCAGCCACAGATTTACTACCTCACAAGCTCTGCTGATGATATCACAACTGATTAGTGGTGATTCTCTAATGATGTATTAGATGTCATCCTGGTCTTTGGTTCCGGTCGGCCGTCGTGGTATCATTCGTCTGTGTCTCGGTTTAGTGGTCCTAACTCTCTGTCTCTCATCTGTGTCGATGGCCATGAACTACTCTCCACCATCAGTACAGCCAACAGTGGTCGAACGTGAACCCGCAGATTCCACTATTATTTCGATCCAGGGATACAATATTGGTGGATCGTCGAACCCAAACAAACCAGCGAGACAACTATCAATAGCACCCAACGGATCACTCCAATGGTCCGCTGACGGAAACCGACTCGACGTATCGTGGTTCTACGACGTGGATCCACTTCCCGACGGTGACTTACTCATTGTTGGCACACATCCCGGTCAGACGCGCGTTCTTCGGGTCGATCAGGAAACGCGCCGTGTCAAGTGGTCCGAGACACTCCCGCTGCATGACACCCATGATGTGACCCTCACTGAAGACGGTAATTTGCTCGTAGCGAACATGCGCAATACTGAGAATAGCACGAGCAACGACCGCCTCTTCGTTTACAATCGAACGACTGATGAAATTGAATGGGAATGGCTCTTTCGAGATCACTACCCGAATACAACCGATAACGGCAATTCTGCATCCGATTGGTCTCATGTCAATGATGTTGATATCGTTTCTCCTGGGCTGTATATGATCTCACCGCGCAACTTTGATCAAGTCATAGTTGTGAACAGATCGACAAATGATGTCGTTATGCAGTTAGGTTCTGATGACAATCATTCGGTGCTTAATGAGCAACATAATCCGGCGTATCTGCAAGGACCGAACGGAACCCCAACGATACTCGTTGCTGACAGTGAGAATGACCGTGTTGTCGAATATGCCTGTGATCGAGGAGATCCAGACCACCCACTTGATGGTGATATGAAACCAAACTGTGATTGGAATCTGACGTGGGAGGTTGGCGTCGATCAGCTCTCGTGGCCACGTGATGCTGACCGGCTCCCAAACGGTAACACACTCGTTGTAGATACACTCAAACATCGAGTTCTCGAAATCACACCGAAAGGAAACGTAGTATGGGAGTACAGCGCTCCGTGGCTTCCATACGATGCAGAACGACCAGTCCACGGGCATGAACCATCCAGTCCGACGATGCAAGAACTCAACAGTTCGGGCAGTTATGCACTCACGAATGGGAGTGATGTGGAATCGAAGATAGCCGATCCACAGCTCACTGACAGGCTCGAAGCGACCGTCATGAAGCTCCCTGGTGGAGAGATACCCGCAGCGGCCCTTGATCGATACAGCAAGGTTGCTCCGTGGATTCAGCCCATTTGGTTGGGTCCCGATGCTTTCTTCCTCCTCTCTTGTGGTATTCTCATCAGTCTCGGTTGGGGTGGATATGAACTCGTTCTCGCTCGTCGTCGCATCATTGGAGCCCTCCGTAGCCGACTCGTTGATCAGTCAGATAGTTCCTCACAACAGTAACGCTGCGAGACAAGAATCAACCGATCATCCGACTATCAGTAACATGCTATCGGTGAGATTCAACTCAATGCTTCATCATTGTCGGGTTTAGCGGCCCGGAGTTTCCACCAGAGGATGGCCATCAAAAATGCGCCGATTGCGTTTGCGATAGCATCGAGCTCACTCATTGATCGATCCGGAATCGGCCATTGAGCGAATTCGAGACAGATGCCGAATACGATGGCAAAACAGACTGAGAGAGTGAGCCGACGGTGTCGGTTGCCGCGAACGGGATCGACGAATGCGTAGGCAAGCGTCGCTGTGAGTATCGCGTATGCAGTACCGTGTCCCCACTTATCGGCCTTGATTATCCCGAATGGTCCGTATTCGAAACAGATAACACCGGACTGCGTACAGAAGTCAGCGTGGCCCATCGTCGTCTCAGGACTACTAATGACGGACGAGATGGTGATACTGGTTGCGACAAACAGGACCAACCCATACCGAACTCTGTCAGAAGCGAGAGGTAGATGGATAGACAACGTTATTGAAATGCGTCGTTGGAATTTTAAATATGTTGTGAGAGCCGGAGGATTGCTATCGAAATGTAGAAATCTGGGCGGACTGCTGGGGAGAGATATTGAGAGAACGAACACGCTGATCACACTGACGTTCAGTACGAAACTCCGTGCTACTTACTCATGGAAGGCAATCTATCCACGGCTAAAATATATTTACAGGAAGACATGTGGTAAATATATGAGTCGAAATAGATTGTCTGTCTCCGACATCTTCACTATCAGTGACCGGAATTTTCGTGATTTCATTGGACTGCAGCAGCTCCATGGCCTCATTACAATGTTGATCGGAGCGAGTCACGTGCTGTTAGGAATGAGTCTTATGTCGTCCTCTTCGCCAATTCACAATTTCCTCGCCGATATACGTTCTTGGTGGAGGTGGTTGGCTACTCATAGGAATCGGTGTGAATCTATTTCAGGGGCGAACGGCCTTTGACGGCGGATGGATCGAAAGCAAGCGAATACTGTGGATAGCGACAGCTGTAACCGTCGTATTTTCTGTTGGAATAGCCGTTAGGACGGTTTTGGTCGTTTTTTCCTAAGCTTATACGAGATCTGTGAATCTCCAAATTAGTTGTCCTCCAAAAATATATGCCAAACAACAGTGATTCTTCTCCGCTCAGAAACGATGTACGCGGCCATTCGATTTTATCATGAAAGAGGCAGAATTCAAAATATAGCTAATAGCTATCACTAACACGGTAGAGTATCTGTGCCGATATTTATTCTTCTAGTATCGAAGCTCGAAATACTGACTTTTCGGATTCAAACGCTAAGCTAGTGAGGACCGAATGTACTGGTGCCTTGGATCTCTCGCTGGATGATGATTCTAGTCAGATGTAGCACAGACCATCGGTGAGTAAACTATAGAAAGACCCCCTCGTCGTTCAACCATTCTCCATGGGGAATTGACATATCAATCAGGGCACGATGGATTAGGATAGATTCTTAATATAATATTCAATCAATCTATGTTGTCATATCCAGACCATTCAGAGACAAGGAGCCCATAATGCTCTGTGTCATGAAAGTCTCCGTTTCGAAAGACGTGCTCACGGTAGGTCCCCTCGTGAGAAAAATCAAGACGTCGGAGCAGTGACTGTGATGCTTCGTTATAATCAATTGTCCAAGCAAGGATACGATGCAGTCCAAGCGTTTTGAATGCATAGTCCACGATGAGTCCTGCACTCTCGGTTGCGTAACCGTCACCCCGATAGTCCGGGAGCAGCCAGTAGGCAAGAGTTCCGCTTGCCGGTGGAAGGATATTGAACAAGCTCACTGATCCGACTGGTTCTCCATCGACACAGATGAGAAGCGATAGACGGTCGTTATCGTCGTCTGCAATCGTCTCCTCGATAAATGTCTCGACACTCGCCCGATTCTGTGGATATCGAAACGGGAGTCCACGACGAAGCGCTGGATCATTCCGTGCTCGTTGAAGCAGTTCAATATCCTCATCTTCGATAGTTCGGAGCGCGACGCGGTCACCACAGAGGAAAGTAGCACCGGGCATACGCACCACACACAAACTGCGCTGTTGAAAGCATCGAAAGAATCTTCAAAAGACCTCCTGTGTCGTCTGTTCTTGGTCGTAAAAACAGGCCGTCGACCGATGGTGATAGTATTATCAGAGAGGTGATTTAGTGATTGATCAACGCTGTATTCGAGCAACTACCAGTATTCATAACAGTAATTTCGGATCCGTTAAGGAGACAAGCAGCCAGTCTGCTTATTTCCTCTTGCTGTCGAAGGATGAACGGAACAGAGATCCTCTCGTCACTCAATCCTCGATATACGTCTAGATAATCACGTCACACTTTTAGGCGTCAAGACAGTACGTCCAACGTGAATTGTACAGTGAAAAGCTACTGCTTAGAGTGTGACTGGACCGTTCGGGACGATATAGTGACAGACCGAAACGCGATGATGATCGATCACGCAGATGAGACTGGCCACGATATTGATAGCGTCTTCGTCTCATCATCGTAGCAATATCAGACAACATACATATTGGTCAATAATGAGTAACATTTCCACTGACGAGTGTGTCAATAGTTGTCATTCAATCAACGACGCAGAGGTGTTAGAATGGCGGTCCATTACACACTGCTTGTACGACCACAATGAAGAGGGTGATCTCTCGACCGAGATTACCGCAGCTGTTGCCGACGCCGAGGACACCTCAGTCACGACCATCACTACCTCACCATTGTTCGAAGTCGTTGACATCTTCGCGCTTGAGGAGTTGTTCTTCGGGCATTCGGTCGGAGAATCCACCCGCGACTGTGACGGACAAGTGCAGTTTTGCTATCGCGGATTCCGCGTGACAGTGACGAGTGCTGGTCGGATCACTGTGGCTGAACCTGTTCGAGAGGATACCTCTGCTGAGTAGCATCAATCCCTCTCCAAATGTTGAATTATTGTTGTATCTGTACACTCCTTACTCCGAAATACACATCGTACTAGTCGACTCGAAAATTTTGTAGAGAGATAACCAACGATAGACAACCTCATTTGCATTAGATCAAATGTGATAGTGTTTAGTAGTTGGTTTCCGAAGAACTATCTATGCAAAATCAACACGCTTTGGAAGGGTCGACGACACTCCAGGATTCCTATACCGAAATGAGTGAGATATTGATGCCGAATCACACGAACAATCTCGGACGAGCCCTCGGCGGCGCCATTCTGCACTGGATGGATATCTGTGGGGCGATTGCTGCGCGGCGATATTCCCGTCGGCAAGTGGTCACGGCTGCGATGGACCACGTTGACTTCATTGCTCCAATTGAACTCGGTGACGTTGTTGTTATCACGGGATACGTATTCGATACTGGTCGAACGAGCATGGACGTCAAGGTTGATGTTCACGCTGAACGCCCGTCAAACGGTGAAATAAATGAAACAGCGAGTTCATTTTTCAATTTCGTCGCCTTAGATAGCGATGAAAGTCCAGCGCCTGTTCCAGCGATTCACTGTCCAACAGCAGCAGAGAAAGCGCTTCGCGATACCGCATTGGAAGAACGCTCTGAGCGTCGCCGCGGTCTTGCAATCCAGAGTGAGTAATACCCAAGCTCTGTCATACCGTTCACCCACCCATCAGAGTTGCCCATTATGGATGGATGATTCGATATAGCCAATTCTCCACGGGGTCGTGACCTCATAGCAAACAACACAGATGATCTCAGAATAGTTCTTATCAAATATATGTAGTTGTTTATCGGACTGAGTCAGTTATTAATGCTCGAATCAGAAATAGCGTATTGTGAATGCGCGAAAGCCAACGTTCGAAGTGTTCCAGGACAACGCAGCTGAGTGGCGCTGGCGTCTCGTAGCCTCTAATGGCAAAATAATCGCCGATAGTGGCGAAGGATACCAATCAAAACAAGGGGTCAAGCGCGGGATCGAAAGTGTCAAGAAGAGCGCCCCTCGCGCAGAGGTGGAGATGCTAGAAAATAAGTGACCACGGCTAACCGATCAGAGTGATGTGAGGGAGTGTACGTCAATTATCAGTGGAGTTAGAATGAGTCACGTTGTGGCAGGAACGCCACTAACTGACATGAAGTTTGCGTTGTTCCTGAGATCAACGACATACTATAATCGCTACGCAGTCTGAGTATCCGGTTATACCTATCGTTGGGTCCTTTCATCAGATAATCATTGCATCATTACTTCCATACTTTATTGAATACCGGTCTATTGGAGGTCACTTTATCGATGGTTTATAAACCGATCGTGAGAGTACCGCTCTATCGCTGTTTTCGGTGAATTCAGCTGTTTCAGAGCCCATAATAGCCAAATCATGAATAAACCGCTAAATAAGTAATCGTGACTTCTCACCGGTTGAGGGTATGGAATTCGAAAGGAAGAGCATTATCTTGTGAGTTATAAACGGGGCCGTCGTGGATCACGTTAGAATGGGAGCAATCAACGAACGATCGGCTGATTGGAAGGTCAGTTCAGGTACGTTAGCTGTGCGTTCGAGAATCAGACACAAACCACATCATCCATATCATACCAATGTTTGAGCGTCTTCGTCACCCGATTGCCGCCGTTGCAGCAGCGATACTCTTGACATTTCCGTTTCTCGTGCTTTTCATAACGCACGGTCTCCACCTAGAGCCAGCCAAAAATATCGCTCCTGCCGTTGCAGTATTCGTCGGTGGACTTGCTATCCTCGGTGCGTCGTTTTTGCTCGCTTGGGGTGCTGAAACCGCAGAAAAGGACGTTCCGACGGCGTTCGCCATCGCGGTGCTTGCGGTACTAGCCGTCGCTCCCGAGTACGCTGTTGATGCTTACTATGCGTGGCAGGCGGGAATTGCGTCCGGTTCAAGCAATGCAGCAAGTCTCGCAATTGCGAACATGACCGGAGCGAACCGCATTCTCATTGGCATCGGGTGGGCCGGTATTGCCCTCTTCACGATCTATCGAGCAAAAACGACGAACGACGCTGCAGTCGATCATCGTTCTGGATTCCTTACAGACGTCGTGACCATTGATCGTGATATTGCGACCGAAATTGCATTCTTACTTGCGGCGACAGTGTTTGCTCTGTTCGTCCCATTAGGGGGCACGATTGGTATTTTTGACACCGTTGTTCTGGTGGGACTTTTCGTACTCTACATCGCCATTATCATCCGAGGTGACGTCGAGGAGGTAGAAGAAGCAATTGGTGTCCCTGCGTACTTTCAGGAGTATCAAAAGCTAGGTCGTATCGCAGTCGTCCTCTTTTTGTTCATCTACTCTGGCGTTACGATCTATATTGCAGTACATCCGTTCGCTACTGGACTCGAAGAACTTGGAATCGGCTTAGGTATCCCCGAGTTCTTCATGATTCAGTGGCTCGCACCCCTTGCCTCAGAGAGTCCCGAACTCGTTGTTGTGGCGTATCTCGTGAACAAGGCACGCTCGACGGCAGGGTTCAACGCACTCATCTCATCGAAGCTCAACCAGTGGACCCTCCTAATTGGCACGCTTGCGGTCGTCTACTCAATCGCAGCCGGCCACGTCGATGGACTTCCAATCGACTCGAAACAGACGGCCGAAATCTGGATCACAGCCGGACAGAGCTTCTTTGCACTCGCTCTACTCGCTAACTTTGAAATCAGTGCCCGGGAGGCGATCTCCCTATTCGGACTGTTCATCTCGCAAGTCATCGCGGAGTTCTACGTGATTCAAACCTACACTGGCTCAGCTCAGACGGAGCTCAGCATTTTCATTCTGTATGCGTATGCGGCCGTCTATATGGTTCTCGGTGGAATCCTATTCGTTAAACGACGCGAGAGCTTCGTCGAACTGCTCGGACGCACTGTCTCGACTGCACGCGAGGCGATGGATGTTGGCCAACCCGAACACGCCGACTAACGTCAACAGTCCTGACGGCTGATGTGAAATTGTCGGCTGTATCCACTCACGGAATTCTGGATGGCGATCAACACCGTGGTCTCGGATAGTTGGCGTCCGTTATCGAGGAGGAGCTATTCCAGAAATACCATCTACATGCATGTCGATCAATCGGTTGTCAGCGAGTGATAGACCATCCGATACCAACCGATGGATCAGGGAGATTCAGCAGACTCCAGACAATAGAGCGTAGGATTGTTGTTGTGACCTGCACACGCGACAAAGAGAGCTCCATCTGCAACCGCAAGTCCTTCTAATGCTTTGGCAGGTGTCGGATGTGACCAGCGTTTGGCCCGCGTCCGTATCGTGCCGATTCCGCACCCTCCTTTCATAGCAAACGCATGGACGGCAGACCCATTACTGACATACATGGTATCACCAGCGCCAGCAGGTTTTGTGGTATCATACCGACCATCAACGCGCCATTTTTTCTTTGTGTCATAGTCTCGGATGGCTGTGAGTCCCTTGTGTCCAGCCGTATAAAACGTATACACCTCACCACCAGACGTGCCAACGTAGAGTGACGATGATTTGAAGCTGAAAGCAGAGATTGGCCCAAAAAGATCTCTCTGCCATATTTTCCTACCTGTCTTCAGATTGAATCGGCACAGCACTCCGGACTTAGTACCTGCGATGAGATGTGGATCAGAAACAGAATCGTCAGCAACGAGTGAGAACGCTGTATAGCGGTGGTTATCTGTGTGTGACCACCATACAGACTCCGTTGCTGCATCGAGTGCGTACATTCCCTTGTGCGCGATTGTACAGTACACGAGGCCATCGTGAACGATGGGTGAGGTGAACCATGGTGATTCTGTTGGGGAAAATCGCCACTGTTTGGTCCCAGAGGCTGCATCGAGTGCATGAATGCAGATATCGTTGGCAGATACACCGTCCCGTCAACGATTGCCGGCGTCCCCGAGGCCGATCCCACGTCGACGGTCCAGCGTTCACGGACGGTTTTCCGTGGTGCTTTCGCATCTGGCACGTATGCAGTCTTGGAGCTATCAGCTCGTGGTTGTGGCCAGTTTATCTTCGCATTTATTCCAGGTGTGATAGTAGAATCGTTACTGAGACATCCTGCGATGAGTACGCCGGTCATACTCCCTACTCCGCTCAGAAACGCCCGTCGGGAGACCACTGTATAAATACTTGAAATTAAAATAATACGCTTTTGGGAACGATTATGGAAATACGTACTGCGTTTCCGTCACTTACGATGGCTTGGGTAGGTCACCGATTTCACGCAATCGCCTTTTCGGCATTATAATAGAGAAAGCAGAACGTTCGGATTCATCGAATGATCTAGTTACAATGCTACGATCGAAACACAGGAATCGTTTGTCGATTACTCTGGGAAAAATTCGGTTTCGCGTTCGATGCCATCGATTTGGGATTTCTCTGTAGAATTGAGTTTCAGGGTAGTGGCATTACGGTTTGCCCTGAGGTGAGCTTTACTGGACGCTTTTGGGATCACAATAACGTTGTCCTTGTCCGTGAGCCACGCGATACACACTGCCTCTGGCGTCACAGCATGATTTTGTGCGACATCGACAACTTCAGGAATTTCACTGGCTCTTCCGTTCGCAAGTGGTGAATACGCCACGAGGTAGTAGTCATTTTCCTGTGCGTCGGCAAGGGTTCCATCGGGTTGGAACAGTGGGTGATACTCGACCTGATTGGCGAAGAGTGGTGCATCGAGCTGTTTCCGTGCTCTTTGCAGTTGTGGCACCTCAAAGTTCGATACGCCGATATGATTGACTATCCCCCGATTGACCAGTTCTTCGAACGCCGCAAATGTCTCTGATGGATCATACGTGTCCCGCGGACGGTGAACATAGAGCATGTCGATGTATTCGAGACCCAGACGGTCGAGACTTTCATGCGTGGATTGGATCACAGCCTCGTACTCAAGTTGGTCAATCCAGACCTTGGTCGAAACAAAGAGTGATTTTCGATCACAATCCGCACGGGCTATTCCTTCTCCAACGACCGATTCATTGTCGTAGATCTGTGCCGTATCAAGATGTCGATACCCACGTTCTATCGCAAGTACAATCGTCTCGGAATCCGCAATGCCCATCGTCCCGAGCCCAACTTCGTCGAGTGTCTCCATATGTCTGATTCTGTTCGGCTGCGGATGAGAATATCGTATTCACGCGGAAACAGCGTCAGAACGAATTCCGACCCGATTCCGATTCGATAGCAATGTCGTGGCCGGTTCCCGCTATTCCCAATGCAACGCTATACTCTTGCCACTGGCAAAACAAGTGAATCGACCGATCTCACGATTGAATAAAATCGTGTGAGTACGCTTGTGTATCATGTCTATGCAAAAGATATTTATGTACATTTCATCATTCACGTCCGTATGGTCCACCGTATAATGTCGCTTTACGAAAATGAGCATCTCCAAACTATTATTGGTACAGTCGCTGTGCTCATCGTATTCGTAGCGTTCACTGAGATGACGCTGCGAACAGTCGCTCCTCTAGTGATTGTGTTTTCGGGGATGATGATATATGATGTCATAGGTGAGAGCTACGATCTTCCAGAGGGCACGAATTGGCTCTTCTATGGAGCATCTGTTTTTGCTGCAGGCACTTATTTGATGATCAGCAACCTGACCTCGTTCGGGGGGCTCTTGGCTCTCTGTGGTCTCTGGTTTGTTTTCGATGGAATAACGAAAATACGATACGGACCGTCTCAGACGACACACGAGTACGTGTCCGACCTTGACAGCGGGATGACTGAGACGATGCTTCGAATGCAGACGTTGAACGTGGTGTATCAGACGCTTCGGGCCTCTACAAAGTCACGAACAGTAGCAGAGATAGCTACTGACTGTGAACTCACTGAATCACGCGTCGAAAGTGCCCTCAAATATCTTGAAAGCAACGGTCGTGTTGTGCAAGAAGAGAATAGATACCACGCCGAATCGCCTCGATTTGGACGATTAGAACCCGTAGTTCAGTTCCTCGTCTGGATCCCACATCGTGTACTTCGTCCGTTTCGCCGCATTGTCGTGAACGTTTGACCCCACTGTCGGTCGACTGTTTAGAGATTTTAACTGGGCTGAGTGCTTGCTCAACGTAACGAGGCAACCGCGACTTTCACACCTACATCATACTGGAATACGTAATTAAAAAATTCATTCGCCATTGATACCATATAATTTATATGTAATCGAAACAGATGTATGGTTTCAGAATTAGATGTTGATACAAGGATACCACGTATCGGATTCGAATCCCTCTCTCATTCAGCGCCTCTATCAGATGATGGTTTGGTTTCCATACTTCAAAGAACACCATACTTTACAAATAATATTTTAGAAACAGTACCGAAACACGGTTGAAATGATATAACATTTAGAATTGTATATAGAATATTTTATGTATAGGTGACGGTGAACTGCGAACAGTCTGTTTTCATCAATACACATTACATCGTTATTGTTGTAATAGTTTGTCTACAGATCTGTCAACCTTCGACTCTGTGCCTGCGGGATCGATAGGCGAAGGAAGCCATTACAATAGTAATATTGTAATATCCCGGGCGACTCCCGAGGCGATGATCGAAGACACGGGCTGTCGGAGTAGTGTGATAACAGGTTGGATTAGCGATGCTAAACGATCTCGTCGTCCAGTCAACGATTGTGGGGTGAACAGCGGACTGCAGCACACCACAAGTTCGTAGGCTGAAAAATGACGCTGTCGTATCCCGCACAGAGCACGTAACAGTTCGGAGCTGAAGATATCAGACCCCTCGGCTGTTTAGCATGGCTAATTTTGTGTTCGTGACTTTTCTGATGAATTCAGTAGAAACTCTCTGTCAAATCCGGCCTCAATACATCCAATAAGCCACAGAACGCCCTGTACTCGAAAGATGATCGATAACGCTTTCTAACGGTTGATAATACAGACACCTAATTGATAATTTGGACGTGTCACCACTCTTTCGTTCCTCTGTCAGTGATCCAATAACCAATCTCAGACATCACGAATGATTGTGTTATTATTGATCAATTACATCCATTAAAATCAGAAGTTTGCTCGTTCAGTATCGCTAATTGCCCCGTATATCCGCATATACAGTCGGTTCTGACGATCGTATCTAACATCCACTGATGGATGCACCATAATATTCATACATAGTGTGTGAAAATTGTGCGCCTCGTCGGAGAAATTACAACAGAATTGAAGGTGCCATCTCGGCTAGCTTGTATCCGAGGAATACCCCAAGAATACCCATTACGCCAGCGAAATCTGGCGGCGCTGGAATCGGGACGCCGACGGTCTTGAACACAGCTCCAGTTACAATCCCAGTTATCAGTGCTACGGCGACGAGTTCGAGATCCATGTTAGTGAGATCAATGGCGGTGTTATAGCGCTTTCGACGCGGAACCGATGATCTGGGCAAACGTTTATACTCCTTCTCAAACGACTGAATGCTGAAGCAATGGGACAGCAGACAGTCCATCCGACGATGCATCTCGAATATGAATCACTCAGCAGCTGTGCTGATTCTGGTGTTGAGAGAGACAGCTCGAAGTCGCGCTCAAACAAAAGTCGCTCTCTGAAGCATCTCTGCCGAGGATCTGTACGATGTTCACAGCGAAGGGGTTCACTGAATCACCAATGACAGCACCCACCATCGAATACTATGGTCTCTCATCCTACAGTATCAAGTGGAACGATCTCCATTTACTGGTTGATCCGTGGTTTACTGGACCGTCGTGGGATACGCCATCTCCAACATCGTTCGACGACGTTGATTATATCCTCGTCACTCACGGTGCCTACGATCATCTTGGTGATACAGTCCCGATTGCGGACGAGTATGGTGCACACGTGATTACCGAGCCCGCAGTCGCCGATCATCTTCTCGATCAGGGATTGCCAGCCAAACAAGTTACTCGGGTAATCTGGGGGAACCAGTTTGACGTTGGGGATGTCAGGTGCCGGGCTCTCGAAACGCGCCATCTGTCGTATTTCGAATCTGGCAACCAGCAACTCTCGGGAACCCCGCTGGGATTCTATTTCGAGTTTGAAACTGTAGACATCTATTATCTCGGAGACACGTCTATCTTCAGTGACCTGAAGCTGTTTGGCGAGTTGTACGCGCCACAGATCGCTCTGGTGCCGATTGGAGCCGCACCCGGTGCACGTGCACCGCTTCCGCCGCGAGAAGCTGCGATCGTCACCGAATGGTTGGGTGTCGACACTGTCGTGCCGGTCCATTATGTCCCAGGAAGCACTGAAATTGACGAATTCACAGAATCAATAATGGAAATTAAATTAGAAGAACGTCCAGAAATTGCGGCACTCGAGCCCACTGATCGATTCACATACGACGGATAACCGAATCCATAACTATCAGGCTAGTATAAGATACAGTTATATAGCATACCTCACAATTGTGGTTCGATGTCTAACCAGACTGCGGGAAGCGTAGCTGAGTCAATGGAACGCTTTGATCAACTCCCGATGCGGGTTGCGATGGGTTCGTACCAGCCACTAACCGATGAAACACTCCGATTAATGAAACAACTCGGTGTTGACGATGTACTCCTCACTCCCCATAGACATCCGGGGTTCGAATCTGCGATGCCAATGGGACGGGCGTGGACGATTGATGAAATTCAGGAGATCAAATCGAAAATTGAATCGCACGGACTTCGCCTCTTTGCGTTCGAAAAGATGCCGATTCCACTATACGAGATTCTACTTGGCGACGGTGACAAAGAAGCGAAGACTGAGGCAATCAAGACAACCATCCGGAACCTAGGTGAAGTTGGTGTGCCAGTACTTGGATACAGCGGCCATCCACCGGACGGGGCTGTGCGAACATCAAGAACAGTGCAAGTACGCGGTGGTGCCGAAGTGTCTGCGTTCGCAATGGATGATATCGATACTGAGACACTCCTCTATGACCGTGAGTACGAGGAAAAAGAGATCTGGGCCGCTTATGAATCGTATCTCCAAGCGGTCGTTCCGGTTGCCGAAGAGGCTGGTGTCACGCTTGGCGTTCACCCGAGTGATCCACCGATCGAGCGTCTCGGTGGCGTTCCTCTCTTGTTCCGAAACTTCGAGAATTTCAAGCGTGCGCTTGATCTCGTTCCGAGTGACAACCACGGTCTCAAGTTCTGTTTGGGATGTTGGTCAGAGATGGGTGAAGATCTCGTTGAGGTGCTTCGCTATTTTGGCGGCAAGAATATTATTTACGTCCATTTCCGAGATGTGATTGGAACAGTCCCGTCGTTCCACGAGACGTTTATCGACGATGAAGAGAGCAATTTTAATGAACACGAAGTAATGCAGACGCTCAGTGAGATTGGCTTTTCGGGGGTGATGACGCCAGATCACGTGCCAACGTTGGAAGGTGATACCGACTGGGAGTTCGGTAGCGTAAGTGGACGAACATTCACCGTGGGGTATCTGAAGGGACTGCTCAAAAGCATCAATGAACAGGCAGACGAATAACGATATCCCGACGGTACAATCGGCCGATAGCTGATGTACTGTCGATTGAATACCCTAACAGACACTATCACAGTGTAGTTCTGGTTTTCCGAATACTTATTATGATTCTCTCAAATCTATCAGTTGATGTCTTTGAGCATCTACTTCGCGGCACCCCTGTTCACGCAGGCAGAGTTAGATTTCAACGAACGCGTCTGTGGACTGTTGGAAGAGGAAGGACACGATGTCTTTTTGCCCCAACGCGACGGTCTTGAGAGCGATACCCTCTCTGAAGAGAAAGGTGCAGAGGACGCAATGCAAGAAATCTTCGAGCTCGATCGCAAGAACGTCCTTGACGCCGATTTGGTAACGGCAACACTCGATGGACGGGTCCCTTCGGAGGGCGTTTGTGTCGAAATGGCATTCGCGTATGACCACGATATCCCTGTTATTGCTCTCAAAACCGACCGTCGAACGTTCGGATTCCGTGAGGAGTACAATGCGA
Source organism: Halocatena marina (assembly GCF_025913575.1). Classification (NCBI taxonomy): domain Archaea; kingdom Methanobacteriati; phylum Methanobacteriota; class Halobacteria; order Halobacteriales; family Natronomonadaceae; genus Halocatena; species Halocatena marina. The sequence goes on along the minus strand of NZ_CP109785.1, from coordinate 1,459,624 downwards.
TGTTGTATGGTCTATTCGAGGAGAAAGTAGATTCCCCCGAAGAACTCGTCACCGCAGTCCAACAGTACGACGAGTAAGCTGGGACAGCGTTTCGACGGGACTTGTCCAACGAACACGGAGTGATTACTGGAGACGAACCACAGAGTGGTTATCAGACACGAACATTTATATGTATGATATTCATTGTCGAGAGCGATGCAAGTCTACTTTGCAGGACCACTGTTCAACCAGGCAGAGCGAGCGTTCAACGAGCGTGTTTGTAAGGCACTGGAAGCAGAGGGCTACGAGGTGTTTCTCCCACAACGGGACGTCGGCGATATCGGTGAACTGGAGGTAATGGAACAAGAAAACGTCTCGACCGAAGACGTACTCCAAGAGATCTTCGAAGTCGATCGTCAAGGTGTTCTCGATGCCGATATCGTGACCGCGACACTCGATGGGCGTGTGCCTTCCGAGGGGACAGTCATCGAAGCAGCAATCGCCTACGAACACAACATTCCCGTTATCGGTCTGAAAACCGACCGTCGTGTGTTCGCAATGGATGAACCGTACAATGCCATGGTATTCGGGGTCCTTGATGACATCGTGTCGACACCGACTGAGCTCATAGACGCTGTCAACGAACAAGCAGCAGAACTCGCCCCGGAGCAGGAATAATCACGAACCGATGCACGCCCCACTATACGACATCCATCACAGTTCCTTGATCCAGTCTGTGCACTCCTGATGGTGGGTCTCGATCTACTGAGCACTGGAAGCAGCTACGCGCTCGGATCGGCCCTCGTCTGGGGCACATTTCTCTTTTATTTCAAGCGTTATTTCAACGAGTATCCATCAACGGTGGCGCTTGTGCTCACGAGCTCGTTCGGTATCGCGTGTTATCTTCCTGTTACGGCGTATACAGTGTGGTCAGGGACTCCATTATTTCCGTCGGCATTCAGTCTGACGGAGATCATATTTACACTGATTACAATTCTGATATTCTCACTCGCTCTCCTTACGTTCTACCACGCTGTCAGTACAGGGGCTGTGTCGGTAGTATCGCCGATCAGCAAGATTCATCCAGTGTTCATCGTGCCAATTGAACTCTTCTTTCTGGGAACACACGTATCGGTGCTCCAGCTGTTCGGGATTGTTTTGGCCACATTTGCGGTCTATCTCGCGAACTATTCGGGCGATGGGCTCTTCGTCCCGATACGAAAACTTGCGACATTTCGACCAGCACAGTTTGGCTTGTTGAGCGCCGTCCTCATGGCGCTCGTGAACGTCTCACAGCGGGTGCTGTTGCACGATATCGCGCTGACACCACAAGTGTGGGTTCTCATCAAGAACGGCGGGGTCGCGTTACTGTTTGTGCCAATCGCCGCTTCCAAGTGGTCGGTCGATGTCCGTGGGAATCTCGGTACATTCCTGATTGCCGGATTATTCATCGCGACGGGGGAGCATCTCGTCGCACTCGCATACGCAACGATTCCAGCGAGTGTTGCGGCACCACTCATTAGCTTACAGGCTATCATCGCAGTCATTTTGGGTGGACTCCTCCTCGGTGAAGATCATTTTACGATTCGGCTGTTTGCTGCACTCGTCGCCATATTTGGGATCGCGTTCGTCACGATCCCGCAGTAGTGCTCGCTAACCGAGATCGACCGCTCTCAAGGAATCTGTTTAACGATGATGAACAAGTTATTTTACCTCTTAGTGTACACTGGTATTCAATGAAGCAAGCAAAGAACCCGATCGGGGCGGTCGAAACAACCATTCAGCTCATCGAGGCGCTCGAACATCTCGACGGAGCGACCGTAACCGAACTCTCAGAGCACCTTGGGGTTACAAAGGGAACGGTTCACAACCACCTCGCAACTCTCAGAGAGCATCAGTACGTCGTCAATCAAGACGGCACGTATACATTGAGTCTCAAATTCCTCGTTATCGGCGAATATCTTCGAAATAACAGTGTTCTCTATACGAATGCAAAAGCGGAGGTTGAGCAGCTGGCCAAGGAAACGGGAGAGTATGCACACCTCTCGACCGAACAGAATGGACTCAGCCAGAAACTGCACAAAGTGCAGGGTGAGAACGCCATTGGAAAAGAGTACCAGCGAGCAAAGCTCCAGAATCCGGATTGTCTCCATTATACCGCGACTGGGAAGGCTATCCTCGGATCGTTGCCCAGAAAGCGCGTCGAAACGATCATCGACCACTATGGCCTTCCAGAGCGAACGAAGCACACGATCACTGATCGTGGAGAACTGTTCGAGACGATCGAGACCATTCGTGATCGGGGCTATGCGCTCAACGACGAGGAGGAGGTCGAACGAATGCGTGCGGTCGGTGCCCCGATCTGTGATAAGGACGGAACTGTCCTCGGTGCGGTGAGTGTCTCCGGTCCGATTAGTAGAATGAAGAACGAACAGTTCAGGGAGGTGTTACCCGAGAAAGTCATGAATACGGCAACCGTGATCGAGATGAACGTTAGCATGTCCGAACGAAGCGGAAACCTGCCACGATACGAGTAGTTAGACGAGCCGTTGACCAGTGTCGTCGAATATCCAGATGTTGTCCGGCGAAACACGAGCGTGGAGTGATTTCGATTCGTCAGTGATCGTACCTTGGCTCGTTATTGCGGTGAACTCCTTGTCGTCTACAGAGAGGTAGACGGCATCGTCTTTTCCATGCGGTTCCACTACGTTCACATCGAGCTCGAATTGACCGTTCTCGGCGTCGAGTTCGAGGTATTCAGGACGGAACGCCACTGTCACCTGCTGTCCTGATTCGAGTGATTGGTCGTCTTCAGTGACTGGTAATGAGAACCATCTGTTCTCGACGACGACTCCGTTATCACGACGTTCGACTGTGGCCTCAACCATATTCGCAGACGGAGATCCGATGAACTCGGCGACGAACTGATTCTGCGGTTCATTGTAAATATCGTATGCTGATCCGACTTGTTGAATTCGGCCTTCGTGCATGATGACGATCTTATCACCGAGCGTCATCGCTTCCTCTTGGTCGTGAGTGACGAAAACCATCGCCGTTTCGAGTTTGCGCTGAAGTTTTTTGACTTCAACGCGCATTTGGTCACGCAGCTTGGCATCAAGTGCGGAAAAAGGTTCATCGAGAAGAAACGCATCGGGCTCCATGACCATCGCACGTCCGAGGCTGACGCGTTGTTGCTGGCCACCGGATAGTGCTTTCGGCTTTCTATCGAGCAGATCTGAAAGACCGAGTAGGTCCGCCGCATGCTCTACACGCTCTTGTTTCGCTTCGTTCGTGAGGTCGGTCTTCATATCGAGACCGAACTGAATATTCTTCCGAACGGTCTTGTGTGGGTACAGCGTAATGTTTTGAAAGACGTACGCTAGGTTTCTGTCCTTCGGTTTCAGATCAGTTATCTCTCTTCCATCAATGGTGATTGTGCCAGAGTCCGGTGTTTCGAGACCCGCAATCATCCGGAGCGTTGTGGTCTTTCCACACCCGGACGGACCGAGCAGAACGACAAAATCTTCCGGCCCAATATCGAGGTCGACATCATCACAAGCGACGATGGTTCCTTTTGAAAACGTCTTTCGGAGATTCGTTATCTGAATGTATTCGTCCGCGTCGGATGATCGCTCCTCCGATTGGTCGCGTGGTTGTGGGGATTGGTTCGTAGTCATCAGATTCGTTGGCGAAGAGATTTTAGACGATATGTGTTAACTGTTATGGTGATCAGATGATTCACGTGAGCTTTGATTAACTACTGCAGTATTTGCCGGATACCCATAGTTATAAATGTCTGTGGAGGTCAGTGTGTAAAAGGTTGGCAAACAATGTCAAGAAGTCGCAATTCCATACCGTCAAAGAGCACCCGCCGTAGATTCCTTCAGGGAACAGGGGGTGTTATCACTCTCTCACTAGCCGGCTGCACCGATAGCTTGGGTGGGGGAGGCAGTTCTTCGAGCTCCTTCCAATTTTGGGATGTTCTCAACGCACAGTCACGGGCGGCAAAAGAGATAGTAGAGACCTCCGTTACCGAGTACAAAGACGCATCAGGGGCCACAGCCAGCGTCAACTACAGCGGCTATCAGCAGCTAACTGGGTCGAACTGGTACTCGAACTTCGAGCGTGGAAATGGGCCACACCTTTTCTCAGCGGATACGATCTTCACTGGCCGATTCGCCGAGGAGGGATGGCTGATGCCGTTCGAGGAGTGGAAGGGTTTGTTGGACGACGATGTCATCGAAAACATACAGTGGCTGATCGAACCATTCAAACAGTCAAACTCGTGGAAAGGGAAGCTCGGTATGGAGCAGGTGATTCACACACTTCCGATAATGGTCGCCCCACAAGAGCCGTTTCAAGTCCGTACGGACCACTTAGAGAAAGCGGGGCTAAATCCGAAGAAGGACTTCCCGCCGAAAAACTTCGATGACTTGCTTCGAGTCGCCACCGCGCTCAAAGAGAACGGCCCGTCGGATATTGGATTCCAACTACATGGTGACCTCTTCGATTGGTATACACTCTTAACGCCGATGGTGTTCGCCAACGGTGGTGAGGGTGGATACTTTGCGGATGACTTCACGAGGTGTCCGCTGGATTCGGATGTCTGGATCGATGCGATGGAGAAAACAGTCTCTCTGTATCGGGAGCACAAGGTCTCTGGACCTCAGACCCCAAATATCTCGACAGAACAGACCCTAGCATTGATGACGAGCGGTCAGGCGAGCATGAGTATTTGTGAGCCAATGGATATGCCACAGTTCGCCGAGAAAGGCCCCGAAAAGTTCACAAACGGTGACCTTCGGTGGGGTTCGTTCTGGGAAGGGTCCGGAGGACTTGGTTCGACATTGCTCCCGTTTGGAATGGGTGTGACGAAAAAACCGGACGGAGCGGACGAAGCAAAGTGGAAGAAACAACACGAGGCCGCGATTGGACTCCTAAACCGGTGGCTGTCAAAGGAGTTCCAGAAGAAGGTGTTCAAGAATACAGGTTTCTACCCGGTTCGTGAGGACGTGTGGGATGAAGTCGCAGACACGATCGATGGGGCCGAAAAGAATCAGGCACCTCAAACCATCAGATCGATGATCGAACGCACAGAACATTTCAACACAACGCATCCGCTCTATAACTCGTTTAGTGGCTCTACGATCGGTCCGAAGTTCCAGTCAGCACTGAAAGGTGAAATGTCACCGACTGAGGTCTGTAAGAAAGCAGCAGTAGAAGGAAATAAACAGCTAGACGAGTACTGGTCGAGTAGACAATGAACGAGAGAATCAAGTGGCGAACAACGAGGATACAGACCAATAGAGAGGACGATGAGCGTCATTGAACGACCAGGATTCAAATCCCGCTACAACGCAGCCCGATCGACCCTCAGTGAGCATTGGTTCTCGTACTTGTTGCTAGCGCCAACGCTGCTGTTTCTGATGGTGCTCGTCTGGGTTCCGTTCTTGAAGGGTGTTTGGATGAGTCTCCACCAGTGGCCGTTCGGGAGCGGCGATCCAACCTTCGTTGGACTTTCGAACTACGAATACCTGTTCTCCTGGGGACCGTTCTACACATCACTCAAGGCAACGTTCGTCTTCGCCTTGACGACCGTTGTCCAATTGGGAACAGCACTGCTTGCAGGGCTATTGGTTGTCAATCTGGATCGGTTCAAGAATCTCGTGAGTGCATCGTTCCTTATTCCGTACACAATGCCACCGGTAGCGACCGGAACCATCTGGCTGTACTTACTCGATCCGAGCCTCGGCCCTGTTTTCAAATTCCTGACGCAGTATGGAATTCTGGAACAGCCGATTTACTGGGCCTCACAGGGTAACCTTGCGTTGGCCGTCGTCACGCTCGTAACCGCATGGACATTTTGGCCGTTCATGTTCATAATCATACTTGCTACGTTGGAATCGATCCCGACTGAATACTACGAGAGCGCTCGAATGTACGGAGCAGGACGCTGGGACACCTTCTGGCACATCACTCTGCCACAACTTCGAAGCGCGATTCTCGTCGCATTCAGCATCCGGCTTGCGTGGAATATGACCAAAGTCTCGCAGACAATTCAGATGACTGGTGGCGGTCCTGGATACGATACCTCTCTCTTAGCAGTGTTTCTCTACCGATTCGCCTACGATCAGGGACAGATGGGGATGGCGTTTACCGTTGGTGTAATCTTGCTCATCATCATGTTGGTGTTCATCGTCCTCTTCATCCGTGAATTCGAAATGCAGGAGGCCCACGCATGAGTATCGCCAACCGAGTCGGATTCAGCACCGATGGCTACTTTAAATTCGCCACGCGGGTGCTAGCGTTCTTGCTCGTCTCCATTTCGGTCTTTCCGATTCTGTACACGCTCCTCATGACGTTTCGGCCCGCAAACGAGTTTTACTCGAACAGCGTGCAGCTATTCCCACACCAGCCGACGTTCGAAAACTGGATCTTTGCGTTCTCGGAACTGAGCGACGCACTCGTCAACAGCTTCATTATCGCATCGGGAACGACTGCTCTGTCGCTACTCATTATCGTTCCCGGAGCGTACGTCTTCGGGCGCAAGCAATTCCCGGGGAAGACGTCTTTCTTCTACATCATCATCGTCGCGCTGATGTTCCCCTACATTTTGCTCATCGTCCCAATCGCGGACTTCTGGTATACCATTGGACTGTACGACACGATCCCGGGCATGTGGATCTCATACCAGCTGTTCGTTGCGCCGTTCGCCATCTGGATTCTTCGTGATTACTTTGCGAAGCTCCCCAAGAACATTGAGGAGTCAGCTCAGATGTACGGCTGTACGCAGTTTTCGGCGTTTGTTCGAGTCATTCTGCCAATAGCTGCACCAGCTATCGTTGCGATCGCGTTCCTGTCGTTCCTCACTGCGTGGAATGACTTTCTGATGTCGAGTATGCTCACAACGGGGACGGGGCCGCGACCAGCCGTCGTCGAGTTGTTCATCACAGTGGCCGGTGGCGACACCAGCGACTGGGGCCTCATCACGACAGAGACCCTTATCATCGGGATTCCACCCACAGTATTGTATCTCTGGGCTCGCAACTACCTGTCTGAATCGTTCGAAATGACATAAAAACACAAAAATGACACGAGATACACTTACGCATCACGACGAAGCACTCATCGACGAAGCTAAACGAGTCGTTACGGAAAATTACGTCCACGGACGCCACTACGTTGGTTCAGCGGTTCGAACGGCATCTGGGAACGTATACGCTGCGGTTCACATCGAAGCGAACGTTGGCCGTGCATCGGTCTGTGCCGAACCCATTGCGCTTGGGAAAGCTGCCTCCAACGGGGAGACCACTATCGAGGCAATTGCATCGGTCCGCCATCCGGGGCCGGATGACGACGGTGAGATTCGAGTTGTGTCTCCCTGCGGAGTTTGTCGCGAGCTCATCTCCGATCTCGGGGCAGATATCGAAGTCATTTACGCAGAAGACGGTGCTCTCGATAAAGCTCAAGCTATCGACCTCTTGCCCGGAAAGTACGTGAAGAGCTATCGGAAAACCTACCTTGAGTAGTCGGCTGCGCCCCAATAGCTCAAAGCACGACGGGCAACTAAATCAGCACTCGGGGCTTTCTGGCGTGGTCACCGGAGCACCGAAACGGAACACGACGTGTCCACATAGCGGTAGCGAACAACATTCGAATGCGTATTCGGCGAAAGTTTTTAGCGTGGGGCCTCAGATATGCCGGTGTCGAAAATGGACTATGAAATAGATGGAAATGTAGCCGTCGTCGCGGCTTCGAGTAGCGGTCTCGGGAAAGCGTCAGCGAAAGCACTGGCGAGCGAGGGTGCACACGTCGTTATCAACGGTCGAACTGAAGATCGTCTCGAAGAAGCCACAGCAGATATCCGATCTATCGCCGAGGGTGATGTTCTGGCTGTTCGAGGAGATCTAACAGATCCAGATGATATCGCACATTTGATCGACCGAACGATCGAGGAGTACGGCACGATCGATCACCTCGTGACCAACGCTGGTGGTCCACCAAGCGGATCGTTCATGGAGACAGACGACGAGGACTGGTACGAGGCATTCGACCTCCTCGTGATGAGCGTCGTCCGTCTCGTCCGTGCGGCTGCCCCGCATCTCCGTGAGAATGGTGGGACCCTCGTTACCATCACTTCTCGGAGCGTCAAAGAGGCAATTCCTTCGCTAGTACTTTCGAATGCCGTTCGGATGAGCGTTATCGGCCTCGAGAAGACGCTTTCAACGGAGCTCTCTCCGGACGTACGATCGAACGCTGTTCTCCCAGCGCCTCACGAGACGGCCAGACAGCAGGAACTAATCCAAGACGCTGTCGATCGGGGGGAGTACGAAACCTACGAGGCTGGTCTCGATGCTAAGGGCACGATCAACCCGCTCGGACGTATCGGTGACCCAATGGAACTTGGTGAGGCTGTCGCGTTTCTCTCGTCGGAGTGTTCGAGTTTCATCAACGGCGTTGCGATTCCAGTTGATGGAGGACAGGGTGCGTCCAATCTATAACCGAGATTATGACACGACTTGCACGAACAATTGACGGCAGACCGTTGCTCGGCGACGACGACGGATTTGTTCCGTTGTCCTCTGTCGACCCGTCGCTTTCGACGATTCGAGAGACGCTTTCACTCGCTGCCGAAGGTAGTCTTCCGACGCCAGACGAGGCGGCGGCGAGTCGAATACCTTCAGCGCAACTCTCGTTCGCTGCACCGTTTGAACGCCCGGGGAAGCTCTGGGGGATTGGGCTGAACTACGCTGACCATGCGTCTGATCTGAACGAGGATCGGCCGACTGAACCGGCGAGCTTCATGAAACCCGCCACGACAGCAACCGGTCCCGGTGGACCAATTCGGCTTCCACCCCGCGACCTAACGGATCGGGTGACAGCGGAAGCCGAGCTCGCCGTGGTTATTGGACAGACCTGCTCTGACATCGATGTGTCTGCTGCAGAACACGTTGTCGCTGGATTCATCCCGGTTATCGATATGACCGCAGAGGACATCTTAGAACGGAATCCCCGCTTTTTGACGAGAGCGAAAAGCTTCGATTCATTCTTCGTTTTCGGTCCATCGCTTGTGACTACCGATCAAGTTGGGCCGTTAGACGATCTCTCGGTTCGAACGATCGTTAATGGGGAGGTCGCTGCGGAAAATCAGATCCGGAATATGATGACCTCCCCGTACGAACTGGTCGCATTCCACTCGAAAGTCATGACGCTCGAACCAGGGGACGTGATAGCAACGGGAACGCCCGGTGCAAAACACATTATCCCCGAAGATAGTGTTCGAGCCGAGATCGATCGCGTTGGCGCTGTCGAGTCAGACGTGGTTGGATGACGAACGGATATGAGAACAGCAATCAAAGTGATTGAATAGCAGATCAGCAACAAATACCCATGAAAATTGAAGAAATAGAGAGCTTTGCCGTATCGATCCCGTTAGAAGAGCCCGTCGCATTTGCGACCCGTGTCGTTGAAGAGCGCGATCATGCCATTGTCTACGTTCGAACAGAGGATGGCACAGAGGGCGTTGGATACACACTCGGCTATGGTGGGGCAAGTGTCGTTGCAAAGGCTGTCGAAAGCGTTCTCGCACCAATGATCGAGGGCGAAGATCCCCGCGATACGTCACGTCTTTGGCGAGAGATGTTCGATGGAACTGTCCAGATCGGCCGCAAAGGCGTGATGGTTCGGGCCATCTCGTGTATTGACATTGCCCTCTGGGACATCAAAGCAAAGGCCGCAGGGATGCCGTTGTATAAACTACTCGGCGGATACGCCGACGAGGTTCCAGCCTACGCTAGTGGAGGGTACTACCGCGAGGGAAAAGATCTCGACGGACTCCGCGAGGAGATGGAGACGTATGTCGACCGAGGGCACGACGTCGTGAAGATGAAAGTCGGTCGAAAACCCCTCGAAGAAGAGGTAGAGCGAGTCCGCGTTGCCCGCGAGGCAATCGGTCCGAATCGGACACTCCTCATGGACGCAAACGGCAAATGGACCAACAAGCAAGAGGCTGTCCGCGCTTGTCAGGCGTTTGCTCCGTATGATCCGTATTTCATCGAAGAGCCCGTAATGCCCGATAGCCTCGATCTCTATCGTGAGGTCAACGAGTCACTCGACTACGCGGTTGCCGGTGGTGAGTTGGAGTTCAACCGATACGGATTCGCGGATCTTCTCCGCGAGAACGCCGTTGAAATCATCCAACCAGACGTCACCGTCGTTGGTGGTGTCACTGAGTGGATGCGTGTCGCTGACATGGCCGCGTGTCACGACATCCCAGTTGCACCGCACTACAATTGGGATCTGCATATTCAGCTGCTCGCAGCCATTGAGAACGGCCTCTGGATCGAATATTTCTACCGCGATTCAGATGTGAAAGCCTTCGACGATGTGCTCACGTACCCGGTTGAACCAACAGACGGGATGATCGAACTCCCCCAACGTCCCGGTCATGGCGTTGAACTCGATCGACCCGCACTCGAAGCGTTCCGGGTATAGTGGCCAATTTCGTAGTCGAGTCATCACTCACCTGAACACTTTTATAAGATGCCGATAAATCAACAGCCGCAAGTTATGACTGTGAATGTCTTACTGACAGGAGCATTCGGTCGTGTAGGAACAGCCATCATTGATCATCTCGCAGACCGTGAGGAGTACGAATTCACATATCTCAACCGGTCTGACAGACAAGAATACGACACCGTTGTTGCAGATGTGTCCGACTACGATAGTATCCGGCCGGCCTTCGACGATCAAGATGTTGTTATTCATCTCGCTGGATATCCTGAGCCGGATGGCTCGTGGGATGATATTTTGAAGAACAACATCATTGGGATGTACAACACGCTCGAAGCCGCAAAAGATGCTGGCGTATCGAAATTCATCTTCGGGTCGACTAACCACGTTGTCGGCATGTACGAAGTGGAATTCGCGCCCGAGCTGTACGAACTGGACTACGAGTTGACAGTCGATCAGCAGTCACCACGTCGTCCTGACTCTTACTATGGAACGTCAAAATCGTTCGGCGAAGACCTCGGTCGATACTACGTCGAGAACTACCAGTATCCAGAACAGTTCTACGCGCTCCGTATCTGCTCAGTTCGCCACGAGGAGTACGATCATCCATACGGTGACGCAGAACACGGCGTCGATGCGGAAAAATGGGAGCGTGGCAGTTCGGAGTATGAGTTGAAAGTCGCGCGAATGAAGGCGATGTGGCAGTCTCGTCGTGACCTCGCTCATCAGGTCGATTGCTGTCTGCAAGATGATGATGTTTCGTTTGACGTGTTCTACGGTGTTAGCAACAACGACCGTCGCTGGTTCAGCTTTGAGCACGGGCGTAACGTTATCGGGTATGACCCACAGGACAACGGTGAGGAGTGGGACGCTCCACCAGAGAGTCAGTGAATGAGTCGAAAACTACTACTGGATGTCGATCCCGGCATTGACGATGCGCTTGCTATCCTAATGGCGCTCGGAAGTGACGATGTAGACGTTGTCGGACTCACGACTGTCATGGGTAATACGACCCTTGAGAACACAACAAAGAACGCTCTGTCTTTGTTGGAGTTCGTCGACAGAACTGACATTCCCGTTGTGAAAGGCACAGACCGACCGTTTGCGGATGACCTCGTGATGGCAGAGTACGTTCACGGTCCGGGCGGTATGCCCGAATCTCTCCGTGAAGCACTTCCAGAGCCATCGACAGAACCGATCGATCAACACGCCGCCGATTTCATTCTCGAACAGGCACGTGAGTACGGGGAGGAGTTGACTATCGCTGCTGTCGGACCGCAAACAAACATAGCACTGGCGCTGGCTCTCGATCCCACGCTTCCAGATATGATTGATGACATATACCAGATGGGTGGGGCACTGAAAACGACGGGAAACGTAACGCCGCAGGCGTCGTTTAATTTCTACGTCGATGCTGTCGCTGCCGCCCGCGTCGTCCAAGACGCTTGGCCAATGGTTGTCGGGCTCGATGTGACGGAACCTGCCTATCTCCCGCAAACAGCACGAAACCGATTCCGTGACCGGGGAGCGTACGGCGACGTCGTTGCAGATATTCTCAAGTACAAAGCGCAGGGCCCGGACGGAACAGTCGCTGAGGGTGGTTCCATCACAAGCGACGCAGTGGTCATGGCTGGGCTTCTCGACGATGTCCTCACGTACGAAGACGCCTACGTGGAAGTCGACACGACGAATGGACCGTCGAACGGTGCGACGATATACGACGAACACGGTGTCTGTACAACGTCTCCAAACTGCACTGTTGCACTCGATGTGAACGTTGAGCGCTGTCGTGCCTCCATCGTGTCGAACTTGGAGACGTTCATATGCCAGTAATTCTATGAAACGACTCGATACACGCTATCGTCACGAGTGTGAGTACTGTCTCATCCCGTCTTCCAGAATGAAAAATCTCACAGCGAGAGTGGATGACTTGCTTAACGGTGCTACGGTGACCGACTGTCTTCGAATAGACGGAGATCGATCGGAGCTGAATCAGCGATCCGTCGGTAGTAGATCGCTGTCTCACTACATGATCAACAAGCCAAACTCATGAATACGAAACTGTTACTCGACGTAGACCCAGGAAATGACGACGCTATCGCGCTGTTCATTGCTCTCGCTGCCGATGATATCGACCTCATTGGCGTTACGACAGTTGCGGGCAATACAACAGTCGATAATGCAACGGAGAACACGTTGTCCTTACTTGAGCTGGTCGACCGAGCCGACGTCCCCGTTGTGAAGGGTGCAGACCGACCGCTTGTGGATGAACTCGTGATGGCTGAACACATCCATGGACCGAACGGACTTCCTGAGACTGTCCGTGAGACCCTTCCTGCTCCAACTCAGGAGCCAGTCGACCAGCATGCTGTTGACTTCATTCTTGAACAGGCAAGCGAATACGGGGAGGAGTTGACTATCGCTGCACTTGGACCACAGACCAACATAGCACTAGCGTTGGCGAAAGAACCAAACCTCCCAGAGATGGTTGGAGATATCTATCAGATGGGTGGAGCACTGAAAACGACGGGAAACGTAACGCCGCAGGCATCGTTTAATTTCTACGTCGATGCTGTCGCTGCCGCCCGCGTCGTCCAAGACGCTCGGCCGAAGATCGTCGGGCTCGATGTAACAGAGCACGTTTACGTGGATACAGAGGACATTTTGGCACTCGCCGAGGAGCCAGCTCCTCTCCCGACGATGGCCGCCATTCTAGAGTTCAGTATCGAGGAGGTACGCTCGAAGTTCGGGCACGATGGTGGATTAGCAAGTGATGCGGTCGTTCTAGCTGATATCGTCACCAACGCGCTCGAATTTGAGGAAGCGTACGTCGAAATCGACACATCGGGTGGTCCTTCGAACGGCGCAACGATTTACGATGAGCATGATGTCCACGAAAAGCCGACGAACTGTGAGGTGGCACTCGATGTGGATGGGGATGCGTATCAACGGACGGTTACTGAGAATCTTCTACTGTTTCGTGACTGAAGGTGTCTGCTTTCGATTGCGTGGCGCTGCAATAGCTGCGTTCAGTGGCTCATTTACGAACTGACCCTTCGCCTCTATTCGGACGTCAACAGATCGGTCTCACGATTTAGCAGAAATCGATGTCGTCTGGCCCCTGGATACTGCTTCTCAAGTGATCGACGTGAACACGATGATTCATGTGGTATTAATCGATCCGATTGATGGGCCCACGTAATTGAAGCAGCTCATACGTCTTCTGATACTCTGCGTTCTTCTTAGTTTGATTTTGTTCAATATGATTATGCTATCCACACCCTTGTGCTTTCGAATGGATCGAATCATTATGATATACTTCCAACATGAGTTGATTATTATGATGACTTGGGACGACGACCGATGAGTATTCTGAATTAATGGTAGAATCAATACACGAAAGACGGATCGACGATTTTGATTTAGACAATATAGTTTAACTAGAGCTATCGTATTGGATAAATATACACTCCGTCATATTCGTTCATCATCGCCAGACACAACATGAGAATGTCTTTCAAGCATCTATTGTTACGCTTACACAGGGTGACTCTGGTATATCCAGTAGCCTGATGAGATAGTACAGCTCGGAACGCTTACTGAACTGAGAATTGGGCTGTTCCGTATCGACTGAAAGGGTTGGAAAGAGTCAAGGATGGATTCACACCAGTTAGATTTCTAACGAATACACTGAACCACCGGTATCTGATCATGGATTACACCTCCAAATTCAGATTAAAGCACTCAGTAGGAAACCATCGAAAGACAGAGACAATGCACTGTCTCTCTTAGTTCCCAAATTGGAGTGGCGAGATCATCCCACGAGCTCTTTTTAACATGAAGTTTGCGTGTTCACTCGCAGAACAGGCATCCGAGCAGAAAGCTCTCCTCTCATCAAACGCCAGCCATCAGATCAAACGATAACCTCAGCATTGTGTTTGTTCCATGCTTAGGATTTACAAGGTCGTTTCTATCACATAATAGTGTGACAACTAGCCTCCTCGAAGCAGAGCTACACCACGACATCGAATCATTTGTTAGCGATTGGGTTTGCGACGAAGGTGTTCCCGGTGTGAGCATTGCGATCGTCGATGAAACAGATCTCCTCTTCACCGACGGATTCGGCGCACGAGATCGTGAGACAAACACATCAGCGACCCCTGAGACACTGTACGGAATCGGCTCCTGCACCAAATCGATTACAGCCGTCGCAATTCTACAACTAGTTGAGAATGGTCGGCTCTCGCTTACTGATCCAATCAGCGATTATCTGCCTCATCTCAAAGACGTCGATGGCGATCCGATTACGATTCACGAACTGTTGACGCATTCCTCGGGGATGCCAAGCGACGGTAGCCTTTCAGCACTCATCACACGTCTTACGGATCGTAGCGATGAGGATACTGCTCTTCCATTGAGTAGTGCTGGGGATTTTCGCCGGCATGTCGAGGGATCGATCGGCGAACGGCTGACCGATCGTGATCACTTCTTCTACTACAACACAGGCTATACGCTCCTCGGTGAGAGTATCGAAGCGGTAACCGAGCAGCCCTACACGGACTACGTTCGTTCACATATTCACGACCCGTTAGGGATGACGCGGTCGTTGTTCTCACAGTCGGAGTTTGAATCAGCAGAGAATCGAATGACGCCCTACAATCAGAAGGACGGGGCTGCTGTCGAGGGCAGTTTGGCATTCGATGAGCGGTTGTTCGCAGCGGGTGGCATGATAAGCTCGGTGAAAGAGCTGGCAAACTATCTCCAGATGTTTCTCGGTTCGGGAACAGTCAACGATCACACAATCCTCTCTGCAGAATCGATCGAAACGATGATCAAGCCGTATTCGACACGCGAAAGATATCTCGACGATCGCGAGCAAGGCTACGGCTATGGTGTGTCTGTCGAGCCGTTCCTCGATGATACCCTCATCCATCACGGAGGAATGATGGGAACGACAACCGCTTGGTTTGGGTACCTCACGACCGCTGAAATCGGCACCATCATTTTGTGCAACACTGCGCCCGAGAAACGACCGTCAGACCTCGGTAAAGCAGTCCTCGCCATTCTCCGTGATGAATCGCCATCAGCTGTGGTCCCAACGTATATGTTAGAGCAGAAGGCAAAGCCGCTGCTCGGAGAGTACGCTTCCTACCGCGGCGTTCGAACTGCGAGTGTTACCCAGAATAGCGGTGGCCTTCACATTTCGTTCGATGATCCGGGATGGTCTGCTGATTACTACGTCTATCCCGAACGATTACAGTCTGATGACTACCACTACCATTTCATCACTGATGGTGGAAAGCGGATCCCGGTTGAGTTCCGTCTCGAAGACGACGGAGTAAGTATGCTGTTCCAGCGGTGGCACCTCCACAAGCAGTAAGGTCGCATCTCACAGTGTCCTCCAACGATCTTCTCACTTTTCCTGAACGCTCGGGTGTTGAATCGGTTCATCGGGATGCGGTTTGGCAACAGCTTCACGCATGGCGTCGAGGGATTCACCCTCACGTTGCTGTCGTTCCGTTGGGCTGAGCTCCTCACAGCCGGGGGGAATCTCCCGGCCGCGACCAGTGAAGTAGCCCTCTGGGGCAACCCAATCGTGATAGAACGGAACGTCCGAGTCTTCGACCACCGCGACACCCACGGAGGCGCCGTGGCCAGCGATGATGATCGTTTGATACGGTTGGAGAGCAAGACGTCCCGCGGCATACAACCCCGGTACGCCAGTCCGTCCGCGGTCGTCGGTCTCGACGAATGATTTCCCGCGCTCGATAATCTCAACACCATCAATTCCTTCGAGGAACTCAACCGTGTTCTTCGTGGCAGCAACAACGGACGTCGCGGTGAAGATCTCGCCTGCTCCCGTCTCAGCAATGAACTCATCGCCTACAAGTTCGAGCGTGACGATCCGTGCATCGTGATGTTCACACCCAGCGCGTTCGGCTTGGTCTGCCATCATATCCAGCAACAATCGGCTGTTGATACCAGCAGGAAAGCCCGGGTAGTTCTCTAAGTGCGCATTACGTCGAAGGATTGGATCGCCGTCGTTGACGATCGCTGTCTCCAGATCGGCCCGTCCCGTAAAGATTCCCGCCGACAACCCAGCCGGTCCACCTCCAATGATCAGTACATCGTAGTCGTTAGCGCTTGCCATGCCCAATGACGACGGCACGAAAGTATATAACCCTCCTATTTACACGTGATCAGCGCTGAATAGTGACCGCATATCAGGGGCCACAGACGGCAGGCAGACGGTACTATTTCTGCCGGCATCGTGGACGGATTACTGATCCTCATCGATGTTATCAAGACTACAAGGTTCTCGATCGTTACCTGGTCACATCGATCTGGTCGTTGCTGTTCTCATGTTACCCACAAGTGCCAGCTAAAACATACTCGAAATCGAAGGCAGTTCACAGAAATCGACGACGATGCACAGTTGTTCGAGCATCCTTTCAAGTAATAGCTTCCGAACTGGCTGTATACGATCAATTGAGTGCGGTCACAGGCAGTATGTCAAACTAATGATGGACGATTGGCCCACAACAGGCCGTCTCTCGTTCTCTATGAGAGCATCTGTATTACCCGGACAGCGAGCAGTTCAACGGTCGATATAATTATTGTCGTGTGCTGTCTCCAATCGATTATGAATAATTCGACACTTTTTCATCTGCACTTCAACACCCCAGATCTAGCTGGGGCAGCTAACCGACTCGAGAACGAAGGAATTCAATTGCAGAGACGGTTTGGAAGCGTCCGGGGTGACGGTGTTGCTCTTGGTCCCGATGACACGGAGCCCGACGGATTTCGGTTGAAATTGCAGGTGCATCAGTACGGGGCCGTAAACATTACGCTCGCTCCCGGCAAGCGGCCACATTTTGATCATATTGGCCTTCGAGTAGAGAGCATCGAGGACATCAGCGACCGAGCAGCGACACGAGACTGGTCCGTACGATCAAATGATCGGCGCACATTCGTTATGACGCCGTGGGATTTCCGAGTCGAAATTCATTCATCGACGGCAGATGTAGTGACAGCGCTCGACAGCCCTGCTTTAGCCCACATCGACGATGTGATCCTCTGTCTCCTAGACGCTACTGTCGCACGTGAGGAGCTTAAAGAGGTGTTCGGACAGATCTCCCAACTCCGGATCGTCTCTGGCGAAGGGCCGTGGATTGATTCCTTTCGGATCGCAAGTGAGCAATCTGATTCAACGATATCTGTACAAACACTCCTCGGTGATCAGGAAACTGCATAGCGATACTTCATCAGCTCTCTGATCGACAGAGAGGGCTGTGTGATGTGTATTCACAGGATATCGCTTAAAACGAGCAGCCCAGCCAGCAGTCGATGATGGCTATGTCCAGAACCGTTAAACTCACTCCTGAGGATCTCATCTTGCTCTCTCCTTCGTGTAAATACCCAAACGTTATCCCGGTGTGCAATATCGTCTCGATATGAACGCTCGTCGAATAACAGCACTAGCATTGGTTTTTTCGGTTTTACTCGCTGGTTGCAGTGCCATCGAGATACCGACTGGGCCAGAGGGGACACCTTCAACGGAGTCAAACGTTGGCGACACACCGTCCACGACAGACAGTGACTCGACAGCGACGACGACCGATGGTTCGACGCCAGCAGAGACGGCCGCAACCACTACGATAGCCGAAACGGCAACTGAAGTGGCAACAACGACACCGACACCGACCGCAACAACAACCAAAACGATTGAGGTCAAAACGACGACGGCCACCAATACGGCAACAGAAGCCACGGCAACCGAATCTGGGTGGTCTGAGCCGACACCACCAACACGACCAACAGAGGAAAAGCTTGAAGAGCGCATTACGAACACGAAGTTCATCAACAAAGAACAAGCCACGAGCAGTAGCGGGTATAGCAATTTCGATGTTCAGATTTTCGCAGACACCCGCCTCAAGAACGTCGATCCAGAAGGAGACGTGGACGGTGAGCCCTACTTCATCATCGAGATCAACGATAAACTGGTCGCACGTGCATCAGTCACCTTCGAAAAGAATGGATCGTTCGCCATCGAAGTTCCAACAGCGGCGCTCAAACAGTTCGATTCTGGAACACTCAACGTTCGAGTCTCGTTCTTAGATCAGGATAGTCACTCAGATGACCTCTACGACACGTGGTCGGGGACCATCGAGTACAGTGCTTCGTAGATAGAACATCTATTTCCTTAAACATTCGAATTGGTCAGTACAGTGTTTAGATTCTGAACACTCGGCATACTGTGTGCGTTGGTCCTCTACACACTACACTAAAATTTAACCTACATGAAAATAGTCTTATAAACATGGAACGAACAAGGCGAGATTCCTTCATCGCTCTCTGTGTTGGGGGAGGAATCAGCGTCGGATCGTACTGGCTTATCGGAGATATTAGCCTTGCATTTGTAACCGGTCTTTGTTGGGCCTGCGGACTCAAACTCACCTTCCATATTGGGCATCTATATCCGGCATACACCACGGGAGAGACGTGGGCTGATCAACGATGGGCCGGGCTTGGTATCGGACTCATAGCTCTCGCTTCCATCAACGGTCTGAGTCCAATGCTCTCACTCTCGAATGGCCAACGGCTTGGATTTGGATTGCTCGTCATCGGTACCGGATTTGTGGCATACACGGCGGGAACACTCACTATTTTAGAACGAGTAGGAGGTGATTCGAATGACAGTACCTCGCAATTAGCGAATAGCGATTAACGCCGACGAAAACAGGACACCGCTTTCAGTATCGGATATGTATTGGCAGACGGTTGGTGCATCTGCAGGCTAATAGCCTACAGCAATCTTTCAACGGACTACTCTGAGCACGCAAAATCGGTCGGACGAGATGATATAGTGTGGCGGAACACTAACTTTTTATCGTCGGAAGACTACCATCCAGATATGAGTAGCAAACGGGTCGACGCCGAAAGCAAGGTCTCGGGCAATCAAGCAAACATTCCCGCTCGTATCCGCCGCGAACTCGACATCGACGACGGTGACCAGCTCCGGTGGCATATTGAATCGGACGACAGTATTCGAGTAGAAGTTATCCAACAGAAAACCGGGACATTCGCTGACTTCGATGGCTACGACGGTGACAGAGACACCGATGTTACCACCGAACACGATGTCTGGGGCATCGAGTAGATGCCACGCGCACTCCTTGATACGACTGTTCTCTTTGCAGCGGCCTATCAACGGGACGGTTCCCACGACGAAGCTCTTCCGATTGTTCGAGGAATCGATAACGGTTCACTACCGGAAGCAGTTATTCTCGACTACGTTCTCGCAGAAAGCCTCAACGGCCTCACCACGCACGCCGGACACGGTGCGGCTGTGGATCTTCTCAACCGTCTTGAAGAAAACCCACAGTTCCATATTGACTCTTTGACGACAGACGCTTTCGCAGCGGCCAAGGCGTTGTTCCGACGCCACCGACCGCTCTCATTTGTCGATGCGTGCATTGTCGCATACATGCAGATTGAGGGGTTGGGTTATCTCTACGCATTCGATGATGACTTCGATGCTTGCGAGGATGTCTACCGGCTCACAACTCCGACGAATCCCTACGACCCACAGTAACAGTCACTTGCTAAAACGATGCGATCACCAGCGGTGACGACGTATGACTGTTTTGTTGAATTCGACAGCCTCGTCAATATCTGTTACAGAGCACTCATTCCAGCGCTATGGGCTTGTCCCGGTATCGACACCGATCCAAAGCGTGGGGCAGTGACGCATCGCTCTGGATTTGATAGATTCGGATACCGTTGTTGGCTTCAGCACGGCTACCATCATTTCCAACAACTTCTGCGACCCATAGCCTTTCTGACCCATTTCAAAGACGACAATGACTCGATGAAACTATTCCCGACGAGTGTTCAGATAATCGAGTGTCATCCTGAAGAAATACATTCGAGGACGACGGTTCCGCTGATCGACGGATGATCGCAGACTCCGAAATTTTAGGATATTTGCTCTGTAGTGGCGTTTTCGTTCTCTTCAGAGACGCTAATCTCATTGAAAATTGCTGTCACCCGATCCCGAATGTCGTCACGAATCGCCCGGACAGCATCGAGATCTTGTCCGTCGGGATCATCGAGTGCCCAGTCACGAACGTCGACAGACGACTCGGCTTCACTCACATCGAGTGTAGAGCATCCCATCGTTGCGACGATATCACATGAGAGTAGCTCCTCAGTGGAGATCTCGCGCGGGGTTCGATCAGAGAGATCAATATCCACTTCGCTCATCACATCGATAACTTCAGCGTGGACGTGGTCTGCGGGGAGCGTTCCGCCTGTACGGATCTCAACTGATTCTTCGAGCTCGCGTTCGGCGCGCTCACGTTCGGCAAATGCAGTTGCCATTTGGCTCCGACCAGCATTCTGTACACACATAAACGCGAGTCGAACTGTTGTATTGTCCTTATCACTCATCAATTTTACATCGATCTTCACCAACAAAAGCCGTGCTCAATAGCCGTCTATACGTCTATAATCCTGATATGGAGATTGCGAGTAGGGACGAACACGCTCAACATCGACACGCTGTTGTTTCAACCGACTCGATGACGGCTTTCGTGTAGATGGTTCCATCGCTTTTCTCGTTGTATATCGTCCTCTCACTATCGGACTCCCGTACTAATTGACAAGCGAAAGATGAAACTTCAGGGCGTCGCAGCCGTCCCACTAGCATAGAAAACGACTGACATACCATAGATACCACGAATTCCTGGCAATCATAATCTATTTCATACATTGATTTGAAGGGAAAACAATGTCACAGAACCTTGGTCTGCGCCTGTGTCTCGTTGTCCTCCTTTGTCTCTCTGGTTGCAACGCGTTCAATGGCGGTAGTACAGAGACGGCTTCGATCACGCCAGCCGGTGTGCCAACAGACGATCCGAATGCAACCCGCGGGCTTGCGCCGGGACTGACCAATCATGGTGTCGTTGATTCGATCGCTCTCGGAGATGCACACGAGGCAGTCCTCTCGAACACCTCCTTCACTATTCATGGAAAAACGACTGTGAAATATTCGAATGGGACGCTTCGGAGACAAGGGGAAAGAACCGCCCGCGTTGTAAATCCAAGAGATCGGCGTTATATTAATGTAAGTATTTATACCCAGAATAAAATAAGGTCGGATCAGAAATCTACGAATAATTCATTCTGGTCGAATGGTGAACGAGTGCTCGTTGCGCTTTCCTCGTCACAGACGAATTCAACTACGTACCAACACTTCGAATCACGAGACCCTCAATATCCCATACTAAAATATCATCCCCAAAAGGAACGGTATTACACACTATTCCAAGCCGTCGACACAAAAGTAATCAACCATACGACGAACAACGGAACAACGCTGTACCGACTTACGTCGACCGAGATAGCCGACTCGGCTCAACTCATTGAGTACTCGATGAATGTCAAAATTGCTCAAAATCCTCGAAATCTAACGTTTCACGCCGTGATCGATTCACGCGGAGTCGTTCACGAGTATCGACTCGCATATACAGCAACACTCACAGAAACGAATCCGTCCACGTCGGTCCGAGTCGTGAGCACCACACGCTACACTAAGATGGGATCCACGACAGTCGACCGGCCGTCGTGGTACGCCAAAGCAAATAATACTACGCCGGAACCTCCTACCACTTACTCCTAATCAGTCGTTCTCGGAATTTGATAGCAAGCCATACCATCACGCAAGCTGGTTTCAGCCTACTCAGGCACTGAGGAGCGACACGCAACCGGCAGCGACGATGTGTGCCACGTCGACGACTTCGTCGGTGTAGACGAACTCGCCTGCCCCGTGGATGTTCTCCCCGTCGGGTCCAACGATGACTGTCGGAAGCTCGGCACGATGGCCGAAGTAGTTGAAATCACCGACGCTGGCGAAGTAGCCGATGGCCGGTTCGTCTCCTGTGACCGTCTCGACAGCGGTGGAAAGTGCTCCCACGAGCGGATGATCGGCGTCGGTGACGTACGGGCCGTATCGAACGTCCGCTGCTGGGGCCTCACGGAATCCAATGTCGACCGTCGAATCGAGGTCGAGACGCTCGACCACGCGTTCTGCATCAGCGCGAACGCGGTCTTCGGTCTCGCCGATGACGATGTGGCGATCAACGAGGAGGCGACAGTACTCGGGGACAGAGAGCGTTTCGCTGCCTCCCTCGATTTTGAGCGGACAGATCGAGCCGTCACCGAGCTGTTCGTGCGAGCCGACCTCAATATCAGTGAGTGCGTCAGCCAAACGGGACGCATCGACCACTGCGTTCGTTCCCGTCTGTGGCTGTGAACCGTGTGCTGCCTCTCCAGTGACAGTAATGTCGTGGAGAAATCGACCCCGGGCACCAAGAATGAGGGCGGGATTTTCGATATCCTCTCTAGCAAGAGTCGGTCCAGGTTCAGTCACGATGGCCACATCGCAGTCCGCGACGATGTCATCCCGGATGAGCTGGTTCGCACCGAGCCCGTAGGGTCCTTCCTCGTCGACGACAGCGGTGAAGACGACATCCCCCGCAAGTTCGATATCGGCCGCCGCGAGTGCCTCGAACGCCACCATGATCCCCGCGAGCCCGCCTTTCATGTCGCAGGCACCCTGACCGTAGAGCTTCCCGTCCTCGATTCGACCGGAGAGTGGATCTTCCTCCCACGCCTCGACGAGTTGAACGGTATCCATGTGGGCGTTCAACAGGAGCGTCGGTGCGTCCGGGTCCGAACCAGAGAGGCGCGCAATCACGTTGTTCCCCTCGAACCCAACGATATCCGGCTCAGTCACCTGATGAAGCTCGGGATCGAGACCACGCGCGTCGAGCCAGTCGTAGACGAACGTTGTAATTTCCGCTTCTTCGAAGTACGGACTCCGAATACGGACGAGTTCCTGAAGCAACGAAATCGTCTCCTCTGCGTCGATTCGTTTCGTGACCGCGTCTGTGGCGGCCGAGTCGGCAGCGTCGATATTAGGTGATGGGTCAGTCATCGGATGATGTTTCCTGAATGTTAGGATCGTATTCCGAGCTCGGAACACCTGGGAGCGTATTGAGGATCATTCCGACATCGGTTCCGGCTTGCCGTCCACGATACCAATAGATACCGAACACGACGAATCCAACGGCGATCCACGGCACGTAGATGGCGAGCGAGCCTTGATACGCCTGCGTGAGCAACGCAAGCGAACCAAGTGCACCGATACCTCCCGAGAGGTAGAGTCCACCGCCCAGGTCAAACCCCGCCTGTTCGATCAGCTCCGTTCGGTAGAAGCGGGCGTACAGCAGCGTCACTGAAACAGCAAAATAGGCAATGAGATAACTGAACGTGGCGATTTTGAGCACCTGATCGAGACCCGCAGTGTAGAACGTCAGGAGTGAGGAGACGGCATAGAGCGTAACCAACGACCAATGGGGCGAGCCGAATCGATCGTTCACAGCAGAGAACCACCGCGGGAACACCCCGTCCCACGACCACGAGTACGGCATCTTGATTCCGGCCGCCATAACCGCGTTCACACTCGAAGCAGTTGCGAGCAGGCCGCCGATGGCGACGATCGCCGATCCGCTCGGTCCAAGGAACATCTCGGCAGCATCAGCGAGCGGCCGGGCCGATTCGGCGAGCACAGTGTAGTCTGCGACCACCCCGTAGATGACTGCTGCTGTCCACATGTACAGCACGGTGAGGATGAGTGTCCCACCAATCATCGCGAGCGGAAGATTCCGAGAGGGATTTCTGACTTCGGCCCCCATCTGTCCAGCGACGGCGATGCCGATATAGGCATAGAAGAGCGGCACAGCGGCAGCGAGGAAGCCATCGAAACCGCCCGTGAAGAATGGCTGGTAGTTCGCTGGTTGTACGGTAACCGACCCTGGAATTACGAGGACGAGAATAGCGATCACCAGCAGCCCGAAGGTGACGTTCTGGACGAGGCTGTACCCGCGCGAACCGACGAGATTGGTGATGAAGAGAACGGTGAGAAGACCAAACCCGACGAGAGCAATTTCACGCTGTCCCGCAATGAGATCGGGGAAAAACACCTGAAGATAGCTTCCAAAGCCGATTGCGAGGACAGCGTCGGCAGCCATGTAGCCAAGCCACTTCGACCACGTAACGAGAAAGCCGGGGAGTCGTGTATCAAACGTCCGTGATATGTAGGCGTACGATCCTGCTGCTCCTGGAAATACGGTTGCCATCCAACTGTAGTTGATCGCAATCGCGGTCGCAAGTAGTCCTGCGACTGCCACCACAGCGATGACGCTCGGACCAGTTGTCGAACTCGCAGTTCCGAGTGTGATGAACAACCCCGCTCCGAGTGTACCAGCAACGACGGTACTCATCGCTCCTAGCGGACCAATGTTCCGTGAAAGGCTCCGATCGTCGCTCTGTCTTGATATTGCCATGCGATAGCACACAAGAGAAGAAGCATAGCAATAGTCCCTAGCATGTGCGGGTCATTACTGTCCGAGTAGCTTCGCTTCGGCCGTACGGAGATGTTCAAGCAGCGTCGATTTCGAAATATCGAGTTCTGTTGCGAGATCTGCAGCGCTTACTTCGCGCGGCCACTCGTAGTAATTCCGTTGACGGGCGAGGTTGAATACTTCTCGCTGGCGTTCGGAGAGATTGTCGGTTGGGAGGACGCCCTTAGCGCTGTACGCGGCGGTGATGTCCGAAATGTGGATATCGGCGTTCATTTCTTCGCGGACGGCTTCGACGCGTTCGGTGACCATTTCGCGGTTTGCATCGACAAGCACCGTCCAATACTCGCGTCCACCGTGCATTCGGACGGGCGCATCGGGAATGAATCCCCGCGAGACGAGCGCGTCGTTGATCGAATTGTGAATATTATACTGAACCACGATTCCGCGGCTCGCACTGCCTGAAACGGCCGTGTCGGTTGGATATGACCCGTCAGCCTCCCATACTGATTCGGTCAGTTCGGAGTCGCGTGCTGTTGCAATCAGTGTCTCGACCGCAGCGGTCGTCTCACCGTAGACGGTGAACCGACCAGTCGCCATCCCATCAATAGCGTAGACGCCATGACCGAGAAGTCCCGCGTCGGTTTCTTCGGTTACTGCCAACGTCCAGCAGTCGGGATGCCAGATGTCGAGTGTCACCCGTAGGCCCGTTTCCGGTCGCTGTGGTGGGACCATCAACACAAGTAGATGGAACAGTGACAAAAACTGTTCGCCCGTCTTCAGGGAAATACCCACTCTGATGGAGACGCCGTCGTTGTGATGTGGATAGTGGCAGATTGCATCGTGCTGTGAAGCAGTGTCGAAGCTCACCCGAAGGGAATGTTCTTGATCACTTAGAGGTGTAGTATCACTGACACGAGTTGTCTATGACGGATTCCTTGCTTCTGAGCGCCCGTTTGCGTCCGATTTCGATACAACAGTTCGTGTATGATCAATGAGTCCTTGGACCGGAACCCACGGGTGTTTTACATACTTCGGATCGAGGTTCCTCTGCAAGTAGAACGCACTGTCGGATCTACCCTAGGATGCTTGGGGATCTGATTTTCTATCGGGATACTCGTTCTGCGGTATGCAAATGCGTATGCGAAACGACGCACCCGCAACGGTCGATCCCGATGGAAAGTGGTTTGGCTCCACGAAGGAACGAGAACACCGAATTGATGGCGTCAATGAACGGTTATTCTTCAAACCGACGCAATGGGACGAACAGACCAAATTCAGTGCCATTGATGAGATCGTGGCCAGTGAGGAACGCTAATGGATACACCAAAATCCACTGACTCATCGCTGACGCTCGATCACGTTCTCGATGTCGCGTATCCGGGTGCACCGTCGTGGTCTGCGGATGGTCGATTCGTCGCTGCAACGCTGTCCGGCGATACTGGATCAGAGCTGATCGTCGTTACTAGTGACGGTGACGATCGACGCATTCTCTGCCCAGATGAGGGTCACATCGCCGAATTCGCATGGCATCCTGCTGGTTCGACGCTCGCGTTCACAACAGACGCGTCCAGCACGTATCGATACGAGGCTGGTAGCGACGAACTCGATCGACTCGCTCAGGGTGATCCCAGTGGACAGCTCGCGTGGTCGAACGCTGGCGACCGACTCGCTACCTACCACGATGGCGTTCCGATGATTCGAACGATCGAAACTGGCGAAACGCGAAGCTTCGACGTTCCCGGGCGAGGTACCTTCCTTGCCGACGCGCGCATGCTGGCGTGGTCGGATGATGATACTCGCCTCGCGTTCCGCTTCACCGATCGTGAGACCAAGAACGTCGGTGTCGTCGATGTCGAAACAGGTTGTGTTCGCTGGCGGTCGACTGGCACCGCGTCGACGCATTCGCCGACATGGCTCGACGACAGCCGTCTCCTTGTTGTCCGCACTGCAGAGAATCGGACCCGTCGTGCGTTCGTGGTGGTTGACACCGACACCGGGCGCGAGACAGTTCTCTACGAGACGACCGACACAGAACGTGGTGTTGTCGAAGGCGGTGTACCAACTATCTCTCCCGCCAGCACCCACATTGCAGCGACACTTCCCGTTGACGGGTGGGCCCACGTTCACGTCCACGCGCGTGATGACAACAAGTGGATACAGCTCACAGAGGGTAACTTCGAAGATCGCGGTGTCGCGGCTTCGTCACCTCAATGGCTCGACGATGAGACACTCTTATTCGCGTCGAACCGTCGAGAGCCTGGTCAGCGACAAGTGTTTGCTGTTACCCTTGCTGGTGATGTCACTCCTGTCGTCGACTCGGCTGGGACGAACGTCTTTCCTCGTCCGTCACCGGATGGCGAGGCGGTTGCTTACCTCCACGCAGACCACGAGCGTTCGCCCGAATTGCGAGTGCGGCCGCTCGATATCGAGCCATCCTCCGCTCCTTCGGATGAAAGCCCAGCAGACGGCGTTTCGAGTTCTACTCAACCGATACGACTGACCGAGTCCACCGTTGCCGACTGGCCAGTCGATCCCATCACTCCCGAGAGCGTAACGTTCGAGAGCAGCGATGGCCGTGAAATTCACGGCTACCTTCTCGATCCTCGTGATGTGCCAGCCGTCGAAACCAGCGACGACCTCCCTGCTGTCGTTTGGGTCCACGGCGGCCCGATGCGACAAATGCGCGAGGGCTGGCACCCCTCACGATCGTACGGACTCGCCTATACGGCCCATCAGTATCTCGCTCACCTCGGCTACGTTGGTCTGTTCGTCAATTATCGAGGTGGGATTGGGTACGGCCGCGAATTCCGCGCGTCGATTGCTGAGGGATACGGCCGCGACGAAATGGCTGACATTGTCGCCGGAGCCGACTACCTCGCGGAGCTTCCGTACGTCGATGAAGATAGCCTCGGGATCTGGGGACTCTCCTACGGAGGGTACGCCACGCTTCAAATATTGGGCACACACCCTGAGACGTTCGCTGTCGGTGTCAATCTTGCAGGACTCTCGGATATCCGGAACTACGAGGCGTGGGCAACGGAAACCAAGCGTCCACACGCCGAATCACTCATGCCGGTCAAACTCGGTGGCAGTCCGTGGGCCACACCAAGTCGGTGGGACGATGCGAGTCCGACGACGCATATGGCGGCCTACGAATCACCAGTTTACAACTTTCACGGCACCGACGACCGCTACGTCACCGTTGAACAGCAGGATATCGCTGTCGAACGACTACTCGACCTCGACAAAACGTTCGAGGCCGAATACTATCCCGGTGAGGGACACGTTTTTTCGAAACGTGCGACGTGGCGGCGAACGCTCCAGAAAATCAAAGAAGCGTTCGATACGCACCTGAAGTGAGGCCGGGGTCGGTCAGTCGCCAGCGGTGTCATCCCGTTTCGATACGCAACCCAACGGGTCGTGGGGCTGTTTGTCGCGTGCTTTCGTGCTGTTGCCTAGCATAATAGATGCTACATTCACCATCTCCCTCATGATATGGTTGGGCATACCGCTCATAGGCGATATTGATTCATATGGATGAGAGACCGAACATCGATAGACGGCGATTTTTACGATTGGGTAGCGCACTCGGGGTGAGTGTACTGGTGGCAGGCTGTGGCGGCACGAACACCGCTGACGGCCCTTCTAACACCGATGGTACCGGGGGCACCGATACCACGAGCGGTGGATCAGGCGCGAACCGAGGTGGTACGTTCATCGGAGCCACCACAGAGGATGCACCGACACTTGACCCGCGAATGAACGAACTGGCGTGGGCGAACAGCTTCCTCCACTATGTTTTCGATACACTCTACATGATACAACCGGACGGCAGCGATGTCGTCCCGCACGTTGCTTCGAAGAAACCGCAAAAACAGAATGATTCGACGTACACCATCCCAATTCGGGAAGGAATCACGTTCCACGACGGCTCCGAACTCACCGCAGAGGACGTTGCCTATTCGATGAACTGGATTCTCGACCCAAAGAATAAATCGCCCAAGCGGGCGAACATCCAGTTCATCGACAGTGTTGAGGCCAGCGGGACGTACGAGACGGCGTTCCACCTCAGCCACCCTTTCGCACTCTTTGAGTTGACACTCGCTGGGATGAGTGCTGCTGTCGTTCCGAAGAAGATTGCAAAGAAGCAAGGAACGAAAACGTTCGGGCAAAAGCCGGTCGGCTCCGGTCCGTTCGCGTTCGTCGAGCATAAATCAAGCTCGCACATCACGCTCGAACGAAACCCGGACTACTTCCAGACGTCGCCGAACCTCGACAAACTGAAGTGGCGTATTATTCCGAAGCCGCAGGTGCAGTTCGTCGAACTCACAACCGGCGGAGTACACCAAGCGACGATACCGAAGACGCTTCTCAAGAAGGCCAAACAGCAACAGAACATCCAGACGAAGCGAATCGCTCACTTCGACTACAACGGCATCATCTTCAACACGCTTCGAGAGCCGTTTGACGACCTCAAGGTTCGAAAGGCGATGCAGTATCTCGTCGATTACGATGCGATGTTGAAGGCGACAAAAGGGGAACTCGGGAAGCGATCCTACGGATTCATGCCCCTCGAGGTGAACAAGGCGTGGGAATTCCCGTGGAAACAGTGGAAGAAAAAGTACTATCCCAAGAAGAACCACGACAAGGCAAAGCAGCTGCTCGAAGAGGCTGGGTACGGTGACGGCTTCGGAAAGACGCTGAAAATATCATCGCTCTCCAGTTCGAAATTCAAAAACATGGTGGTCGTCCTCCAGAACGAATTGGATACGATCGGCATCAACGCCGAGGTACAAGAGGTGACCACCGGTCAGTGGCTCAATCAACTCGACAGCGGTGACTTCGACGCCACCATTTACGGCTGGTCTGGTGGACAGGATCCCGATGGTTTCTTCTACTATCTCTTTCGTGATCTTCGGAACGACGAGGGCGGTCTCTCAGATGGTGTGAAGGGGAATGCTTCGGCATCGTTCCTCTACCAGTCCGACAGCGCGCCCAGTCAGCGGTTGAAAGATGCCGACAAGAAGATTCGCAACGCCCGCAGACAGCCTGATAAACAAGAGCGAAAGAAACGCTACATCGACCTCGCTGAGACGTGGCAGTCACTCTACCCACATATCCCCGTCTTCTCGGAACAGACAACCCAGGCGTGGAGTAATGACGTGAAAAATTACGAATTTACGTCGTTCAGTAGTCAGTCACTGTCCAATAAATGGTCGAACGCCTACATAGAGTGATTCGTATTCCCGTCAGCTGGCGCACCGTCGTCGGGAACAGCGAGCCGCGCCAACAGAATCCATGAGTATCTACCGTTACACCGCGAGACGCCTCTTCCAGATCATCCCGGTTCTCATCGGTGTGTTCTCCCTCACGTTCGTGATGGTTCACGCGCTTCCGGGAAACCCAGTGCGTATCTATCTCGGCGTCAACCCGAGCCAGCAGCTCGCCGACGAACTCATCGCACAGTACGGCTTCAACGAACCACTCTGGAAACAGTATCTCGATTATCTCTGGCGGCTGCTCCACGGGAATATCGGAGAATCATTCACTCACAAGCAGCCGGTGAGTGCGCTGATGCTCGAACGGCTCGGTCCAACAGCGACGCTGATGGGCCTTTCCTACCTCATTGCACTCCCGACATCGCTCGTTCTCGGCGTCTACGCCGCTGCAGAACACAACAACATGGGTGATCACGCCTCACGGTTCGTCGGTCTCGCGGGACTGTCGACACCGAACTTCTGGCTCGGTCTGATGCTTATTTTCGTCTTTGCCTACCTGTTCGACGTGTTGCCGGCGTCGGGCTACGTCCCTTTCTCGCAGGATCCCGTCCGGGCGCTCAAACATCTCGTGCTCCCAGTAGTGACGCTAGCGACGGCACAGACGGCAACGTTGATGCGGATGACTCGCTCGAGTATGGTCGAGGAACTGTCGAAGGACTACGTTCAGACTGCCCGTGCGTATGGGCTTCCGGAACGACGGATCCTTCTTCGCCACGCCTTCCGCAACGCGCTGCTTCCGCTCATCACCATCATCGGTCTCCAACTCTCGTTCCTGCTAGATGGGAGCGTCGTTGTCGAGCAGATATTCGCTATCCCAGGAATGGGACGACTCGCCTACAAGGGCCTGCTTGCGCAGGATTACGGCATCATCATCGGGGTGAACATTTTCTTTGCCCTTCTCTTTCTCGTCGGCGTCTTGCTTACCGACCTCGCCTACGCGTATATTGATCCTCGAATCAGGTACGATTAATTCATGAACTCGAATCCGACCACAGTTTCAGATCCGGAGTTCGAAACGGAAAGCGGCGTCTTGACGACGCTCAGGGAACTACGACACAGTCCGACGGCACTCATCGGTGCTGGTATCATCAGCGCTATTATCGTCCTCGCTGTGTTCTCCACTGTCGATAAACTTCTGTTCGACAAACAGCTCATCACAACGCTCATCGCCGATCCACAAGGGATGGATACGACGAATATCTATGCAGCCCCCTCTGTCGACCATCCGATGGGGACGGACCAGTACGGTCGAGACGTACTTGCGCGCATCATCTACGGGAGTCGCATCGCGCTCGCTATTGGTCTCATTGCTGTCGGTATCTCCTTTGTTGGCGGCGTTATCATCGGTGCTGTCGCCGCCTACGAGGGCGGTTACGTCGACGACGCGTTAATGCGTCTGATGGAGACGCTCTATTCCATTCCGGGGCTTGTGCTGGCGATGACGATGATGGCTATCCTCGGTCCCAGCATCTACAATCTCTTTTTCGCCTATGGCGTTATCGGCATCCCGGCGTACGCCCGTGTGATGCGTTCTGAGGTGCTCTCTATCCGTGAAGAAGAGTATGTCGACGCAGCACGAGCCGCCGGTCTCCCAAAACGGACCATCCTCTTTCGCGAGATCGTTCCGAACGGGCTTGCGGCCGTTGTCGTGCAGGCAACCCTCTCGATGGGGGGCGTCATCATCGGCGCGGCAGCGCTCTCGTTCCTCGGCTTTGGCGTCCAGCCACCCACCGCCTCGTGGGGACGGATGCTCAACTCCGCCCAACAGGCGCTCTTCATCGCGCCGTGGGTCGCCATCTTCCCTGGAATGATGATATTTCTCACCGTTATGGGGTTCAACATGCTTGGCGATGGACTCCGGGATGCGATGGACCCCCGGACGAGTCTTCGTGTCCCCGACACCGAGCGGCGAAAGGCCGAGATGCTCGCCGAAACGCCGAACAGCACAGTGCCGACGGGCGACATAGCGGCCATCGATGGTAATGGTGGACCATCCGTCGAGGACCACCTCGAACGAGGTGATGATGCGTGAGCCTCCTTGAGGTATCCGATCTCCGGACGTACTTCTACACGGAAGGTGGCATCGTGCAAGCTGTCGACGGCGTCGACTTCAGCGTCAACGCCGGTGAAACGCTCGGTATCGTCGGCGAGAGCGGTGCAGGGAAGAGCGTTACCGTCCGTAGCCTCCTTGGCCTCATCGATCCGCCCGGGACCGTCGTCGACGGGACGATCACGTTCGACGGGCAGGATCTCCACAGCCTCACCGAGTCAGAACTACGGCGTGAGATACGGGGGAGCGAGATCTCTTTCGTTTTTCAAGATCCGATGTCCGCGCTCAATCCAGTCTACACGGTCGGGAGTCAGATCGCCGAGGTTGTCGAGCACCACACCGACCGGACAGCTACAGAGGCGTGGGATCGCGCTGTCGAGCTGCTGGACGACGTTGGAATCCCCGACGCTGCCGTACGCGCCGATCAGTATCCCCACGAATTTTCCGGCGGGATGCGCCAACGCGTCCTCATTGCGATGGCGCTCTCGTGTAATCCAAAGCTCATCATCGCGGACGAACCGACGACAGCGCTCGACGTGACGATTCAGGCACAGATTCTCGACCTCTTCGAGGAGATTCAAGACCGCTACAACACTGGGCTGATTTACGTCACACACGACCTCGGTGTCGTCCGAGAAGTCTGTGACCGCGTCGTGGTGATGTATCTCGGTGAGGTCGTCGAGCGTGGGCGATACGAGGATCTGTTCAACGATCCTAAACATCCGTACACGCAGATGCTGATGCGGTCGGTGGTGACGCCTGACCGTCCGGTCTCGTCACTCGATCCCATCGAGGGAGCGATGCCGAGTGCCGTCGATCCACCCTCTGGCTGTCGCTTTCGGACGCGCTGTCCAGTCGCTATTGATGACTGTAGCACAGTCGAGCCGCCGGATTATGCTGTCACATCGGATCATGCGGCGGCCTGTCTCCTCTACGACGACGACTTCGCGGGTGATCCACCCGTTCTACACGAGCGGACAACAGGAGGTGGCCGCGATGAGTAATGTCGTCGGATCACACGCAACAGCGCGTGAGAGTGACGATCCGTTACTCCAAGTGCGCGACCTGAAGAAGCATTTTCCGATGAACTCGGGGCTGCTGTCGTCGGTTCGATTCGATCGCTCGGGCGGTGGATTTCCGCTCTCAATCGAGCAGCGTTCGGTTCGAGCTGTCGACGGCGTTAGCTTCGATCTTCACGCTGGCGAAACGCTCGGTGTCGTCGGGGAGTCGGGCTGTGGGAAGTCGACGCTCGCACACGCGCTGCTTGGTCTCTCCCCACCGACGGACGGTGAGATTCA
Organism: Halocatena marina; assembly: GCF_025913575.1. Lineage (NCBI taxonomy): Archaea > Methanobacteriati > Methanobacteriota > Halobacteria > Halobacteriales > Natronomonadaceae > Halocatena > Halocatena marina. The sequence continues at coordinate 1,426,077 of NZ_CP109785.1, read as the reverse complement.
ATTCCGTGATGAGGAACTCACCACGTTCAACAGCACCCAGTGGCGGGAGATCCGCCAGCACATCCAACTCGTCTTTCAAGACCCACAGTCGAGTCTGAATCCGCGGCGGATCGTCGGGAGTATCATCGCGGACCCGCTCGAAGCGGCTGGTTGGAGCCCCGAGAGACGACGTAATCGCGTGCTTGAACTGCTGGAGGACGTTGGTCTCGAACGCGACTTCTACAACCGCTATCCCCACGAGTTCTCCGGCGGCCAGCGTCAGCGGATCAACCTCGCTCGTGCGCTCTCGATCAGCCCGGATCTCGTTATCGCAGACGAGCCTGTGAGTGGCCTCGACATGAGCGTACAGGCGCAAATTCTGAACTTAATGGATGACCTTCAGGATGAGTACGGACTCACCTACCTCTTCATCACGCACGATCTCTCCGTGATTCGTCATATAGCCGATCGGGTTGCGGTGATGTATCTCGGTGACTTCGTTGAAACGGGACCGACAGATCGGCTCTTCTCGTCGCCGCATCACCCCTACACGCGAGCGCTGCTGGACTCCGTTCCTCATCCGAATCCCGACGCACGCGCTATCGACTCTCGATTACGTGGTACCGTTCCGAGCCCGAGTGATCCGCCCGCTGGCTGTAAGTTCCACACGCGCTGTCCACGACGCATCCCACCAGACGGGTTCGACAGAGAGTCATACCGTGAATTTCAGGCGTTTCGTGATGCTATCCGCGATGAATCTATCGATCCAGCAGAAGATATCGGGACGTATTTCGACACCCTTCCCGCTGTCGCCGAGAAAGCAGTACGGACGGCGTTCGATCGGGCGTCAACGGGCGAGTGGGAGGACGCACACGATGCTCTCGCCGAGTTCGAATCAGTTTGTGAACGGGAGGTCCCGCGACACGAGAGAATTTCAGACTCCCACCAATCGGCCTGTCACCTTTCAGTGAATGACCGAACCGACTACTCGTGGTAATACTCTCTCATTGTTACACGCCAAGTCCATCGCTTGGCACGGTCACGACTACGGACACGTTGAGCCAGAATGGACGGCCATGACGAACTGACTGCTGTGGCAAGAGAGCCAACTCGTTGATGTGATTTTTTACAACCCACACCATCCTGTTAGATGTGGAACGATATATACTCCATATCGGAATGGGATTACTAATCATCGTGATAGCACCGTGGCGGCTGTACGAGATTACGATATCAGAAAACCATCAGTATTCACTCAATTATTGGCTGTTAGTTGCTGGTCTGTCTGCGATCACTATTGTTGGAGCTGGATTTTTGCTATTCCCACACCAACGGGAGACGACGTCTCATATATTAATAGTGATATCTAATATTCTTGGACTAGTCATCACTATAATTGATCGGAAAATACGATCGCCGAAACACGGGTGATCGCCATCAGGCTCTTTTCGCTAATGTTTCATTCGTCTCTCGATCCAGCGCGTTTCTCAAACGACATCGACACTCTTCTCGGAATAGAGGCCGCGCTCGCGCCAGTTCTCGACAGCGAGGTAGCCGGTTATCGTGTGTTTTCCACGAACAGTCCGCCAGACGTCGCCATCGGTCCCGCGTTCTCTGATACGGCCGTCCCACGTCGCAGTGAACGTCCTTTGTTGGCCTCGGTTGAAAGCAAACGAACGTTCGGCCGATGGCGGTTCGTATCCCCGACTGTCAGCCTCGGGCACGCCGTCGACCGACCATCCCCAAAGACGACTCGTCGGAAGTGTGATCTCCACCGGAACCGGGAGGCGATTGTAGACGATGACAGTGAACGATGACGGTGAGCCGAGAGAGATCATGTCAGGAACCTGAACTTCAACAGCGAGCCCGCGGACTGCGAGTCGCTCAGGAAGCATGCCAGCGAGCCATCCGACTTCGATGCTGTCACTCGTCCCTCTCGTCGACCGGTCGGTCGCTGGGCGTACACCACGCATTGTTCACCGCTATACAAGCAGCAATAAACCGTTTACGGAGAGAAACACTCTGGGACGACGTAGCTGCTCAAATTGTGCCTCGAATCGCACTCGGACTCAGAAATCAGAAGTGGTATCCAAAGTTGGCCAATCGGCTGGGACATACCTCTTGATTGGTGTTCGTTGTGAGGATGGCGTCTCACCGTGCACCCCAACGACGATCGGAACCTCATCGGAAGCAGCAGTATCAATATCAGCTTTCGTCAGATGGCTCGCCGTAGAGTGCGTGAAGCCAACACCGAGTAGCGATGATAACAATCGCCGCCGGCTCATTCCCGGATACGTTTTAGTATGGATCTTGTCGGCCGACGGACGCACGAAGTCATCTGGTAGCATCCAAATCGGAGTACCGGCACATTCATAAAGTAATTTACCAAACTTTCATCATGTGTAATATGTGTTCTTCCATTTCATTTTCTCCCAATAGGTAAATCCATTCAGCAGTCGTAGAGCACTATCGAGAAAGACCACACGGTGTTCAGAGCGGGAGCCACTGCGTGGTGAAACCGGTTGTTTGGAGATGCCATCGATATTCCGGACCTTGTGTACTGATGCGTAGTTCAACGACGATTTCGAAGCACGAACGTATCGCCTGAACCAGCGGCGTCTCGAACGCGTTGCGAATCAGGAACTGACCCATCCCATCTCGCTGAGCGATAGCGTCGCAGAGCTGATCCAGCACGCTGGTCAGTCGGTTCTGATCGACTGCGTCGACGAAGGGGCCTAGCGAATCAAAGCAAAAGCGTAGGTCAGCGGGTCCAAAGGGATCGTTTTGATGTTCGAGATCAGAGAGTGTCTGCAGAACCGCCGCTTGAACGTCTTCGAGAGAGCCAGTCACAGTTGACTGCGCCGCCTCGATAGGCGTCGTGGCCTGTGTCGCAGCACGGGCGGTCTCTCCCGTCGAGAGCACGTGCGCGCGCTGTTGGGGTATCTGTGCTTTCGTGAGCCGATCAAGCGCTGTCTCTGTTGGACAGTCAGAAAGTGTAAAGAAGGCTGTTCGCTCACGCTCTCGCGTAGCGTCGCCGAGCAGGCGTGCACTCATTACATCACGAACGTCATCAGGGACCATCCCACATACGAGTAGATTTGCCCCAGTTTGTCTGAGTCGATCGAGTTCGGATTGGAGCGTAACAGTTCTATCTGCCTCAACGGAGATATGATATCCGTGGAAGGTAAAACAGACTGTACCACCTGAGCGTGCAGTCCCGTCTGCTTTGGGCTGGAACAGTGCATCCAACGCGCTTGGATTGATGACTTCGTTCAGCGCTTCATGGAACTGCGTGGGATCGATCCCACTCGCGCGGGCGACACCCATAACAATCTCCGTACTCAGTGACTGAGAGGCAGTTGGTGTGAACTGCAATGTTCGTGAAATGGGGTCCGGATCCGTGTGTGGTTCCGTGTTGGTACTATTCGGAGCCATTGTTCTCGCTAAAGCCTTGAGAGCAACCCGTAAAAAATTCCCGTTATTTATGTAATACTATATGGGATATTACGTGGTATGTAGTGGTACGTATTACGGTGCTCAGTTCGGTCAGTCATGCCATCGTCGCTCTGGTAATCGACGTGTGTAATCGACCATCGTTTGGGTATCGTGGTCACTGTCAAAACTTCTGAAATTGTCTCATACTCTTGGACCCGATACTGTCCATCGAACACAATGCTTTCATTACTCGACATACCACATGAGAATAGTTTAAATCATGAACATCTTGGTGCTTTCACCGTGTTCTCAGAGTAAACGGTTCGATCCTGTCGTCACCAGTGAATCTATCGATGTACATTCGCGGAGTGAATTAGTACGAAAACATCAAGACAGCACCGCAACAGCTGCAGAGATGTACGTCGGTCGAGAGCACCAATACGTTCGGGAGGCGGTCGCGATGCTGCGCGAGAATACAACTGTCGAGTGGCATATCGTTTCCGCTGGATTTGGACTGCTCCACGAAGAGGATAAAATACCATCGTACGAGTGTGGGCTCAGCGATACCGAATCTGTTCGTTTCCGTGCTAAACAGGCAGGATTCGATGTCGAGGATATGACGAGCGAAGAAGTAATTCAGGTCGTGGGTCGTGAAATGAACATCCCACAGAAACTCAGTCAGACGCTTTCTCAGGATTATGATTTGTTGTTCGTTGTCTTGAGAGAACCATATCTTCGTACGGTTGCTGATGCGTTAGCCGAGATTCCACGAAACACAACAGCCATCGCATTTGCTCCGACGGGGAGTGAACAGCTCATCGGTGAGTGTGCTTTGATTCCTGCTACAGAAACAGAACGACAGAGACTCGAAACGACGTGGACAGAACTCCGGGGTAAGCAGCTGTATACGCTCGCACTCAACTCGACAGACAAGGCGCTGTGCAAGATACAGAACGACTCAAGTGTCGCACGAAATCTCATATCCAATCCGCCCTAGGTAGATCTCGATAGATCCGAATCCGATTAGCTCGAACGAGAGTATTCGCTTCATCGGCCATAACTGTACCAATCGTGGTAGAACTGGGCCGCCCGATTCCGCAACGCGGCGAGAGCGGACAAAAATGTATGTGAAATCTGCTGCGAATTGGATTAGAGTGGATGCTCGTGAGAAAGCGAGCTGTCGACGACAAGAAATAACAGTAATTCGAGATCGAATTCACTCGTGGGATGATCCTCCATTCGTCCGTGCGGTTCCGGACGGTGCGATATTTTGGTTGAGGTCGAACAGATTCGTTGGATCGTACTCGTCTTTCAGCTCAACCAGACGTTCGTAGGTCGGTCCGAACGTTGTCCGCATCATGGCATCACCTTCTTCCATAAAGCCCGGGAAGTTCAGATAGACCGAGCCATCAGAGAACTGGCGCATATCGTCGAGGCAGTCGCGCACCCACCTGACGTTGGCGTCATCGTGTCCTGGTTCCTCCCAGTTCGCTTCAACGCCTAGCAGAAAGGGTGCGTGTCGGCCCGCAAAGGCACTTTCCTCGATGTCTGTGTCCGTGATCGCACCACCGAGTTGCCACACGTCGATAGTCGAGAGCGGCGATGGGGCCGCGTCGGTCCAGTACTCGATGCGATCGATGGTGGTGTCTGAGAGTCCATCGAGGTAGATCGACTTCCAGTAATAGCGCATCCCGTCCGGATAATCCTCGTCGAGGATCTGTTGGAAGTCGATATAGGGCATCGTCCCGCTGAAGTCCGCTATTGGCTCGGTGATCTCTCGTAAGGGCAAAAGTGCCCGCTCACCCGCTTCGGCCGGGCCAGAATAGCAAGCCAGGAACCCGACTTTGAGGTCATCCACCGCGTCTGCCGGAAAGAGCTCCTCATCAGGCATTACGCCCGAAAACGCGAGTATGCTGATCTCTTCCGGCGCAGAGGCAACGAACTCACGAAACACCCGCAAACACTCAGACAGCTGATCGCCTGGATAGAACACCAGACAGGTCGCTACCTCAGGTCCAACAGGGTAGAGTCCGTATTCGAACGCGGTAACGACACCAAAATTCCCACCACCACCACGGAGTCCCCAGAATAGCTCTGAATGCTCCACTGAACTGGCCGTCAGGAACTCGCCGTCAGCTGTAACGACTTCAACAGAGCGAAGGCTGTCACAGCTCAGTCCATACTTACAGCGAAGGTGGCCGAGGCCTCCTCCGAGAGTCAAACCTGCAATACCGGTCTCTGAGACGACACCACCGGGTGTCGCTAGCCCAAATGCTTGGGTTTCGTGATCGAGGTCCGCCCACGTTGCACCAGCCTGTACCCATGCAGTCCGCTCATTAGGGTCAACTCGCACGCCAGTCATCTCCGAGAGGTCGATTACTAGTCCGTCGTCACGGACAGCACTCCCTGCAACATTGTGACCACCACCGCGAACCGCGATAGGAATACCGTTCGCGCGGGCGAAGTTCACTGTGGTGATTACGTCTGCACTTCCGCTACACTGGACGATCAGCGCAGGATGTCGATCGATCATCCCATTCCACACTGTGCGGGCCTCGTCGTACTTGACATCCTCTGGCCGAATTACGGAGCCGTGAATGTTTGTTTCGAACTGTCCGATCTGCTCGCTATCCATGGCATATGTCTCCATATAGCATGCAACGGCTGCGTGGCTGTTGGCCTCACTCATCGAGATGTCGTACGAGATTCCGAATGCGTCTCACATACTGAGACACGGTTCGTTTCGTGAAACCATCCGCTGTCGATACACAGCTAAAGTGATTACGTTGAAATGAATGGCCTCTTAGCGTTCTGTCGGATTAGTGAGTATCTTTCACTAGAATGATCGCAACACGCTCCTACGCACCAGTTCGAACATTTCGTACAGCAGTGGACGTTTGTCACCTTCGGTTCGAGATTCGCTGCTATCCCGTCGCCCAATTACCACTTGGTGTCTGGAAACCCACGTTCGATGCATCTTGGTATCAAAACAGTTCCGATAGAATAACGACAAACACCGTCGCCAAACTCCAAAGCAGATACACATATGTTGTTTTATAGAATCCAAAACTCCATTTACGTCATTAACAAATGTATAAAAGGGAGAACTTGGGTGTTACGAAAATATCATCATGTGTTTGTGAGGAAATCAGAAAATTAATACTCGGCGCAGGATTTTTTCTCGTAGATAGGTACTAATGGTCAACAACACCAGTCTTCTTGGGATGGCCCGTCAGGGTCGTCTCGATATTATTGCGGGCTTGCTTGGTCTCATAGCAGCGATAGCGCTGATGCCGCTGCAGTTTCTGCTTGATCAAGTGTACATTCGCACGCTTCCGATCGTGTTGGGCTGTGCATCAACGCTCTATCTGCTTGCGGCCCGCGATGAGCGCCACGGCGAAATTGCAACGCTCTCATTTACCATGGCACGGATTCTGCCACCGCTCATCATTCTCGGTTCGGCTGCCCTTGTCGTGATAGCAGGCTTCTTCGAAGGCCGAACGCTCCTGTTCTACGATATCGCTGCAGCTGTTGGCACTGCCTTATTCGCGCAGATTCTCTTCGTCGATAACGACTACTTCTCACCCGGACTGTCGCTCTTTTTAATCATTGTCTTCGGGCTCGTTGTCCGATTCGCCGCGCTGTATACAACGACTGGCTTCATCGGCATCGATGTCTGGACCCACATGGGACACTGGACTGCGGATGTCCTTGAAGCGCAGTCGTTGCAGCCGATCAGCGACGTGAAATACTACGCCTCACCGTTGTATCATCTGCTGGTCGTCGGGTCGAGTTTGCTGCTAGACGTGCCGATCAGAACAGCGCTGTTCATCGTGGTCGGCGTAGCAATGCCCATTTCGGTTCTGCTGATCTATGCAACGGCGACGTTTTTCGTCGAGCCACGCTGGGCAGTGTTTGCCACGGCTGTGTACGCGACTAGTGCGTCCGTTATCGAGTGGGGGATCCACCTCATTCCGACGAGTCTAGGGTTAATCTTCTTTCTCGCGATCTTCTACAGTCTGGATCGGATGTTACGAATCGACTACAAGCCGCGTGATTTCGGGCTGGTCGTGTTCTTCAGCGTTGCGGTTATCCTCACACACCAGATCTCTGCGTTCATCATGCTGGTGTTCACCGGCTCTGGCCTCCTCGCCTACTTCGGATTGGGCCTCGGCATCTTCGATATTGGTCGGCCCAGCTGGGAGCGCTCGTCGACGCGCGAATCGGTGAATCTCACCGGGCTATTGGTGTTTGATCTCGGACTGATCACGTTTATGTGGTCGCTGACGCCACATCACGGGAATTCATTTCTGATGATTATCCTCGACTACTTTGTCAGCACGGTAGAGAAATCCGGAGTTGGTCAACTTCAGAGTACCAACGCACAGAATATTCCTCCCAATGTGATGCCCCAGCAGACGCTTATGCAGAGCATCGTGGAGTATCTCGACGTACTTGGATTTCTGTTGTTGCTGTTGTTGACGATCGTGGGCTGTCTGTACATCATTCGACAGGAAAACATCTCACACGCGACGTTCACGTGTGTCATCGCGACCGTTATTATGCTCATGTTCGTGTTCGGATTCCCCATGTTCGGAATCACGACGTTTGTTCCTGGTCGGTGGTATCCGTTCGTTGCAGCTCCGATGGCTGTTATTGCTGCAATCGGACTGCCCTATCTCGTCAAGAATACCCAACCGTCAGTCATGGTGGTCGTCCTATTGCTCTTCGTCGTCGTCTTCCCGGCAGCCTCGATCCTCGCAAGCGAAAGCACACAGGATCAGCCGGCATTCACCAATACTCAGACGCGCTACAGCTACACGGAATCCGAACTGGCCGCCATGCAGGCTATCGATACCTACGCAGAGAATAAGAGTACGAACTGGGTCACCGATCACCCGTATGCGACAGCGATCGAACGCACCGAATCACACAATATGGAATCCGGTGCAATACAAGACGGTAAAGTTGCTGGGTACGAAAGGAACCTAGAACTCCAAAATGGAACAACTACTACAGTGCTCAGAGACGCTGATACCTTCATCTATCGGGACTATCAGGGAAGTGGTGCTGCGTACTACGACCTCTTCTACAATAATGCGAGTGTTTCCTACACACCCAAGGTTAAGCTTCAGCAGGTCTGCAGTGGAAAAGACATCCTCTACATGAATGATGATGTCGTGATCTGCGATACGGGCGGAGCGTAAGGAGACGGTCACGGTGTCTGTGCGGTTTCGCTAAGCGAATTGTGAGTGTTTGTGGCTATCTTGGTAGAGAGTGACTATTACCGGTTCTAGAACAATCTACAGCAATCGACAATGCACTGACTATACGCTGAGTGGGGTATCCTCAACTACATGAAGTCTATCAAAGCACGATCTGCGATTCAGTGATACCGGATTTGAGCAAATGATCGGCTGAATGCCAGCCAGATGGGATAGGTTTCAAACACTCACAGATGAGACCCATCTGCGTAGAGCAAACGATGACATTTGATACCAAATAAACTAATCTCTGACAGTTGGGAATGAATGATAAATAAAGTGGTAGTACTATGTGAGTCTATCACTGGCATTCTGAATAGCGTCGTTCTCTCGCAGTATTATCCATGGTACAGATATTCTTTCGGACTGGTCGTCAAAGAGTGCTGCATGTCTGTAAGTTGTTTAGTACCGCGATGGGACAAACACTCGTATGAAGGTTGACGAGTATTAAGTGCGATACTATCATCAACGTAGTGTATGTCGACGACAGTGTCAGGCGACAGCAAATCAAGTATCGCACCAGAACTCACCGCCTTCCAACAGCGCATCCTCGCCATCCTCGCCGAAGAGGCGCGCTACGGCCTCGCCATCAAACGCGAACTCGAGCAGTACTACGGCTCGGAGGTCAACCACGGTCGACTCTACCCCAACCTCGACGATCTCGTCGAGATGGGACTCGTCGAGAAAAGTGAACTCGATAAGCGAACCAACGAGTACGCGCTCACCGAGGACGGCCACGACGCCATCATCACCCAGCTCTCGTGGGTCTTCTCGCGCTTCATCACCGACGACAGCCGCGCCGAAGAAATCAAAGACCTCGTCACCGCCCAGCAGTAAGCGAACTCCGACCACTCAGGGGCGTGTGAGTCTATTGGAGTTATTCATTGCAGTGCGAGATAGTACGGCCAAACGGCTGGTCTTGCCACCTTACTGAACTGCAGCTCCGGCTGTGGTTACATGTTTATAAACGAATAGAGTAGGCATCAATCAACTGAGCTCATTATGAACCTTGAACAGTAATGTATCACCTGACGTCTATCTTCAGATGTGTATCTCTCTAACTGAGGAGTATCATAGTGTGTCATTGGAAAATGCGAGGAAGAGCGTACTACAATCAGTCGTTTGGTTCGATCTTCCCGGCAAAAATTTGAGTAACAATAGTACCGTCTCGAATGACGGACGTGTCTGTTGCGAACAACATCCAATAATCAGCGATTGACGATGACGGAAAAGTGCGAACAAAGGTTAGCACACTTAGCATCACCTACTCCGAAGCGATGCGACGACAATATCCAGCGTCGTAACTGGTCGATGCATGAGTGTGTAGTGGAGAGATCAAACTACACGCACCACTACTGGCCCCCGCGACAGCGCGACATGTACGTGCTACTAGCAGTACGCACGCGGTGGCCGCAACAGTCGGTGAGAGCAGTTCAGGCGAGGTGTTGTGCCTCAATGGTCGTCCACGTGTCCTCCCCGTACTCAGTAATTCCATAGACGCGGCCTTTCCGCCGGTCGTCTGAGACAAGTAACTCGACGAGTGAATGCTCGCGTAGTTCTTGTAGCGCCCGCGAGATGTGAGCGATCTCAATCTCTGTTTCTGATCCAATCATCGACGGGGTTGCTGGGCCGCGGACTAGTCGTTCGAGAACAGCTGAGCGATACGTGGAAGCGATTACGAAACTTACGTCATCCCATTGTGATGCCATTACATACCACATCCATATATCTATATGGTGTCGACTTCCTTGAGTTGATCGGTGCCTTCCGTTCTCTCGTGGAGCCGTATACACCAACCGTAACGTTGCACGCAGCGATTCGAACGGAGAACCATGATACACACAGCTCAGTCGGCGAATATCGAGAGTCGGGAAACAGAGAAAAGAATTGGCGTCATTGATCAGGTATGGCAGCAACCGATAGGCTAGACGGAAGGCCAATAATCATCACTGGTGCGAGTTCAGGAATCGGCGAAGCGACTGCCCACGCCCTCGCATCGGAGGGGGCGAGCCTTGTGCTCGCAGCCCGCCGGAAAGAGCGACTCGAGGAGATTGCAGCGGATATCGAGTCTGAGTACGGGACGGAGTCCCTCGTCGTCTCGACGGATGTGGCTGACGAGGAGGCAGTCAAAACCCTGGTATCCGAGACGATCGAGACGTTCGGTGAGCTGTACGCAACTGTGAACAATGCTGGACTCGCACGAGGAGGCGAAGTTGAGTCGATGTCGACGGATGACTTCGAGACGATGCAAGCGGTCAACGTCGACGGGGTTTTCTATGCGACACGGGCGGCGATTCCCTACGTTCGTGAAACCGGTGGCCACATACTGTTTGTCGGAAGCTTTGCTGGACAGTATCCACGTCCGGCGAATCCGGTTTATGCTGCGACAAAGTGGTGGGTGCGGGGGTTCGCTCACAGCGTTGCGGCGCAAGTCGGCGACGACGGAATCGGTGTCACTGTGATCAATCCGTCGGAAGTTCGCTCAGAGTTTGGTGGCAACGATGGTGAATCGTTCGAAGAACGGTTCGAACGCGGTGACGTAACCGAACCCGAGGAAATTGCCAGCGCAATTGTGTTTGCGCTGACTCAGGAGCACTCTTCCGTAACCGAACTTGATCTCTTCCGCCGGGACAAGTTCACCGAATTTTGAGTCTACATTCTGCTCCTCGAGACGACTCACAATACGAAATATCGAAGTTTTCACACCGCTGTCTACAATTTGACGACCTTTTGTGAATCCACGTGGGCATGGACAATCGCCCACATGAACTTGCTTGCGTTTGTCTGGGATGGTATGACACTTCGATTGAACTTTTGTTCGATTACTTACAGTGAACTACATCCAACGCATGATCGATTACTGTGTGACGTCGGTACAGATGAACAGTAGTAAGTGACAACAACTGATTCATGGATGAAGTGATCGACTTTCCTGCTATACTATTTCAACGACCGTATCCTTCTGTATAGAAGCACGAAACAAATACAAACAACAGATATTAGATAGGCTGTGTTCACACCGTGGTAATCATATCTTATTGGATTTCTGTATCAATGAATGTGAATCAATCTATGTGAGGACATCGATATCGTGTCTTCGCATACAAAATAGCCCTCACGTATGCCCCTATTCTAACATGATGTATATGAAGTGAAAAGCATACGATTGAACTCTATTAGCGTGCAGAACTCATTCTTTAACTTTAATAGCCGATCAATAGACGAATTCGTATAGTTCTCCCTTTCTCATATCTCGACATCAGTTGATGGCAGTTATCACACAGTAGTCAAAGAATATTATCATATATTACTTCTACGCTGGATTTTACAGCTATTACTCATAGTAAGATATGCATTTACTTATATTTGAGGTAGTTGTCTGCCGTCTGCAAAATATCTAAATATAGATGAGTTAATCTAATTGAGTAGAACGAAGTGGGTGTCTGCATAATCACTCAATACGGTATCTCCGTACAGCGTGAAACCGTTCGACTGTCCTATCCACAGCTTTTCCAATCACTGGAGAAAAACCCGATCGAGATAGGCAGAAAAAATCAAGCCATTACAACAGTATATCTGTAATTGGCAGTCAAGATCTTCTTCGATACTGCCGGACGACGTCGAGGTTGTGTCCTGAACGATTGTAGCAGAGGATAGAGAATTGAACCTGAATCAATGGGAAATCGGTGGTCAGCACCCAGACAATGATGACGAAAAATCGTCCGACAATACTGGATACTAGGAATAGGTCATAGTAACCTCGATGATGTTTGCAGTACTCAGCACTTGCTGAGGGATCTCATTCTCAAATCGTTTGCTGTGCATCCGATTCGTCGGCCCAGAAACACCGACTGTGGCTATTACGTTGTCACTGCTATCAATGATCGGGGCTGCGATACATCGCACGCTTTTAACACGTTCTCTATTATATATGAATTTTGGTATGACGAGACTATTCACAGACGAGGTAATTCCCCAGTTTGTTTGAGTACAGACCTCCATATCAACGCGCCATCGATCGTGTTGGAATAAGATATTCCCCATCACAACGGTGTATGAGACAGCAAACACAATCGGACAGCGTCTACTGATGATGGAACGATAAATCGTTCGTAATGACTGTACAGAGACGGTAGAGTTACAGAAGTACAGTTGTAAACGCACCAGCCAACATTACTCGTACGCGTAGCGAACTGTGATGATGTTTGCGGCGTTGTACAACAGTTCAAGAAGCTTGTTGTCGATTCGGTCGTCGTTGAGACGGTTTTTTGTACCGGAGACAGAGATAGCACCGACAACAGATGAATCCACTCTGAGTGGAACAGCCACTGATCGTATTCCTTCGCGGCGTTCTTCGTCTTCGAGTGCGTATCCACGGTCACGGACACCTTCTAGCTCTGCAACGAGCTCTTCACGAGTACTTATTGTTCGCTCAGTCTTGGAAGGAAGTCCATACGTATCGACGACCTCGTCAACCTTCTTGTGAGAGAGATGCGCGAGCAACGATTTCCCGAGCGCAGTCCAGTGCATGTTAGTATACTCACCGATCGGCGCATTGTCGTACACCGCCTTGCTCCCCTCCGACTGGTAGAGCAGAACACGTTGTCCGTTCTCTTCGACACCAAGATTCGCCACTTCGCCTGTTTCGGCAGCGAGACCATCTATTTCGTTCTTCGCTATCTGGTAAATGTGCTGACGTTGGCGGATGGCGCCCCCATCACGGAGAAAGCGGAGACCCAATCTATATGCTCCATCCACTTTGACGACGTAGCCGAGCGAGTGCAGCGTCTTCAGGTGAACATGTGCAGTGCTGGTTGGTATGTCACGAGCGATGGCAACCTCTGAGACGGTCATCGTTCCCGACTCTCGGAGCGTCTCAATTATCGAAAACGCGCGCTCGACTGCACCAATCGTCTTTCCCGATTCAGTCGTTTCGTTCATCCAAAATGTTTCTTGATCCCCACCAATAAAATCCTTTCCACTATTAGTGGACTTGAACTCTCAAGCTGTCGATGATTCTAACAGTTTGCTCAGTTGAATCGATATCGAGAATCTCGATACGTGCCATGCCCTGTTCTATTACGAACTGGACGTTCGTGTTCCGAATCACCCTCATTCAGAGTGCCTGAAGTTCGGCGTGCGATATGCGACACGCTTAGAATGACACTTCACATTTCCACACATCATCTGATCAAATAATGGACTGAACGACGAGCGTGGCGATTTATTAGTTTCCGTCGTGAACGACGGCCCATGAGCGTTCGAGACATCGAAGCGTACATTTCGTCGTTCACGCACCGCGACTGGCAAGAATCGAATGAGAGCGACGGTCCGATCCGATTTGCGTTGGTCGGACTGGGCTGGTGGACCCGCGACAAAGCGATGCCCGCCATCGAGAACTCGACGTTCTGCGAGACGACAGTCGTCGTCAGCAGTTCGGCCGAGAAAGCCAACACGGTTGCGGCCGAACACGAATCGGTCGAAATCGGGATCACTTACGAAGAATTTCACGAGGACAGCGCGGCTGATGCTTACGACGCTGTCTATATTTGCACTCCCAACGCCCGGCATCTCGAATTCGTAGAAAGCGCAGCCAAAAATGGGAAAGCGATTCTCTGTGAGAAACCCATGGAGGCGACCGTCGAGCGTGCCGAACACATTGTCGACACCTGTAACGCAGCGGACGCAACGGCGATGATCGCCTACCGGATGCACACTGAACCCGCGGTTAGACGCGCACGCAATCTCATCGACGCTGGCGCTATTGGTGATCCGGTCCACGTTCACGGCGACATGTCCCAGTCAATACTCGGCTGGGGTCGAGAACAGTGGCGTCTAGACAGTGATCTCGTCGGATATGGGGCAAGCGTGATGGATCTCGGAATCTACTCGGTCAACACAACTCGGTTCATTCTCACTGCCGATCCAATCGCGGTTCAGTCGATGATGCGCTCAGATCACGAGTATTTCACAGATGTTCCCGATGAGGTTGCTGCCTTCAGCGTGGCCTTCGAGGGTGGAGTGTATGCCACCTGTACGGCGAGTCAGAACGCGACATTGAACAGCCAACTACGTATTGTTGGTACTGAAGGATCGCTCCTGCTTGAGCCGGCCTTTCACATGTCGAGTAGCCTTTGTGTAACAGTTGGAAATGCGACGATGGACATCGACACCGAGCAGGTCGATCAGATGGAAGAGGAGTTCGATTACTTCGCTGACTGTCTCCTTACGGACCGTGAACCGTACGCCAACCCTGAGCACGGCTTCGTCGATATGCGCGCACTTGCGGCTGTCTACGAAGCCGCAGAAACTGGCGAAACAGTCGACATCTGAGTTCACATTCGCTGTTCAGCTGAGCATCGTCGCTCGGGCCGGGACAACGCTCCGATGGTACTGTTGTGAGCATCGGCACACTCTTGAATCCATTCGACCGGCCGAATAAAAACGAAGAAAGCGCTTGTTTGGTCCTCCGAACGAGGATCGCCACGCTTACTGAAATGGTCAGGCGTCTACTCGTACGTCGCCGATTCCGAGAGCACCGTGGACTCGTCTAGCTTCCAGTCATCGAGATACGATTTTTCAGCCGAGATCAGTTCGGCGAACATGTTACGAGAATCTTCGGGCGAAAGAGTGCGGATCTGTGGATCGATGAGGAAGCCCTTGAACGCCTCATCGATGTCGCCAGTCCGCGATGCTTCGATAATCGTTTCGATGGTATCGACGTGAGTATTGATCATCGACCGGACCTGCCGCGGAAAGCCACCGGTCGAAAGCGGTCGGATCTCATTGGCACGCACCAGCGCGTTCGTTTCGACGACAGCGCCCTCCTCGATATCCGAGACCTGTCCGGTGTTAACCATGTTGACGTTCGTTGCGAAGCTGTCACCGCCCGCAAGTGCTTCGAGCATGTCTGCGAACACTTCACGAGTCGGTTCGAGTTCGAACTCCTTCTCGCCATCGAGCCACGCCGTAACATCGGTCGTCTGTTTCGACTCAGCAGGAGTCCAGTGCTTGGCGCGATAATCGCTTCCGGTGCGTTTGATCCCCCACCGGTTGAGTGACTCCTCACCGCCATGAAGGAACCAGTTCGCGTACTCGACCAAGTGTCGGTCGCCCGCAGCGGGGAACATATCGAATCGGCGGAACAGCTCCCACGTGATTTGCTGATTGTCGACGAACACACTTTCGCCCTCTAAATCCGCCGCTGTGAACAGTTGGTTCGCCTGTTCGCTATCAGCGAGTTCTTCCAGAACCGGCCAGAGATCGACTCCCTTGCAGTAGGCTTCATCGACCCACGTGAAGTGGTTGATTCCCTTGACGTTGAGTGTGATGTCCTCGTGGGTCGCATTCATTCCAAGGTGCTCTTCTGCGATGCGTGCGAGGTGGAATCGAGTTCCCATCACCTCGTGGCAGAGACCGACTGCGTTGATGTCGGGATACTCATCGTAGAGCGCGCGGGTTACGAAGTGAACCGGGTTCGTGAAGTTAAACACCCACGCGTCTGGGCACTGCTCACGAACACCGGCCGCAATCGCGCGATAGAGCGGGATCGTTCGCATTGCTCGCATGATTCCACCAGGGCCGATGGTCGCTGCGACGGCACCGTGGATGCCGTATCGTTTTGGAATATCGAGATCGTGGACGAACGTTTCGGTGGGATCAAACTGCGTCGATGTGATAACAGCATCTGCGCCCGCCAAAGCCTCATCGAGGTCCTTAACCGCCCTGTAGGTCCACGTGCCAGTCGTCTCGTTTTCGTCTTGAACCCAGTTCCCAAAGCGACTGTTCAACTGCGCACTCTCGTAGTTGACGTCGTAGAGACGGGCTTCACCATCGAGGTTAGAAAGCGCCATATCCTGTACGAACTTCGGTGCCCACTGACGACTACCACCACCAATGTATGTGATAACCATCTCGTCGGCGTCGATTCCGGTATCTGACTGTCTCTGTTGAGCTGATGTGCCCATATCTGATGCAGCGAGCATATTCTGATAAATGTACCGGCAGAGTGATACGGGACGTCTGACCCCGACCGCTGTGTGTTTCGAGACGAGCAATACGAAAGGAACCTTCCAGTATTCAGCTCTCCTCGAAGTATGGTATGATCTCTTCTCGATAGTGGGTCATCGTTTCTTCGAAATCACCGACTGGAATGAGTACGAGGTTGTCGACACCCGCGGTAGAAAACGCCTCGATACGCTCAATCGCCCTCTCGGGATCACCGGCGACACAAATCTGATCGACTGCGTCGTCGGGAATCCGTTCTGTCGCTTCCAGCAGTTGTGCTTCCTGTTGCTCATCGAAGGCCATCTCCCACATGATCGGCGTCTCCTCAGCGATATCCTCATACCCCATGTCGGCCAGTAGCGGAGGTCTGAGCGCCAAGCTCGTTCGATTGCGTTCAATTGCTGCCCGTCGGGCTGTCTCACTATTGTCTGTAACGGTTGTTGGAATCATGAGTGCGCTGTCGATCGATTCGACAGATCGATTCCGGTCTTCTGCGACGTCCAGCACGCGTTGAAGATCTGCTTCGTACTGCTCTGGAGAGTAGATCCACGGGAACCAGCCGTCAGCAACCGCTCCGGTAAAACCGCGCATGCTCGGGCCGTATCCACCGACCCAGAGCGGAGGACGGGGGTCCTGTGCCGGTTTCAGTCCCATGTGTGATCGTTTGATCTCGAAATACTCGCCCTCGAACGTGAACAGCTCTTCGGGCGTGGAATTCCACAGCCCATCGATCACCGACACCGTCTCTTTGAACCGCGTGAATGGCTCATCCCAGTCAATATCCTCGATCGAAGCGAAGTTGAACGCCTCGCCGGCACCGATACCGAGCCCTGCACGCCCATCGGTCATGCGATCGAGGGTCGCAATAGCGTGGGCAAGCTCCGTTGGATGCCGCCGGACAGAGTCTGTAACTCCCGGCAACAGCGTCACTTCGTCGGTCTGCTGGGCGATTGCACCTAATATGGTGAATGCTTCCCACGGTGGATCCACGAGAAACTCTTCCGAGCCTGTCGGATGAAACAGATGATCTGGTACGGAAATGATGTCGAAACCAGCCGTCTCGGCGCGCACCGCTCGTTGGACGGTCTCTGAGACGTTTCCGTAGCTAGCTATTTGGCAACCGAGTCGTATGTTGTTGGCATCAAACCGTGTCATTGAGTCCGATATTGATTGCATGGAGTAAATAATTGATTGTCCAAATTCGACATATTCTAACACGTTCCTTCATCGTTGTGTGCGATCTCTAGATTTATATTCTGGCCACCACGATCTCGATTACCATGAATTTCCTCGGTGAAGCGTACTTGCTTGAGACGGACACTGCCTGCGAGCTGTACGATGTGATTGCTGAATCACCGATTCTCGACCCTCACAGTCATGCGGATGTCGTCGAGATCGTCGAAAATGACGGTTGGAACGACGTTTGGGAGGTTGAAGCAGCGACCGATCACTACGTCTGGGCGGCGATGCGAAAGCGCGGTGTCGATGAGGAGTTGATCACCGGTGACGCGCCGAACCGCGAGAAGTGGAACGCGCTAGCGACGGTTTTTCCCGAGTTTGCGGGGAATCCGACCTACGAGTGGATTCACCTCGATCTGAAGCGACGGTTCGGAATCGAGACGCCAATCTCAGCAGAGACAGCAGACGAAATCTGGCAGGAGACGAAGAGACAGCTCCAACGTATCGATATGCAACCGCAGGAACTTCTTCGGGAGATGGATGTAGAGGTGATCTGTAGCACCGACGATCCGACCTCAAAACTCGAATATCACGAGCGAGCCGTCGACGAGGTGTCTGGTGTGGACATCCGACCGACGTGGCGCGCGGATCGTGCTGTGAATATTGAAACGCCACCGTGGAATGATTTTGTTGACGAATTGGCTGACTCGACCGGAACTGCAACAGACGACTTCGACGGCTTTCTCGACGCGTTAGCGACGACTCACGACTTCTTCCAGGAACATGGCTGTCGAGCGAGCGATTTGGGGATCCACGAACCCGTCTCCCGTCCAGTGAGTAAGACGCGGGCACGAACGATCTATCGGAAAGAGCGCGAGGGACGCTCGCTGAGTGAGCGTGAAATCGGCGACTTCAAGGCATTTATGCTCGAATACATCGGCGAATTAAACGTCGAGAATGGGTGGGTCACCCAGTTACACATCGGACCGCTTCGAGACTACCGGACCAAACTCTACGAGAGGATTGGTTCGGCCTCCGGGGGCACTGTCTCGACGCAACGCATCGAGATCGCAGAAAACATCCGCCACTTCATGAATGTATTCGACGAGGAATGTGAGATTGTCCTCTACTGCGTCGATCCGACGCAGTATCCGACGATTACGACCATCTCACGGGCCTTTCCGAATGTGAGTGTTGGGGCCGCGTGGTGGTTTAATGATAGCTCCTTCGGGATGGAACACCAGCTCGATTACATGGGGTCGGTCGATCTCCTCGCAAATCACGCAGGAATGGTCAGCGACTCTCGAAAGCTTCTCTCGTACGGATCGCGCTTCGAGATGTTCCGACGGTCGCTTGCAAACGTCGTCGGGAATCACGTCGAACGTGGCCGGATACCGATCGAAGTTGCACACGATCTGGTCGAGCACATTGCCTATGATCGTCCCAAGAAGCTCTTTGGCTTTTGATCTAAACCGAGTCGATTCGAACCACTGTTACTGCTGAATGCGTCCAGCATCACTGCTCTGAACGGAGTGCTGTGAGCATTCCTCTCAGATAGCCGGCAGTGTACGCGCGCCCACGGTGTTCCCAATCACTGTCGCCCTCCAAATGCGGCGTATGATCCGGGATCATCACACCCGAAAACCCCACCTCGTCCAGCAGTTTTAGAACCGCGTACTCGTCGTAGTTCCCTTCGTCGATGAACGTTTCCTTGAACACGGGGATCGTTCCCTCCACATCACGAAAGTGAACATAGAACAGTTTATCCCGTTCGCCGAAATACCTGATTACTTCTGCCACGTTTTCGTCCATCTCCGACCAACAACCGAGACAGAACTCCAGTCCGTGATTCTCGCTCGGAACGAGTTCCATCGCCCGCTTAAAATTCTCGAAGCTTCGCGCTAGCTGTGGAATCCCACCGAGAGTCTTCATTGGTGGGTCACTGGGATGCAGACACAGCTTGACACCTGCCTCCTCGGCGACAGGGAGCAGTTCACGCAAGAAGTGTTCATAGTTCTCCCACAGCTCAGCTTCCGTGTATTCACGTCCGTGGGTATAGCTCGTGTCCGTCTCTCGACCGTCGAACGCTGAGACGGTAGCGCCCCCGCGGACTGTCTCGGTGCTGGTTCGCCACACGCCCGCTGGTGCCCAATGATAGCCAAAGAGAGGAATTCCAGCCTCACCCATGTTCCGTACTGTTGTCTTGAGCTTTTTCAGTTGCTCGTCGCGCTTTGTTCCACCGAGCATCATATCCTCGTAGAACGAGACCGGAACGTTCTCGATGGCGTACAGTCGAATCCCAGCATCTTCGACGCGCTTACGTAGCGCGAACAGATTCTCGGCCGACCACTCCCCATCACCCGACAGTGGCATTCGATCGTTGTCGGGCATATGTTCGTAGTCAGGATCGTCGTATTTGTACATGTTCAGAACGATATCATTGGCCCCGAGTTGCTTGATGAACCGCAGACGCTCTGCAGTTGGTTCCATGAACTGTCCCAGTCCCACCCGCATCGGAAGCCCGTCCGGTTGCTCCACAGGTACATCTCCTCGGTCGTTGGCGGACATCAGTTCGTGTTCGTATCGCAGACATCTTAACTGATGTGTCTCTCGACGCGTCCGTTCACACTACCGGTGTGTTTCGCTGACGCGCTCTCCGATCGTATGAAACGACTCCTTGACCGTGGCGTTCCTGTCGACGGTGTCGGCCTCTAGTTTTTCGCTCTCGGAGAGCTGCCCGATCCCGATGCGGTTGCCACGGACATCCATCGCTTATCAACCAACACAGACGTGGTTATCGTGCTGCTCCAGCAACTGATCCAGTACAGCGAAACGGGTTGTAATTAGATGATCGAAGACGAGACCCCTCTCGTCCTCCGTACTTGCTCTCCAATCAGAAACTATACAAACAGTAATAATTGAATATAACAATTCAATAATGTATTCACTCACCTATAGATGAACGAGATGTTCGATCGTATCTATCATCTGCTCTGTGTTTTCCACGGCGATATTAGATCCATTCCTGAGAAACTGGATGAAAGTATCCTATTGTCGATACTGCAGCAAATATGACTGATTATTCACGCTATTGTAGATCGAAGGATGATGATCGAATCACTGTCGTTACAGAGAAAAATACGATAATATATGTTCAATTCCGAGGGTAGGATTCATCTTTCTCCGTATGGTTGCAGACCGTAGTCAACCGTATCTCTGAGGAGAATGAACCATGATCACAATTAACGTACTGGAAAGACAACTACCACTATGGACGGAACCTTGCTCATCTACGGGTCGTACGGCTACACCGGTGATCTCATCACTCGGAGAGCCGTCGACGACGGAGCCACGCCGATTGTGGCGGGCCGACGCGCCGAACCGCTCGAAGAGCAAGCAACGGAATTCGAACTTGATCATCAGGCGTTCAGCCTCACTCATCCAGACATCATCGAATCATCCATTGCAGATGTCGATGCTGTGCTGAACTGTGCAGGCCCGTTTTCAGGGACAGCAGAGCCACTCATCGATGCCTGTCTCGAGACAGGCACCAATTACCTCGATATCGCCGGACGTGTCGAGGTGCTCGAATCAATCGCGGAACGTGATCGTGAGGCCGAAACCGCCGACGTGACGCTGCTTCCAGGCGTCGGCTTCGATGTGGTTCCAACGGACTGTCTCGCCGCGATACTCAACGCCAAACTCCCGGAGACAGAGCATCTCACTCTCGCGCTGGATGGACTCGAAAACTTCTCACCGGGGACTGTCAAGTCCATCATCGAGAGTGTCAATCGACCGAGTGCTATGCGTGAGGACGGCGAAATTCAGAGCGTCTCTCCCGCTTGGCAATCCCGTGAATTCGACTTTGGCTCCGGGGAACAGACAGGGGTAATGGTCCCGTGGGGCGCGCTATCGACTGCATACTACTCGACTGGTATTGGAACCATTGAGACGTACGCAACAGTCCCGCAAGCGGCCGTGCGGTCGATGCGCTACGGAACGGCCGTCACTCCGATACTCACGTTCGGACCCATCCAGCAGCTGCTGCTTTACGCCACCGATTGCCTCGTTTCGGGGCCGACACAGGACGAACGCATACAGAGCACGACACGTCTCTTTGGTGAAGTCACAAACGGTGCTGGCGACCGCGCAACTGCGCGCCTCACTACTCCCGGTATCTACGATGTGACAGCGGCTACAGCTGTCGAATCGGCTCGGCGGGTTCTCTCAGATGAGGTCGAATCAGGCTTTCAAACACCGTCCTCTGCGTTCGGTGCCGACTTCATCACCGAGTTCGACGGTGTCACGCTAGAGGTCGGAGAGATCACCTGAAGGGTATTCTCCAGATCCCTCGCCGGAAGATTCGAATCGTTCTTCGTTTTCACCGGTGGCGAACCAGACGATCTGCCCCACTGGATTCGTGAGGACACACTCATCTCGCAACCAGCGTTGTGTTCGGCGTCCACTTGCGAATAAGCGAACTCACCAACGGTATCAACGTCGGCGGCCCCGTCCTTGTATCGAATCGAAGGATAGACCAACGTTTCATGCGGTGTTGGTGGAGAGATAGAGGTACGTGGCAGCGAGTGCGAGCACAGCTTCGGCTATTTTCGAACTAATGGAGAGCATGTTGGTGGGACCACCCATCGCAAAGAAGGCGACGATGGTTGCAAGCGCGTATCCAACGGCCACAAGATAGAATTCACGCCGCCAGTATCTGGTCAGGAAGACAAGAATGCCGCCAATAAACCCGAGGCCATTAAGAACGAACAACAGCCCCGTTGTCTGATCGAACCCGATCACTTTCGGTGCGAGAAACAAATGGATGGCCGCAGAAATGAGTGCTGTAAGAATGGCAATGTATGCGATAGGATTCGATGGAACATTCATCAGTGAGTGCGAGTTGTCTACGACGGTCGATTGATCGGACATACGGAGAGCAATGGAGGAGTGACTCAAAAAAATTATGTCTATTCTAAATACTTTCACCATTTTTCGATGACGTAGTTTGTATGAGAAAACACATTTATCACCAAACTGTCGCGATATCCATACATTCACTGACCTGTTTAAAACGATGAACACCGGTTACAGTTCTGTTACTACCTGACAAAGATGTTAGCGAACGGATTTATTACCCGATGTACAAGGAGTGATTAGGATGCGTTCCACGCCAAATACAGACATCCGTAGTGTCGACGTCGCTCACGACGAAACGTTTCCGAAGGCAGTTGAAGCCCTGCGAACGCGCCGGTCGGGTCACAATTTCGACCCCGATACGGATCTCGATGACGAGACGCTTAAAGCGCTCATAGAAGATACGACACTCGCACCGTCTTCGTACAATCTTCAGCCGTGGGAGTTTGTCGCTGTCCAAGACGATGACCGGCTCGATGACGTCGTCGAACTCGCCTTCGGCCAAGAGCACATTCGGGATGCTGGCACGGCTATCCTCGTCGTTGGGCACACCACTCCCGAAACGGCCGACCGCGTGTTCGAAGAGTGGGCCGAAGCCGGACGGATGGACGAGGAAACGGCAGAGCAGACCAAAGAGCAGACTGTTGGTCTGTACGCCGACGATCGTATGGGACGCGACTACGGCATCCGGAATGCTAGTCTCGCCGCAGCAAACCTCCTTCATTCGGCACATGCTCGCGGACTTTCCGCGACACCTATGATTGGTTTCGACGCTGAGGGTATCGCTGAGTATCTTGGAGTTCCTGACGACAAAATCCCGGTTATGCTAATCGCTGTTGGTCCGAGCGGTGGCGAGGAACCCGAACGTCTCCCTCGTCGTGCTGTCGACGAAGTACTTCACCGAGAAGAGTACTAACCTCGCTCGTTCATTCATCGCGTCTCGTATCTCAGCGACCTGCTCGTAGTGCACGTGAGCGTACGACAGGCGTAGCTGGGGACGACTCACAACACTCGAGTCAACCACAACGTGCAGAGACATCGCTGCTGTCGATCTCTGTTGAGAGGTGATTCTGTATACAACGCACCTATAACAATATCTCTGCTGTCCTGTACATCTCATTTCATCGAATTTCACTGCTGGTATCGCTCGACTACAGGAACTAACGACCCCAGGATTAATACTACCTATCATCATACCTGTCATAGCCATGTATAATATTGGCAGGAGAGGTTTTCTCAGGGCAGCGGGAACGGTCGGTGTCGCAGGGATCGCAGGTTGTCTGGGGGATATTGCTGGAAGTGGAGGCGGTAGTGACAAGCTCAAGAAACTCGGAATGACCTCGTACGTTCGTGGTGGAGCCTGGATCACCGCGTACAACGAGGCAGCGAAGCTCTACGCGAAGGATCAGAACATCCAGATTGAAGTTAGACCAAACCAGCAGAGCGCACAGAAACAGGTCAAAGACATCCGAGATTTCGCTAACAAGGACTTCGACGGAATCCTCGTGGGTGTCTGGCAGACTGGTGCCGCAAAAACTGCCATCGATTATGCGATGAAGAAAAATGTCCCAGTGTTCGCTACTAACGCCGACACAGCGAGTACGAACGTTCCGATGTATACGGGATTCAGTAACTACGAAGGGGGTGAGAAATGCGCAAAGCAGATGCTCAAGGCACTGAAAGCACAAAAGCCCAATAAAAAACCGTGGAAGGTGCTGAACATTCGTGGCAGTCAGGGCAACCAGTCGGCGAACCAACGCAGCCAGGGCTTCCTTGATGTGATGAAGTCGAACAACGACGTGACAGTCGTGAAAACAATCAACGCTGATTATGCACGCGATACGGCTCTCGAGAAGACCCAAGAATGGATCAACGCGAACAAAAAACCTCACGGAATCTACTCCGGAAATTTATCGATGGGTCTTGGTGTAGTCCAAGCACTTCGAAACCTCAATCTGCTCTTCAAAAAGGGTGACAGCAAGCATATTGTGCTGACACAGATGGACGGCAGTCCGGAGGTAAATCCACTGGTTAAGCAGGGAATGATCGACGCTGCCATCGATCAACCAAACTACTTCTACAACCCTATCGCAATCGCGATGATGAAACAGTACATCGAGAACGGACACTCGATGGATGCGATTCCCGACGTGGACTCGACAGTCACGGCGGATGATTTCACTGTCAAATCGGGTCAACACAAGGGCGTTGATCTTTGGTCGGAATCGATCTGGGCACCGGCCGAAATGAAAGAACAAAACGGACATCCGTGGTTCAAAACGAACAGCATCGTCATAACCCAAGAGAACGCCGACAAACCGTTCCTTTGGGGTAATGTCTGGGGAGAGGCATAAAAATGGAAATGGACGTATTTCGATTCAGTCAATCATGAACGGAGAAAATATCGTCATCGGTCGATTTTTCGAGGACACGGACAGCTTGCTGTTGTCACTGCTGGACAACATGATCTGGCCAATTCTCGCGATCGTGATTCTTGGCGTCCTCGCATTCGTTCCGCAGACCCTGGCCAGCGCTTCGAGTATCCAACTCATCTTCTGGGCGGGGGCACCGCTCGGTCTTCTCGTGCTTGCCGAGAGCGTTACGCTCCTCTCTGGACATTTTGACCTTTCGATCGGTGCCATCGCGGGATTCTCTGCGATGTTCACCGGAATGGTTCTCGGCAACTGCCCGAGCTGCTGGAACTACTCTGACAGCGCACTGCTGGGCTTTGTTCTCATCCTCGTTATCGGTCTCGTTATTGGTGTCGTGAACGGCGTGATGATCGCCAAGGTTGGGCTGAACCCCTTCTTGCAGACACTGGCGTTTCTCATCATCTTAGAGGGCGCAAAGACCGCCATGCAGACCCAGCCTGTTACGGAGCTTCCGGTGGGGTACATTCTGCCAGGAAGTACCGCTCTTATTGCCATTGGACTCGTGCTCGGAGCATTCATCGCCTTCGGTGTCGTGATGAAGTACACTCGGTTCGGTCAGGCGGTGTACGCCGTCGGTAGTGACGCTAATGCCGCACGCGAGGTCGGAATCAACACCGACCGGATCATCATCGCGGTGTACACGATCAGCGGTCTGCTCTCGGCACTCGCAGGGCTGTTGATCACGGGGTTCATCGGCATCGTACCGCCGCTTATCGGCGAGAATCTACTCTTTCAGGCATTTGCTGGGGCTGTTATCGGTGGCGTTAGCCTCTTCGGTGGACGGGGAAAGGTCACGGGTGCGCTTGGCGGCGTTATCCTCATCGAGATCATCCAAACAGCACTGGATAATAGCCCGGCCATTGAGGCGACCCAAATCCAGATGATCAACGGGTTCGTGCTATTGATCGCCATTCTGTTGTATGCCACACAAGAACGTATTCGAGAGCGAGTCCTCGCAAGAACTGGGAGGGGTGAGTAACCATGGATACTAATGAAGCCACGGAAACTATCGATCGGAGTTCCGACGCGTCTGGATTGACTAAAATCAGCGTCGAGAACGTCCGCAAGCGCTTCGGACGGATCGTCGCACTTGACGGCGTCACGTTGGATATTCAGGAGAACGAAATTTTCGCGCTCATTGGCGACAACGGCGCGGGAAAATCGACATTGATGAACATCCTGAGTGGAGTCTACGAGCCAACCGACGGATCGATCTCTCTCGATAGCGAGAAAGTGAACTTCGACAGTCCGAGTGACGCCCGAAGAGCAGGCATCGAAACGGTGTATCAGGATCTCGCACTGATGAACGACTTGGATATCCCATCGAACGTGTTCATGGGTCAGTTCCCGACAAAAGGGATTGGTGCGCTCAGGATCATCGACTGGGACGAAACACGCGAACGCACCGAAGCGATCATTCACGACCAACTAGACCGTGACATCGCACTCAACACGGAGGTAGAGTTCCTCTCAGGCGGTGAGCGCCAGCTGGTGGCTATCGGACGCTCGCTGGCGTTCGACCCGGATGTGATTATCCTCGATGAACCGACGAGTGCCCTGTCGATCGACGCAACGAACCTCGTCCATCAGACAATACGTCGGCTCAAGAACGAGGGCCATACGATTCTTATTGTTAGTCACAGCATTGAGGATGTGCTCGACCTCGCAGATCGTATTGGTATCCTCTTCAAAGGACAGCTCGTGGATGTGACAGACCCTTCAGAGGTCGATATCGAGACGCTCACAAACCTCATTGTTTCCGGAAAACGCGTGCGATAACATCGCTCACCGTTACTCGTTATTTTCAAATTGTTTATGTCAATGTCATTCAAGTGGGTCTATCGAGAACAGTGAAAACCGTACCGCAGTGGAGGTCCACTCCAATCATTGTCTGAGAACAGACCATTAGCGTATGTTGAATGGGGTTGAACCGGTGGGGAATGACAGATAGCGCTGGGTAAACATCTGGTAACGATGTCGCCCGTTAATTCTAACGAAGGAGAGGTCAAAAAAGCGTCGATTTATACTCATTAATGGCCAAATATACACATCAGCCTACACTAACGGTTATAGCTATTGGGCAACGGTCTCGGTAGGCGTCGCTCGTGTTGCAGTTGCTCACAGGAATCTGGTGAAGCAACTAGAAGTATCGGAAGAATCGGAACCGACGCACATCCGTTTAAGCCATCGGGTGTCGAACGGTCGAATTATACTATGATACGCGATGCTCGGGTGCTCCAATCCCAGTTCGTCCCGGACGATGTCGAGCATCGAAACGCTGAGGTCAACGCACTCTCGAACACTCTCAAACCGATCATGGACGGTCACTCCGGTGAACCGTCGCTCTTACTTGGTCCAACCGGTGCCGGAAAAACCTGTATTGCACGGTTTACTGTCGAGCGGTTGCGCGAGAATGTGCTGGACATCAAAACACAGTATGTGAACTGCTGGCAGGACTATACACGTTTCAAAGTCCTCTATCGCATCCTCGAAGCGATCGATCGGACGGTCGATATCCACCGACGATCGACGCCAAAAGACGAACTGTTGGATCGGGTCCGGGCGTACGATGGTCCGCAGTGTGTGGTTATTCTCGACGAGGTTGATCAACTGCAGGAAAACCGCGTGCTCTACGATCTCTATCAACTTCCCCGAATTTCGATGATTCTCATTGCCAACCGCGAACGTGACCTGTTCTCGCTCCTCGATGACCGCCTCACGAGTCGCTTACAGACGTGCGTTCGTATCTCCTTCGAGAAGTACCCGCTCGATGAACTCGTGGCTATCCTCAAAGCGCGAGCCCACTGGGGACTCTCTGAAGACGCTATTGGGACAAATGAACTCGAACTGATTGCCGATGCAGCGGCAGGCGATGCTCGGATCGCAATCAGTATTCTCCGAAATGCCGCGCGGTTGGCCGACCAGTGTGGCTCCGATCGCATTTCGACCGACCTCGTTCACGACGCGGTCCCGGAGGGACGCGATGAGGTCCGTCAGAAAACCATCGACCAACTCACTCCACACCAGCGCACACTATACGACATTCTCAACGATGAGGGAGAATTGGAGATGGGTCCGCTCTATGATGCCTATCTCGATGCGGTCGATGCC
Source organism: Halocatena marina (assembly GCF_025913575.1). NCBI lineage: Archaea > Methanobacteriati > Methanobacteriota > Halobacteria > Halobacteriales > Natronomonadaceae > Halocatena > Halocatena marina. Next base: position 1,397,753 of record NZ_CP109785.1, on the reverse strand, counting down.
CCGAAAACGCGCCGAACAGTCCGAAACTATCTCTCGAAGATGGAACACTATCGGCTCATTCACGCTGACGGGCAAAATCGCGCCCGGACCTATCGACCGCGATAACCCACCGAGCATCTTTGGAGTACGAATAATCTGGATGCGATGATCGGCGAGCGCCCCTCCCAGAATAACAGACGACGGAAAGACCATCCGCAATTTTCGGAACTTCTGGAAACGACTCACTCGTGACTATGATAGCAGATCACGAATAGCCATCATGTAATGATGGGGCAGACACGCCGGCCAGAACTTCCGACGCTCGATTCAGGACTCACTCTCTTGGAGGTCGACGATCGTGCGACGGGCGCGCTTCACTCGCTCGTCCTTGACCACCTCCTTCTTGAGGACGGAAGTGTTGTCTGGGTCGACGCTCACGACCACGGGACCACCCAGCCGCTCGCTCAGATCGCGCCGAGTATGAGACTCCTCGAACGGATCGCCGTCGCACGAGGCTTCACGCCGTGGCAACACTACAGCCTCCTGCGTGATCTGCCACTCGATGGCAGAACAACACTCGTCGTCCTACCGGCGATCGATTACTTCTATCGTTCGGAGGACTGTTCGAACCGTGAAGGAAAGCGCATGTTCACAGCAGTGTGTACGCTCATCGCCGATCTCGCTGCAACTGCCGAGATACCAATCGTGTTGACGCGGACGGCCGCCGATGCGTTCACGGCCGTGCTTGATGACCATGTAAACGACGTCATTCACTGTGAATTCACCTCATTCGGTCCACGGTTCACAGGAGACGATTTCGAGACGCTGGTGTACCCGCTCGAGGGCGGCACTATTCAAACGACTCTAGCGTACTGGCAACGCATACTCACTGCCCGGCAGTCAGCACTCACGGCAACGCAACCGGAGGTGGCCACGCGTGGGGCGGACTAACCGAACGCATCGCGAGTTAGTACGAACGACAGAACAGCGGCGGTTGGACTATCAACGGACGCTCCGCCGCGCCGACCAAGGAATACTCAATTGATCGGATTGTAACGTTGCGTCACAATACCGTGGTAGTAGCGCCTCTTCGGCGGCAGAACCAAGCGAACACGTACTCACAACCCCGACGCACCGTGCAACTGTAACACCAAATGTGATTCTGATCCAGAATACATCTTTATCAGATCTTCCGGAGTAGTTACTCGATGGTGTCGACTGTGACTGAGATTATGTCAACGGTCGCTCAATACGGAGGTCGAACCGACTCGAAGCCCCGTAGAATGACGACGCTTCAAGAGCAGGGAGCGTGATTCTCGTGACACTGAACATCCTTTCGGAGGGCTTCGTCCCTCTCCTACTTGCAGCATCAGCGTTCTTTGTTGGGATCTTGGCCGGACTCTTCTTTGCCTACTCGGTGAGTGTAGTACTGGCACTCAAGACATTCTCGGCGTCAGCATACACGATCGTGATGCAATCAATAAACAACGCTATTCTCAACGTCGCGTTCGGCGTCGTGTTCATCGGCTCGATCGCCGTTCCGACAGTGAGTGCTTCGGTTGTCCTCCTTCAGGGTGACTGGACGAGCCAATACGGTCCGTTAGTTCTCCTTGGAACAGCGATCTACTTGACCGGCACAATCGCTGTAACGATGAATATCCACCTACCGATGAACGAGTCTATCGCAACGTGGTCGCCAGCATCGCCACCAGACGATTGGACAACAGTTCGGACACGCTGGGCACGGTGGAACCACGTCCGTGCGATCGCTGCTGTTATCTCGTTTGTGATATACCTCTCAGCGATTGTCTCTACTCTCTCATAGCGTATTATTTTCGAATATCAATAAATAGTTTCTACTCAATTCGTAAGTACGGGTATTTTTCTGAAGATTTATTTGAGCTGCCATAGTCAAATATAACGAACACTGCTATTCGTGTGTTTGTTGGTGTATTCAGCCGTCAAAGTCAACAGTTATAGTTTGAAAGACAGCAAAATGCATGAAGCTCAAGACCTTCTAAACGTCTTCGGACCAATATTTGACAGGGGCTGGTCGCATTCATCGATGACTTCGAAATTCTGTCGCTGTGGGCAGGTGTGGAGTGATTTTGCCAGATGGGCGTGAATACAACACCGAATGATAGAGAAACGGCTGAGCCATACAACTAATCACTGTGTGAGTGATTACTTCTAATTATTTTTATCGCGATACGGTCGATGGCTTTCGTTCGCGTCAATCGTTCCGAGTCGGACTGACTGTCGCTGTTGTTGATCGCCGTTCGATTCCCTGTCAATCCACATTTTGGTTCCTCGAAGAAAATACTATAAATATTATCGTTACATCAGCACTCTTGTAACGGACTATGCGGTCCTGCACGGTTCCCAATCATGAACGGACAGCAGGTCGATGGACCGGAAAAGCGTCAGCACACGCTTTCTGCCTAAGGGCAGCTGTGACACCAACGATCTGTGAGTGACTCCTGAATTCACGCTGATCCCAACACTACACGTACGGTTCAAACAACAAGATAAGACGAATCACAGTAGAGTGAGTGCTCTATGAAACAACGCACATTACACAAGAGCAACACCGTCAAGAGAATGCATCTACAGTGTCACAGATCCTGCAACAGACACCGACGATTGGATTTGCTATGAACAAACAGTACAGCAGCGTATCGGTCTTGGAGAGACCGCACGCAAGAGATTACTTTGGTAGGGTCCGCGAAATGCACGGCAGCTCGTGACGGAATCGGTATTCGTCGACTCGTTCAATCATTTCGACAACGTTCTGAAGTAGTCTCGGTAGTTCGTAACGAAACCGGTGATCGTTCATTCGATCGATCGGTGCAGCGATGCTGATAGCTCCGAGTAGGTCACCGGAATCGGCAGTAATCGTGGTGGCAACACAACGAATCTCGTCAAATTGTTCTCTATCATCAAACGCAAATCCGTGCTCTCGAATCTGTTGTGAACCAGAAGTGTTCTTGATGGACGAGCCGCTGTCGAATCTCGACGCCAAACTCCGCACCCAGATGCGGACCGAACTCCAAGAGCTCCAGCAGCGTCTCGACGTTACCACGATTTACGTCACCCACGATCAGACCGAGGCGATGACCATGGGCGATCGCATCGCTGTCTTGAATGGCGGTGAACTGCAGCAGATTGGCACCCCGTTAGAGTGTTACCACCAACCTACTAACCATTTTGTCGCCGGGTTTATTGGAAGTCCCTCGATGAATTTCCTGACGACGCGACGGTCGGGCCAGACACTGAACCACAAGGCGTTCAAATACCGTCTTTCTGACCGGCTCGCTCGAACGGTTGAGCAAGCTGACAGCGAAGCGCTCACACTCGGTATTCGTCCCGAAGATATCCGTCCCGATGACGACGATTCCAACGCGATCACCGTTACGGTAACCGTCGCTGAACCACTTGGAGATGCTACCTACGTGTACTTCGATGTCGGTGATACCGTCTGCACTGCGAGCATTCCAGGGGATCTTACGGTTAGTGAAGGAGACCAATTATCTGTGGTGTTTCCGCAAGACCGGATTCACCTCTTCGATAGACATACCGGAGAATCCATCACGAATCGAGTGGTTTCGTCTTCCGACGATACCTGGGGAATTAGTGCCTGAACAATGTGCCCACGGTATCCATTTCGAACCAGACCACAGATACAAATATTAAATATCTGGTAATTTATCGAGTTCTGTTTCTCGGTCGCTGTAAACCAACAAACGGATTGAAGTTGTGGATAAATCTCAACCGGACCTATCTCTGACGTCGACGTCCACAGCAACAGCAATCCAATTATTTTTGCTCATATATGTGACACATAGTATTTTGAATAGGTGTTAGAAGGAGTCTGTAATATCAATACAGTCGATTAACAACTGTAGCAGATGATAGTTACGAACGACAGTAGATCAATTAACGCCATAATTTCATAAATATGATTGAAACCCGTACAAAGCAATTGTGTTAATCAAATAAACTGAACTTCTGTCAGAGCAATATCGTCTTGTATCTATGCGAGGCCGAGAGGAACACTTTGATCGATATATTTCGGTCGTTGATGCGCTCTTGTTCACATATACATAATTATTATCTGATTTGTTCGATTACATAATTAATTGTACTCTTTGTAGTACACGCAGAAATCAGAGCGTATTTCCAACCACAGTTGGTGTATTGGATCTTCCGAGTCATTATAGGAACTGTTGCACCGAACGACGTGCACGTGATTTCAGTATTCTGCAAAGTGAGTTACCATCCATTGTGGAGACTTCGACAGCGTGGTGATCCGCCGATAGATCGTTAATTGTGTAGTCGTGAGTAGATGACCCCCGAGCGCTAGACAGAGAATTTCTCTGCCAAAACCCATTCACTCTTCGACATTATCATGGATTCACCCCATCACATCAGTTTCGCAGTCAAATATCGTGGGATGCTTTGGAAGTGAACCTCCGGTTAGCGACGCGTGCGGTTATTTCGGTATCCACACGAGAGGAGCATGGTGCCACGCCCAGCGTTCCGCTGGTTTGTCGGTGAACTCCCAGAAGCTTCGAGGCCACGTACCGAGTGCATCGTGGATCTGTCGGTAGGACAGCGTACTCTCTCCAGCCAGCACAAGCTGGAACCGCTCTTCGAACCTCTCAGGTTCGAACTCCGGATTCGGATGCCGCTCGGGGGAATCAACCAAACGCTGGTGATGTGTCTGCCAGCGCTGATTGAGATAGCCCACGACGAGCTGACCGTCGGGTGCGACTGCATCATAGAGATGCCGGAGAGCGCACTTGGATGCTGCGACGTAGGCGAGCGTGCCGAAACAGAGGACGAGATCGAACTGCCGATCGGGTTCGAAGTTCGGGAGGACGGCTGACTCGAAGCAAACGTTCTCGACCTCTCTCTCGCTAGCTTGTTGGCGATTCTCGACGAGAACCGACGCCGCTGCATCGTATCCGATGGCGGTCACCTCGGGATAGCACTCAGCGACATGAAAGGTAACGACCCCGGGACCGCAGCCAACATCCGCGAACGAATCTGGGACACCCTTCGCTGTGAAGAAGTCGGCGAGTAGCCCGCGAACGTGATGGGTACTCGGTGTCGCGCTGGCACGGTCAGCGCAGTCGGCCTCGCTCCAGAACCGATTCCAGTCGATCGGCTCATCGGCAGTCGTGTCCGTCATCTCGAACCATGATTTCTGTTCATGTTCAGTGACTCATTCGAGGAACAGCTGGATATCGTTGCGTGTATATGACCCAAGATTGTCAGTCTCAACAGGGAGTTCGTCGTACCATCCGATCTCCCAATCCTCATCACACAACGTATCGAGTGTCGCGTCTGACGAGCTGACTGACGCACCGAAGACGACGTGTTGGACCGTCGATCGCGGTGTCGACTCGCCGTCAATCACGTGGTCGATCCGTCGAACTCGTGCTATGCTGTCGAGCGTAACGTCCATTCCCGCTTGTTCCTCGACACGGTGCTTGCCAACAGTCACCCAGTCCTCGTCGGGTGCGACCGTTTCGTTTGGGAGAATAGCGTAATCGGCCTCGGGGGTTACCAGTAGTAGGAGCCGATCCGCCGTATTCCTCACTCCAACGATGGCTCGTCCGATAGCGTTGGCCTCGCAGTGATTTTGATAGTGGTCTCGGTCCTCGTGGGTGTATGTCCGCTGGCGAATCTCGATCCCTTCACTGTTGGCAATCGCCTCTGGGTCGGTAACAGATTCGTACGTCGTATGAGCGTCGGTCGTGTCCGCTTGTGTCGTATCAGACATGTGTGTATGGCAGTAGCTAATCATTAGACAGTTCATTCGTGCCGCAACAGTGCGGTAGCCGTTGTCCTACGTGTGTTCTGACGTAGCTACTGCTACCAGAAAAAATTATCGATATAATTTACTTTACTTCTTACTTACTAGTTCGCACGCTACATTTTTATATCTTTCCCTCAGAATCTCGACATCAATTCTCGTCAGGAGTCGGGCGTTATTCGATAGCGAAGGTGGCTCCATTTGAATCAAGTTTGTCTCTCCAAGACAGGACACAGGAACAGTGGTGCTCAACTGCTGCTGGACGCTGTGAGCACTCAGATATCGGTGAGACGTCTCACAACACTACGTTACAATTTCACACGTTGCGCAGTGATCCACCGCAGAGAGTGCGGGCTGGCGCTCTCTTATGTCGGAGGATTCACTGCGAGTTCGAGGTAGGGTTTCAGCTGTGGTGCCGGCTGGAGGAGTGTGACGTACTCCTCATCCGAGGAGATTCCGATTACTCCAGATTCACTCAGCTTCGGGAGGTGATTGTGATGAAGCGCGATGTTGATCTTTTCACGTTCCGTATCTGTGTTCTCTCCGTTGCTGTTAGCTTCTGCGAGCGTATCCACGAGTTCTCCGATCGTCACTGGGGTTGGCTGGTCGAGCAGATAAGAGAGTATCTCCACGCGATCTGGGTCTGCTAAGACACTGAACATCGTGAATGGGAATCCCGATTGTACCTCAGTCTCATTGGCTTCCATGCCTGATCGTTCTTTGGATGGCTTTGGCATAGAGTCACTGTCTAAGTGATTAGAGTCTCAGAGAAAGAAAAGCACTGGCGCCACCTGTGGCAGCATCGTACGATGGGAAAGTGATGGACGTCTCCGGAGTCTCTTCAGGTTCTGGTGTGAGACGTAAATCGTCTCTTCAACGTTTCCAGAACGCTGCTGTCTACCAATCAGCACCCTCAGAGACTCGCCTGCATCACTGATTGAGTCAGATCAAACAGCCGTGATTGGTAGCACTCACATTCACCGTAATCAGTGCTATTTGTTATGTGATCGACGATCACAGACGGCTCCGAAATAGAACCGATGGGCTGGTATTGGTTCGATGGCGATTGAGGGATGATGGTACAGTCTCTGGTGACAGTAAACTCGGGGAGTCTGTCGATTCTCAACGCTGTAGAGAGTAGATCGACGACAATGAGAGTCCAGCACACTCAAACCGATTAGAGTTGGGAAACCGACTGTTCTCCTGATGGGTCCACGAAGGCTGCAACGATTTTCTGCACTCCCTTGCGGAGATGGTGATGTAACGTCGGTGGAGTGATCTCCATTGCGGCAGCCACCTCCTCCGCTGTGCTCTCGCGGGGCCACGCGAAATAGCCTGCATAGTGGGCTGTTTCGATGACTTCATCTTGTCTCTCTGTTAATCCGACATCAAGCGCATCTAATGATGTAGTCGTTTCTTGTGGCGTCCACGGTATCTCGCGCAATGACTCGAACTGTACGTCATCGAACATCTGGTACAGCCAGCGCAGCATACTCTGCGTATCGTCCCGCGATGGACTGGCCACGACGAGCCGCCCCGTTCCACTGTTGGCGATAAACTTCGTGATATGCGCACCGTACTCGATAATCTGTGCGAGTGAAGCAGTATTGGAGAGGTGAATCTCCAATTTCCCACGTTCGTGATCGGTGTCTGAATCAATAACCCGTGCATCGAGGACCGATGGCTTGCCAGTGATCGCTGTTGCGATCTCCTCAGGGATGGCGCTGTCGACGGTTACGTAGGCGAGATAAGACTCTCTGGTTATCGGGACGACTGTGTCAAGCGTGAGAGAGCAGGATGCTTGCTCTGAGGTAGTCAAGAGAGGATCCTGTGAACCAGCAATCTCGACGTTGAGTTCGGTAATTGTCTCAGAGTACAACAACTGTCGGTTTCTCATCGTTGCAATTGATAGCCCAATCGTTCGACCGAGCTCTTCGAGGAGTCTCATGTCGTCCTCAGAGAATGCGAACGACGACGTCGCATAGACGCTGAGGACACCATGCACGACACCGTTGTTGCTCAACGGAACAAACGCGACTGCCTGATACTCTCGATCGGCAACGGAACGCTGTGATTCAGCGTCGGTACCGCTGACCGTCTGGGTCACTTGCACTGTATTCGTCTGCGCCGCTACGGATCCCAGTCCCATCTGAAGATTCCTGCCTGGATCCGTCGTGAGGATTGTCTGTAATTCCGCTTCGTTGATTCCCCCCCACGATCGCGGAACAAATTCCTCGTCAGGTGTGAACTCACCAATCACTGCAAATGAATATAAATCGAAGGAAGCGAATGTTTCGCACACAACTTGTTCAATCCCCGCTACTGTCGATTCTTCGACTGTTGCTTCAGTGACTGCTCGAACAATCGTATTGTATCGATTCAGTGGCTGTAGTGCCTCTATTTGGTGCTTTAGCTCTCGTTCCCGATGTTTCCGCTCGGTAATGTCCTCTGTCGTAAATACGAAATGTGTAATCGTTCCATCGGGATTCGTTATTGGTGCAGCATTTACAGAAACCCACTTGTACTGCCCGTCGAGTCGTTCGATTTTGGCCTCCCAATCCCGTATGCTCTTGCCGGTCTCTAGTACTTGTGTCGTTGGTCGATCCTTGACGGGGATCAGCTGATTATTCTCATCGAAGAGACGCCACTCTGACTGAGTGAGTTGCCGCCCGAGTAACTCTCTACGAGATCGTCCGAACAGCTGTTCGGCGCGTGTATTGAGCCGGGCAAACGTACCATCTGCGGTCAGGACTGTGATTCCGAGTGGATTCGTTTCCAGAATCTGTTCGACGAGTTCTTTCTCGCGTTCGAGTGCTCTCTCAATCCGCCGCTGAGACACTACCCCCCCAATCTCTTTGGCAATCGAAGAGAGTGACTCGACCATCCACTCGTTTTTCTCGCACGATTCGGTCATTGAGAATACAAACACCGCGATAACTTCGTTCTGAGCCGTGATGGGGATGCTGAGCGTGGCTTTCAGCCCAACCGCACGAGCTTCATTCCGTCGTAAAAATTCGCTATCAGACACCTTTGAAATGTTTTCCATCCATTCTGGTGATTTCGTATTCCAGACGCGGCCAACGAGTCCCTCTCCGCGCTTGAAACGACGATCCCTCGCGGCAGCAGAAAACGGAGCAAAGGTGTGATCGACACCAGTTTCTGCTCCTAAGAACTCAAGTCCATCGTTCGACTCGGTCCATACCTCACCGTACTCCCACTGCGTGGCGGTACAGACTTCGTGCAGTGCCGCCTGGAGACCATCCTCAAACGTTTCTGCCTCGGCGATAGATCGAGTAGTCGAAAGCAGTAGCTCTTGATTAGCACGTTCGATGGCTGTTGCGAGGATGTTAGCGACGCTCCGAACGAAGTTGATGTCGTGGACGCTGAACTCACGGTGGCTCCGATCGTGTGTGCCAAGGACACCCCACGGATTGGTTGGCGATCCGATAATGACGCTGAGGCCACTTTCAACACCGTGTTCAATCAAGAGATCAGGTCCACTGAATCGTGATTCTGCTGTTAGATCCTCCACCACGACAGGTTCGGTGGAGAGTAACGTATAGCCTGCTTGTGAATGTCGGTCTGTCTCGACGGTTGCCGTGCCGACGATACCTTCATTCCACCCTATTCCTGCCCGGAGAAGTAGTTCATTTCCGTCTGGGAGCAATTCCAACACTTTGCAGTAGTCTGTGTCGAGAGTTTCGGCGACAAGTGCAACAGCCTCGTCCATCAGACGATCGAGATCCGGTTCCTCGAGGGCGCGTTTACCGAGTCTTGCGGTGGCTGTCTGTTGCGTGATTTGTGTTTCGAGCTCCTCTTTGCGACGATTACGGTCGGTGATATCACGGACAACGCCAGTGCGTCCGTCCGTGCCATCCCCATACTTGTACGGACCAAATCGACCCTCGACTGGAATTGTCCCTCCATCGGCAGTCACCATATCGAACTCCGAAGTCACAAAGGGCGACTCTCCAGCGAGCACGGATTTGTTCAGTAATGTGGCCTCTTCGTTAATGTGTGAGTTGTGGATGAGAGTCACGTGCTCACCGATGAGCTTCTCGCGGTCGTATCCGACCATTGTACAGAATGCATCGTTGACCACTGCGAATCGGTCGTCAGCATCAAGCGTTATAATACCATCCCAGACCGTCTCCATCGTTGTCTTCGACTGTTCGAGAGTGCGTTCGCGCGCTTTCTTCTCTGAGATATCTTGGAAATAGACAGAGAGGCCAGTTTCAGACGGATACGCACGGATCGAAAACCAGTGATCGAGTGGGGGATAGTGCTCCTCAAAGGTGACTGCCTGCTGGGTGGTCATCGCCCGCTCAAATTCCTTCTGGAATGTTGTTTCAGCGCCTTTGAGATACTCGTCCCAGACGACGTTGCCGAGCAATTCTGCTTCACTCTTCTCGATGATCTCTTCGGCCCGTTCGTTGACGTAGGTGAACCGCCACTCTCGGTCGAGCGCGAAGAATGCATCGTCAATGCGGGCGAACATGTCTTGTAGTTCGCGTACGAGTTCGTCGCGCTGTCGTTCGAGTTGGTGCGTCTGGTTTTTGAGTTGGGTGATGTCTTTTTCGGTAACGATAACCCGTTCGAGTTCACCGTCCTGCGTTAGCAGTGGTGCTGCGTTGACCGAAATCCATCGGTGCTTTCCGGTCGGGAGTTCGTACCGAATAACCTCGTCTGATACGGGCTCTTTCGTCTCAAAGACACGATCGTAGAGACGACTGTCGACGGGAACGATTGTGTCGTCTGTATCAGACGCATCGAGAGTGTCAATCTCGTCCTCGTGAACATTCTCATCTTGATGTCCCACCGTTTGATCTGCCCGGCTATTCGTCCGCGCCAGCGTTTTGTCCGGATTGAAGATGGAGACACCCACAGGAATCGTGTCCAAGATACGGTCGACGAGATCCCGTTCGCGTCGCAGTTGTTGTTCGTACTCGTGTTGCTCTGAGTTGTCTCGCGTTACTTTGGTATACCCATACACTGAGCCATCGTTGTCGTAGAGCGCTGTGATCGTGATGTTAGCCCAAAAGCGGGTGCCGTCACTGCATACCCGCCACCCTTCGTCCGTATATTCACCGTCGACTGCTGCTTTGGCGAGGTTGGTTTCGGGAACGTCTGCGTCAATGTCAGCTTCGGTATAGAAGACTGAGAAGTGTTCACCGACAATTTCGCTGTCTGTGTATCCTTTGATGCGCTCTGCACCTTCATTCCAGCTTGTCACGTGTCCGTCGTGATCGAGGATGAAGATAGCGTACTCAGTGACCGCTTGCATAAGTGCGGTAAGTTGAGCTGTCTCCGGATGCATTTCTAACGAGTCGTGGGGAGGATGCCACCAAATACGCTCATTCCCACCGACGTGCTTCGTTTGAAGTGTGCCGTGCTCGACAAGCGTCGCAAGTGTTTCGACAGCTACCGTCTGAGAACAGTCGAGAGTGGATGCCACCTCTGCTGCTGTCACCGGCGTCTGTGGATCGTCAAAGCGATCGAACACAGTACGTATATCCTCGTGCGTTATGTGTTGATCCGACGAGGTCATATTCGAATAAGATGTGATGCAGCGTATTTACTGCTCCGTACACTGGACCATCTTTTCTGGAGATAATTGTAATATTTTCAGTGTATAAGAACGAACATCGAGTGAAACAAGCTCTCGATTATTGATCTGAGTAGATTATGTTCGTTTAGTTGCTAGAACAAAATCTTGCCACGTAGAAGGAACGGGTAGCCAGCTAAGTTATGATCGAGTGAATGTATCTACTTGTTATTGACCTGATTGCAGTGTATGGCTTCACGATCTTTGCTGTCTACCTCGCCCATCCGTCTCATATCGTCATATACCGACCGTCCATCCACAAGAATCTCTGTAGTCATCTTCAATAATAAATTGGCATAAATATATACAAAAGGTCAGGGATATGGTCAGCACAGAAAAGATATACGGAAGTGCGTAGTTAATTCAGACAATGCCCTCTCGGCGCAAATTCCTTATGCGAGTCGGCGGTACTGCTAGTCTTGGTGTCCTCACTGGTAGCGCTGGTTGTCTCGGAACAACCCGTACGAAATTTGGTGGAGGAGCCACCCGTACCATTGACTTCAAATCGCCAACCAGTGAGACGTTCGTCTCACCGTCTGAGGTCCTTACGTATATAGACCGGATGCGAGAGCAGTACGAAGAAGTTGCTGTTCCGTGGACGAAGCCGCGATCACTCCCTGGCAACTTAGTTGGGATGTACACACGTCAAAAGGCCATTACCCCGAGTAATCGGTACGCGGTACAAGATGCCGCTGTGTTGGTTCACCACCTCGTTGACACCCGTTACCGACTGCGGTTATGGAGTGCGGGCCGCCTCCTCAGGAGACAGTACGGAGACGACTCATGGGGAATCTATCAAAAGAAGATGGCGTTCACACAACTCGAACAAGAACTTGAGGTGAACTACGAAAATCAGCTTTCGACAGATCGCTCGCTCTCCGGGGATGGTGGTCCTGTCAACGTTGCCGGTGAGACAGTGATTGTTCCAGATGGTTCCTATGAGATGGGTCTCATCGATGAGACTCGCTATCACTCGCACTGGAACGGCTTCCACGCAAACGATGTTCCCCTGATCGGTGTCTGTGAGGTGTCGTTTGCGGACAGTGCAGAACGACGCCTTGACTGGACGCTCGATTACGGGATCGGAGTTCAAACGCCGGTCTGATACGGAGTTTCCTATCCCTGTACATGGATACGTTCCGCTGATGCGGACTTCTGTTGTGAATGAGGGAGTATTATAGAGTGCCGTCTCAATAGATAGTACCCATCTTCGTATAACTAATAAATTCGCATCATAATTATGGCATTTCCTCGCCGTATTCACTCAACATCCAGAAACCGTAACTGCCAGTTGCTATCTATTACTCCTCAAGAACAGTTTCCAATTCTGACTCGGGCGAACTGAGCCACCAATCGACGATCGTTTCCAGAACCACCACCAAACTGTTCTCTGCACCAGTTCCCCAGATTGCCGTTTCCGTTGGACCATCGCCTGCCGGCAGCGTACTCATGAGCACCGCCTCCCGATCTACGAAGAGCAGCCGTCCGGTCATCGGTTCGTCCCACTCCCAGGGTGCTTCAACCAGTTCAGCGGCCGGCACCGCGGCTTGCATTCGCTCGTAAGTCGCCGCTGTACTGTTGGCAACTAATACCGTGACCCCACGTTCGCTGGCAGCGCGTAAGTGTGCAAGGATATCGTCGGTCAGCAGACTATCAACAGTCAGATAGACGACTTCGTCAGTGGCGCTCGTAATGCACTCTTCGACCCGATCGTCAACTGCGGGGCGTCCGCTGGTTGTCCAGACACCCCGCTGTTCGTGCTGATGATCAGTGGGTTCGAGAGCAGCGAGGCGATTGGCGAGCTTCGTCAGGGTATCCTCGTACTCGTGATGGAAGTGGCGCAGTGTGGTCTCGCGTGCGACCGGTCGGAAGAGCTTGGGCGAGGCGTGCTTGATATCGACCAACCCACGCTCTTGCAGGCCTTCGACTGCATCGTATATCCGTGTCCGGGGAACGTCCGTTGTCTCACTCATCTCTCGGGCGGTTCCCTCTCCAAGCCGCAAGAGTGCAACGTAACTGGCGGCTTCGTACTGACTCAGTCCAAGCTGCTGCAGTAGTTCAATAGCAGCGGATTGTGCCACTGGTGGATCAGTCATATTCAAGTCCCTGATGCTGAATCTCCAGCTGCTTTTTTCTTAGCCTCATGCCAACCGCACGGTTCTAGATCTGCACCCCTGGTTATGTGAGTGAATAACATCGATGTCGCACGCGAGAGGGTTGACGCTCCGACTACTTGGTTTCTTTGTGGTAATCCGAGTGAATCATATTCGTTCGTGACCTGAAGAGATGTAATTTTCTGTGTCGATAGTAGTTTATTGATGATTAGCATCTCCAATATCTATTATCAGGCACGCCGTTACATCGTTGTCACGGGAGGGGTTACAACCGAGAAGGCTATACCTTCCCCGTTGTAGCAACTAGTAGAGATGTACCAGCGCGTGGAAACACCGATTTAATGGAGTGATGTTGATGAGTATGGAACACAACACTCCCCGCACGACCGCGATTGAGACACTGGAGTCGCTCGGACTCAAACAGTACGAGGCCGAATGTTTCACCGCATTGACTCGCCTTTCCTACGGAACTGCCAAAGAGATTAGTGATGCTACCGATGTTCCCCGGACGCGGGTATATGATGCGGTTGAGCAACTTCAACGCGAGGGATTGGTTGATATACAACACTCTTCGCCCCAACAGTTTCGCGCGATCTCGGTCACGGAAGCGACCGCCCTGTTGCGCCAGCGCTTCAATGCGCGCTTGACGCGTCTACAGACCAGTCTCGACGCTCTTGAGCCGATCGAACCTCAGACGAACGACACGCACGCGAGCGTCTGGACAACGACCGGGAGCGAGACAATCACGCGACGAATGGTTGACTTTCTCGACCGGGCGAATGAAGAGGCCATTCTGTTTATGAGTGGGAATACGGCCATCACCGATCAGTTGCTCGAACGAGTGCAAGCTGCCGCCGATCGTGGCGTAGCGATCTACGTCGGAACGCTCTCTGAGGCGGTCCACGAACGTCTTGCAACGGCGTTGCCCGACGTCACCCTATTTGCATCGGAGCTCGAATGGCTCCAACCTCGTTCCACCGAAGACGAAACGATCGGGCGGCTGCTGTTGGTCGACCGTGAGACGCTGTTGGTGAGTTCGATTGGCCGACACACCCCAACAGAAGAGGCAGCCCTCTGGAGCGACGGAGTCGGTAACGGACTGTTAGTGATCCTCCGGCGGTTGCTCACAACTGGACTGGATTCGGATATCGGCCCCCAAGAAGAAGAAGTCAAGTAATATATAGAATATTTTATATATGTATAGATACACAATCCTCACGAGATTCGGCATCCACACGCACAGCTATGGCCGTGATAACTGACATTTCGATACCAGCAGATCAGTTTGCCCTCGGTCGTCTCCTCGATGAGTATCCAGATATCGCCGTTGAGCTCGAACGACTCGTTCCGCTCCGAGAGGACATCATTTCCCTCTTCTGGGTGACTGGAGCGCCCCCCGAAGAGATCGAAGTGACAGTGCGAGAGAACCAACTCTCTGAGAAAATACACCATCTGACGGAGGTAGATGGTCGGTCACTCTTTGAAATCCGGTGGAGTTCTGATAGTGACGCGCTCGTCCAACCACTAATCGATAGTGGCGCTGACGTCCTGCGCGCCGAGGGAACAGCCGGTGTTTGGGAATTCAGACTGCAGTTCAGAGATCGAGTACGAGTAGCCACGTTCAGAGAGAGCTGTCTGGATAGCAATATCCAGATGCAACTGAACGCTCTCTATAACCCTGTTGTCCCAGTCAACCACACAGATAGCGACCTCACCGACGAACAGTACGATATTATCGAGACCGCCTACCGACAGGGATATTGGGAAATTCCACAACAGATCACGCTGGATGAGTTGGCTGAATCGATCGGGATCAGTACAGATACCGCTTCAAAGCGGCTTCGCCACGGTCTCACATCGCTGATGGATGCGTCGTTTCAGCCCGAATAGCTTGAAAACTCCACAGAACGGATAACCAAACAATTCGTTCGTACATTAGAATCACTATACGACGGGTTTTACACCTCATAAAATATCAAAATACAAATGTTTCATGGGAGAGTCTATCTCTCGATAGCATCTGAACAGGGCTATCTCTCGTCCGTATCCTCTCGAATACGAGGAGTTCCTTATGTGAGATTGATTGTACGAAGATCCCTCGTGAAATCTCAACGTCGAAAATCCACGTTTCCAACACACAGTTTGCTGCTCCAGTATACTCTAAACACCATATCTACTACAATAGTATATTAATTATATATTACTGGTGGTATGGGGTCTTTATCGATAGAAAATAGGACGACGTAGTCGTTATCGAAATCATTATGCAATACATACTGTTTCTGCTATTTCTTTCTATATCTAAATGTAGAGATAGTCTTTATACGATGGCCCTGTAAGTGGGGAGATGAGCTGGACGGTCCCTACCGACTAGCGTTTTGGCGAGCAGTCGTCAGATAGGTAGGCCCGGAGCCAGCGAACCATCAGCTATGAAACGCACAATTCAGGTAACAGTGACCGCTCTCATGCTTGTGGGCATGATTGCGGGAGCGTGTGTCGGACCAGCCGTTGCGACATCGTACGATAAAAAAGTGAATGACAACTCGGACAACAACGCCGACACCACGACTAACAATCCCGTGATTGTGGTTGAGAACGAGAACAATAATACAAACAACAACAATCTCTCGAACACCAACACCAACGTCAACTCTAACGTTGCTAATGCTGACGCGAACGCCAGTACCGGCGGTGTCACGGTTGATATTGGCGTTGATTTATCGCCTGTCTAACGAATCTTGCCAAGTGACATCCACGAGCACAAGGGCTAGCTTCTGATACGGGTGGCCCCGTACTCGTGTAAGACTGTGGAGACTGACGCTGTGCCGTTGAGTAGTGGTGTCGAGTGTTGTGCCGCTCGACAGTACTCGATACGTCATTTTTTGTGCTCGTGTGTGGTGTGAGCAGTACAGACGACCACACGGGATTGGTTCTCATATGACTGATATGCAAGCGTAACAGCCAGTCGAGCCAATCCGCTCGAAACTCAATGACGCACGCTTTCTCCCGACGGTAGACACAGAATCATGATTCGACTAGTTTGGTTCAAAAACCACCTATTTCTAACGAGATG
Source organism: Halocatena marina (assembly GCF_025913575.1). Lineage (NCBI taxonomy): Archaea > Methanobacteriati > Methanobacteriota > Halobacteria > Halobacteriales > Natronomonadaceae > Halocatena > Halocatena marina. The sequence continues at coordinate 1,381,161 of NZ_CP109785.1, read as the reverse complement.
ATGAACCAAACTGGTTTGATTCCTCGGCTGGTAGATTCACGAGATTGACGCTGCTGGTCGTCCGTCGATCAGATCGGCATCTGTCTCCGTTTCACAACTGTGTTCGACGAGTTCGTCCTGATCGATATTTCCAAGCAGAGCCGCGAGTAGATCGGTTGCCGCTGGTGAGTAGAGCGGTTTGTTGTCATTGCCACAGCGGTCATCCATCGTACACGCTGGGCAGCCTTCATCACGACCACACGAGCAGTCTGCAATTAGATCGTGTGCCCGCTGTGCAATCGCCTCATACTCGTCGTAGATGCTCCGTGAAAAACCAAGACCCCCCTTAATCCCATCGTAGATGAACCAGCCACTCGTTTCTGGATCATTCGGGAGCTGATTCGTTGCGAGTCCTCCAATATCGCTTGCGTCAACCTTCAATTCGAGGGGCGAAACCGCAATCATCGCGTGTTCGACAGCGTGAATTCCACCGAGGTAGCCGTGCAGTCCTGGTGGGAGGTCAATACAGGCATCATTGTGATACCCGCTGTGTTTGTTGTGTATCGCTCGTTCAAGTTCGCTGGGAACTTCTGTCCAACACAGTTGCGTCTGCATCTCGAGTGGTGGAACGCCGGTTGTGAGTCCTGTTTCACGGATATCACCGGATCCTATTTCGCGTTTTAGGTATGTCCCGTAGTGAATCGAAACCGTCCCATATCCCCAGTTCAGCCGAAACGGCCCGACATCGCGGGTTTCGTGAATTTCAGTGTCACAGATCTGCACCTGACCCTGTGACTGAGTGAAATAATCAACGGTTACCCGTTCGAGTTCAACGTACGGTTGCGGACGGTCCTCTCGCAGAGTACGCACTTGATACTGCTCACCTTGATACAAGACGGTTGCACCTTCGTGATAGTCACGATAAGCCCGGTCACGGCCGATCGGCTGATGATCGAACGACGCATCGCCCGCAAGTCTGACATCGAAGGCGTTCCCACCAGAGGCGTACAGACTCACAGCGTTCTGTGGTCGATCGTGGTGTGTATACGTGACACCTCCGTCGAGCGATCCTTCGAGATTCCCCATCTGACAGCCGTATTCGACCGCTTGTTCGAGACGCTCTGTACCACCGAACCGCTCTGTGTCTGCATACGTTAGCGGTAGTTCCTGAGCAGCACAGTTGATGTGTTGGAGATAGACTGGATTGTTCGTTAGATCGACAACAGCGCTCTCGGGATCTTCCTCAAGAACGTATTCTGGGTGATGGAGAATGTATCGATCGAGCGTTGAGTATCGTGGAACGAAGACTGAGAGTGTATCTCTCGTTCCCCGGCCAGAACGCCCGAGTTGCTGCCAGAACGACTGACGCGAACCGGGATATCCCATCAGAACAGTTCCGTCGACGCCACCAACGTTGATCCCAACCTCCAGCGCGCTCGTCGTGGCAACACCGTCGAGCAACCCCTCTTTGAGCTGATTTTCAGTCGCCCGACGAGAGCGCTTTCCGTAGCCCGCATTGTATGCCTCGACATTGGGAATGCCCCGATAGAAAAGATCTGATGATTGGACAAACGCTGTTGCTCGATTGACAGCCAGTTCGGTGAGCTTTCGCGTGCCACAGAAGAGCAAAGATGGCACATCGTTATAACAGAGGTGCGCCCACACTTCCGGCGCTTCCACAGTCGCAGGACGCTGTGATCGCGAGTCCCAGCCACTGTCACTTCCGTCGCTACCGTCCGCTCCATCAGCCACTTCTCCGCTCATCGGCGGATCCCAGAAGACGAGGTGTCGAAGTCCACTCGGCGAGCCGTCGTTGTCGATAACCGTCGCGGAGTGGCCTGTCAGCGCGAGCGCGTGATCCGCAGGATTCCCGATGGTTGCAGACGTCAGAACGTACTGTGGATCGCCACCGTACCATTCGATGATGCGTTGTGCGCGTCGAAGAATCCACGCGACGTGCATCCCACTCAGTCCCGTCCACATATGCGCTTCGTCGATGACGACCAGCGAACAGTTGGCGTGAAACGTCGACCACAAGTGATGTCCTTCGAGATACTGATTCAATCCGACGAAGTTAGTGATGACGACGTTCGCATTCTCCCGGATCCGGGCTTTTGCTTTGGATTTCGTATCACCGTCGTAGACTCCAACCGTGATGTCTACTCCGAACGTCCCACGAAACAGTTCGTTGAGTTCCCGCTCTTGATCCCGACTGAGTGCTTTTGTCGGATAAATAATAAGCGCCCGCGTTTCCGGATCTTCGAGATACTGTCGGGCAATGTGTAGTGCATACACATATGTCTTCCCCGAGGATGTACTCGTTGTGACAGAGACGTTATCACCGTTCGAGAGTGCGTCCAGAGCGGCTGCCTGATGGATCCATGGATCGAAGTCCAGCGCTGATGCGAGTTTGGACGGGAGCGCCTCGGTGGCAGGGACACACTGTTGGTCTCGTGCGGGGATCGTGAACTGCTCGTGCACCTGCTCGTAGTAGCGACTGGTCGGATACGTCGTTTCTAACTCCTCGGCTGTCAGCGCGAGAGAACTCTCTTTGAGATCCTTTCCGCCGTCCGTTGCTAGCGTCGTCTGTGCTTCCGTCTCCGGAGTAATCTCTGCTCCACGTGCCTCCGTGTCGATCGCTGCCTCTCGATCTGTTTTCGTGTTCACCATCTGTATGTTCAAAAATCAAGTAAACCAGTCTGCGTCGTCGTATCGTCTGTTGGTGCGTCCGCACGTTTGCGCCCTGGTGTCGCGTTGGCAATCGCGTTATACACAGCAGCTAGTTCACGAACGTCTGCTTCACAGTACGCTCGCGCTACGTTCCAGTCTATGGTATCGGTCTGTGTTGGTGATTGTAGCATCCGTTGGATCGTGCGAGCGAGTGTTTTTCCGTCGATGACTTCTACAGAGACGTCCCGGTTGCAGTCCAGCGCCGCGGCGACATCTTCGATACGATTCGTTCGACCAGGGAGGATAGCATTTCCTTTCCGCACTGCCCAGTCGTAGAGATCATACTCGAACACAGATTCGTTCCAATAGTCCGCGTACGCGGGAGCGTGACGGCTGATAAACGTTGTGAGGTGTTTGAAATCGAATGCGTGACCATTCCACGCGACAAGCGACGGACGATCATACTCAGCGGCGAGCCACCTGATGAACGCTCGAGTCGCCTTTCCTAGATCATCGAGTGATGGATCCGTATCGACGAAGTCGATATACTCCTCACGTGCGGGATCATACACGCCAATGAGCCAGATAATTGTCGGGGTCAGTCCATCGGTCTCGATATCGACGAATAGCGGTGAATAATCAGCAGCCGGGACAGTCGCATCAGTTTGTCTGAGAACAGATTTTTCGACGAGTGCTTGAGCACTCTGTTGTATCGTTTTCGCTGTCGAGTTACCGATGCCGTGTATTACCCGGAGTTCTTGTCGAGTCGTGCTTGCGACATCTGATCGTGTCGTATACCCGTTTTCTTTAAGCCGTTGAGCCGTCGTAGTCCCGACATTGGTGAGTGCCTGAAGACCAAACGTATTGGTTGGCGCTGATGTAACCGCCACTCGTCCATCCGTATCGCAGGTGAGACACGCGAGTTCGGGAGCACCCGATCGGCGGAGTGGTGCAAGCCCCCGAACAGGCAACCGAACGACTGTCCTGTTGCTGTTAGCTCGCCAGACGTAATCGTAGCTCGCCTCCAGTGCTCCTGTAAGAAATGTCGTCGTGCCGTCGGTTCGAGCCTGATACCGAGCGATGTGATCAATCCCATCGAGTCCTGCATCCATGTTCACGTCGTCGGGAACCATCTGCAGCTCATCGCAGACGACAACGTCTGCAGTTTCCGGGATAGCTTCGTCGGGAGCCCTCGCCTCACCAAGTCGGTCAACAGAAGTAGTGAATATAAACGATACGCCGCCAACTGTTTCCGTCCGAATGGTTCCGTCCTGTGCGTGAAAGATCGGTTGATTGCAGTCACGCTGCAGTTGACTGACAACCCGCATATCCATTTTTTCGCGGATGATGTACACGAGATCCGGATCGAAATACGACACCATATCCACGATGGCGTCGCTCGTCAGCGCAGCAAGTGCATCGCACCGAAGCGCGAGGAGAGACACGCCGTGGGTATCCGCCATGTATGGAATGTGTACGATAATCGATTATAAGCATTCGTGCAATCCACCGATTCTGGAGTGTGAGTATCTGACGAACACACGTCGGCTCACGATGAACTGCCTTGTTTCCACTCGACGATGCATACGTTTCTCATTCGGCATCAGTAGCGGATCGCTCAAAGGAAATTTCTACAAGGTGTTTTCTTCATCATATACCGAATGTATATCGGTGGTTGTAGTTCGACAACAGGAATACACGACAAGTGATCCGCAAGACAGCGTCAATCCAATTTCTGCATGCCTCCAATACATTTAACACTGCCAATAGAAAAACATAAACAGCATGGATAATACGACCGTAGATCAAATGCCGCGGTCAACGGTCAGTGATCCGCAGCAGTTCACCATTGCGCTTGACGAACTCGAACAGACCGGCTGTCTGGCGCTCATTACCGGAACTGTCGACGAGACTGTTCGGGCAACGTGTTCTCGCCAGTTGTTTGGAGCGATCTCTCGTCCACACAAGCGTGTTCTCATTCACCCGGGTGCCAATGCACTTCGTCTGAGCTCCTATCTGCCACACGGGATCACAACGACTACATCAGACGTTCTGTCCATCACGGGGGCCAGACTGCGTGGCGAGATGATCACGCCATCGAACAGCACAGACATAGAACAGACCACCTCTCCGATCGACTGTACTCTTTTCAGTCGACGGCTCGCTTCGCTTCTGGCAGACACAGAGCCAACAACAGATACGTTCACACCCGGAGAGCTTCGTCTCGGTATCCTTACCACGGGTGAACTGCTCGATCAGTACGGTCAATCTGTCGCTCAAACATTACTCACGACAGTCGAGAACCAGATGCGCGATCGGTGTGGCCTCGCGCACTGTCATCTTCCAGTCGGCTCGGAGAGCAGTATCGCGACCACACTGGCTGAGCACACAGCCATCCACATCCATCTACGCGAGCGAGAGGGGCTACCACCAGAGCAGTGCTGGTACCTCCGCGACGCTGACTGCTGTTCCGGTTGGATCCCTCTCAATAGTGACTTATGACACTGGCAGGCCATCATCCATTTAACCAAGTACGGGTTGAACCAACCACCGATCCACAGGGCGTCACGGTGATCGATGATATTCAGGGCATACGCGTCTCTCTTGGAACGACAGAGCCGGTTATTCCGTTGTCGGGTGCACCAACGGCGTTCTGTTTTCCAGTCGACGTTGCTTACGATATTGATACGGAATCGGTTCGTATCCCGATGCCCGTCAACGTCTGTGTGCGCGACCACGTTGGTTCGGTCGTCGCCGATGTACCCCCAAACACGAGTAAGACGCTCGGTCAGGGTCAGTATACAGTCGAGATTGGTGGACTCGGTGTTAAAACGTACCTTGCGGTTCAGAGTGAGCTTCGGATTCCAGCAGCCACGGACGGCGGACGGACGATTAGCGTTGAGAACACCGACCCCGTCGGTCTCGGAGTACGCTCGCTACATAACCAGCCAGCGACGACCGTTACGACCACCGACGATCCGACCGACGTGATGCGTGCTCTCTCATGTTTCGGAGCATCACTCAAAACGACATCCTGTGAGCGGTCGTTTCCGTCGATGCGAGGACACCCCCCACAGATCAAACACGGCGACTGCTTTGATGCACCAGCGACGCTGGAGCGGACGCCAGCAGAGACCGATATCCAGATCGAGGTGCCCTCGACGTTCGAATACATCTATCCTGTCGCCTCGCTCGCGTATTATCTCAATGCCGCTGTCGTCCCTGGGGACTCGCCACGGTTGCTCGTCGATGGGACCGCTCACCCGATTGAGCACGAAGACGGGTACGACGCAGCCGTTTTCCGACTGCTCAAGCACCTGTTCACACTCGATTGTCTCACTCGAACCGAAGGCTTCTATCCAGTTCAATTGGCCGGGCGCGAGCAGATCGAGGAGTCGGCTGGTCTCGATTTCGCCGCGCTCTACGACCAATCACTGGGCGAGCAGGTCAACACCTACCTCACGGTACCATTCGAGACAGTCGCTTCTATCGTTCCCCGGTGGCCGCTGACGACGACGATCGCGCCGACTGCAGCGCATCTCGGTGTGCTCTCCTACGTTGCTGCTGACCTTAGTTCCATCCGTACACCAGAGACAGAGCGTTCAGTTACAACACGAGCTGGTAGCCAATATGCAGCGTCGATAAATGAATTCCTCAGGGGAACGTCGACCACTGCTCCCTCTTTTCGTGGCCAGTCCTCGGCGACGGCTGATCAACAGATCCAACAGCGCGGTCCATCCGACGATTCGACTGACGGGGGCTGGACGCGTGCGTTGAATCCCCCATCGACAGGGAGCATTACCCATCTCTGGTTCAACGACGGCTATCCAATCGCCGGTGCAAAACCGACGCTTGATGCGTGCCAGCGACGACTCGATGCACACTCCAGTGGTCCAATCGATGTGGCCGTCATCAGCAATGCACCGGAGATGCACGACGAAACGGATGTGGCTGATCTCTACGGAATGCGTGATCTCATCGCATTCGATGTTACCGTCTACGAGGAGTGTTCTCAGACCGCCCTTCGAGAGATTCTGATGACAGAGTACGACCTCATTCATTACATCGGACATGTTACTGACGAGGGGCTCCAGTGCGACGATGGGTGGCTCGATGCAGCAACACTTGATCACGTCGAAACGCGGGCGTTCATCCTGAACGGCTGCCGATCCGTCGATCAGGGGATGGCCCTCGTCGAATCGGGTGCCATCGGTGGATTGTGCACTCTCAGTGGTGTCGCGAATACGTCAGCGACGGACATCGGCCGGACGGTCGCGCGTCTGCTGAACGCAGGCTTCAGTCTCGGTGGGTCGCTGGATATTATCACAGACACGTCGGTGACGGGCTATCAGTATATGGTCGTCGGAGATCCACGTCTCACCATCACTACTTGCAAAGGAACAGCTGCAACGCTGGCAGAAATTCACTCCATAGAGAAGGATCAGTACAAGGTTTCAATCCATGGGTTCCCTGCCCCCTCTACATCACTTGGAGCACTTTCTATGCCGTATCTCGGCAACGAGAAGGAATATTCTCTTAATAGTGGTCAACTCGTCACAAAAACCGTAACAACGGCAGAGCTTCAGGCACATCTCGAGCTCGGTCGTGTTCCAGTACGCCACGAAGGTACTCTTACGTGGAGTGATATGCTCACGGGCGAGGAAGGCTTATCCAATATTGAATCACAAGGATAACGAGAACTTGTACAGGTCGTTACGGACCGTAGTAACCGCCGTTGGTCGCCGCGGCTGTCCCCACCTGCGTGAGGAGGAAAAGAAGTACGAACAGGACGCTAGTCATCTTTGGGTGTTTTTCCACGGCCGTCGCAAGTGTGCCATCAGACATGACATTATATAATTTATTCCATTATACGTTAAATTTAATCTAATATATCTTTTTAAATTCAACTGAAAAAAGATATTAATCGAAATAATATTTCTATGGGGAATGAGTATATATTTCTAATATTTTCAGATATAGATAGAGAAATTTTCCCATACCGATACTGTAGACAAGATATTACAGCGAGTGTCCGACTCTACCTTTATCTGTTCGATTAGAAAAACCGGCACCACAGCTTCCGCAACGACGCTGGTGGACAAAGAGCGACTTCTGGGTACGAGCTGTCTTAGCTGACGAGTCGATTCACGTGTCCCCGAAGCGATGCCTGAAAGCGTTCGGTAGCGAATCGGTTCGGTGAGTGTGTAGGCGGTTCGTCGATTTCGGCCGCACGAATCACGAGAGAGACGGCCTCATCGAGTGCGTCGAACAGACGATCGGACCGGTTGTCGAGTATCTCTTGTTGACCGCCACTCGCCGGGGCAAATGCAACCATTCCAGCAGCGCGATACTCGGCAACGGACATCCCGAAGTGTTCATTCTCCTTCATATTCAGTCCGTATTTGTGGGTACACAGCAGGTGTTCGAGTTGATCTCGAGATACGTCACGCTCCAGTGAGACGTGTGGACGCTCGTTGGCCGCAGCAGCAACCCGCGTGACGTAGCTCCGATACGCTCGCGGGGTTGCTCCAACAATGTGAAGGTGGAGATCGTGGCCCTGTTTACGAATACGATCGACCACGCTGATCGCATCGAGCACTCGTTTGTCCGGAGCGAGTCGTCCGACCACGACGATACCATTCTCACGGTTAGACCACGCACGATCGCACGAAACCGAATCAATAGGAGGATAGAGCACCGTTGGTCGGATATCATAGATTTCCTCGACCACGGCACCCGTCCACGAGGAGTTCGAGAGAAGGGTGGTGTCGTGGCCAGTGAGATCGGTGCGGTCAGGTCCTGCCAGCCGGCTCCACAGCTGATTCAAACGGCCGGGAGCACCATCGGAAAGCCGGTTGAGTCGGAACTGCGGGTAGTGGACATACTGGACCGATGGGAGTGAAAGCGAGAATTCGTTTGCCGTGCTCACTGCGAAATCGAACGCGGCAGCAGAAGACTGGAAGAAGCGATGGAGAGCGACGCTTCGAAACGCGAGTTGCGGTCCGATCCACGGAGCAACAGTCGAGAGCGTCCCTGCAATCATCGTCGCGCCTCGCGGCATTTTGACACTCACGTTCTCAACTGAGACATCGAAGCGGTCTGTGAGATCCGAAGGTATCGTCTCCGAAATGGTGAAAAGTGTAACGTCGTGCTCCAGTTGGAGCGCCTCACAGGCCGCGAGACAGACGGCATCAGCTCCACCGTGGAAGTCAAGCGTGTTGTGGAGGATCGCAACCTGTGCCATGTCGTTGGTTCGGTGTCGTCTCACAAGAACTCCGCGGCCTCCACATTTTTGCTTTTCCGGACGAAAGGCCTGTCGTGGAGTGTGCGTTTGTAGGCGCGGGGGCGGTCGCCGAGAAGTACGCAGCCAGTCTCACCGAATCCCCGCTTGAACTGACCGCAGTATGTGATCGAGTCGCCGATCGAGCTAACCAGCTTGCGACAGCCAACGGAGCTACCTCGTACACCGACCTCGGCGAACTGCTCGCTGTCGAGTCAACGCCATTGGTCGTGAACCTCACGAGTCACGACGCGCATGCGACCGTTACGAAGCGTTGTCTCACAGCTGATCGACACGTTTTCAGTGAGAAACCACTCGCGCTCGATGCTGACAGAGCGGCTACCCTCGTTTCGATCGCCGAGCACCGCGAACTCGCGCTCGGCTGTGCGCCGATTAATCATCAGTGTGACGCCCAACAACACGCCCGGTCTCTGCTCGGAGACGGTCGCTTTGGTCAGATTCGTCTGGGATACGCTCACGCTCACGTCGGGCGCGTAACAGAGTGGCACGACAATCCCAGCGCATTTCTCGATGTGGGACCGCTCTACGACGGTGCCGTCTATCCGTTGAATCTCCTCATCTCGTGGTTCGGTCGAGTTGAGCGAGTCCGAACCGCAGATTCACTCGATGTGTGGCCCAATCGGGAGTCGCATGCTCCCGGTCGACCGACCCACGTCGAGGCGACGATCGAGTTCGCGTCTGGGCCGGTGGTTCGTCTCACGGCGAGTCTCTACGCGCCCCACTGGAGCCGCGAGTTCAACAGCCTCGAACTCCACGGTGACGACGGCTCACTCTATCTCGCAGACAGTGGAGCACTCGCTGCCAACGTAGAAACAGTCTCCGTTGGCGGCGTGGGAAAAGCATACGTCCCCGCGCCTCATCCATCCCCTCCGCGCGAACGGTCGTATCTCGACGGTCCAGAGCGACTCGCGGCCGCCGTTAAGCGAGGACAGCGACCGACGGCTAGCCGAGCTGCACACGTCGTCGCTGTCTGTAATGCCATCGAAGCAGCCACATCGTCTGGAAATTCGATCGTGATAGACAGTTGCACCACCACACGCGAGAGCCTTCTTCCGCCGCCCGTTCGGCCCGTGCAAACCGAGACAGCCACTCCGGATGGGAATGCTCGCACCGCTTCGATACGACTGCCGCCCATCGGCTTCGGCTGCTCACGCTACCGAGAGGGTGCGTACGTCGACCGTCGAGACTCCATCGCAACGGCACTCGACGCTGGCTACCGGCTGTTCGACTCTGCAGAACTCTACGGCAACGAAGAGCGAATCGGTGACCTGCTCGATGCGTCCGGGACACCCGACCGTGATGGACTGTTTCTCGTGAGCAAAGTCTGGAACACGAACCACGAGCACGTCGTAGAAGCTTGTGAGGGGAGTCTCGACGCACTCGGTGTGGATACACTCGATTGCTACATGCTCCACTGGCCCGAAGCGTGGGCGTACCAGGGCCCACTCCGAAACCTCGCTGTGAAGCCAGAAGACGAGCAGGAGGCACTGACGTTCCCAACAGACGAGAACGGAGACCCGAAGACGGTGGACACGTCACTGACCGAGACGTGGCACCGAATGGAACAGCTCTATGATCGCAGCGACGTTCGCACTCTCGGCATTTGTAACGTCACCCTCGATCAGTTGGAGACGCTCATCACCTCGGCACGCGTCTTGCCGGCCATCGTGCAAGTCGAATCACACCCCTATCATCCACAAACCGAGCTCATTCAGGCGTGTCATGACTACGGCATCAGGGTGATGGCGCATTCGCCGCTGTCTCCGTCTGGGATTCTGGACGAGCGGAACCTCGCTGTTGTTGCTGAGAAACACGGCGTCTCACAAGCGGCAGTCGTGCTTGCATGGAACGTCCAACGCGGTGTGGTCCCCATCCCGTCAAGTATCACTCCCGATCACATCGTTGCGAATCTCGCGGCCGCCCGGCTCCAGCTCACCGACGAAGACACAGCGCGCATCGCGAAGCTCGAAGATCCAGCGTTCAATCGATAATCATGGCTACGAGTACTCTGGCTCGGCTTCAGCGCGACTGGACCGTCGTTACCATTAGCTTCACAGTTGCGCTCATCACAGGAGCGGGCGGAGTCGCTATGCTCATCGATCCGCCGGTGGCAACACGTTGGGCAGTAGTGACGGTTGGCGTTGCTGCCTTTGAACTCTGGTTCCTCAGACAGCACCTCGACGCAAACCACACCAAAGGTGCGAACGTGAGGTTGTACGACACGCTCGGTGTTGCGAACACGGTAACTCTCATCCGCGGCGGTGCCTTCGCAGCGGTTGCTGGCTTTGCTGCTGTCGAGCCGACGCCATCCCTCGCGTGGCTTCCGGCGCTTCTCTACGGAACTGGATGCGCGCTCGACTGGGTAGATGGGTTCACAGCCCGATTCGACGGGCGGACCACGGTCCTCGGCGCGAAACTGGACATGGCATTCGACACGATCGGTTTTCTCGTTGCGCCCGTGGTCGCTGTGTTCTGGGGCCGGCTTCCATTCTGGTATCTTTCGCTCTCGTTTGCCCGGTACTTATTCAAAGCTGGCCGGGGGTTGCGCCGGATTCGGGGGAAGCCAGTTAACGATCTGACACCCAGTGCAGTTCGCCGTTCACTTGCAGGGATACAAATGGTATTCATTACCGTCGCACTTGCGCCTCTTCTCTCGGTAGAGACGGTTCGGGTGCTTGCTGCCGTCGTACTAACACCTTCCCTTGTCGTGTTCGCGCGAGACTATTTTATTATGGCTGGTCACGTTGATTGACAGAAAGATAGTTATTGATTGCGAGGTAATATGCGTGTGAGCATCCCAGCCAGCCACTTGGTCCAGTGTGCGTTCTCGCTCGTTTAGACCGGTGGAGATGGATCATAGACTCTCTCCCGAACTGCAGCGAGAACCATTGTACAGTTGTGGGCCAGACAGCGTTTAGCCAGTACCGGCCTCGTGAATGAGCAGCGTACCCGGGATGACGCGTTCGGCGATTGGGCCGACAGCAACCTCGCCGAGACGACCAGCACTGATCCAAAACAAAGTGGTTCCAACGGAACATCGAGAACCACTCTCCGAACGACTGAGTTGAGCTACTCGAATCTAACGCTGGGTCGGATGTGATCACAGGATGACTGCCTGCGAATCCAGCGAAGTGAAACGCACGTTGAACGTGTTCCGGACAGCGGAATTATCCATTGAAATGTCCAACAATAGACTGGAGTGCGCGTTAGATCCGTTCTACGATTGTGGGATGGATACGGACGCCGCAAGCGTGGAGGATGCCTGATGGATCGACAATCCCTCTATTTTGTCAGGCCGGGAGAGACCGAACTGAGGACAACAACGTTCGAACCTGCAGATGATGAGGTGATCGTCGAGACACAAATTTCGGCCGTCAATGCTGGGACTGAACTACTTATTCACCGCGGTGAGGCTCCAATTGACCTACAAGCAGATGAGACCATCGACGCGCTCGATGGTGATCTATCCTTCCCGCTCCGATACGGCTACGCCGCGGTCGGAGAAGTCATCGCAACCGGAAACGCAGTCACCGAGGACTGGCGGGGCCAACGCGTCTTCGCGTTCAATCCACATGAATCACGGTTCGCTGCTCAGCCCGCGACGCTCGTTCCTGTTCCCGATAATGTATCATCTGAAACAGCAGCGATGCTTTCATCGGCCGAGACGGCGACGTCGCTCGTACTCGATGGTCGACCCCGTCTTGGAGAGCGGGTGATCGTTTTTGGAGCAGGCGTTATCGGACTCTGCACCATCGGTGTGCTCTCGGATTTCCCCCTCGAACGACTTGTCGCGGTTGACCCGATCACCGATCGACGCGAACACGCCCTACGGATGGGTGCCGACGAGGCAATCACTCCCGATGAAGCGACGGACGACGTCTGTGAAGGAGCAGCTGATGGCGCTGACCTCGTGTACGAACTCTCCGGTCGTCCTGAGGCGCTGGATGATGCGATTTCTAGTACGGGCTACGATAGTCGCGTCGTCGTCGGATCGTGGTACGGGACAAAACAGCCGACGCTCGATCTTGGAACGAACTTCCACCGCGACCGCGTCACCATCGAATCGAGTCAGGTGAGCACGCTGTCTCCTGAATCTCGTGGCCGCTGGACGAAAACACGACGACTGAACACTGCACTCGATCGGCTTCAGGCGCTTCCAATCGAGTCACTCATCACTCACCAAATTCCGTTCGCCGACGCACCGTCCGCGTATCGATTGCTCGATGAATCTCAATCTCCATTGCAAGTACTTCTTACGTACCCATGACAACGACCCTCAACAACGACATCGATAACCAGACGTACGAACTAACGGTTACACGCGACTTCGTTGCACAGCACGCACTCACGGTTCCCAATCCGGGACCCGAGGGCGACGTCCACAGCCACCATTTCACCGTCGAGGTACAGTTCGCTGGACCTACACTCGGTGAGTTCGGTTATCTCGTCGATATCGATACTGTGAATGCTACTCTCGACACGCTCGAAGAACGTTACCGGGATACACTCCTCAATGACCTTCCCGAGTTCGAAGGGATGAATCCGAGTGTCGAACGTTTTGCCCACCTGTTCGGAGATCGTATTGCAGACGCGGTCGATGATCCGAATCCGACAGAACTCGTTGTCCGTCTCTGGGAGGATGATTCGGCATGGGCAAGCCACCAACGGACACTAGACCGATGAACTACGCCGTGCCACAGTATCTCGAAGCGAAACGGACTGTCGATACCCGGGCATTCTCAGCGCGCGTCCGCGATCGACTGCTCGCTGAACTTCCGGAGAAACCGCGTATTCTCGAAGCCGGATGTGGGACGGGCACAATGGTTTCCCGACTCCACAAATGGGGCGTCGAAGCTGGAACGTACCGCGGCGTCGATCGTTCGGAGAGCGTGCTCGCATACGCACGAGAGCAGCGAGAGGCCGAACTCAACGCCGAGCCGATAGATGGCGGTTTTCGTGTTGCTGATCTCAATGTCAGATTTGAGCAAGGCGACGCCCTTTCTGTGTTCAAGGGCGAGGATGCTGATCTCCTCATTGCGGCATCCTTCCTCGATCTCGTCCCCATCCGAGAGGCGTTCGACGCCTTTAATGACGCTCTCAAATCAGACGGGCTGATCTACGCGCCACTGACGTTCGACGGCGGAACAATCTTCCAACCCGACCATCCAGCTGACAGAGAGATCGAACGAGTGTATCACGATCACATCGACAGCCTGCCCGGACGGGACGTACGCGCTGGGCGACGTGTGCTTGACCACCTACGCGAGCGCAGTGGACGCCTACTTTCGGTCGCGCCTTCGGACTGGATCATTCGCCCGCGTGCGGGAGCATACCCTGCGAATGAGCGTGCTTTTCTCGCTACGATCCTCGAATTCGTTGCCGAAGCTGTCGGTGATCACCCAGACGCAGACGACTGGCTCCACATACGACGACAACAACTGGAGGATGGCGTACTTAGCTACGTCGCACACCAGTACGATTTCCTCTATCGAACAGCAGAGTCGTGATGGTCCTTACCCACATCGCGGTCGGGATGGCCCTGTCCTTACCGGTGGCACTTCTCGCTCCCGAATTTGGTACTGTCGCCGCCATCGGCGGAGCCATCGGTGGTATTGTCCCCGATATTGATCTTTTCGTCGGTGAACACCGACGAACGCTCCACTTTCCGGTGCTGTCGTGGCCGATCGCGATTGCGGGGTGTGCGATCACGCTGGCAGTCCCGTCGTCTCTCGCTGTCGTGGTTTCGGCTGCGCTCGTAGCAGCAGCCGTTCACTCTACGAGCGACATGTTCGGTGCCGGGACGGAGCTTCGACCGTGGGAGCGGACGAATCCAAACGCTGTCTACGATCACCTCCGGGAGCGGTGGCTTCCCGCACGATACGTCGTTCGGTACGATGGAGCACCCGAAGACCTTGCGTTGACAGTCGTGTTCGCGGCAATGATTGCTGTCTCTCTCGACGGCTCTCCACGGTGGATCGCGGTTGCAGCTGTTGTGACCGCGATCCCATACGTGGTCTTTAGAAAACGGTTGCCTGAATATTTCGAGAAAATTCTGTAGTCCGGGGCAGAGTTGCGTATCTCGATAACCGACTTGGGAACGAGTGACGTTCCGCGATCGATCACGCTCTGCGCCGATAGAGAATGACGAGGATGACCACGAGGAGGATCTGAACGACTTTATCAATGCCCTCAACCGGAGAAATCGCCGGATCTGCGCGTTGGTTGATCAGCACGTACAGCACGATCTGGATGAGTACGAATGGGACTCCGAGCAGATAGAGCATGCGGCGTCGGTAATCAAGCAAGAAGAGAAGTACTGCACCAAGGAACCCGAGACCAGCGAGGATGAACGCGATAGGCATACTCCCGGGGAAGGATTGGATACCAATAACTAGGTGTATTATCCCACTAACGACAGCACATCCAACGGCGATCCATTGGAGTGGCGTGATCGAGTCGATACTGACAGAGGTGTTCATGTTGCGTGGTAACAACCGATGTCGTAATAAATGAACTGTCCAAAATCACAAAGTGGTTACATTATACGAGAAGATGGACGAGGTCGCCTAGATCGACACGTATTTTCTTTCTACAGGCGACCCATTCGTGCATGGAAGTCGAGTACGCTCAGGAAGCTGACAGTCCTACGATTTCGGTCGTAATCCCATCGGTACCAGCGTACGATCACGCTCCGACCATGGCCTGTCTCGACGATCAGACTATTGAGAAGTCGTACGAGGTGTTGGTCGTCGACGACGGCTCCATCGACCGTTCAGAGGCACGGAACAGGGGACTTCGTGCGGCAACAGCGTCGATTGTCGCGCTGACAGATGACGATACTCGTCCGCCGCGAGATTGGCTTGCGAACATCCACAGCAAATTTCACAACAATCCCAAACTGGTCTGTCTCGAAGGACCTGTGTACGGCGGCTGTCGGAGTTTCGGCCCTCGACATTACGTTGGCTGTAATCTAGCGGTTCGTCGGGACGCGGCGCTCTCTGTCGGTGGATTCCGTTCTGCGTTCTCAGAATGGCGCGAAGACGTCGAGTTTGGCTGGCGTATGGAATCAGACGCTCAAGGAGTTTGTCAGCACAGCGAAACTGTTCGGATGTGCCATCCGACCGTCCCGAGGACGCAGTTCGATTCAGATCTTGAACGACGGTTGAAGCGTGAGTATCCCCACCGATACGACGAAGTATTGGACGTGGCGCCGACCCGCCGACTCTACCGCTGGGCCAGAGCGGTAGGAATCACACAGCCGCTCCAGTGGGTTCGGGCCGCGTTCCGTCGGAGAGTTTTTGGGGACTGTTACGACCCAGCGTCCAGAGATTAAATTACGCCAAAGACAAAACGAGGCGTGTTTTTTGAGGCATGGCTGTCTCGGTGTGCCTGTTCTTGAGCGACCAAACGGCGACCATATTTGTAAACACGATCTATAACAATAAATTACCGACGGTGATTGTCGAATCCCTCTTCGACGGACGTGACACACGTACCTGTGGCACGGGGCTCACAAACGACTACGCGAATTGAGTCACGCCGTTTACTCGGCTACGCTGTTGATCGCTCTGATTCTTATGTCCTCGTCATCTCGGAAGGTCAGGCCGTCGTACGTAGCTAATAATGCTATTTGATATTGTATGACACTATTCCCGAAACGGTATATCGTCGCCCTCGCCATCAGTCGTATGAATGACCGAGAATATATCGAAGAGAATCGTGATCATTGGGACGAACTCGCAGAACACCACCCAGACACCGACTACTATGATGTCGAGGCATTTCTGGGAGGCGAGTCGACGCTCCGACGACTCGAACGTAAGGAGCTAACTGTCGCTGGCAAACGACTGCTACACCTACAGTGTCACTTCGGGTTGGATACCCTCTCGTGGGTCCGCGACGAAGGAGTAGCGCACGCGACAGGTGTCGACTTTGCGTCCACTGCGATCGAGACCGCACGCGAGTTACGCGACCGGGTTGGACTCTCGCCGGATCGAGCACGGTTCGTTGAGAGCGATATCTACGAGCTCCCTGCGATACTGGAGGAAACCTTCGATGTGGTGTTTTCCTCTTATGGGACGATCTATTGGCTTCCCGACCTGAATCGGTGGGCGAAAGTGATCGCTACTCATCTCGAAGCTGGTGGGATTTTCTATATCGCTGATGGGCACCCATTCGCTGGACCGTTTCACTACGAGAGTACCGCTGATGAGCTTCGGGTTGCCCACCCGTTCTTCAACAGGGAGGCGATCACGGAATCGTTCGACGGAAGCTACGCCGGATGGGACTTCGGATTGGAGAATAAACGGTCGCACGGGTTTGCCCATCCAATGGGTGAGATCGTTACCGCCTTGACTGATGCAGGACTACAAATCGAGTTCCTCCACGAGTATCCGTGGTCGTTTTTCCAGCGTTTCGATGCTATGGAACCTGACGAGGACGATCGGTGGTGGCTTCCCGAATTGGAGCACGCACTTCCGTTCACCTTCTCGCTGAAAGCGAAGCTCCCCGCCTAATGATGGACTGTGAGAATTGAGCAGCTGAATACCACGGACGACGTCAGAGGTTGTAGAGGTCGGTGAATTTCTCGTCCACGTAATTGAGGAAGTAGTCAGCAGTCAAAGGCTCGCCAGTGGCTTCCTCGATTAATGCGTCGGTCGGATACTTCCGACCGTGGCTGTGGACGTTTTTCTCCATCCACTCGCGTAGTGGTCCGAACTCACCGTTACGGATCTTGTGATCGACATCGTCGATCTCTTCGCGCATCACAGCATCTAACTGCGCTGCCAGCACAGATCCGATTGTGTACGCCTGAAAGGCGGCAAATCGGCTCGACCAGTGGATATCTTGTAGACAGCCCTTCCGGTCGGTCGGTGGCGTCACGCCGAGATATGTCTCCATCTTCTGGTTCCACATCTCGGGAATTTCGTCGACCGAAATGTCTCCTTCGAGGAACGCACGGTCAATTTCACATCGGAGGATGATGTGGAGATGATAGGTGAGTTCGTCGGCTTCGACACGGATGTGATTATTCGGATAGATCCGGTTAGCCGCGGCATAGGCATCTTCGGCGGCAAGATCCTCGACTGAAAGATGGTCTGTCAAGACTGGAGTGAATAGCTCCCAGAACGGTTTCGTCCGAGCGACGTGATTCTCCCAGAATCGCGACTGTGATTCGTGGACACCCGAGGAGAGTGACTCGCCGAGCGGCGTCCCGTATTCGTCGCGAGGAAGTCCAAGCATGTAGCTCGCGTGTCCATATTCGTGAACGGTGGCCATTAATGCGTCCAGTGGATCGCCTTCTTTGTACCGGGTGGTGATCCGAGCGTCGAACTGGTTGCCGGAGGTGAATGGATGTGGGGACGTATCAAGCCGACCGTGCATTCGGTCGTAATCGATGTGGTCGAGTGCAGCCGCCGAAAGCGCCCGCTGACTTTCCTTGTCGTAAGATCTGCCCGCGAACGGATCCGGGAGAGTGTGTCCTTCCGATCTGATCCGATCAATGAGCGGAATGAGTTTGTCTTTGAGGCGCTCGAAAATGTGTTCCACTTGTTCCAGTGGAAGATACGGCTCGCTGTCTTCGTACAACACTTCATAGGGCGGTTTGTCGGGATTGATGTGTTTGGCTCGCTTTACGTGTAATCTTTTCAACTTTTTTAAGGACGGAGCGAATTCAGTGAAGCTGTCGTCAGCCTTCGCATCCTTCCAAATGCTCTGACTCTCTGTCTTCGTTTCTGCGAGTGTCGCAACGAGGTCGTTAGGAACGTTCTCCTGACGGTCGTATTTCCGATGAATCTCCCGCACCACTGCTGTCTGGTCCTCATCGAGTGCTTCAAGTGTGTCCTCAGCTTCCCGAAGCGCGGCTTCGAACTCATCGGCAGTGATGAGATCATGAACCACTGCCGAGAGGGCAGCGAGTTGCTTGGCCCGAGCGGGCGTCCCGCCTTCGGGCATCATCACTTGCTGGTCCCACGAGAGAACCATCGAACTGTCCTGTACGTACGCCAGCCGCTGATATCGGTCGAGTAACGCCTCGTAAGCGTCGGTTGATTTATCCTGTCGAGTTGCCATGAGTGAGGTTTGCTGGCCTGTCTTATCAATTCTGGGGCAAAAGATGCGTCATTTGATCGTCTGAACCGGACTATTTACTCAGATCAGTCTGGTTGTATGCTGATCCTATTGATAAATCAATCACAATACTGGGATAACTGACTCTGTCAGTTGATTCATCATTCGTCCCACCAACAAGTTGATGGTTGATGAGGTGGTTATTTCATCTAGACATGATGGACTTCATAAAATTGAATCGGGGTGTGATAAAGAGCTTGTTTGAGCGTGATTCGGGGACAGTCGCTCGTCTGGTTCGTTCGGTTACGGACGCAGACTGTACAGTGCTGATCAAGTCAGCGGAGGTCGATTCATGATAAACCACTCGGTTCATCCGTGTCCCGATCTGCGAGGATTTCAGCGCGATTTGCTCGTCGTGTTGGCACGCGACGACGCACAGTACGGGCTCGAACTCAAATCAGATCTTGAGACACGCTGGGACACCAAAATTTCTCGTAGCAGACTCTACTCGAATGTGAATGATTTGATCGAACGAGGACTGATCGAAAAAGCAGAGCTCACTGGGAGGGCAAATCATTATGCAATCACTGACCGTGGAGAGCAACTGATCAACGCATATTCTACGTGGATCACAGAGAGTTTGGATCAAACAAACGGCTGAGGAGATAATCAGGTACCATCTCGTTACTGTTCACATTTGTTGACCAACGAATGAGGTCGATTGAGTACATCGACCATGAAACCGTCTATTGATCGTGGTAGTCAACGTAACTCATTAATTGTGTATGTTAGATAAACATTCGAAAACACTCTGACCGGCGCTCACGGCTATCGTGAGACCGTCAGACAGGAATCAGCTGTTTGATAGTCAGATGAATACGATTTGTTGATATCCGATGAAGACAATCTTCAATCGGGGTTACTACGCGATGGAATAACTCCAATAGACTCACACGCCCTTGAGTGGTCGGAGTTTGCTTACTGCTGGGCGGTGACGAGGTCTTTGATTTCTTCGGCGCGGCTGTCGTCGGTGATGAAGCGCGAGAAGACCCACGAGAGCTGGGTGATGATGGCGTCGTGGCCGTCCTCGGTGAGCGCGTACTCGTTGGTTCGCTTATCGAGTTCGCTTTTCTCGACGAGGCCCATCTCGACGAGATCGTCGAGGTTGGGGTAGAGTCGGCCATGGTTGACCTCCGAGCCGTAGTACTGTTCGAGTTCGCGTTTGATGGCGAGGCCGTAGCGCGCCTCTTCGGCGAGGATGGCGAGGATGCGCTGTTGGAAGGCGGTGAGTTCTGGTGCGATACTTGATTTGCTGTCGCCTGACACTGTCGTCGACATACACTACGTTGATGATAGTATCGCACTTAATACTCGTCAACCTTCATACGAGTGTTTGTCCCATCGCGGTACTAAACAACTAACAGACATGCAGCAGCTCAATTCAGTAGGAAAATCGGACAAGATTGTGATGATGATTTGTGAATGAATAGCGCCACCAGCGTGGGAGAAAAGGCGTTATGAGAGAATCAGAGACGACGTAAACAAAATCATCGATTGATCTATGACAACAGTGTATCAATAAACTTTCCCAATCTGATATTCTGACACTATCGATGTGATGTTGTGCTTGAACAAAAATACAGGAATATAATCTCCATACAAATTATGCGGTGGTTATATGATATGATTGGCATCACCATCAAAGATGGGGAAATGAAACAATCGATAGCGTTCCGCAGTACATTCACGCATCTATGGTTGATAGATATCGGTAGCAAATGTGATCACTCACGCTCTATTCTCCACGGGATAGTTACCACGGCCTAGCTCCTGGGGTGATATTCCAGTCTTGTTGTTCATTCACGTCGTTGTATCGAGGTTCTGAATTCATCCAGTCGATGAAGAGCTAAGCTAACAATTAACGCTCTGAAACAACCAATAGATTGAGAGAACGTGTTGTTTATTTTCGGCAATCACACTTACGGATGCTCCCACGGACCAACAAGACTGAATCCATATTTTATACATATACAACCACAATAAAATTAATACGCGTATAGAGAGAATTTAGATTTTGCTAATGCCGCATTACCCAACGATGTCGTCTGATGTAAAGAGTAAGCGAGAGAATAAGGAGAGCGTATATTTAGGCAGACGTGGGTATATGAAGCTTATCGGAGCCGTTGTCACCGGCTCTGCAGTCGGTACAACGCAGATTGGGCGTGCACGCGCAGCAACCCGTAACGGGATCACATTCGATCGCGTTGTCGATGCGGTCGCTGATCTGGGCTGTAATCCAAAGGGAAATGCAGACGTCTCAAGCAAGGTCAAGTCGGCCCTCGATGGGAAAACGCTCATCGAATTCCCCTCAGGGACGTATCACTGGGAGGGGTCAATCTCGCTCAATACCGATCGGATCGGGATTCGCGGGACGAGCGACGACGTGCTGTTCACATTCCCCGAAGGATACAACGAATTCTTCATCAACGGCTCGTGTGAACAAGCACTGTATGAGAACTTCGATGTCGATGTCCGATCCGAGAACACCGCAACGGGCATCCGAGTCGCCTCTGAGTGCGGGTTCCACATCGAGAACATCGAGCACATCGGACGCGGCACCGCCAATTCCAACGATGTCACCCGCTGTTGGCAACTCCGCGTGAACGATCCAGACGCAACCGGAACAATCAAAAACTTCGTTGCGAAGAAAGGCTCGGCGTGGGCGCATTACAAAGGCGGTGACGGCCGGGTCGGGATCTCGGTGTACGGTGGCGAGGGAACGATCAAGATCATCGACTGTCATCTCGAAGAGTTCGGCAACAACGGCATCTACGCGAGCCGATCACTGAGCTCGATCCAAATTGAGGGCGGTACTTACCGCAATAATAATGTCAGCGGTATTCGATTTTCGGGCGAAGGCAGCTACGTCGACGGCGCAACCGTCGAAGTCGACCCGAGTAAGTACTCCGGCCCGCACACCAGAGAGGACGACTCGTTCAAAATGCGCGGTATTGTCGTTGAACAATCTCCCGACGACATTGGACAGCGCGATGATGCTGGCGCGAAGATCCGGAACACAGACGTCATTATTCAGGATAATCCAACCATGGGTTCTGCCATCTCTATGTGGACCGGTGGCCGGACGCTTTCCATGTCGGACTCTCAAATCGTGTACAACAACGATGGGACGCCCGCGATTTACCGCGAAGGGAAAACGTCACAATCCGATAATAGTACGGACTCAGATCCACGGTGGCTTCGCATGGACACCGTCCAGATCACTGGCTCTGCAGCGAAAGGGCCGACCATTCTCGTCGAAGAGGCAGACAACACCCGGTTCACTAACTGCTACATCGAACAAACTGGATCCGACCGACAGGGCATTGTATTCTCGAACTGTCAGAATGTACTGCTTCGAAAATGCGTCATCAACGTAAGCGGGGAAGCCATCTCTTTCGAGTCGTCGTCTGGAGAGTTGAAAAATGTCTGGGTATCGAGGTCGTCCTCACCAAGCTGTGTCAGCACACCCTCCTCGTCTTCAAGAGATAAATGACATGGGGAAGGTGTGACTGAAAGGATTTAAACTTCGGTAACGAATTATTGTAGTTCTTTGAGGATATTTTATTAGTTGAATTCCGATACACCTACTATCCCGATGGAAAATTTCAATATATAATTTTATAACACCTACTTCATAAAATGCCACAACAAAAGGAATAATTGAAAAAATATGCTCACTCAACTTTACCCGGTGGATGCCCGTTTATCAATAATACCACCGAAATTTATCAGTTGGTTGTATTTTCATTCTGTATGTCTCGTTTTAGGACTGACGACAGCAATCATCCGTTACAGACACATCACTCTATCCTCTACAATCAGAAACTGGCTCTATTCCAGAACGGAGATGGATCGTTCAGAGAAGCGTTAAGGGGACAGTTCCCGGAGAAATGCGTACCTCACGTCGTACAATCACACACGATCAACCTCTGATTGAGTCGTAGACAGGTCACGAGCCCCGTATTGGAATGGAGTGGACAGTGCGCTCGCTTTCTGAGCAATAGCTTGGACGAGCAGACTCTATTCACTATGTGCATTCACTTCTAATGTATATTTATCGTATTGGCTGGTGAAAAATTGGCTATCGTGCTCTGAATTCCATCCTAATAAAGAAAACCCATATGAAATAATGATGGTTGAAACTGTTCTATCGTAAATATTCGTATTCGATGTCAGTGATACGCTCAGGGGCGACACGAACGCCCTCACCGTCCGTGTTCACGACCCTGAAGACGCGACGGAGATTCCCCACGGAAAACAAGGCGATCCGGGGTTCACGTGGGTAAGCGGCAATTTGCCAGCGCGTATCGCTCGTCGAAGTGCCGAAAACGTACGTCTCATCGATACAGGCAACTCCGAATCTCGGTGATGATTCTGCTTGTATCGCTAACGAGGTGGCTGGTGATACGAGAGACAATTTATCGACGCACAGATGATCGGTGGACACCTTGGAGTTGACACTGACTGGAACCGAACAACCAGGTCGTCTGGATACGGTTATGTGACGCATTCCAATTCTGAATTCAGACAAGCATTCATATTGCCATATTCAATGGTGGTGTGAGGGGATATTACAGGAATACTACTGTAATAGTAGGGTATTATATATGTTTACTGTCGTATATGAACTATCTATTACAATTCAATTACAACCGTGATTATCGGTGCTGGAGCTTCCAGTGAGCTAAAACAGACCGGTCGTATTATTGTATTCCTCAAGATTCATCGTCACCACGCAATTACAAATGTGTTTTCTGACATCCAATATACAATTCACAGACGGATCTAGAGTGCGACCACTGGCACGCTGGTGCAAGCCGAATTTTTTGATAGAAAGAAGAGTACGGGCACTGGGTACTGGGGTCCCTAGCGATTCATTCGAGAGCGGAGTCGGACCCGCAGTAAGCGATCACTGGGAAATTCGCTTGTGTGATAGTACCGAGTGCCGCGTAAACGATGATAATGTGAATATAATAGTAGTGTGGCTCAATGATTCCTTTCTCAGGAATTCAGTGACAGCTTTCTGTTTTCTATCGCCGACGCCGGTGTATCTGAATCGAACCAGTTATAGAAAATCCATCATTTTACGTGATTGACGATGTGTGGTTCGATAGATGTCAAAGATACGGGTGAAGACATTCCCCGATCAAAATATTGAATCACGTAGTTACAGATCTTCTCTACCAGTATCGTCTGAGATCGGTTAATGGTTCTATCAAAAGACATCTCTGGCCTATATTTTCCACGTCAGTATCGATCTCTCTCACTATTATGAACAATAGGAACGAACCAAAACAGTCACGAATGTATTTCGATTGGTGTAATAATGTTAAAAATATGTTTTTATTCTGAATCTATCCTATCCATTGCCAGTGATTGTATGAAAATAGGTATCTCGTCGGTATCGCCACCAGATTAAACGATCTGACTCAATCATCGTTGGTAGTATATTGTTATTCTCACAATCAACAAGGCACAGGACGTCACAGACCAACTGTTGATACAGAATAATCAGGAATGCTTAATTTGTCTTCAATGAAAAAGTAAAGGTCCGATCGCAGCATCGTTTGTCCCATCCGAAAAATCGATGATGAGTGTCTTTTATCTTGGGGAGATAGAAGCATTCTCAGGGCCACAAACCACAAGACACACGCTCGATACGTACATTTAGTACATTCATACAAATCGAGGACTTTCGCACTGCTGTCGACTCTGTCAAATATACAGTAGTGCAGGCCGGTCCGCAGAAGGTGTTCCGCCATGTGATATTATAGTGTTCAATGACGATGGCGAAATTATCATGTTCAGAGTATAACTTGACAACACTAGAGTTATTGGTGAGTTCCTTGACATCGTGATGAAAGAACGGCAATCTGAGTCGGAAAGGGAAGAGGATACCACGGTATGAGCCTGCGTGACTCGACTGTCCACGAGGTCGGGCAGCCGGTCTACGTTAATGGGTCGAAAGATATCGAATTCCGAGAACACCCCGTTCCGGAACCAGGGGCAGACGCTGTTGTTACTAAAGTCGAGCGAACGAACGTCTGTGACTCAGAGTTACACGTGTGGCGTGGCGATCACCCGTTGAGCAACTACATCCTCGGTCACAAAGCAATCTATCGAGTGAGCAACCTCGGTGAGAAGGTCGATACAGACGGTGTTGGTCAGCAAATCTCTGAGGGCGATCTTTTCGCGCCGAGGGACTTCCAAACGTGCCAACAGTGATGTGGTACGCATTCGTCGATTGCATGTCATGGTGATCTTCATCGGTGACATCTGTGTGTCACTTGGCTTCGGTATCATACAGTTCACGACCGGACTTGAGTACAACTGAGGGATTTCGGCGAGTGGGTACCATTGCACTGACGACTGGGCTAGTGATCGCGTCATTTGGGGCGTCCTCATCGGACTGCTCACTCCGCTTCTTATTATTATCGGAGGACCCGACACACCCCAGTCATTCGTGGTGCTCGGTCTCCCCACGTCGATCATGTGTGTCGTATGTACGGTCGGACTCGTCGTTGAACTCGAACGCCAGCCGGTTCTCCGAACAGAGGCGGTCGCCGACGAGACAGTGAGCGTTTCACAGCAACCGTCGAATCGAAATCACGCACAGGCTGAAGATTAACTCTCTATTGGCCGGTCATCGTTCCTTGTCTCTGGAATACAATGCTTCCCGCATCTGTTAATTGGGCGATCGCCACAGAACCACAAAATAACATCTGAAATACATTAGATTTTTACTTACGTGTTGAAAATTAGTGGTTTTGTGGACAGAGTGGTTGAACGTTGATGGCGACGAAAAAATAAAATCCCCTTGCACAGTGGTACGTATGTGACGTCACACAACCAAGCGCTCGTCAAAGACATAATGTCGACTCCGCTCGAGACGGTCTCGGCGGATACACCGTTGGTCACAGCAGCAGAGAAAATGCGCGAGAAAAACATTAGCGCATTGCTCGTGACGACTGCGCCGCCGTCGATCGTCACCAGTACAGATATCCTCGAAGCAGTCGCTCAGGGGATGGATACGTCACAGGTAGCGGTTGCGGATGTGATGACCGAATCCGTCGAGACAGTACCGCCGAATCTGCAACTCAGAGAAGCAGCGGCGATGATGGAGAACTTCCGCATTAGTCATCTTCCGGTCGCCACGGACGATTACATCGGAATGATATCATCGACAGATATCACCGCTTATCTGTCGTAGGTACCAGTCAGCTGGTGGTCAGTGAAGCTCTGGTTTCGTTATTGTCTCGTGTACGCATCTCTGTCCACAACAAGGTCAGTTACAAAATCGGAATGTTCCTTTATTTACCCATTGTGTTAGCGATAACGTGGGCGAGATCCCTCGACGAAGACAGCACTCAGACGGTGGTTGAATCGGCCTATCCAGTTGCGATCAACCAATCATTTAACCTCGTGATGTCGATCAGCACAGAAGCAAATGACGCTTCGAATCCTCCATTATGCAGATCTCGAAGATACGTACGACGATCCGAAACGCATTGGAATGTTTGCCGGTCTGATCGACGTCTTGCGCGATGAGAACACTGTAATCGTTGGGGCCGGTGATAACATTGCTCCCAGCGGACTCGGACTCCTCACAGATGGTCATCAGGCTATCGAATTGTTCACCAGGATCGAGCCGGACATCGATACCGTTGGAAACCACGACTTCGATTATGGACTGGAGACACTCTTTTCTGTCATCAATAGTGCTCCCCAACGTTGGATCTGCGCGAACGCCTATGCGCACGGAAAGCGTTTCGGCCGGAATGCTGGAATCGTTCCGTGGACAGTTATCGAACGAGCTGGTTATCGTCTCGGGCTGTTCGGACTCGCTCATCCAAACACAGATATGAGTTCGCCCGAGGCACGATCGTTGTCGTTCACCGATCCGATCGCGGCAGCCAAGGAGGCCGTCAAAGCCCTCAAAAACGAGGCAGTCGATCTGATCATCTGTGTCTCTCACCTCGGTAAATCGAAAGGACGCTCGTTCAGCGACGACGATGATCTCGCCCGAGCAGTCGATATCGACGTGATCCTCGGTGGACACGAACACGGTGCCCCACGAATCGATCGACTAGCCGAGACATTACTCGTGCGAACAACTGGTGAAGGAAAAGATCTCTCTGAACTGCGCTTTACTGGCGAATGGACTGTCAAGCATCATCCGGTCACTCATTGCACGATCGATCGGACTATCGAACGGCGGTTTCACGAGCTGCACGAACGCGCTGGATTGAACGAAGTCGTCGCCACGATATCTGATCCAATCGTTCAATCGACAGAGACTCGGTATCTGGGTGAGTCACGGCTTGGAAACGCCATTACCGATGCATACCGGTGGAAGACGAACAGCGATGTTGGGTTACAACACAGCTCGGGAATACGGGGAACAACGCTTCAGGGAGTTGTGGAAGTGGCTGATCTCGTGAGTCTATTGCCGTTCGATATGGCTGTCGTGCGGACAACAGTATCCGGTACGACGCTGTACAACATGCTCGCCTCCGGAGGTGAGATCGTCTATCCCTCGAATCCGAACTATTGGCACCTTCACGTGAGCGGCTGTACAGTCACGTTCGACGATACTCAGCGACGAGTGAAAGAAGCCACAGTCGGTGGCGTTGCAGTTGATCCCTCGACTCAGTATACCGTTGCAGCCCCCGAAAATTTCTTTTGTTCGTTCGACTGCCCTTCAAACGAAGCACAATCGTTTGGGCGACAGCACGAAGTACTCGCGGAATACGTCCGAGAAAACGGACTCGACCCAGAACTCGAAGGTCGAATCAAACGGACGTAGATTCAACATCACAACCAACAGCCAACTGACCATACATCTACTGAGTAGTAAGTGACAAACCACTCACACAGCCGGCGATCGTAAAGTAATTAAAATTCGTTTCAGTTTGACAGTTAGCGTTTCGTGATCGTATTATCCGGCCCTTTCGTATATCCGATCGACCTGTCCCGCGTACTTTTCGAGAATATTTCTGCGCTTTTTCTTCATTGATGGTGTAAGCATATCATTTTCGGGTGTCCATTCCTCGGGAACGAGTTCGAACATCTTGATCTGCTCTTCGGCTTCGAACTGCTCGTTGATCGTATTGACATCTTCGAGAATCCACTCACCAACGCGATCGTTCTGACAGATAGCAGCACGACTTTCGGGCAGGGAAATGCTCTTTTCTCCTCTCCACCGTTCGATCGCGTCGAAATTCGGGACTATGAGCGCGCTGACGAACTTCTCGTTGTCCCCAATGACCATGATCTGCTCAACTCGATTACTGGTGGAGAAGGCATCCTCAATCGGGACAGGCGTGACATTCTTCCCGGTCGAAAGAACAAGAATCTGTTTGAGTCGATCGTGGAAGATGAGGTAGCCGTCACTTGTCTGTTCGACGATGTCTCCTGTGTGAATCCAGTCGCCGGTGAACGCTTTCTCTGTGGCTTCTGGATTATTCCAATACTTCTCCGTCACATTCGGTCCACGAACCAGCAACTCCCCGATTTTACCCGAGGCACGGCGCTTTCGTTCATCATCGATCGAGGTATCATCGAACGTGACATCTATTCCGGTCAACGGCGGTCCGAGTGTCCCGGGACGGATATCTTCGATTGGATTCACACTCACGACAGGAGCGGCTTCGGTGAGGCCGTATCCCTCTGCGATTGGGAGACCCATTCCCATGAACAGTTCAGCGAGATCTTTCGAGAGGCTTCCCCCACCACTGATGAACATGTCGATATTCCCGCCCAGCTGCTCTTTCACGTTGCTGTACACCAATCGATCGGCAATCGAGTGCTTGATTCGGTGAATACGCCCATGGGTATCGGATCGGGCTTCTTCGCGGGCAATACCGACCGCCCAATCGAAGATCCGTTTTTTGATCGGAGATTCACCCGCCTGCTCTTGCATGCTATCGTAGATACGTTCGTAGACCCGGGGAACGCTCGTTGCTAGATCCGGTTGAACGATACCGAGGTCGTTGGCTACAGTGTCAGCCGATTCGGCATACGCAACAGACACCCCGGATGCAAACATGAGATAATGACCGGCAGTGCGTTCGAACACGTGAGCTAATGGCAGAAACGAGACCGATGTCATGCTTGGGTCGAAGACGGGCAGATCATCCGGTTTGTCTGGTCGTGGCCCGAGACGCTTTCTGATTTGGTTGACGTTCGATCTGAACTGCCGGTGCGTGAGCTCGACGCCTTTCGGTTTGCCTGTCGTTCCGGACGTGTAGATAATGCTCGCAAGATCGTCGACATCCCGTGAGCTAAGCCACCGTTCGAGCTTCAGCGGCCACGAGATCTCTTCGCCTCTTTTGTGAACCTTTCCAAGAGTGGTGATGTCTTCTCTGTCATCATACAGAGTGAGCTCATCTATCGATGCGATAAATGAGAGATCAAGTTCGTCTTCGACAGCCATCACGCGCTCTAAGAGCGTCTCGTTTTCGACAATAACCGCTGTGGCGTTAGGATCGTCGAGAAGATACTGTGCCTGCTCTGGGGAAGAACCAGCGTACACTGTCGTCACAACGGCACCACAGACCTGCAGTGCAAAGTCGACCTGCGCCCATTCCATACGCGTACTCGAAAAAATACCGACCCGATCCCCCGGCTCAATGCCAAGATCACGGAATCCCGCCGCGAGATTGTGAACGATGTGCTGCATCACGTTGTAGGTAATCGATGAATATCGTTCGGGAGGTGAGGGATCAATCACACCCTCTGACACTAATGAGCGATCGTACACGCCTCCCTTGTAGAGTTGGGCCTCTTGATTGCGATTACGGCTGGTGCTTCCTTCGAATAACCGGCCGATTGTAGACATCTCAAGGACTGGGTCGTCCTCATTTCTGCGTTTTTGTTCTGCCTCACGCCAGCCCAACATGGGATCATCATCTGTAGAAGCCATTCTCGTTGTCGTATCCGTCTGACGAAAGATCAGTGTTTTGTGAATGCTCCGGCCATTATATTGAAATAGCTTGAATACACGCTACGGAACGGACAACCATATGGAAAATATTAAGAAGTTATATTATATTTCGATTGGGTAGAAGTGTTACGGCGTAATAATCCTCGGACTCCTGTATACTGGGTTGTTTTCTAGATCATTATTATATCATATAAGTCAATTAGTCGGATAGTGTTATAGATTAACAAATAAACAGAGTGTTATGCGCCTTAATTCTCACGTAGAACGCGGTGCACAACCATTTTCGCGCCACTGATCCCGGATCGTACTACATCGTGATGTGTAGCGGCGGTTGATAGGCAAACAAGCGTCCGCCATTCATTGCCCGAAATATGCTTTCACTCCAATAGACCAGACCATCAGCGCCGCGCCGAATGCGTAGCTGATCAGTTTCGGCACTGCCAACGGATCTGCGACACATTCAGTGTTAGCTGGTTCTACCAATAGAAAGCGATCGTCCTTCGCTACCAGCGTCGGAGATATCCGATAAAAATGCGCCGGCTCGCCATTTAGTATCTCTCGTATCGTCGTCGGTGTAGTATCAGGAGCGACAGCCAATTCTTCCGCGACCGTCCGTGCCGATACCGGAGTAGCACCGAGACGGAACTCATCATCGACGATGCGTGCGTCAACGCGGTAGTACTGATCCTTGGTATCGTCCACGAGAAACTGCACGTCGATCAATCCGCTAAGAGCAGGACTGATCGTCTCTTTCGGCCGAGACACCGTAGTGCTCGCCGCCGCTCGAGTCATGCCAACTTGTGAGTCCGTCCCATAGACCACCGCCGACAGGTGGTACATTGATTCAACCGACTCAGTATCAGAGATATTGACCGGCGTTATCTCGTAGGTGTATTGTGTATCTGAACCAAGACCATTACCAACAACCGGTTGTATGAGGGGAGCAAATCCAATAAGGAAAGCAAAGAGAGCGTGAAACGATCGCATGGCAGATTACTGGACGGTTTCTAACATGAACGTGTTGATTGTCGGTCGTGATCTGGCAGGGGCATGGCCTGATGTCCTCGTATGAGTTGGAGGTATCAGATCTGTCGGCTGATCGGTTCGGACAGTCGATACAGTTCAATGGAGAGAAAACAGTTGCAGCCATCAGAGGTCTTCAATTACGCTCACCAAAATGTAACTATATGCTTAAACCGAATGGCACAATAGTAAATCTACTATCCGCAGTGGTGCGTTGCTTGGTCGGACGGGTAATAGATGCCTCTTCCATACTTCGTGCTACATCTGAGGAGATCGAAGTGAACGCATAGGCTGCGTGGATTGTAGGACCAGATGGGTTGAAATTGAGATCTCGGATTGGATCTAAGACACTGTAGCTAAGGATAAAGATCAATTATACATGTATCACTAGATATGGTTGATTCATGGAGATTTACGATTCTGGATTCCTATATGGAAAGGTGTCCGTCTGAGATATGTCCATGATGGATAGCAAGTGGTGCTCTAATTAGGTGGTATTTGTCTCTAGCGTTGAGTCCGTAACAGCTTCAGCAGAGAATAGAGTTGGGCATAGTATACACGACACAGTCAGTATCCAATGACCAGCATATCTAGTATTTCTCTACACAGACGACGATGCCAAAATCTCGAAGCGGTAAGACGTTTGGTCAGTGTAGAACATTATTGACAAGTTCTTTCTACTGTAAACGGTGTGATGTTTGTTAATGTCAGATTGTATCTGTCGATGGACTGTTGTCTTTTTCAAATGCACAGATCTCCCGGCACATCATGGTCTGGCTTCGTGTTGTGTTCCCCATCCGCCATCGAGATCACACCCAGGATGTTCGGTGTACTCAATTTCAGTTTCGCTCGTTACGGGACCGCTCCCCTCAACGCTCACAACGACGAATTCAATGTAATGAGCACCCCCACAACATCCCGTATCAACGAACTCCTCGAACCGTTCACCCTCTGTAAACGACGCGTGAGATCGGACAAGCCACGCGCGAAAGTGTTTTTGATCGATTTGGAAGCGTCCCCAGTTACTCAGTTCCTCGGAATGTGAAAGTATGACACGAGTTAGCATCAGGGACACGTTAGTGAGCGTCGGTGTTGGGTCTTGGGCTTGAATTTTGCTCTGAGTGTGTCTCCCTGCCAGCGACGAAGATTCAGCAACAACGTAATATCGACAATGATCGAATCAGAGTGAGTCATAGATTTCGGCATAGCGATCCGCAGATTCGCTGTAGTGATCCTCCAGAGCCGTGATATCGTTGAGCTCCGTTATTCTGTTGCGCGTTTCCCACTCGACCATTCCGTCAACGATACGCTCCTGACTTCCCGTCTTGAGCAGCGTTTC
Organism: Halocatena marina; assembly: GCF_025913575.1. Taxonomy (NCBI): domain Archaea; kingdom Methanobacteriati; phylum Methanobacteriota; class Halobacteria; order Halobacteriales; family Natronomonadaceae; genus Halocatena; species Halocatena marina. The sequence goes on along the minus strand of NZ_CP109785.1, from coordinate 1,348,776 downwards.
GTAGGTCTCTCGAATCGTCTTCAGTGCGGACATAAATGCGTCTGTTGGATAGATTGCCATGTCGTAGCCGATTTGTTCGAGGGATTCAGCCGACATTTGTGGAGTTTTCCCTTTCGCGGCCATATTCACGAGCAGAGGCCCGGGTACCTCCTCGGTGATGCGTTCCATCTCCTCACGCTGTGTCGGTGCCTCGATGAAAAGGACGTCCGCACCCGCCCGTTTATAGAGTTTAGCCCGCCGAATCGCCGCTTCGATACCATCGGTGGCGATGGCGTCCGTGCGTGCGATGACAAGAAAACTGTCGCTCTCACGAACGTCGACGGCTGCCTCAACCTTCACAGCAAAGTCTGAAGCGGGGATGAGCTGTTTCCTCTCGAAGTGGCCACATTTTTTGGGAAAGAGTTGGTCCTCGATCTGGATAGCATCGACGCCCGCTCGCTCGTATTCATCGACGGTGCGGCGCACGTTGATCTCGTTTCCATACCCTGTGTCAGCGTCGGCAATAAGGGGGATGTCAATTACTCTCGAGGTCTGCCGTGCGCGCCGTACCAGTTCAGTCATCGTGATCAGTCCGATATCTGGACCGGCGGTCACCGACGAGGCGACGCACGAACCAGAGAGATAGATCGCTTCTGCCCCAGCCTGATTCGCTAGACTCGCTGTGAGTGCATCCCACGCACCGATCGCCAGCAACAACTTCGGTTGTTCGATCAAGTCACGTAGTACCATGGCTATGAGTTAGTGATGGTCAATAATAAATAACGACAGTAACACAAGTACGCTCAGAGGATCAAAGCAGGCCGAAAATAGACGCGAGAGACGCTACAACCGCAAGAGCACCGAGAACAAACAGTCCATTGTTTGCCACTCTGTTGTCGTATGCAAGTGGAGAAAAACGGAGTTTCCACCGCGAAAACGGCAAGAGAGGCTGGAGACCTCCCTTTGTGATCACATCGCCAAGGAGGTGGATCACGATCGCCCAAATCCCAATCCACATGCCTGCCACAGCGAGTGTCGGAGCATCGAGGGCTACAAAGCGGGCAGTCCACCACGATAGCACTCCGTCCCCAGCACTGACTGGCTCTGCAAACAAGGTCGCAACTATCGGCTCGACAGCGTACCGGCCGATCAGCCATCCCAACCCGCCGAAGAACACCCCCGATAATCCAACTGCCACGAGAGAATGGCTCGTCTTACGGTGCGCAAGCCAACCGATACGATGGTCTTTGTCTGGTAACGGTTCGAGCCACCAGATCCCAACGATTGCTACGGTCGATAGAAGCGGCCGGGAAAGACCAAAGGCGTAGATGATTCCGGCTACTGCCAAGAGAACAACCCCCTGATGGCCGCGGCGTTTCATGACCACCACCGAGACTCAACAACAGAGGGTGAATACTCCGATCGCTCTCGAACTCCTCGCTGACCGTCGATGCCCGTCTCGTCCGCAATTACGGATCTGATTCCAATCTGGGGGATATGCAACCGTTTGAACAAAATAGTGTAATTGTCATGATGACGTTGCTGGAGAAACTGCTGAAGAATGGCGTGTGGCCACTCGTGATCCGTATTGTACATCTTTACCACAGGATCAATAGCATCAGAGAAAAGCGTTGATCATTCCTTCCTCATATCGCGCTGACCCCTTCAAATCGACACCGCCAGCACACAGATGAACTATTGGGAATGGAGGCGAGAGAACTCCTCCTGTAGCTGCGAGGCGTTGATCACGTCCAGTCGGTCTCCCTTGTCTCGTATGTGATCGAGGATCTTTTTTAGCTGACCAGTGTCGATCGTGTGGAACATCAGAACGAGCAGCTGGCGGTGTTTCGCCGCTCGATCGATAGCTTCGAGCGGTCTGGCAGTAGACTCTTCTGCGTCCACTGAGGCGATCGTCAGTGGATTCGTCACCGCGACGTTCCCTAAACCACCGCCAGCGAAACCGAGATCGACATAGTCGTTGAGTACGGAGAGCGATTTGCCATCATAGTGGTTAAACGGATAGACGAAATACGCTGATGAGCGTTCAAAGCCGTTCTCGGTCAGCCATTCCTTCATTGTCTCCTGATTTTTTCGGAGTTCGACCTCTGAAAGCTTAGTTACATCATCGTGCCCTACTGTGTGACTGAGCATTTCCCAACCGTCCGACTGCATCTCTTGCATCTGTGCTACCGACAGTCGGTCACGTTGTCCAACGCTGTTCAGAACAACGGCTTCGATCCCTGGATATCCGTATTCTGAAAGCAGCGGAAAGTAGTCGGTGTAATGATGTTCGTGTGCATCGTCGAACCGGAGGATGATCTTTCCTGCGTCCGGCGCGGGATGCGCCCGGAAGTCGTCGATCCACACTCGAATCTTGGATGCGTTTAGGGTGATCCGCACTTTTTCGACCGCAGACAGATCTGGGTTCCCAACTGTTTCGAACGGGGCGATATCGACTCGTTGCCACCCGAGATCCTTGTACCCATGGTACACCCACTTGAACTGTAGACGGTTGTCAGCATCGGGCGCAAAGAGGTCGACGAACATCGACGGCTGTCCGTCGGGAAGGTCTTGATAGCAGGCGAACGAGAGATCAGCTTCCCGAAGATCCAGCGGATCGTCAGAATAATCAGCGATCGCTGTTGCCTCGCCAGACGTCGAGTGAAGCTGGAGTGACTGCGATCCGCTGAAGGAGCGGTCGGTGTCTTGCCTGATATCACCGCTCCAATGCGATACGTCCTCAAAGTTGTCCAGTTTGCGGCCGCTGTCGATGAACTGTCCCTGATAAGGTGGGACCGGATTTATTTCTGAATCGCTCTGATCCGCGGGGGTCGAAGTTGAAGTCGGTTCTGAGTCAATCCGGTTCGGAGAGGTCGGAACCGACGTCTCTGTCGGGCTATGCGGCGTTCGTTTCGTACTGTTCCAATCCGTAGCTTCCGATTGCTCAGTGTTGCGAGGAGCGTTGCCCCATTCCAAGCATCCTGAGATGCCAACGGCAGCAATAATACTTCCGACAAATTTTCTCCGTAACATACTGGTTATCGGGCGCGTAGCCACGGTCCATCATTAGTTATAGCCCACCTACCGCCCCGAAACTATGGTATTCGTTTGAATGAGGGTGAATTTCCCATAATCCGATTCTTTGAATGACAATTTTACAAATCCGACAACCATCAAATGAATTAAATCTGCAGGAATGTTCGTGCTTGCATTGGTGCTCAGCAGTCCTATGCTGGTCAATGGCTGACCGGAGCGCACGAATCTCTTGTCGGGGAAGAATGGAGGATTCCCCCAAAGAACGACGCTCATCCTCGTGCAGCAGGCAGATACTCAATCCGCGACGACACCGCTGCGGAGATGCACCGACAGGATCGAAAAATCATAGCAATGCGATTACTGATGCGAAGAGACCTCCCAAAAAATTGCATCCATGGAAGAACAGCACGATCGGGATCGTGCTGTGGACCAGCGAGAGGAAAGACCTCCGCTACTGGACGCCGTCGACGAGGCCTCTTATCTCCGCTGCGCGGTCTTCATCGGTGACAAAGCGCGAGAAGATCCACGACAGTTGAGTCAAGATAGCGTCGTGGCCGGCCTCGGTGAGCGCGTACTCGTTGGTTCGCTTATCGAGTTCGCTTTTCTCGACGAGACCCAGTTCGACGAGTTCATCGAGGTTCGGGTAGAGCCGGCCGTGATTGACCTCAGAACCATAGTACGCTTCTAGTTCGCTCTTGATCGCGAGTCCGTAGCGAGCCTCCTCTGCGAGGATAGCGAGAATCTGGCGCTGGAAAGCGGACAATTCGGATACGATGCTCAATTCGTTTGTATCTGACTGTAGCGTCGACAGGCTGTCTGTTGGTGATAATGTCACGACTGGAACTAGATATTCATCATATAAGTATTTATTCAACCTGTGAATGAATGTCGAGTCTGGTACTGCTATCATCAGAAGGTGAGCTACATCATCAGTAAGTGGGCATCAGCTGGCAGAGCAACACAACCGATATAACGGCGGGTCCCTCCTGAGACTTCGTGTGGCCCACTCGAAGGTCATTCGACGAACTAGTGTGGCACTTGAACGTTCCATCACTGTCTGTCGCTCAAATCGCTCACCGTACAATCTTGCAGTAGAAGGAGATCTGATCGAGGTACTGGAAACGAACCGAGGATCTCTCCAGTAGAGGTTCGAACGTTACCATTTGACTGGCCTCGGGGTAAGACACTGAATGAGTCGAGTTCTGATTTGTAAATCACACTGAATACAACAGTAAGATCCCGCCTCTGTAACGTAGTGCCCTTCTGTTATAGATTCTCGTCCCAGTGACACACTGGATTGAAACTCCTCGTAGCAGTGAGAGCGCCAAGCAATACGAAAAACGTCATCAGACCAATTGGCAGCACACGTGACTCAAGTGACTATTTCGACGTTGCAGTATCTACCAGTTTTTTCCATCAACGAGTTGCGAGGGTGTGATAACGTCCACGTTCTTCTTCTCGACGTGGTTGACGATCCGTTTGAATGCCTTCTCTGACGTGGCATTGTTACCGTTCCCGATTGCGTGGTATGCAATAACGACCAACTGATTGGTCTTCTCGGCGACGTTGATCGCCCGGCGGGCACCCCGGACAGAGGGCCCTTCCACCCGAGAGATGAAACTCGGGTTGCTCGGGTGCTGTGCATTGTTGGGACAGGCGCCAAACAGATAGCCTGTCTCGAAGAGCTCATCGATCAGATCAAGCGTCGTTTGGTTCACTCGATTGTATGGGGCCACAAAATGGCGCGCACCCTTTTTGAAGCCCTTCAGATTGAGATACTGATTGGCTTGCTGGAGGATTTGCCGTTGTTTTGACTCTGGAAGCTTTGGAAGCAGCTCACTGGCATGTGCCATCATATCCCATCCTGACTTGCCCATCTCTTGCATCATCTGGTCAGTCATCCGTTTATCTCCATTGATTGCATCGGGAATAATTCCGACCGAGCCGGGCCAGCCCTTCTTTTTTAGAATCGGATATGCCTTTTTGTAGGTCGTGATGTGTCCATCGTCGAACTGGAACATCACCTTTCCTTTCTTTGGTTTTGGATATTTTCGGAGATCATCAATCAGTATTTGAAAGTCTTGTCCCTTTGATAACGGTCCGATCTGGAGGTTCACTTGAGAGACCTTGTCCATGGTGGGGTTGCCTGTTATGGCGGTGTACCCGAGATCGAACCGCACCCAACCGTCTAACTCCAACGGGATATATCGGGTCGCCGTGAGCATGGAGCTCTCAGCGGGCGCGATGACTTCTGCAGATACCTTGATATCCTTTGGCTTGTTCACCTTCACCGCGAGCGATAGATCGTGTTTGCTGAGATCGAGTGCCTTCGGATAAAACGACTTGAAGATCTTGGCGACTGGCTTTTTTGCGTTCTTCTTCGGTTCCAGAACGAGCGACTGGCTGCCCTGAAACGCGTCCTTCTTTGTTACTTTGTATTTGCCATTATTGATTCCCCAGCGTGAGTCGACATCGCCCTCGAAGTCGTCGACCACTGATCCACGATTTGATGATGTATCCTTCCCCCCCTTCTCTGTTGCGGTGCTGTCGCCCCCTGGCTCGGTGGTGCTGGGTTTCTCACTCCCGGTCGTATTTGAGGGCTGTTTTGGCTCACTACCGCCGCCGCCGTTGCCGGGAATACTCGAACATCCGGCAAGTGATACTGCCCCGGTGGCACCGACCGCTGCGAGAAACATTCGACGGGTCGTTTGATTCTGCATGCTTGTAAGAATATTACATGGATATTGTCATATGCTTTTTGGGTAATTCGATACATTCGATTCACACAAAAAGACAGAGAATTCTATATATTTACAATGAATGGGTTGGAAATTCGACTCAGTCGGATATTTGTGTTGTCTTGAAAATACGTCACGTATTCGTACAATAGACAAACATATGACATAGATTACAGTCCATGATCAGTTTGGATCGTTGGGCCCAGATGGATCGACAAAAAGCTATCCAGCCGCACTGAACGGGGGTTTTTCGTCTGCCGGCCGTCGACTGATGACAACTAGCTATCGATTGATGATGAAGTGACACGGTGGCTTTCCTACTATGACTGATTTCTGATTGTGAATGACTTGATAAACATGACGTAGAGCTGCAACAGCCATCTCGAGTTTCTAGTACCCACGATCAGACACGTTCTACTACTCAGATCTCGTTACGGTATCGCCGAGGACAACGTTGAGACGTTGAAACGATCGTGGCACTCAGTAGTGAAACCGATAGTTAAACAAAAAGTGTGTATCAGCGCGAAGAATAGATCTATTCACTCTCCAAGAGGAGCCACTCACATGCCCGGATCAGTTATCTCGCATATTGACCATGTTCTTGTCCGTGTCGAACGTCCTGAACCGCTCTTCTCAACGCTTACTGATGTGCTCGGATTACCTTCTCCGTGGCCACTCTCAAATCATCCAGCATTTGCCAGCGTTGGTGTCTCGTTCGGGAATGTCGATCTCGAACTCGTTCGGTGAGCCGAGCGAGCAACCAAATGCTCGTCTCTACGGTCTCGCCTTCGACCCGACGACAGCAACGCTTACGAAGAGCCAAGGTGAACTAAAGCGACGTGACCTCTCTCACAGTGCAGTAGTGCCCTATGTTCGTCGAGACGAAGACGGTGCTCCTCAACATCTCTGGGTTACTCTCTACGTCGGTGGCCTTCTCGGTGAAACCCGCTGGCAAAAAGCGTTTTTTGCAGCGACAAAGCTCCTCCCAGAGCGTTTGCTCTCGCGTCCAAACGATAGGGATAGTAGCCCCTTCCTGAATCGTGTGTTCCCACGTGGGATGATCTTTTTGGTGAACTATGACTCTAAGTTTGCTGAAAACTTTAAGCGTGCGGAGGCACATTGCTCGCTCCGCGAACGTGAAGGCGGTCCGTTAGGAGTTGTTGGTCTTCGAGATGTCGTAATTGGCACACAAAACGTCGACACAGCTCGAAGTAGGTGGAATGATTTTTTCACCAATCGCCGAAACAACTTCCAACCGGTGGGGGTTCTCTGATGGATCGGGCGTACGACTCATTCCACAGAGAAGCGACAGATTCGTTGCACTTATAGTCGAAGTCAAGAGTCTCGACCGGGCGCAGGCGTTTTTGACTACTCATGATATGATCGGACATGAAAATGAATCTTCAATCACAATCGTGCCATCTTCCCTTGCAGGACTTAATATCCAACTTGTTGAATCAGTCAGAGATCATATAGTGATGATATCCAGAGTACTGCAATGCTGCTATTTCGGAAACACTGGCGGAGCACGAATGTGATTGCGAGTGCGGAAATTGGCGTGTGTTGATCATCGCTGTGAATGCCACGCTGAACCTCAGCGTTGAAGAATTCCACAAACTGTTCTCATCCACACGAGAGATGTCAGATAGGAAAATCACGTTGCAACCGACGTTGATGATATTCAGGCGACTATGATGTATAGAAGACAACAGAGCTGACCCACTCTATTCTCTATATGTGATAACAGCAGTGGATGGCAGAATGAACTTGTCTTGGATATCAGTCTCCCGGCACCGTCAACAAGTGTACGACTATTTGTCGTTCAAGACCTTTCGTGGGTTCTCGTCGACGACCTGTCTAATTGTGGCAAGATCAAGGTCCAACCGATAGAGTTCAAAGATAGTTCTCTTGAACGCGAACACATCGCTCCTGAGGATTCCTGCGCTGTCTGTCTCTATCAAGACACGATCTGGACCATACTCGTCAATGACCGCGACAACGTCCTGTGGCGTCACTCCGAGCAGCCACGGATAGCTCACCGTATAGCTCAGGTAGCAATCTGTCGTTTCCATCACGCACGGAGCTACCTTTCGATCGGCGTGCGAAAGCACAAGCTGATCGTCAGAAAGTCCCGCTCTGTCGTCGTATACTCGATTTTGTGCTCTTCGAATCGGTTCTCCCAATAGTCGACTGACTTCGCTGGGATGACTAGTCCACACCCACTGATCTGGCCTTTACCAACCTTCCCTTTGGGCATATCTTCGATGGGAAAGAACGTGACAATCGAACTGGTGGTTCCGACCTCGTCCCCGTAGTAGAGATGAAAAATCTTCTCGGGAATATCGAATCGAACCGTCCGTTTAATAAATCGCATTCCGAGTACGTTCCGGAAAAAGTCAAGGTTCTCTTGTGGATCGCTCGCGAACGCCGTTATGTGGTGTAGCCTGTTGATCTCCCATGATATCGACACTGTTGACCATATGGTCAAGATATAAAAATCATAGGGCGGATCGTTACGCTGAACTCTACTCTAATGTCTCCTACCTCGTAGCTCACCCTTTATTCGAATCAAGTTTCCAAGACCAAGCGTCCGCTTTTCAGATCGACTGATGTCACCTCATAACTTGGCTCAGAGCCACAGTTCACCTGTGATCTGAGTGTAGCGTAAACGTCCTAAATATCATATTCAGACATAACCGAGTCAACGGATATCGATATCATTTACCATTTGGTCAATTCTCTCGGATTGTTTTTCCATATACACCCAGAGTGAATCGATCAATTGGAGGAGTCGACGATCGGACATGTGAGGTGAATCCTAATAAGTAATGGTATCTGGTAGTTCAGTACCTTCATGATAGAGATATCAGTTCCCATCGTTACTTGATTGCTTTATCGACGAGATAACGAACTCGGGCTTGACCAGCGAGGAGAGGATATAATCGTCTATAGCACTCCGTGCTTGCTTTGGAGCACTCTCCCGTCCCAAGGAAATCCGACGTTCACGAGCGACATGGATGATGTCTGTGATGAGTTGGGACATCTCCTCGGCATCCACTTTGTGAAACACTTCCTCCTCAATTCCTCGTTCTAAAACCTGTATGATGCTCTCTCGGAGTCGCTCGTAGTGTTCAGAGAGAATTTCCTGATAGAGTTCGTTGTGCTGTGCCTGCGAGAAGAGATCGTGGTAGACACGCATGCGCTCCCAATGACCGAACTCATCGTCGAGTTCAGTTCCGAACAAGCACTGGTCGATCCGGCGGTCAAGTTCCGACCACGGATCGGTCTCTTCTGTGACTTCGACGTTTCCTTCGTACTTATCAACAATATACTCTAAGAATGCGGAGATGAGATCGTGTTTTCCGTCGTAGTGGTAGTGGATGAGTGTCCGACTCATATCGAGTTCTTCACCGATGTCACGCATACGAAGATCGGAGTAGCCGTGTTTACTAAGAGCGCGAAACGTAGCTTCCATGATTGCTTCGCGGGTATCCACAGAAGAGTCCGACTCGTCCGAAGATGGCATATATCGTCGTGTAGAACTGCACGCCTCTTATGCTCGTGGATCGTATCATTCAGACTACAACGATGCTCTAGTCCAGTTACAGTTAGTGACTGGAAATTACATACTGGCATGAAAATATCTTGACATATAGATAGCGGTTGGAGGAACTGTGTGAATCAATCATTTTAGATGTGTTATTTCAATTCTTGACGAAGATAAGTCACATACATAATTCTGATAGAATAGATTTGGTTATCGACTGAATTGCTGTCTGTATAGCGATTGAACGCTTAACCCCTCACATAATATCTACTATACTTCCACATATAGTTAAATGAAGAGATACTTTTTATACAATGGCGATTTCAGTGTGGAAATGTGCTGGGAAGATGTTCCCTACACTGGGTTCTCAGTAGCCGTTTGGTAGGGACATCATTTCCAGTAACCACTTACCAACTATGAGACGAAGCATCCAGTTCGCGTTGACCGCGTTCATGGTTGTCGGGCTAATCGCTGGCGCATGCGGGCCCGCAGCAGCGGCATCGTACGACAAAAAACACGATCGGAAAAAGAAAGTCAAAAAAGTCGACGTTACGAAAAAAGTAAACAAGAATTCGGATAATAACGCCGACGAAACGACCAACAATCCCGAGATTGGCATTAATAACGTGAACAACAACACGAACGGTAACAATCTCGAGAACACCAACACCAACACCAACGCAAACAGCGCAAACGCAAACGCGAGTTCTGCCAGTAGCGGTATCGATGTTGGTGTCGGTCTCGGTGAAGTTCTGTAACGATCCTGTCGAAAACGACAAACGATCCGATTTGCGGTCCGTTGGGCACCAACCACTGTAAGTATTGTACGGTGCCCAACGCTACACCTATTGGAATAGTATCAGGGTCGAATTGATCCACTCATCAGCTGTTCGAGTATATTTGTAACAGTCCACTTCGAAGCGTACTACGCGACTGATCACTAACTCTCATGACTCCGTGAGATTTCCCTCGAATTTTGTATCAGTCTGTAATGAGTGTCGTCACTCAGTCATCGTCCGCTCGAACCACAGACTGTGGAACGGTTGCACGCTCGCCGTAGAGCGTTCGAGCAACAAGAATGCTGACGAGGATTACCAATCCTCCACAAGCTAGATATTCGATTCGAACCCCGACGATCGTGACCAACGGGAGTGCGACGAGCGGCCCGAGCGTCGATCCTAAGTCACCGAAGACGTTGTAGACACCCCCGAGTTTTCCGACATCGTCTGCCGGACTGATGTCACCGAGGTACGCGAGTAACGGCGGATTCGAACCCCCAACACCGATTCCGATGAGTACGACACCGATAAGCGTGGCCACAAGCGATGGAACGAGTGCTAACAGGGCAAATCCGCTCGCAAGGACGCCCAGTGCGGGAATCGTCAATGCTGCACGGTTCGAAAGTTGATCAGAGTACCGTCCGACAAGCAGCGTTGTGATACTCGATCCGAGGACACAAACAGCCATCACGACACCGCTTACGCCGATCCCAGAGAGCACCCCGATCGTAATCCCGTTCTCTTGTGCGTACAGCACCACTGTCGAAAGCAGTACACCCGCAAAGAGAAATCGAACGGTGAAATTGACGATTCCGACGCTGAAGATGCGGATATCTGCCCGTACGAACGCCGGAATGTCGCGCAGTGAACTCGTTGTGTTGACGTCGGCGTTCATGTCTGGAAGAACCAATACGGCGACAAACGCGGCGAGCAGGCCGGCACAGCCTGCCACCAGAAACGCAGCCGAGTACCCGAATGCATCTGTTATGAGTCCGCCGACAACGAGCCCTGCTGGAAAGCCGAGGCTCTGACCACCTCGCATGTAACCCACCCATTTTCCGCGGTTTTCAGGGGTCGTCACGTGTGTAATCGTACTAAACGCACCCACGAACACGAACGCTGATCCGATCCCCCAGCAAGCACGAGACATCAAGAAGATCGTTGTACTATCGAACGGAACGAGTTCTGGGTGTAATCCCAATATGTATCCAAAGGGGACCAGTCCTTGAACGACGAATCCACAGATCATTGGTCGTCGCGTCCCAATCGTATCGAGTACTTGTCCTGCTGGTGTATTTATCAGCAATCGAGTAAATCGGTTAATTGAGAGGATAACTCCGACTGCAACCGGAGAGATACCGAGCAGGGGACCGAGCGTCGGCAGTGTTGGAAAAGCGACCCCGCCGCCGAGTCCGCCGAAAAAGACGCCGGCGATCAGGCTCCCGACGACATACCGAACGCTTGGCTCCTCACCGCCGAACCACCGGCTCATCTATGTTCGGCTCGGACGCTCTCCAACCAAGCGTGGCGCTTGTTAATGGTGACTCTGTGTTGTAGGCCACCAGCCTGACGGATTTCGGCTACCACCCACAGCAGATGATGGAGTATCCGTGTAGGCAGAGTGGCCGTATAATGAATGAACAAACGGTCGAGAAGAGTGGTTTCATGTGTCGCTTGCGATGAAGTCATACTAACTAGTTAGTTGAACTCGTTCGGATCCTATGGATGCTTCGGAATACTCAATTCTCAGGAGCAACCGCCTCGTCTTTAGTATATCACGGGAGGAACGACCGAATCGGTGATCCAAGTGGTCTGGGCACACGGTCGAGGATCTCGTGCAACTCTCCGACGGTGATCGCCCCTGTTGCGATGGCGAGCCCGGAGTAAAGGAGGAACCCAACAGGAGGGACAACCACGAGCGCGAGCGGCGTACGGTGAAGCCCCCACACAACGGGGCTGCCGAGAGTCTCAAAGGTCGTTGTACCGAGTATAACTGCCAAACCCACAATTCCAATACCACTAAACAAGGTTGTGATCCCGATCTGGAGCAGTCGTGCGTTCTTGAAGGGCCGATAGCCAACTGAGCGCGCACCCCATACTTGAAACAGAGGAAGTGCTCCGTATCCGAGCGTGGTGGCTATCGCCGCCCCGCTTGGTCCGAACGGCGGGATCAGCACCATATTGCCCACGAGATTGATGACAGCAGCTGCTCCCGTCGCCGCAATGAGCACGGTCATATCACCGTTCGCGTGCGTGATCGTCAGCAGCGGCCGTGTGACGGCGACCCCAACTGTGCCCGGCAGGAGGATCCACAGCACCTGAATCGCTGGAGTCGCAGCGGTCCCGTAGTACAACGGGACGAAGACGGGCGCAAGCGCTCCTAATCCGAGCGCTAAGAGCATCGTCAGTAAGAGCACATAGCGAGCAGCGCGCGTCGCCAACGCCTCAATGACGTCAGTCCGTCCGTTGGCCCAGAGGTCAGACGTTGATTGGAGAAGCAACGACTGCAGTGAGCGAGGAACGAACCACAGAAACTGGACGAGCACCAGCGCTGCCCGATAGTATCCCACTTGATCGCCGCTAGCGAAGGTCCCAAGCAGGACCTGATCAACTTTGTACAAAGATGCTAATAAGAAGATGTAAACGACCGACTGATAGTTGAACGAGCGCATCGCCGTTGTTGGGTAGGAGTCTGGAATCCGTTTGAGTAGATGCGTCAGAGAAAGATGTCGTGTGAGGATGATAAGTGCGAGGACAACTCCGAGTAGGCTGGCGACGATCTGGGCGACGAGTACACCGGCGACGCCAAAACCAAGTGCCGCGAGCGCAAGCGCGAGACACGCAAACACACCTCGATACACGACATTCAGCGGCTCGCCAATGTGCTCAAGTTTGAGCCCCATCAGCGCGCGTCGCGTATACTCACGAAACTGGGCTGCGATAACCAACCCAGCCAGCAGAACGAAATAGGGGGTATACGCGTGCGGGTAAATATGACCGACAAGCCCTGTCTCGACGGCAGCAACGAGAGAAATCATCGCGATGAGCGCCAACAGGGCTGCACGCCGAAAGTAGTAGGCGAAAATATAACTATGCCACTCGGCTGTGTCGCGATCTTCGGCGATATACTTGCGACAGCCACTGATAACGCCCGAGCTGACGGGAATCATTAAGAGGTCAAACAGCGCGATCACTGCGGCGTACGCGCCATAACTCTCGAATCCGAGAAGCCGTACGAGGAGCGGTGCAAATGCCACCGAAATGAGTACGATAGCGAGACGTGAGCTGGCGATTGCCCCGAACGCCGTGACCAGATTTCGATTCACAGGAGGATAAGTGGTAGTAGTGCTTCGAATTACTTTAGGATGCATGTTGAAATGCGATAAATAAACATCGTTACAATACCGTTTACACTACGACGGCAGGTGGTCTCAATACGAGTTGAGAAGACATTTGGATCTGTATGTGTATGGGCACGAGATCTTACTACTGAGACACACTCAGTCGGAGAGTGTTAGTAGAGAGATGAATAACTCGATTCACTACGATCACCTGATCAGAACATAAATATTTTTAACCATTTTGGGATGAATAGTTATGATCCATTCTATTTCTTCCCAAAACTATTTGTTAAGGCTACATGATTTTTATTCTGTGGAAAAATATACGCAACGCACCCGGTCGCTGCAAGAGCGTCTCGGGCGGGTGTATCACCAACCGATCGACGTTGAATCGTGGACCAACAAGCGGGTCACGGTGAACTATCGAGTGCCACTAGAACAGCTTGAGCGACTCCTCCCCTCGTGTGTGACTCCTGAGGAAATTCGTGACACAGGCGATGGAATGCTCAGTATGTGTGCGTGTGATTTTTCGGTGACGAAGCTTGGACCCGTTCCCGTACCACGAATTCACACGAACGAGATGCTCTGTCGTATCAGCGTTACAGTTACGAAGGACGGACAGCGACGCCGGGCCTATTACACGCTCCGCTCGGACACCTCTTCTCGCGTACTAGGTCTGTGTGGAGGCTACTTCTCACACTTCCGCAAAGCGACTTCATCGTTTGATCGGCTCGACGACGGTGAGACGTACGAACTTCGCTGTCAAGCCAATGACTCGCTGTGTGACGCGGAACTTACTGCGTCGATAGACACCGTGAACAACGAACCACCGGAGTCGACAGTCTTTCAGGATGTCGAGGAAGCGACGGACTTTGTGCTCGAACTCGATGGGAGCTGTGGCTATAATTTTGCCCGCAATCAACTTTCGTTCCAAGACATTGACTACCCAAACTGGGATGTTTCGTTCTGTCATGAGTTCTCGCTTGACTCATCGCTTATCGACTATCTCGTCGAGTCCTATGACATAGACCTGACTCTGGACTGCGCGCTCTACATGGGAGACGTCGATCAGACCTGGAAACGCGCCTGGCTGTATGATCCTGCCAAGACGGTCACAGGATCACGTGGAAACTCTCCAGTTCCCGCAGCTGACTGAGTACCCAAATATGTAGGGTATTCTGAACAATAATTCGACTTCCGTGGACTAACGATGATCAACAATGATCAGTGAGACGACGAGTTCGTTCACCCTGACGGCCACCGATCTCTCAGCAGGTCACGAGCGATTCCTTGCGATATGACGCTGTAAACTCCTGATTATCTCGCCTTTGGATAATTTACAAAATAAAATGCATCATATACCACAATATAGGTTAGTAAGACCGACCTCGAGTTCTCATTCTCTATCGTGACCGTAGTATGATATCTACAGATTTGGTTAAAGGATATCCTCATCTTGATAAGGTTACCGGTTATTCATTTTCGCCCATAATGACGTTTCGGATAGTAGTCTGCACAGGTATTCACGTGTAGAATAAAACAAGATCGAAGATACTCATTGGCGCTGTAAATGATGGGGAGCACGATGACCGATGAAATACCCATTACAAACGTATGCTCGTAACAACAAGTAGTGTATAAGTCTAACATGGATCGACAAATACTTGGGTTCCAGACAATCGAGACGCTCTCAGATCCGGCTGAGCTTCTTACTCCGATCGAGTTATCGAATTCGACCATCCCATTTCTGTGCCCCTCATCACCCGGACAAACAATCACGTGGCAGTAGACATTGAGTAGGCAGACAACACGCTACGACCGATCGGTTGGGAACTCTACAGATCTCCTTCCTCGCTGGATTGAACCACAATCACTCAAGACAGCTACTACTGATCGAGACGACAACACAAGTTTAGGTCTACAGTACTAGAGAGCCATCATCCAGTAGTTAGTTATACTGGCATCCATCGGTCACAACTTCACAGTAGTATTATCTGGTTGTCTATCGTACCGCTCGGTTATCGCTTCTCGATCAAGCTGTGATCACTGACACCGTCTGTCCGCATTTACTGCTCAATGTTGGATGATTCCTGTCGCTCCCGGTGTCGATCACGCTGGCGCGTATCCCACGCCTCAAACAACCCATAGTCCGTCATGGTATCCATGCCAGCAAGTGCTGCCCGGAGCTTGAGTCCAACGAGTGGGACGTCAGCAACAGTGATGATGACATCAGCTTGAATAACCGCTCCGTCTCGGAGAATGACGTCGACGAGATCGACGATTCCATCCTCGGATCGTTTAGGTTCCATTTGTTTCAATTTTTACGTTAATTTTCAGAGCTGTCATTCTCGATGGTTGGTGTGAACGTATATGGAGGCCATGGACCGGTGAAGCGTATTTCGACGCCCGGTTCAGCTGCGACGTCATCGAGCAAATCACCAATCTCATCTTGTCGCTCTTCGTGAGCGAGGATCGCAAGTCGTGCTTCTCTGATCAGCGCTTCGTCGATATCGGCATCTGTATTGAGCGTCGTCTGTTTTTGACCGAGATCCTGCAAATCGTGCACGATTGTACTGAGCTGCTCTGTAAGACCGGCTGTTCGATCGGTACGTTGCTCTTGTTTCAACGTCTTGAGTCGCTGCTCATACTTTTTCTCGAGGAGATGACTCGTGCCCGACGCAGACTCAGCGATACGGTCATCGATTTCGACTAACTGCTCGTCATCGCTCAATTCTTCTTCTACGATGGCTTCATCACGGAGAACGTCGATGCGGTATTCCCAACATCCCGCCATCGCGTCGAGGTGGGATGCGAACGTGTTTCGTTCGCTTTCGAGCCACGTTCGGACGCGCTCATCGTCACCTCGAAGGATCGTGTCGAACTGAAACGGTACGGGCGTGCCGAATTGCTCCCCTGCAGTGTCAATAACGTTCTGATGGGCTAACAGCCATTTCCTCACCAGATCGATATTCGATGAGTCATAGAGTGTATCACAGTCGTGAACGACGATGCCGATCGTCCCTGCTGTCAGTAAATACGCCTGCTCGTCATCGACGCCAACCGTTGAGAACTCGACTGACTCTGTCTCAGGAAGCTGTACGACACAGTAGAGATACCGACCGGTCTCGAACGAAGGCTCAGTCATCTTCGATTGGGTTGTAACTGTATCCCTGTTGGGGAGGTTCGTCCATGGTCATTACAGCATCCGAAACGAGATTATCGAGTCGTTCACGGAGCTGATCGACCGGTTCATCGATCTGCTCGTCTTCTTTGATCGCTTCTATTTCGGCTTCGAGCGCTGCGAATTGAGCTCCAACCCGCTCAATCTCTTCATCGGTGAGATCCCCAGATTCCATACGGCGGATCGCCTCTTGTTCCATGACTTCGACCAACAGTTCAACGACCGTCATCACGAGAGTCATCAACCCATCGCGTGCGCTCTCACCATCGATATCAATCTGTGTCATCGTCCTCCTCGTTCGGATCGCTCTCAGAATCACTCTCGGACGACTTCGTCGACTGCTGAATCTGTTCCGAAGTGGACTGCTTGTCAGTGTCAGACTCCGAGTCAGGTGAATCCTCAGTATCCAGCTCAATGCCTCCTTCGTTCACTTGGCTGATCGCTGTCTGAACAGTTGGAGTGTCCGCTTCATCTATCTCATTGGCTTGCGTCTCGTTTGCTGGTATTTCGTCAACGCCAGCGGCTGCTGCGACCCGTTGCATATCCGTTCCTTCAGGAAATTCGAGCCCATACTTGGCGGCAGTATCGAAGGAGGCTAAGGCAGCACGGAGTTGTATTCCTAACAACTTCGTGTCACCGATAGAAACGGCGATGTCAGCGTTAATGACGACACCTTTGTCCAATACGAGTTCCACCACATCAGCGAGACTATCGCTCTGACGCGTGGGTCCAGCGCTACTCATCATCATCCCTCAATGTGTCGAATCGTGAGCCATAAACCCGCGGTGGATTCGATACATTCGAGTAGAGCGAATCTTTTGGAACAGTCGAGAACTGTGTCCTGAGATGACTCCTCCGGGGAGGCATCGTCGAGTAGGCCGTTGGATTCCGTGATGACGGCTGTTCAGTACCACCGGCGGTCTCGGGCATCTCCTCGCTGGCCTGCTCACGCATTGTTTTCATGCGTTCGTGTGCCTCGAAGAGCCCCTCGCGGAACTCTTCTACCGCATCGCGCAGTTTAGACTGCATGGCCACCTGTTTCATCTGTCCGCCCGAAGCTATCTCGGTCGCATCACTAACGTCAACGTCCATCGAGTCGACTACCCCCTCGCTCTCTCCGTTGTCGCTAACAATCGTATCGACGATCCATTTGAGCGCATCGAACACGATCCAACCACTGTCTTCGTTGCGATCGTCGACGAATTCGTTTACGGCCGCCTCAAGCTCGTCCTTATTTTGCCTGAAGTCCCGGATATCGACCGTACTGAGCAACTCATCGAATTCGATTAGCATCAGTAGCTTGCTGTATCGAATCGCTTCATCTACGTCACCCTCGCTGAGCGCGTCTGTAATGCTGCTCGGATCGATCGCTTCATCGATATTGTCGTAGTCGATAGCGCTCGCCACTTCGGTCAAATCGACCGTCTCGAGCAGTTCGACGGTCTCTTCGATAACACCTCGTAGATCGTTGAAATCATCGAGGGCATTCTCTACAGCCCCTCTGCTGAACGCCACGAGCAATGATTCGACCGCCCCATCAGCTCGCTCTAATAACTCAGTCACACTCGTGTTCAGTGCTTCTGCGTTAGCTGGGGCATCGTCTGTTACCGTTCCACCAGATTGTTCGCTTTTACTGATATTCGTTTCCCCGACGATCTCTGACAGCCGTCCAACTGTTTCTTCAATAGGTTCGATCGAGTCTGTGCTGTGTTCGAAATTACTCATAACGATTACTCTGTTTCGCTCCGTTGCTGAAGTTCGTCCATCAACTGATTGGCCAACGATTGGAGTTCTTCTGTCGACATCTCATCGAGGTCTTCTTCGGAGTCATCATCGTCGGAACCGGTCGAGTCA
Organism: Halocatena marina; assembly: GCF_025913575.1. Classification (NCBI taxonomy): domain Archaea; kingdom Methanobacteriati; phylum Methanobacteriota; class Halobacteria; order Halobacteriales; family Natronomonadaceae; genus Halocatena; species Halocatena marina. The sequence goes on along the minus strand of NZ_CP109785.1, from coordinate 1,330,321 downwards.
TCCTCTGTCGAGTCATCTGATTGCGTTGATTCCTCGGACTCTTCTGTCTCCGTCTCTTTGTTGTTCTCAATCTCGTTCGAAAGTCCATCACTGATCGACGATAGAATCGTCTCACTACCGAAGCGCTCATCGAAGCCACGACCGAGTTGTTCACCCACTCGGCGACCAAGCATCTCTCCGAGTTGCCGTCCGACTATCTCACCGATACTGTTCTTGTATGGCAGTGCCTCTTGATCGAGATCGGGCTCGATTTTCTCACGGAGACCTCCGCTGTCCGTCTCACTGGTCAGCTTCGATCGCAACTGTGAGAGCTTCTGTACTGTTTCTTCTTTTTGGCTCATGATTATTGGGTGTCGGACGATGATTCGTCGGTCGATTCCCCGTCTTCGAGAGCATCCAGAACCATATCCAGCAATAGATTCACTACTCCAAACATAACGTCGGAAAGTGATGGTATTCGATCGTCAAGATCCATCTCACTGAGCAACTCGTCCGGAAGGACGCCTGAGAGTATGTCATCCGGCAGGATTCCGTCAAGTATATCAGATAGATCGGTATCGAGCAACCCAGCGACCTCCGACAGAAGATTCCCGAGAAGATTCCCCGACCCCCGAACAGCTGAAACATCGAGAATGACCTCGTTGAGGTCAACTTCAAGACCGAGAAGATCGAGAAACAGACCCTCTAGGTCGAGATAGAGAACCTGCGTCTCGCCATCGCTCTCAGTTCCGTTATCCTCAGTAGTATTCTCAGTTCCATCGCTCTCGTTGTCTTCAGTTCTGTCGTTCTCATTGTTCTCAGCTTCATCACCACCATCAGTTAGGAGTATGACTGAACTCGCATCATCGTGAGGCATCTCTCCCGTGTGAGTCGTCTGTCTTTGCCTTTGCTCACGTACCTTTTTCAGATTGGTCACGTCGATCATTCTTTGATCGCCTCAATTGGCTGCAGGTGAAATTCGAGGATGCCGTTGGTGACGGAGGCGGTAACGATCTTGAGCCCTTTCTGTCGGAGCGGGATACGTTCTTCAATCGTCCCATCGATACCGAGCAGGAGTTCGCCCGTTCTATTATCGACGCCAGCAGACACTGTTTCCGGATCCACTTCGGGGATATCTATCGTGACTAGCACGTTTCCGTCTACATACCGGACGGCTGTTGCCCGATCCGACGAGTTTGTTGTACGGGAATCGGGACCGAGGTCAGAGAGAGTTCCAGTATCGATCGAGAACTCATAGCCGAGTCGTGTTTTACCGAGGGTGGTCGATCCTTTCCCGTGGCGTTGGCGTTCCTCTTCGGCAGCAACGATCGTTTCGAGAATCTCTCGAAGGGTCTGGACGATTCCACCATTTTCTCTGTTGCTCTTGTTCGTCATCGTTTTACCTGTATCTTGCCGCTCAGTGTTTCGTGGGCCTGCTCTGCCACATCGAGTTGTGTCTGTAATTCCTCTTGACGACGTTCGTACTCCGCGCGAGATCGGTCCCCGATCTCGAACAGGAGACGATTTTCTTTCAGGTCGTTTTTGATCTCTGTTCGATCATAGATCTCCTCGACTGCCAGCGTCTGAATAACCGAGATCACAGACACGAACGGCCTGAAGAGGAGGTCATCGAGCAGGAACATTATTGGGAGCTGATTTCGATGTCGATGAAATTGTACGGTGCCCAGGGACCGGTATACTGGACGGTTACAGTGTCACCGTATTCTTCGGTGATGGCGTCGACAGCCGTCTCGAACGCAGCCTGCTCTTCCCGATCAACGAGGTACGAACGGTTGATGATGAGTCGATCACTGAATAGATCGTTTTTTGCTTCCTGTTCACTCGCAGCGGCGAGCTGTTCCACCGTGAACTCGCGTACAGCGTCCCGATCAACCGTTGCATCCTCATCGATGAGGAGTTTCACCCCGAGTTCGATCATTCCATCCATGTCTTGAAGTGCGCGCACAAACGCCCGTCGTCCGCCTCTCAGGATGCTTTTCAGTGGACGTGCACTTTTGAATGTCATCCCAAACTGCATCGGGACGACGGTTCGACCTCCCTCCCAGAACATAATTGTCTGAAGAACATCGTCGTGTGCTCGAACGTTTTCGTCCGTTTGCTCTGGGTCCATCGTCTCTATATCCGAAACGACTGCCGAGAGGGTCCGGTGATCGATCGTGTAGGCTCGTGTTGCTCCTTCGACGCCCTCGATGCTGGCATCTATCTCTTCGTTTTCGATTATCCCGTACGCGTACAGATACTCATCACTCATTAGAATCACACACCGGATAGTGGACGTGACGTGGTTCGTCCCCTGTGCGCAGTGTCATTGGCGTTGCGCCTATGGATACACATTACTACCGTGTGTAATAAGAAGACTTCTAGTGTGTTTGTCTATTTGCCTTGCATGGGCAGGCAAGACACTAACACCGACTTGGCTAGTTTGTATATCCAATGGCAAATGAACGTCCAAGCACAGCCAGTCTTGCAGAGGTACTGGATCGGATCCTAGACAAAGGGATCGTTATCGATATCTGGGCACGGGTATCGGTCGTCGGAATCGAAGTTCTCACCATCGAGGCACGCATCGTCGTCGCGTCCGTCGATACATTCTTGCATTATGCCGAAGCAATAACGAAGCTTGAGCAAGCAAGTCAATCGGAGGACCTACAAGACCTCAAAGAGCTTGATATCGGTACTTCTCCGATGGTAGAACCAGATTCGGGGGCATGAACACTCCAACACAATACAATGACCCAATTCAGGGATTCGTCTGTAGAGTACAGTCCGCATCGCTGTCCCTATGAACGGAGAGCGTTTGCGGACCGTTGTTCTGTTTTGACGATAGATACGTCGCCCGCACCGCCATCGGACAATTCGAAATCGATCGCTGGAAGACACCTCTATGGCTGAGTCAGACGTAGACCCAAGCACTCGTACGATAGATGAGCTAACGGACGAAATCGAATCGATCGACGATCCCGAAACGCTCGAGGAGATTTACGAGGCCGAGACTGAGAGCCAGGACCGAAAAGGGGCAAAAGAGGCCATCGAAGTTCGATTCGAAGAGCTTGAGAACAGTACTGACAGCGATGAGGATGACGATTCGCTCAAAGAGACACGGGAAGCGATCGAACGCAGTCTCGAAGGGATGGAGGAATCAGAAACCAACGACGGGAGCAGTTCCATCGTAGAGATTCAAAAACAGATCCATGAACATACGCCGGAACTGATCAACCGTCCTCTCGATGGTATTACCGAAGTGGAACAGACTGATGATGGGTGGAAAGCAGTTGGGGAGTTCGTTGAACGCCGCGCGATTCCGGATACGCAGGACATTCTTGGACGATACGAGATACTCCTCGATACGAGCGGTCAGATTCATGGCTACCGATGTCTCAAACGTTATCGACGGGGTGATACGACCTCGATGGAGTGAATAGGCAAAGCGGTATCTGAAACAAAGCGATAACATCTGGTAAGTCGTGGATGCGTTATTAAAAACTGGGGTAGATCTCGCTTTATCCACAAAAACACAGACAGTGGCTATAACGATCAAGATATGATTATATAGTCGCGTATGATTTTCTCGGCAGGTGCTGATTAGTGATCGAAAGTCGTGGTCGTGTATCCATTCACAGAGTTACCTGAGCTTTAGCGTTGTGAATCCCGGAGAATGAGGGGCTCAATTGCGAGTGTCCGCTTGGCGACTGTCACAATCCGCAAAACATACGACGCGAACAGCAAGAACGGAATCAGCGTCACAGTAAAGGCAGCCCCAATCATCCACGTCATATTCTCAATACCAAGTGTACTCCCAGAGAGCGTGCCTGCATCAACGACGGTGAGCATGATGCCCGCGACGGCGAGCGCTGGAATCGACGCATAGAGAATCAACTGTGAGAGTGTGACGAGGGCCCACTCGAAATACAGCGTTTTCACGTGCTCGCGTGCTGGCCCGAACATCGACAACGCTATTTTCAACTCGTTTAAGAGCTCGTTTTCGGGCTGACCGAGGTCCTCCTGATGGTCGTGCAGGAGCCGTTCGACCTGAAAGATCTTCCAACCGTAGTTGTAGTTCAGGGCAGCAAATAGGACATCGAACGTACCGAATTTCGCGCCATCGAGTTGCTCGCTTACCGTTTCAGAGTTCCCAATGAGACTGTTCGTGAATTCATCAACTTCCCATTGCAGTTGGTCGCTGTCGATCTCACTGAGTCCATCCCGTACTGCCTCAGCTCGGTCTTGTGAGACATCGACGAGACTCCGGAGAAATGCAGACGGATCCGCGGGACTTGGCGTTCCGACGAGTTCTTCTGTGTAATCTCGAAAATCCATCGAATCCTCCATCCGTGCGCGTTGGTCGCCGAGTGGACCATTTTCCTGCGAGAGTACCAGTTGCCCAATGGTGACGACGAGCGTGGTACCGGTGATGACTGCGCTGATCATCGTCGAAAACATCGTCTCGATCGTATCGTCGGCGTTGAGCTGTGGAACAAGCGGTGGTGGAAGTACCGTCACGGATACGATGAAGACGACGAAGATTGCAAGTGCCAACACAGCAGTGACGACGAGACGATTGGCACGCAATAGTAACCAGAGTTTGAGCCGACTTTCACCGGCCCGTTCACGCATCGTATTCGCCGTGCTGACGTCAACGTCGGTATCAACGGTTGATTCATCGATCTCGGAGCTCATGATTGTCTCTTATTTTGGGACCGGTCGGCAGCCGACGAGGCGGGACGCTCAAACACGAGAAATTTGGTTCCACCACCCGTATAATCGATGGTCTCGATAAGTCGCCATCCCTTAGCAGCTAGCTCGTTCATCTCGTCCGTTGGATCCTCTGCTTCTTTTTTCGTATCGCCTCTGGGTGGCCGCAGCGTCGTGTACTCCCAGCTCGAATCGGTGGGTTCAGATTTCTCCATATACTACCCACATTCAATAGCAGTAAAAATCCACTCCATACTATTTGCGTCCAAGAACGTTCTAGCTCTCTTGATACACTGGACAGTCACCTATTATAACACGCGGTTCCCGCTACTAGTGACATTCAGCGTACCAATAGATGTTGAATTGACACTATTACTTGCGACGAGCGTCGACGTCTGATCGGTGGGCACCCAGAGAATGACAGTAGTTTGTCCAGATTCGACACTGATTGTGTCGTACGGTTGTCCGCTGTCATCGATGATAGTAATCGTTGTTACGTTCCCTGCTGCTGGAGTTGACCGGAGGGTTGCAGTTACTCTGACGTGTTGGCCAGCCCACGGCTCATCGGTTGAAAGGCTTTTGAACACGGAAGATTCGCTCGTCTCTGTCGTAACTGACGGACTGAGTGTAAGACAACCACTGAACATCAGCCCGAAGACGACGATGGTCAAAAGAACGTTTCGTGAGGATATCGCAGCCATATATTCACATCCAAGTACTAGCATAAAAAATGGTTCTATTCATACTCTACAAATACAGGTCCACATCCCAACGTTGAACCGTCACTGGATGTATCATGGATCAGCCTTATCCGATGCGCGACTGATATTTTAGATGATGGACACTGAATCAGAGACAATTCCAGATAGTACACGCGATGCGATAGCGACAGGGCTAGAGACGTACTTCACAGCAGATGCCGTCCATAGTCTGCTCGAAGCCATCGAGATAGAAGAGCTACTTGACGGTGAGTTTGAGGACATAGAGGATGAGGCCGTCGATACTGAAGAAGCTGGTAAAGTTATCGGTCGGCTTATCGGCCGACGTGTTGCGACTGAACTGACGAGCTATCTCCCACTCGGCCAGCTCATCGAAACAGCAGTCGGGAACGTCATCGGTGAGAAACTCGGAGAGGCAGCAGTGGAGGCGTTCATCGAATACGGTGATCCCGACGCCGTCGCCGATCGGGTGAGCACACTCACTGATGGTGAAGAACTCGACCGACTGGCAACCGAGATTACCACAGCAGCACAAGAGAGCGGTCTCCGCGACTACCTTCCTGGCATCGGCAGCGAAGCGACTGAGACCTGGAATATGGACACAGATACAGCTATCGAAGTCACGGAGGAATCAACTGATTACTAATCGTATATTCTTCTGTGATTTGATCTCGACTTCCGTCGTTCGGGACGATTAATTCAGATATTACTTGTGGCGAGGACAGTGGTGTTCGTGAACTCGACGCGTTTCGAATCGCGCGTCTGCTGCGCTTCATTGGATGTTCTGTTGGCCATATATCAAATGACACTCCCTCTTGTTGTTGTCACTATCCAATGTGTTAGATGCGTGGAAGATTATATATTGATTATTGCCGAGCGCTGTGGCGTTCGACAGCGCTCCGCTGGCGATCACTGCTGTCTGAAGCGATCGAGCAATCGCTTGTGTGTCTTGCTGTGAATAGCAGCGTTATCCATCCGTAAGTCCACCAACACTCACGTCGAGACCGAGACCGCTACTGTTGGCGTCCGCGTTCGCGTTAGCGCTATTCGCGTTGCTGTTGGTGTTGGTGTTCTCGAGATTGTTGCCGTTCGTGTTGTTGTTCTCGTTATTAATCCCAATCACAGGATTGTTCGTTGTCGTATCCGCGTTATTATCCGCGTTATCGTTTACTCGTTTATCGACATCGACTTTTTTGGCATACGACGTTGCGCCGGCAGACCCAGCGCAGGCCCCTGCGAGTAGACTCACGAGCATGAGTGCGGTCACTGAAAGCTGAATAGTTCGTCTCATTGTTAGTTGTCATTCACTGGGTGCGAACTCACCTTCCCCATGACATCATGTCGACGGTTGAGGTGGCACCATCCCAGCACATTTCTACACGTGCACACCCAGCGTATAAAGGCTATCTCTACACTTAGGTATAACTCGAAATAGCAGTAATAATATAGATATAATAGAACTCCAATTGCGATAACTTCTGCCATTGTAGACGGATATTGTGAACATACTATAATTTATACAGAATAAATATCCTCCTATCATGAAAACAACTATCAGTTAAAAACAGTCCATCGTGATTTCAGCCATCGGTATAATCATTACTGCGATAGTTCTTAGCATATTGTCACGACATATCGCGATACAGAAAAGTCTTATTTCGGTGTGTTTTGTCGTATCGATATGCCTCGAAAGCATGGTGAAACGGGAGACTTTATTGAGACAGTTACCCTTGATGCTGTGGTTGGCGTCTTTGATACCATGGCTGGGCCGGCGATCACATCCTCAGATGTGGCTGATTCGCTCGGTTGTACGCCCGAGACGGCACGAGAGAAACTCACCGAGTTACACCGGGGGGGTCGGATTGAGCGGCGCAAGTCAGCGGGACGAATCGTCTGGTGGCGGACCGACGAAACAACTGATACTGCGAGGACCCGCAAGCGACTGAGCCAAGAGCTTGATGCAACGATTATCGTGGGTGACGTAGTGTACAAAGAGGATTATCTGTATACATGATTAAATACGACAATAGGTTCGGAGATAGGTTCTGTGGAGGGTCCTGATGAGTAAGTGTCAGAGTTTGTCTTCAAAGCTTGCCACCCACCCTGCCTACGAGGAACTCGAGTACGCGACGTATATGGAATTATACGACGGCGACCGGCCGCTGTACGAACTACGTCGAGAGATGGGTGGGTCGGATAGCTGCCGTGTTACTATCACGTCCATTGCTGACGGTGATTTTCTGGGCCTCGTTCCAGGTGAAGCGACTGGAAACAGAACACCGTCCGAATACCTGATTTCGACAGACGACATTGAGAAGAGCCTGCGCGTGTTCGAACATGTGGGATTCGAGCACGTCGCCTCAGTGCCACCGAATCCGTCAGAGAATTCGTTCCGAGACGTACACGCGTTGCTCGGTGCGGGCTGGAAGCTCTCTCCGAACACCGTTTCAAATCGAAGCGTCGATGCATCGAACTCGGCTGACGATACCCGTCTGAGTATCCTCAAAGATTCAGCAGCGTGGGACGAGCTCTCGGAGGAAACTGAGCCGTATGCGCTTGTACTCACCGAAGAGCAGAACGTCACGCTACTAGCAGAAGGAATGGACGGTGCGACTGCCTGCAGACAGTGGCAGCACTACATGGATGCACATCCCAGGGCTGGTGACGATGCCGAGTAAGTCTTCGAGAACGGACAGCAACACTCTCGACTGGCCAGTTGGCTGGGACCGAACGCCGTCGCACGAACGGACACAGGACACTCCATTTGAGACGTCGATCCGGCAGTCAATCGACACCTTGGCAGGTGAGCTAGAGCGCATCGGTGTCGATGAGTGGCATCTCTCGACGGCTGCAGAACATCAGAAGGCGAACCCGCAGTACCCGTATACGGACGCCAATCCCGCAGATCCTGGCGCAGTGGTTCGGTGGTCACGAGATGAAGACCAGTACGCTGTAGCGTGTGATTCGTACGCACGTCTTCGAGACAATATCCGGACGCTGTCTCTTTACATCCGTGAAAAGCGGAAGATGGAGAACCAGCCGGTACAAACCGGAGAAAGCGAATTCGCCAACGTCCGACTTCCACCGGCAGAGGATGTGAGTGATTCTTCGCCAGATCATCCACCGCATGTGATTCTCGGCATTCCGCCGGATGCTGATCCATCAACTGTTCGGGATGCGTTCCGACGGCTAGTAAAAGCCGCCCATCCGGACAACGGTGGTTCCGAAGAGGAGTTTCGGCGTGTCTGTGAGGCAAAGGAAGCACTGTTGACGTGATTTTCAGGATTACTAGCGGATCCAACGACGAAGAGGAGACACAGAGACTCGCTGGCTGATCTGGCAACAGAGTTGTACAATTGAGGATATGCCTGCTAGTGCAAGCCAGGGCCTCAATAATGTCACCACAAGTGGTCAATATGGGTAGTTATTTGGAGGGCATGCTACCCATTCATGGTCGGTGAGCATGGGGGAACGCATTCGGTCTCGGGTGGTGCTGTCCGTCGGTCTCCGGGCGAGGACCCTCGACTGGGCCCTCGCTCACATGACGGCCCACCTTCTCTCTGGCTCTGCGTGAATGACGAGAACTCCTATTGGTAAATCGGTGATAGATCTCTCCTGTGTCTCTTCTCGCGTCGCTACTTGGGCTATTTGACAAGAGCGCCCGATTATCTTTTGATTGTATATTCACCGAAGTATCATTTCCGTCATCTGAGTGAAAGAACTGTTCTGTCTTATTGAAGTAGCACGGCGAAAGCGGTCACACGCCACTCAGAAGTTGAAGTAAAGTCTGAACAGTCATTTGGAGAAGTGGCACAGAGTGATAGAGCGAAAACACCCCAGAAAAGAGCGCAGCCGTGTAGAGATAGTCGATACCAATCCAATCGAGCCGTGAGAGCGTGTACACAAGTACGACGAGTGGGAGCGCAAGAACTGTGCCGATCGCGGGGAACTGTTCGACGGTGGCCTCCCATGCTAGATTGGCGTCATCGCGACTTGGGACGGCATGCATCGCACAGGCGAATCCGAGCCAGCCAGTGCCAATAAATCCAATCCAAGCTCTGAAGAAGTCCGCTGAAAGCGGCGGAATTCCCCACCGATCAAGCCCACCGATCATGCCACAGAGCAGGACAGCCGCGATCAACGTGTTACTGAAAATCGGGGCCAGAGCAATGCCGACTCGGTCCCTGTAGTATCGTGGTGTCCGATAGCTGACGTAGCCAGGTGGGACGGCAAACCGAAAGTAGCAGACATCCTCTACCGTGACATCTAGGTACTCACACGCACGTTTATGGGCGTATTCGTGGAGAATTTGACCGACACAGGTCACGGTGAGAATGAGATAAGAGTGACAAATGAGAATGCTTTCAATCCACGGATGATGAGCAGGTGGCTGTTGACGGCGACTATCTCGGGGACGAGAGCGGTCCCCACGACGGGTGCGCCGATCAGGCATTTCGATTATCCCCGCGGTTGACGTCGCTCATTGTTGACGGTCTCGTCGTGAGTGATCAGACGGTCGGTGCGCACAGGAGAGCGGATAGCAATTCTCAGGCAAAACTGCGCACTGCAAATATCGGACATAGGCGTTGATACTGGACTTCGGTGATTGGGAATTGATCGATCTTCCACTGTATAGCAAGAGGTCGTTCCAGAATGTTGGTGGCGCTTTATGAGTGAGCCAACGCCTCGGTTGCGACTCGTGAAGCAAGGGTACGAATGAGTCATCTCTCCATGACCGAGATGCGTGCCAGCAGACAGGGTTTATGATCAGCATTAGAGTCGCTTATTACCCTAATATTCGGTGGTGAATAATATAAAATACTGGGATCAGAGTAGATTTACTAAACAATCTGGTAATGTCCATTAACCAGTGAATCACCGATAGATCTCACTTGGAAGGTGTAGAGAAATATAGCTCCGTTCAGAACCTCGTCTATATCTTCACCTTGTCGCCAGAACCACTTAAAGGAAATGTTGGCTCACCATGATCTGCTAAAAACGCTGAATATCTCACCAACGACGTACTTCAGATCCGTCGCCACAACGTGCTTCAGCCAATAGTGGGTACTCATTGTTGCTTCAAACAGTCACCATATTGATCAAAGAACCGTCAATGGGTACAACTCACTATTTCAGAGCCGGAAATGACCACTGACGAGACCCTTGATTGTACACTCATTTCCATCACAGGTATCGTATGAATATCTGTGAGTTAGTTACACTTTCACCCCACTCGGCATGTCTATTTCTTCTTTGAAGGCCTATACCCCACTGGATAACTCACCTCTGAAAAATCATACACTAGGGAGATTTGATAGCATCATACCGTTCTGTGGAATGCTCTGAATAGAGCCGATGAAACGTAAGCAACAGGAAGAGCCAAATCACGATGGAAGTGGTATCAAATATCGAATAGATGCAGAAGCAAAAATGCGAGCGGAACGATTCCAGTCAGTAGAAGATGGAACAGAGCAAAACCATGCAAAAACTCACACCAAACTTGTGGTTCGATACAGAAGCCGAAGAAGCTGCGAAGTTTTACGTCTCAGTCTTTGACAATTCGACTCTTGGGACAGTCACTCAGTACGATCCAGCATCAGCCGCTGTCTCCGACCAACCAGAAGGGAGCGTCATGACTGTGGCATTTGAGCTGGAAGGGCAGGAATTTGTGGCTCTCAATGGCGGACCACAGTTCAGATTTACGCCCGCTGTGTCATTCATCGTTAACTGCCACACGAAAGAAGAAGTAGACCAACTCTGGGCAGAATTGTCGGATGGGGGGAGAGAGCATATGCCACTCGATACATACCCATTTAGCGATAGATACGGCTGGACCGAAGACAAGTATGGCGTCTCATGGCAGTTGATGTTCGATGACGACAGACCTGAGCAGAAGATCGTCCCGTCACTGATGTTCGTCGGCGATCAGTGTGGTAACGCAGCGGAAGCGATTTCCTTCTACACGTCGATATTCAGTGAATCAGACGTCGGAGAAATCACCCGGTACGGCCCAAATGAAGGACCTGACGAGGAAGGAACGGTCATGTTTGCCGATATTACGATCGAAGGACAGCGTTTTGTGACAATGGATAGCGCAAGAGAACACGACTACGGCTTCAGCGAGGCAATTTCCTTCATTGTCGACTGTCAGGATCAGGAAGAAGTTGACTACTTCTGGGACGGCCTCACAGAAAATGGTGGGGTGAAAGGACAGTGCGGCTGGCTGGAGGACCCGTACGGCGTATCGTGGCAAATTGTGCCAGCAGTCCTCTCCGACATCTTAGAAGAAGACGCCGAAACCTCAGCACAAGTCACGGAAGCACTGCTCCAGATGGAGAAAATCGATATCAACGGATTGCGCGAGGCCCACGCACAGTAGAGAGTTACTCGAGCTGTGCTACTGAATAGAAGCAGTTTTTGATTCGAGCGGCTCACAGCGCTGTTCTCCGTTGATGAAAACACGAGGTCGGTCTCACTCCAGTCGTATCACTCGATCGGCCCACGCTTGAAAGACAGAAAGCGCCTCACGTTCTTGCTGAGAGACGTCATCCTCTGACCCGAGTTCGTCGCTTTCAAACGCGTTCACCACTACTGCATCTGAGCCATCACAGTACTCGATGAGGCTCTTCGGGAGACTCCGTTCGTGTTGAAACGGTATTGATGCATCATTGACAAACACTGCTTGTGGATCGGTTGGTGCAGACTCGATGATGCGCTTTGCTCGGTCGGCGTTTTCCGCAGCAAGCTTTTGAGATTCCTCATTCGTCGCTCCCTCAGCACGAGGCGCATAAGCATCAAAACCGCCCAGCCACACATCGTCTGGGAGTGTTCCAAACCGCGAGAGGTGTCGGCCGAGGATACGTCCCTCGTGTTCGAACTCGGGTCCAAATTCGAAGACAACGACACCGTCAGGCCCGTGGCGCATCACCCACGTGTCGAGAGCACGGGCCGTCAGTCGAGTCTTGCCGACGTTTGAGGGTCCTGTGATGAGCGTTGACCCCGACAGCTCGAATGGGAAATCCGTCATTGTATTACGGAGCTAGCGAGAGCTTCACGAACAAACTTACCGATCAGAGCGACGGTGATGATTCCGAGCACCGCAGCGAAGACTGCGACGAACAAGGGTACAGGTTCAGAGAGGTTTCCAAGCACTCGGGTGCGGACGAAGTTAGCGGCGAGAATAGTAGTGACTGCAAGGAGAATAATCCCGCCGAGATTTGCGAGCGTCGAGTTCGATTCCGGGACCGCCTCGCTATTGAGAAGATACAGTACGACGACGATGGCAAATGGTGTTCCGATAAGACCGAACGCCAGCACAAGCACCAGTAGCGGAAAAAAGGATCCTCCGACGAACGCGCCTAGCCCCGAGAGCAGTGCCACGACGGCCAAGAGCACACGGTATCGAATGTCGGAGACCTCTGTTCGCCACCCTAGCTTATCGGCGATCAGATACGGAGGAACGATGGTGTTACCGCCAAGTGTAGAGACGGCTGCACCCCACAACCCGAGGAGAAATAGCCACTTGGCGTTTGTTCCGACTAATGGGCCAAGCGCCTGAGCAGCAGCCACTGCGGAGAGTTCCGCCGCAGCCACAGTAGGCGAGTGCAGGACGCCCGCAGCAACGATAAAGATTGCAAAGCTGTAGATGCCAAAGGCAATAAGCATCGATGTGCCGACATCGAACGTTGCAAGTCCATACTCGCGTGACGTCCAGCCCTTAGAGTGCATCGTGTAGGAGTGCATCGTGATGAGTGTGATGTGGACGGCACCACCAAGGATTCCAGCCGCAACGAGCGCACCGTCGACGCCTGCTGGAATCTGAGGGATGAGTCCCGCTGCAACACCAGACGCGTCGATAGGGACGAAAAATAGGGATGCGAAGAAAGCGATGACGACAGCGATGACGAGGAATTTTGCTAAGAGTTCGATGAACCTGTAGCCGTGACCAGCCAATCCAAGAGCAAGAATGATGGCCCACGTGACGCCCCAAATCCGTGCATCACTCCCCGTGACGGTTGCACTGATATCCGCCACGCCTTTCATGATCACCAGCTGGGCGAGTCCCGCTGCGAGAACGGTGTCAATAACCAGCACCCATGCCCACCCCTCACCGAGATGCTGTTCGACAACAGAGACGATTCCTGATTCGGTTAGCAGGCCGAGTCGCATTGCAAGATACTGAGCGGTTGCCCCGAGTATCGCGGAGAGAATCACGACCCACAGTAGGGTATAGCCGAACGTTGCACCGGCTGTGATCACACTCGCCATCGTTGCAGGGCCGGCGGCGATAGCACCAGCGATCCACGAAGGACCCATCTTGGAAAGATACGTCCGCCAGCTACCTTCCGTCACCGACGATACATCGAATCTCGTCTCGTTCGGACACATATCACCGTGCTCTTGGGTCAGTGTGCAAAAGTCTTACCACATTATAATATCACTGGATAATTTTCTTTGTGATACTATCGATGTCATTTGATCCATGGAAGGACATAATCGAAGTCGGAGAACACACGGCTGAACTGATAACGACCAACGAGCAATACACGAATGAGTACCACCCCTGATCACTGTTTCACCTTATTCGTAAGCCGCATCGAAGAACTCAACTTCGAGCGCTACGGTCCGGCAGAAGAGACGCTCGATGCGACGCTGTCGATGCTCGCTGAGACTCGGTCCGTACTTATCGAGTTCGCATCGTAGCCACTCGACAAACGTCTCGAACGCTGGCGTGTTGTGGATCTCGATCCATTCTCGAAAATAGAACGTCTCAGGAGGTTTTGATGGTGCAGTCGCCCACGTCAGATAAACCCACTCCGCGGGAACGAGCACTGCGAGTGCCTCCTCGTAGCCTCCCTGAACTGCGGCTCGAATCAATAGATCCTCAAACGCTTCGGTGACGTCTGCCTTCGATGGATCTATTCTGTCGCTGTCAGGAACGTCTAACTCGTCGAACGAGCGCTCGAAGTAGTTGTCCTCCTCGTCGGTTAGTATCCCTAGAAATTCCGACAATCTCCCTTTTGCTTCCATTGTCGGTGCCTGACCGACTGCATAGCCGAAGGCGCTCGTAAGAGTTCCGACGAATGCATAATCCTGCACGAGATAGCGCCGGAAGAGTGCGTCATCGAGGGTCCCGTCACCGAGTTCACGCACGAACCGGTGCTCAGTGGCATCGGCCCAGTCCGGTTCGGAGCGTTCACGCAGCCACTCGGTAAAGCGTGCGTCCGTTCGGGCAGCCGCATACGTTTCAAACGTCTCAGCTGTCATACATCCCACCTCTCCTGTCGCCGCGCGACATTATAAACCGGGTGGTCGTAACGTGCTGACGTGTGCAACAGTTCGTAGTAATGGTCACGTTCGTGTTTAGTTGGGATATCGATGATAAGGTATCGCTTCCAGTATGTGATCAGTGGTGTCAAACGATGATTCGTAGAATGAGGAGAGATTCAATCATCCACGAGGCGATTTAGCGGTTGTTCACGAATACGTCCCCCAACAACCAACATCAGCCATCATCGAATATTTGATCATCTCACTCGACAATTCATATAATATAGTTTAGATTAAGAAATATCTTCCTACAACAATAATTTATTATATCGGATAGCGCTTGTTGTTAGGGAATGTAACTTATGGAAACCGATAAAAATCGTTGGCTAATCGCGCTTTCGGCTGTTGCAATCCACCTTTCAATTGGTGGAGTGTACGCGTACAGTATTTACCAGAATCCACTACACTCAACTGTCGGATGGGCAGTATCCGATGTAACGCTCGCATTCACAATTGCGATTTTCGTTCTCGGGCTAACTGCTGCCTTTCTGGGAATTTTCGTTGAGAAGTACGGTCCAAGACGATCTGGCCTCACAGCAGCCAGTTTGTATGGGCTCGGAACGGTTGGAGCTGGCATTAGTGTACAGATGGAAAGCCTCGTTCTGTTCCTTGGGACCTATGGTGTAATTGGAGGAATGGGTCTCGGGATTGGGTATATCTCCCCAATTTCCACCCTCGTTGAGTGGTTTCCTGATCGGCGTGGAATGGCAACAGGATTGGCTGTCATGGGCTTTGGTGCTGGGGCATTGGTGACTGGCCCTGTCGGGAACTATCTGATACAGACGTTCAGTATCCCTGTCGCCTTCTACGTCCTCGGAATCGGATACTTCGTCTTGATGTCTGCGGGCGCGAGTTATCTTCAGAAGCCGCCCGACGGATGGCTTCCGGATAGTATGGATGAAACAGATCTCGAAGAAGAGAGTTCAGATGGCGTCAGTGCCTCGACTGACCTCGAAGAGTTGACAGCGAGGGAAGCACGGAAAACACCACGATTTTATCTGCTCTGGCTCATCATTTTCATAAACGTATCTGCAGGAATTATGTTACTAGCCTTCGCGTCACCGATGCTCCAGTCGATCGGCGGTGCGACTGCGACAACTGCAGCGTTTATTGTTGGTTATATTGGCCTCTTCAATGGTGGTGGCCGGATCTTTTGGGCCAGTATATCGGATTATATTGGTCGAACAACGACGTACGCAATCTTCTTCGCTATTCAAATCCTCGTCTTTTTCCTCATGCCACAGATCTCGGGAGCGTGGATTCTCGCAGGACTCCTATTCTTGATTATCACGTGCTATGGCGGGGGATTCGCCTGTCTTCCTGCATACATCGGTGATCTGTTCGGCACGAAGGAACTCGGAGCGATTCACGGCTACAGCCTTACTGCCTGGGGTGTTGCAGGTGTTGCAGGACCGACATTGGCGTCGACAATTCTTGAGACGACGGGGAGTTACACGACCGCGCTCTATATTATTAATATTGCATTGATTGTTGGGTTGGTCTGCGTTGGTCTCTTGCGGTGGCGGATTCAGAGTGTACGATCGGCACAGGAGACCCCAACAACCAGCCCACTCGATTGAATCGGCTGATCAGCTCAGCGAACAAAATCGGGAGAAACCTGAATTCAGACACACGACGCGGTGGTTCCAGACGTGATGAACAACGTGACGAAACGGTTAGAAACCACCTCACCACACAGGAGAAAACACTAAGCATGGAGGATAGACTCCCAGTTACTCTGATTGTGTCCAATGGCCGCAGACACAGAAAGCTTATTTCATATTACCTCCGCTAGCGGAGCAGCAATGACCAGCAAGATACGTGTGCTGTTACTTGTGCTCTTGCTTGTCGTCCCCCTTGCTGGATGCGGGAGCAATAATGAGCCAGCCTCATTGACGCCCGAATCCACGGAAACGTCCTCTCCGACAGCAACAGTATCACAGACATCCACCACGCGTGCGTCGACTCCAGCATCGACACCGATTCACTTGATCGCAACTAGTTCGGGGACACAGACACAGACACAGATACAGACAGGAACAGCGACAGACACTTTATCCCCCTCCACGGTCGGCCCCGAACGAACAGCCTCACCATCCACAACACAACCAGCGACGCCCACAGTCACTTCGACAGCGACACTGACATCTGAGCCACCACCGACGCCCATTCCGAGACCAGATAACCCGACTGACGATGGGATAGAACGATCGGTAACAGTCACGCGCGCCATCGATGGAGATACAGTTGAAGTTGCGTATTCGGATGGCAAGATCGATCTTGTTCGCCTGCTTGGAGTCGACACCCCGGAAACCAACACCGCCTATGAGACCCCCGACGAATACGGGATTCCTGACACACCCCGGGGTCGCAATTGGCTCTTGCTGTGGGGAGATAGAGCAACTA
Organism: Halocatena marina; assembly: GCF_025913575.1. Taxonomy (NCBI): domain Archaea; kingdom Methanobacteriati; phylum Methanobacteriota; class Halobacteria; order Halobacteriales; family Natronomonadaceae; genus Halocatena; species Halocatena marina. Next base: position 1,313,174 of record NZ_CP109785.1, on the reverse strand, counting down.
CATTCACCCGTACCGAACTGGTTGGAGAGCAGGTTCGCATTGTTACGGACCCAGACACTGATAGACGCGACACCCACGGGCGACTCGTCGTGTACGTCTACAAGGGCGAGACGAATTTCAATCGTGCGTTGCTTGAGCGGGGGTACGCCCGTCGGTATGACGATTCGGAGTTCACTCTTCGGGAGACGTTCGGAACGATCGAAGCCGACGCACGAGTAGATAGCCGCGGCTTGTGGGGCTTTGAGAACCGATCGACATCTGCCCAGACACAGTCCCATTCGCCACGTAGTGATCTCGATTAGACTATCTCAACAGTGATGAAAAGTCAGAGAGCGTTTTAAAAAATAACCCGTCGGATGATTTCCATCGGTTCGATACTGCTAACCTACGAATGGGCTATGAACGATACTGTTTCATGGTTCGTCTTCACGTAGCCTCTATCGAATATCGAGCACAGTACGCACCTGTACGCACGGGAGCGCACTGAACGAGACTCGAATTCGAGAGCAATAGGAGCTGACCCAGTTAGTAGTTCGACGAATCAGATGACAATCGACACCGTCTCTTATGTACCTCCCGCGCCGCGTCGATCGATCGTCGAAAAGAAGCACTCAAACCATTCTCCGAACGACGCTTGGCTCACCACAATCACTAAGTCGGTGCTTTGCGGTTATCCTGTCATGAATGACGATTTTACGCATACACCAGTGACCGTCGAGAACAAGCGAGCTGTCGTGATTGGCGGTACGAGCGGCATTGGACAAGCAGTCGCCAAGGCATTCGCGGCCGATGGAGCCGACGTGATCGCCGCGAGTCGGACCGAAGAGAAGGTAGCGAACACGGCAGCGTCGCTCCGAGAACTCGGAGCCGACACGGCCGAGCTGACTTGCGATGTGACCGATCGGGAGTCCGTCGAGCGACTACAGCACGATGCGTTCGACGTGTTCGGTGGGGTCGATATACTTGTCAACTCTGCGAGCTACATCGCACGCACAGACGTCCTTGAAGCCTCTGAGGAGGACTGGGCGGACGTGTTTGATCTCCAGATAGACGGCACGTACCGGGCGACGCAGGTGTTCGCCAATGCGATGGACACTGGATCTGTTATCAATATTGCATCGTTGTCGGCGAGACTGGCTATCCCGAACCTTGCAGCGTATTCTGCAGCTAAGGGAAGTATCGATGCGTTCACCCGAGTCGCCGCTGAGGAACTCGGTCCCGAAATTCGAGTGAATGCAGTCAGACCAGGATTCATCGTCTCTGAGCAGACCACAGGAACCTACACCGAAGGAACACCACGCCACGAGACGATCGAGCAGCGAACGGTCGGTGGGCGGATGGGAGGTCCCGAAGAGATAGCGGGCGCAGTCATCTATCTCGCTAGTGACGCAGCCAGTTACACCACAGGAGAGATACTCACTGTCGACGGCGGGTTCTCGGCGAGTACGTTCCGAGAGTGATGCCGAATGCAGGCTCGATCGACGACTGCTAATTGCACTACGACAGAGTGTCAACGACGACCCGTTTGGAGCGAGCTTGATTGACCAATCGTGCAGACCACAACATATCTTTCGAAGTCGCTGTAATCAACGCCGAGTCCATCCAAAACACCCAATTTCTCACCAGACAATTCATCTTGAACAAGAAATTGTATAAGAAGTATGATGCGTAGGTTCGGTTTTTATCTACTGTAAGTTTTATTACAAACTAATTGTGTTTGATGTAGAATATGTGGAATTAGATGACGATTGTTCAAGAAATGAGGGGATCAGTACTCATACCTCCATGAGAAATTACACGAAGAAAGCGATACAGTGCAGCAGTATACCATGCCGAATTCACGGGAATGAAGGCCTAAGCAGGGCGATTTCCGACATTCACAATAGAAATCTTTATTGATTGAGCCATCTTGGGGAGTGTCATGTCCGACGACAAGTTTGCGGATAGCACCGGCGACGGTGTATCAGACGGGAACGTCTCCCGACGGGGCTATCTGCGAACAGTTGCCGGGGCAGCGGCCCTTTCAGTGGCTGGTGCAACGGCGTCCGCTGGGACAGTGAAAGCGAACCCTATCACAGTGGAGAACAGAAAGTCTGGTGACGCTCGTTGGTTTCCGTCGTTACCGATTCGATCGCGGCCGTGGCGAATAACCCACCGGATAGAGGGATACACCTCACAGACGAGTATCACATCTGGCGAAGCCGTCGAATTTCACGTCAGCACGGACCCACCGTCATCGTACCGCGTTGAGATCTATCGATTGGGCTGGTACGGCGGCGATGGTGGACGGTTAGTAGCCTGCCTTCCCGAGTCGAGGGGCACGGTCCAGCCGATCCCTGATCCCGATCAATTGGGGAAAGTTCAATGCAACTGGCCGGTCACAGACAGAGCTGAGACGACGAAGCAATGGACGACGGGACTGTACTTGGCGAAGTTCGTTCGCACTGGTGGCAAACACAAAGGCGACTCAACGGCACACGCGTTTGCAGTCCGTCCCCGGGACGATGCACAGCCCTCGAAGCTGCTCGTTCAGTTACCCTACGCCACCTCACAGGCGTACAATGGATGGGGTGGAAAGAGTCTCTACGGATTCACGAGTACTGACGAGGACACCGACAACGGGACGGAATCGGCGGATGTCGTTTCGTACGACCGTCCGCGACAGGCACCGAGACTCCACATGAGCTACGCTATCCACGCGCTTCGATTTCTCGAACGTGAGGGGTATGACGTCTCGTACGTCATGGACAGCGATGTCCACCGCAATCCAGAGATGCTCCAAAGGCACGATCTTATCATCAGTTCAGGCCACGACGAGTACTGGAGCAGGGCCCAACGCGACGGGTTCGAGGCAGCTCGGGATGCGGGAACAAACGTTGCGTTTCTTGCAGCAAACACTGCCCTCTGGCAGATTCGCTACGAGGACGATCGGACGATCGTTGGTTACAAAGAGAACGTAGAGGACGATCCAATGGCTGACACGCAAGATGAAACGGGCTTGTTCCGAGATCTTCCTGATCCACGGCCCGAGTGTGAACTGCTTGGGGTCATGGGGACCGGGGCGGGACGTGAGGCGGCTCCTAATTACACTGTCGTTGAGGATGCGCTCGATCACCCGTGGATGCGCAACACAGGATTCAAAGCCGGCGACACAGTCGTTGGCTGCATTGGCCACGAATGGGACTACATCCGTGAGGATTGTGCCCCGAGCGAACTGACGACGTTTTTCCACTACGAGGAAGGGACTGCTGACGAGGATCTTCTGCCGACATCTGTTCACCGCGACGCCAATGCCGACGCGGTGGCGTACGAGGCATCATCGGGCGCGCACGTATTCAGCACAGGATCACTCGGCTATAACTGGCGACTTGATCCAGATCCCTCGTGGGCGAGTACAATCTGGCCACTCTCAGACATCAAGGAATACAAGCCGGAAGTGCTCACACCAGATAAGCGGCTCCAAGCGTTCACCCGAAACGTCCTTAACGACCTTCAGAAGCCGAACTGAAGAATAATACTATAAGGCTCTGTTGAAATCCTCTTCTTTAGAGATTTATTCACGTGAATCTACTGTACACTCCACGTGCGAACTTAGCAATCATTCAGTTGACGTACCAGTGTTACAATTGAAAAAGTACTTCGGACTCGCTGTAAAAGGTGTAATCTGAATGTCTGTCGAAGTAATTGGTTTCCGTGCAGAGTGGTGTGGCCCGTGCAAACAACTGCGTCCAATTTTGGACGAACTTGATGAAGAATACGAGGATGTAGAGTTCTCGCACGTCGATATAGAAGAGGAGACTGAAACTGTGAACGAGTATAGCGTACAGGCCGTCCCGACACTGGTCATTCTGGGTAATGGTGAAGTACAGACACAGATGACTGGATTCCAGCAAAAAGAAACCATAGAGGAACAGTTGAGTGCTCTCGTTTAACGGACCACATAGAACGCTACCTCCACCACCTGCACTGGTCGTTAGATTGCTTGGTCAAGATTGTGGACGATACACGCAAGAGCGAGTTCACGGAACTGTTTCCACCAGCGTCGTGAACGGACGAACGCGCCGTACTTCCGCTTGAGCGTTGAGTTGACTGTCTCTGATTGACTCCGTTGGCCGTAGAGGTCGGCGTCTAAGCGTGCGTTCCATGCCTTGTGAAGCGATGTGAACTCACGATGCTTAATTAGTGGACGTATCTCGTGTTGACGGGCAAGCCGTCTGATTTTCTGGTCGTCGTACCCTTTGTCCCCGAGCAGGATGTCGATAGTCTCAGGGTTTCGTTTGATCAACGACGGAGCGATCTGGCTATCGTGTTTTCGTGTCGTCGTCACGTGTAAATCAAGGACAGCATTCACTTTGGAATCGACTAACAGTGTTACTTTGAGTTGCTGAATCGTGAGTTTGGCTCGTTTCGTGTAGTGTTTCGAGGCGTGACTGCGGTCGAATCCCGAAGCATCAATCCCCGCAACGCCGTTGGTCGGGAGCAGTGAAACAGAGAGTTTGAGCAGCACTCGCCAGACAGCCATATCGAGTCTATCGAACGCTTTGCACAGTGTTGATGGGGCAGGCAGTTCAGTGAGATTGATCGCGTTCCGAATACGGGGCATTTCAATGAGTTCGTCGAGGAGTATACGATAGGTCGTGTTCTTCCGAACCTTGAGACAGAGGAGAACGATGTGCTGATGGAGCGTGTAGCGTTGCTTCGAGAACTTCGAGGAGTATCGAGCTACGGCACGTTGCGCTAACTGAAATGCTTCCTCGACAAACCGGAGCAACCGAGACTTTGGGAGGGTCTGCATCTACTCAAACTACCGACTGAACCTGTAACTCACTAAGGATTTCAACAGAGTCTACTATAATCAAAAGCTGTCGATAGGCTCGACCGCTGTACTCAAAAGAAGCTCCCGCGAGAGCGGTGGCTAACATAGTCTTGTTGGCGACGCTGTCAGAGTACGTTCGGTCACGAGTACATCTCTCTGCCCAGTCACTTGCTATAATCTCGCCGGTGCTATAGCGTTCACTCAGTGTTTCGAGTGATGTTGCACAGTGAGACCATTTGTGAATTCCGTTCACTATATCAAGATTCATTTAAACTACTTTCAACTACGTTCCCGGTACTCACAGGGGATACAGACCGTTTATCGCCTGATCGATCAGCAGCGTCCGATCTTCCTTGAGAATTCACGAGTTCACACGGAACAAGGCTCTAGCACAAGATCTACAACCTTCGTGACGCCTCATTAATGATTATAGTCTGTTCTTTTAATCCCGAATAGAAAAATATGAGATGGTAGATCGAAGTATAGAATGAAAATATCTAATCATTAGTATCGTGAGGGATAGAAGTGATCACTCATCTTCAGGCAGGCAACTACCCTTCTCTCCATCTATTCTCGTGTCTAGCATGGTTCGATAAATCGATTATCGTACGCGTCGTTCAGTCACAATATTCTCAAGAAATCCATTAGATACGAATCCACCGACAACCACCCGATGACGAATTAGTCGGATCTGGACTTATATCAAACTCGTATCTTACAGCTAACGATCAAGAATAGCAATAGACTGGGATTCGGACTGATTCATACATTACTACGTCTGCTCACACGGAAAATTACTTCGAGGGAGATGGATATCGATCGACCACGTATCCTCCGTGAAAGTGCCATGCAGCAGCCGGAGTTGAGTCATTGTCAGTGGTCGAAACCGACGCTAATAGTTGGTACAGTGAGCGCTTTCGCTGACAGAGGAAACTCTGCGCAGTAGAATTTCCATTGTGGTGTTAGTCGTGGTTTCTCCCGTGTCGAGTAGATACTTTTACTTATTATCTACAATAGAGCGTGTGAATGATATAGTCAGATTGATAGAAACAGCTGTCGTGGCGACAACTGTCTCTTCGTGAAGAGTTCCAGTTTTCCGAACCATTACGAAGGTACGATTGTAATATCTGTCCTCGTTGACTGTTAAAACTCTTTGATATCGATTCAGAGTCTATCGAACGAGGACTGAATCAAGGGAAATCACTCAGTGTCGTCGAACTGTATTCTTCCAATAGATGAAAACAATTAGAAGTTCACTGCTTCTAATCATGTGTGGATATACGCCACTTGCGATGCATGTGGGCCTACCAAAACATAGTAATTAATGATTGTTCACGTGGCGAGCACGCAAACGTTATCAACAATACAATCCATCCGTTCTGTACTGCTGCTTCGGTGGGCTGTTCTGACGTCTCTCCTGCTGAAACTGCAAATGTCGATTACAGGCGTACATTCGTAATTTAGACAACCCATTCGTTGACTCCAAAAGCATTGAACTTACCTCAATAATGATTGCATTTGAGTCCTATCACGTTAGCAGTGTTGTACAACGCATCAATTATCTCGTCTTCTTTCTTCTGGATTCGACTGCGAGGTCCTGAAACCGATATAGCGCTTGTGGATGACACGCCGTCAGATATCTCTATCGGGATGCCAATAGCCCGAATTCTTCGCCGTCGCTCTTCGTCCTCGATCGAGTATCCACGCTCACGAGTTCTATCCAGCTCCTCAACGAGGGTATCGAGTGTCGTGATTGTGTTTTCTGTCGCTTTGGGAAGACCGTGTACGCTTACGATCTTCTCCACTTGTTCAGGCGACATCGTCGACAACATCGCTTTTCCGAGGGCTGTCCAGTGCATATTCGTAAATTGTCCGATCGGTGGGTTGTCGTATACCCCCTCGGGAGCTTCGGCTTTCTGTAAAAGGACCCGTTGTCCATTCTCCTCGACTCCCAGATTGGCGACTTCTTGTGTTTTTTCAGAGAGATCAGAGATTTCGTGCTTTGCTATTTGGTAGATCCGGAGTTTGTGTCGGGCGACTCCGCCGTGATGCAGAAATCGAAGTCCAATTCGGTAGTTCTGGCTCTCGCAGACGACGTATCCGATTTGCTCTAATGTTTTCAGATAAACGTGAGCTGTGCTGAGAGGTAGGTCAAGCTCGTTGCTTACCTCTGTCGCGGTTGCCACTTCGACGTCATGGAGGTATTCAATTATTTTGAATCCTGTTTCAACAGATTTGATCGAATTCCCTGAATCGTCATTTGTTGAAATTTTGTCCATGTTTGTGAATGCTACTGCTGAATAATATATTGGTAGGCTCTCGACTCACTCATCGTCACACAGTGTGCGAGTGAGGTGTCGTGATGACGACCACCCACAGTTATGAGCGTCGGTACAGTCAACCCGACTGTAATGCAGTGTAACTTATCGAATACGCATGCACTGATCGTGGGTGCAAGCAGAGGTATGGGACGCTCGATCGCCAACACCTACCTCGATAACGGCGCTGATGTCGCTATCGCGGCGCGCTCGAAGGATGATCTCGAAGAAATCGCCACGAACCGAGGCGAGAACTGCCTTCCAATTGAGTGCGATGTCCGTGATATAGACTCGATTGAAGAGGCCGTCGCTACTGCGACCGGTGAGTTCGACGATCTTGATGTCGTGGTAAACAGCGCAGGAGTACTCACGCGAGGACCACTTCACAAAGCGTCCGAGCGGGACTTGAAGGCCGTCGTCGACGTCAATCTCCTCGGGTCACTTCGCCTGAGCAAGGCAGTGCTTCCGTCTCTGATGGAAACTGGGGGTTCGCTCGTCCACATTACATCAGAAGCAGGATCTCGTGGGGTTGAGAATCTACCCGCGTACTGTGCAAGCAAAGGTGGCGTTAACACGCTCGTTAAGCAACTCGCCGTCGAGTATGGACCTCACGGTGTGTCCGTAAACGCGATCGCTCCAGGGACGACGAAAACATCGATGAACGAGACGGTCCGAGAAGAGGACCCATCGTGGGTCACGGATCGGGCGGAGAACATCCCACTCGATCGATTGGGAACCTTGGATGATGTGAGTAACGTGGCGTTGTTTCTCGCATCGGACGTGTCGGAATATGTATCTGGAGAGATTATCCATATTGATGGAGGAGCGACAGCCTGAGAGAACAGTCACACTTCCATTACGAACCACTATCCTTTCAGCGGGGGTGCTGAATATTTCGTGACGTTCTAATTGTGAATCGCTTTGGCCGCTTTCGTGCAAACTCCACTGGCATCCATTGTGCCCTGA